>DATKPD010000001.1:0-34683 GCA_035524315.1 Caulobacteraceae bacterium
TTACCAACTTCCGAGAAGGGTCGTTTTCCTAATTGATCCGAATGCGCCAAGCGGGCGACGGCCCGGCTCTGCGCGACTTGAGGGCTCCGCGCCGGGCCGCCGCCCTACTCTGCTGGTGTTGCACTTCGCCTGGAACCACACATCACCGATGGAGATGTCACCGGCCTCAGCGATTGAGATGACACAGTCGGCCCTTTTGGCTTCGGCGTTGACGGTGACGGCTGATGACGGTGATTGCGATGAGCCGCACAGAGCTCAGCCGGTTGCGCGTGATGATCGATCTGGCCGACGGCCGGACGCGTGTTGAGGACGCAGCGGCGCTGATGGGTTTGCAGCGCCGCCAGGTCTACCGGCTGCTCGACGCTTTCCGCGCCCACGGCCCGGACGCGCTGATCTCCAAGCGTCGTGGCAAGCCCAGCAACCGAGCCCACGGAGCCGCTTCCGCCAGACCTGCCTGGCCATCGTGCGCGAGCGCTACGAGGATTTCGGGCCGACGCTGGCGGCCGAGAAGCTGGCTGAGGTCCACGGCCTGCCGATCGGCGTCGAGACGCTGCGCCAGTGGATGATCGACGACCGCATCTGGGTACGCCGGCGCGACCGGATCACGCGCATCGACCAGGGCGCCATCGTCGAGAACAAGCGGCTCAGCGAGGCGCTGGAACCGTGTCAGGCGATGCAGGCCGAGTTGCCGCCGAAGCTGAGAAGCCGGAAAGCTCCGGCGCGAACGGCGCATGCATAGCACATGTTTGGTAGCTGACGGTTGCGAAGTCCAAGGGTCATGGCCAAGCTGCTATGGCTTGGGGAGCCCGCAAATGCGTTCAACTTGGTTCAGTCGGCGAACCGCGCCTCTTCTGCTGATCGTGGCGGGGGGCGCTGTCGCTTCTGCGCCGTGTTTTCGACCGTCGCCTATATCTGACTTTGGTCTGATAGATCTGCGGCCCGGATCAACGCGAACCGTCAAATTTAGGGCCGGATACAGCGAGCTTTACGCGATCGGTCTGCAAATGGACCAGAAGATCGCCAGTCAGCTTGCTCCGAATTCCGTCGATCCTGATAAATTCTGCAATTCTCAGCAGGCTTGCAAAGCGTGGCCTGCATCTATCGCGTTTTCTCTATCAGTAAATGGCGTGGATATCACCAAGAGCGTTCAGCCGAACACCGCGACGGCCGGCGGGGAATACGGCGGGCAAGAGACTTTCACGTGGCAGGCGGCCTACGTCGATCTTCGGCGCGGTGAAGATTATCAACTCACGGCTCGCTCGACTGCTGATGGATCGGCGCTCGCATCCGCAAAGCCAAAGCTCGTAGTCAGCGTGGACACACCCGGATTCTACGAAGGGCTGATGTTGCAGAGCTTTGGCGCCTTTATCCTAGCGGGCGTTTTGATCATCTGCGGGGCCATATGGGCGCTGGTGAACTGGCTGAGAACACGCAGGCGTACCGCGACCATTTGAATTCTGGCTGTCTTCTACGTGCCTCGCGCGCCTGACGGCGCACTCGGAAAACAAAGACAAAGCTGGACCATCGGTGCGGAGGGCAGCGGTCGGGCTCTGCGCGGCCCGAGGGCGCCGCGCCCGCCCGCTCCCCTCACCTATCCTGCGGTGACATTTCTATCTGGCGCCCAGCGCGACATCTCTAATCGGCGCAGACATCAACCTTCAGGTCAACGCACCCGCAAAGGGCCCAGGCGTCATCGGCTGACAGCGATTGCTGTTCCCCCCAAGGTATTCCGGATGCAACTTGTCGGGATGCTTCGCTTACTTGCCCTTGTGTTGTTTGTCCTAGCGCCACCGGCCTACGGCGCTGAAAACCCGGCCACGGGTCCGGTCGCCGGCTTGCGCTGTCCCGAAACCGGAGCGATCCAAGGTCCCTTTGGGGCGACAGAGACAACCGCACGGGCAATTTTTTCTGCGATACGAGAGTCAGCTGGCTTCGGCCGCCACCGCAAAGAAGAGCGCATAATCGTGACAGACAGAGGAGACCATTGGAGCGTCTACTCAGTGTTGCGCGTGCGCGGTGCAGACGGCCGCTATACCGACCTCCAAGGGGGCGGGCTTGGCATGGAAATCAACAAATGTACGGGCGCGGTTTCCCGTGTTGCCGGGATCAGGTGAGCGGTCAGGCGCGCGACCGCTTTCAACTTCAAGCGAGGTTCGCGGCACCGGCGTGCTTACTGCTATGCGTCTCGCGTGCCTGACGGCGCACTCGGAAAACAAAGACGCAGCTTTAGTGCCAGTGCGGAGGGCAGCGGTCGGGCTCTGCGCGGTCGAAGGGCTCCGCGCCCGCCCGCTCCCCACACCTATCCCCTGGTGACATTTCTGACTGGCGCCCAGCGCCATATCCTAGCCCAGACACCCGCTTTCCCCTCGCACATATTTCCACTACTGTGGAACTATGGAATCGATGACCGCCGTCTCTTGCTTGTCCGCCCTGGCTCATGAGGGCCGGTTGCGGGTGTTCCGCATGCTGGTCCAGGCCGGGGTGATGGGACTCGCGGCCGGTGAGATCGCGCGGCGGCTCGACACGCCGCCCAACACCCTGTCGGCCAACTTGAACGTGCTGTTCCACGCCGGCCTGGTTCTGTCCCGGCGTCAGGGACGCTCGATCATCTACACCGCCCAGTATGACCGGATGCGCGCCCTGCTCGGCTTTCTGGTCGAGGACTGCTGCGGTGGCGCGCCCGAGATCTGCGCGCCGCTCGGAGACGTGCTGCGCAAGGCGGACTGCGGCCCATGCCGGTGAACCTCAAGACCGGCGCCGCACCCAGCTTCGGCATGGGTCGGCGGCTGGCGGCCGAAGGCCTCGGGACGGCCCTGCTGCTGGCCATCGTGATCGGCTCGGGAATCATGGGCGAGCGGCTGGCGGGCGGAAACGTCGCCGTGGCCCTGCTGGGAAACACCCTGGCCACGGGCGCCGGCCTTGTGGTGCTGATCGGCATATTCGGGCCCGTTTCGGGCGCCCACTTCAATCCCGCTGTGACCTTGGCCATGCTGGCGCGGCGCGCGATCACGCCTGGGGCCGCGGGCGCCTATGTCGCGGTTCAGATCGTCGCGGCGATCCTGGGCGTATGGGCCGCGCACGCGATGTTCGGCGAACCGCTGCTGCAGGTGTCGCACAAGCTGCGCAGCGGGCCGGCGCTGGCGTGGTCGGAGTTCGTCGCCACCTTCGGCCTGTTCGCCGCCATTTTTGGAACCTCGCGCTTCAAGGCGCAATCGACGGGGCTGGCGGTCGGGCTCTACATCACCACCGCCTACTGGTTCACCGCGTCGACCTCATTCGCCAATCCGGCGGTGACGATCGCGCGCTGCTGGTCCGACACCTTCGCCGGCATCGCGCCGGTCTCGGCGCCGGGGTTCATCGCCGCGCAGCTCGCCGCCACCGTCGCCGCCACCCTGCTGTTCGGGTGGCTGTTCAAGGAGGAAACCCGCTGATGGCCGACGCCGATTTCCCGGTGATCATCTACCATAACCCCGCCTGCGGAACGTCCCGGAACGCCCTGGCGATAATCCAGGCCGCGGGCTATGAGCCGCGGGTCATCGAGTACCTGCAGGCCGGCTGGCGGCGCGAGCAGCTCGAAACCCTGATGGCGGAAGCGGGCGTGAAGCCGCGCGACTGGCTGCGGTCGAAGGGGACGCCAGCGGCCGAGCTTGGACTGCTGGCGGACGATGCGCCCGATCAAGCCTTGATCGAGGCCATGATCGCGCACCCCATCCTCGTCAACCGGCCGGTCGTCGTCACGCCCAAGGGGGTGAGGCTGTGTCGGCCGTCCGAGGCGGTGCTCGACCTGCTCGATCGCCAGCCGGAGAGCTTCACCAAGGAAGACGGCGAGGTCGTGCGCCTCTAGCCCACGGCGGGCGGTGCTAAGCCTTGGCGGCCAAGGCCCCTGTTCGCGGGGCTTTGCGCGACATCGCTTTGCGGCATAGTCGGTGAAGCGACGGCGGCCAAAGAGATAGAACGACCCTGAAGCGGTACGAGCTCTACGCCGCCTCGTCGCTCACGATTTTGGGGTTGGCCTCGGCCAGGGCCATGGCATGCTGACCCGCCTGCGGGGAGGGTTTCGTGGTCAAATTCAAGCTCGGCGTCGTCGACGGCACCGGAGACTGGTCCGACGCGGATTACGCGGCGCAGATGGAGCATTCCTTTTGCCGTCAGATATTCGACGCCGTGGGCGAACCGGCCGCCAAATATCTCCGCGGCCCTTCGATGGACGGGCTCAGCGTCCGCACCAAGGCATACGAAATCGCCGACTGGGTGTCCGACGCCCGGCCCGATCGTGTCTACCTGGCTGGCTACAGTCGCGGCGCCTCGGCGGTGATCTACGCCGCCGAGCTCTTGCAGGAGCGGGGCATCACTGTGGATGTCATGTTCCTGTTCGACGCGGTGGCCCGTCACGTCTGGAGCACGCTTGGCGGCACGACCGTGCCCAGCAATGTGATGCTGACGCTGCACGCGGCGCGTGACCAGAACGCCGCTATGGTCCGCCAGTATGAAGGCACCATCAACGGCGGCCTGGGAAATCCCATCCGCATCTGGTTCGGCAATACCGCGCTCAAGGGTCTTGGGCCCCGCTTCCACTACCGCACCTTTTCCGGTTCGCATGGCGCCCTGGGCGGGGTGGGCTGGAAGCATGTGAAAGAGGACCCGGCCTGTCAGCAAGCCGTGGCCGCCTTCATGACCCCCGAGCTGCAACGGGCGCTGGGCGTCCAAATCCGCTCCTATCCGCCCACCAACGAGGGCTCGACCGGCAGGACAGCGGCCTATGTCGGCGCGCTCGACCGCTTCGCCATGGATCCGAAGACTCCGCTCAAGGCGGTGTACGACGCCGCCAAGACCAAGCTGCGTTGATCGTTAGGCCACGCTGGCTCAAGGCCGCCGTTTAGGGGGCTTGACGCCCACGCCCCTGGCCTCCAGTCGCGCCAGCCAGGCGTAGGCGTCCTCGCTGGGCGGCGCCGGCGGCGAGGCCTGCGACGGAGTCTGGCGTCGCGGGGTCTGGGTTTGGCTAGGCGCATCGCGAACCGCCGCACCCGCCGCCTGCTCCTGGCGGGCGACATAGTCGGCGATGGCCTCGCGCATCAACCAATGCACCGACCGGCGCTGGGCCAGCGCCAGCTGCTGGAGCCGCGCCTTCAGCGTATCGTCCAGCTTGATGCTGGTGGTCGTGGTCGAGCCCATTCCGCCCCGCTCCATGGGTGTTACCTTTTCACACCTAATCACACCCTGCCCGCTGCGCCTAGGCTGAGCGAGCATGGATTCCCCCGCCCCGACCGCCCTGCCCCTCAGCCGCAAGACCCTGGCGCTATACGCGGCTCCGTGCCTGCCGCTGGCCGGGGTTGGGTTGCCGATGATCGTGCTGCTGCCCGCCTACTTCGCCCAGGACCTGGGCCTCGAGCTCAGCGTGGTGGGGCTGGTGTTCACGGCGGTGCGCCTGGCCGACATCGGGCTCGATCCGCTGCTCGGCCTGATCATGGACCGCACCCGCTCGCGCTGGGGCCGGTTCCGGCCGTGGATGGCCATTGGCGCGCCGATCATGATGCTGGCGGTAGCCCTGCTGTTCTTTGCGCGCCGCGGCGTGGGACCGCTCTATCTGGCCGTGGGCGTGGGCACGGCCTATTTCGGCTGGTCGATCTGCGTCCTGGCCCAGAGCGCCTGGGGCGCCCTGCTCTCGCCCGCATTCCACGAACGATCGCGCATCTACGGCTGGTGGCAGGCCTTCAACCTGATCGGGCTGCTGATGGCGGTCGCCGCGCCCGTGATCGCCGCCGCCGCCGGCTATCGGAGCCAGGGCCAGGGCGTCGCGGCCGTTGGCGCCCTGTTGCTGCTGCTGTTCCCCCTCACCTTCGCGCTGGCGCTGGGCGGTGTCGACGAGCCTGTGGCCGGGCCTTCACCGCCCTCGCGCCGGGCCGATTGGGCCAGTTTGGTGCGGCGCGCAGCGGTTTGGCGGGTGCTGGGGGCCGACCTGATCCTGGGCCTGGGCTTCGGCGTCCAGGCGTCGCTGTTCCTGTTCTACTTCGAGGCGGTCAAGGGCTTGCCAGCGGCCGGCGCCAACCTGTTGCTGCTGGTCTATTTCCTGGCCGCTCTGGCCGGCGGCCCGGCGTGGACGATGCTCGCGCGGCGGATCGACAAGCACCGCGCCCTGGCGGCCTCGTGCCTGGCCTATGTGGCGGGCCTCGCCGCGCTCTGGGCCATTCCACGCGGCGATTTCGGCTTCGCCGTCGCCGCGGGCGTGGTCGCCGGCCTGCCCTACAGCGCGCCTAACCTGTTGTCGCGCTCGATGCTGGCCGACGCGGGCGACGAGGACAGGCTGGCGGGCGGCGCCGACCGCACCGGACAACTCTACGCCCTGCTCAACGCCACCACCAAGGTCGGCGCGGCCCTGGCGGTCGGCCTGACCTTCGTGGGCCTGGACATCGCGGGCTTTCACCCGTCCGGCGGCGGCAACAGCGGCGGCGCGCTCATGGGCCTGTCGCTGCTGTTCCTAGCGGCGCCGGCCGCGCTCAATCTGGCGGGCGCCGCGCTTCTGCTGGACTATCCTCTGACGGCGACGCGCCATGCCCAGATTCGCGCCGCCCTGGACCGCGCAGGATTGTGACATGCCGTTTGATCCCCCCTCGCCCGACCGTCCGCCGCTGGAGCGCCTGCTGGAGGTGATGGCGCGCCTGCGCGACCCCGAAGGCGGGTGCCCTTGGGACCGCGAGCAGACCTTCGCCACCATCGCCCCCTATACGGTCGAGGAGGCCTATGAGGTGGCCGACGCGATCGAGCGTGACGACATGGTCCATCTGAAGGAGGAACTGGGCGACCTGCTGTTGCAGGTGGTGTTCCATGCCCGCATGGCCGAGGAGCAAGGCGCCTTCGATTTCGACGCGGTGGCGACGGCGATAACCGACAAGATGATCCGGCGGCATCCCCATGTTTTTGCGGATCAACTCTATCGTGACCTCACAGAACAGGTCGCCGCCTGGGAGACGATCAAGGCGCAAGAGCGCGCCGGCAAGGCCGCCGGGGGCCTGCTGGACGACGTGCCGACGGGGCTGCCGGGCCTGACACGGGCGGTCAAACTGACCAAGCGCGCGGCGCGGGTCGGTTTCGATTGGCCGGATATGCGCGACGTGCTGGCCAAGTTGCGCGAGGAATTGGACGAACTGGAAGCCGAGATCGACGCGCAGGACACTAAAGCCGCGCATCAGGAGCTCGGTGATTTGTTGTTTGTCTGCGCAAACTTGGCGCGCAAACTCGATGTCGATCCTGAAGACGCCCTACGCTTCGCCAACGCCAAGTTCGTTCGCCGCTTCGCCTACATCGAACGCGGTCTGGCGGCGCGGGGATCAAGCCCGGAACAGTCGAACCTGCAAGAGATGGACGCCCTGTGGAACGAGGTGCGCGCCCAGGACAAGGCCGGCCGCTAGCCGGCCGCTAGCGGGCGGCTAGCCGGGCCTCAGGATAGAGCCGGGTGAAGCGTCCAAGCGCCTGGGGATCGAGGCGCACCTCCAGCCGTTGGCCGCCGTCCGGCGTTTCCTGGCGATCCAGCACCCGCCCGTGGCGATAAAGCCAGGCCAAGGCCTCGCCCTGGCCAGCGTCCAGCTCCGCCTCCAGCGGCGCGTCGGTGTCGACCAGCGCCGCCAGAAGGTCGCGCAGAACGCCAGTCCCCTCGCCCGTCGCCGCCGACAGCGCCACGGCGGGCCGTTCGCCCGTCTCTCGCGCGCGCCGGGCCCGGGCCTCGAGGGCTTCGCGCGCCTCGCCGTCCAGACGGTCGATCTTGTTCCACACCTCGACCAGGACTTGGCCGTCCTGTCCGGCGTCCAGTTGTTTGAGCACGGCGTCCACGTCCGCCGCCTCGGCCTCGGTCTCGGGGCTCGACAGGTCGCGGACATGCAGGATCACGTCGGCCTGCTGAACCTCCTCCAGAGTGGCGCGGAAGGCGTCGACCAGTTCGTGCGGCAGGTCGGACACGAAGCCCACGGTGTCCGACAGGATCGCGTCCCGCCCGCCGGGCAGGCGCACGGTGCGCAAGGTGGGATCGAGGGTGGCGAACAGCATGTCGCGCGCCTCGACCGCGGATTCGGTCAGGCGGTTGAACAGGGTGGACTTGCCGGCGTTGGTGTAGCCGACCAGGGCGATCGCCGGATAGGGCGCGCGCTGGCGGGCGGAGCGCTGCAGGGTGCGGGTGCGCCGCACCTCGTCCAGCTCGCGCTTGAGCCGGCCGATCTTGTCGGCCAACAGGCGCCGGTCGGTCTCGATCTGGGTTTCGCCAGGACCGCCCATCACGCCGAAGCCGCCGCGTTGACGTTCCAGGTGGGTCCAGGTGCGCACCAGGCGCGACCGCTCATAGGCCAGGCGGGCCAGTTCGACCTGCAGTCGGCCTTCCCGCGTGCGGGCGCGCCGGGCGAAGATCTCCAGAATCATGCCGGTGCGGTCGAGCACCTTGGCGCCCCAGGCCTTTTCCAGGTTGCGCTGCTGCACGGGCGTGAGGGCGTCGTCGACCACCACCACATTGGCCTCGTGCTCGCGCACCAGATCACCCAGTTCGGCGGTCTTGCCCTTGCCGAACAGGGTGGCGGGCGTGGCCGCGCGCAGATGGGCGACCAGAGCCAGGCGCACCTGAAGGTCCAGCGCCTCGGCCAGGCCGACCGCCTCCTCCAGGCGCGCCTCGGGCGCCCGCAGATTCGGCCGGCCGGCCCGGACCGGATGGATCACCAGGGCGGTTTGGACTTCAGGCCGCCAATCGACGCCGCGGTCCGGCGGGCGGGCGCTCAATCGTCGTCGTCAGCCGACGGCTCGTAGAGCTGCACAGGCTGGGACGGCATGATGGTGGAGATGGCGTGCTTGTAGACCAGTTGCGACTGGCCGTCGCGGCGCAGCAGCACGCAGAAATTGTCGAACCAGCTGACCACGCCCTGCAGCTTGACGCCGTTGACCAGGAAGATGGTGAGCGGCGTCCGCGTCTTGCGCACGCTGTTGAGAAAAGTGTCCTGCAGATTCTGCTTCTTATCGACCGACATGCGTCGAGCCCCTTCACTTTGTTTTGGAGGCCAATGCGCCTCCACACACGAGGACGAACCTAAGCCGGCCTCAAGGCGAGACGCAACCTAGACCGAGCCTAAATGGCCGTTTTGCGACCATGCTGGATATAGAGCGCCCGAAGGCGCGTCGCCACCGGGCCTGGGCGCCCGTCTGCGATCACCGTCTCGTCGATCCGCACCACAGGGGTGATCAGCGAGCCCGCGCCGGTCAGGAACGCTTCCCTGGCCGCCTTGGCTTCGGCCACGTCGAACGGCCGCTCGACCATGGACACCCCCGCCTGCGCCGCCAGGTCGAGCAGGCTGAAGCGGGTCACGCCGTGCAGGATGTTGGCCCCCAGGTCGCGGGTGTAGACCACCCCATCCTGGCCCACGATCCAGGCGTTGGAGGCCGCGCCTTCGGTCACCTGCCCCTCGGCGTCGACCAGCCACGCCTCATAGGCGCCCGCCGCCTTGGCGGCCTGCTTGGCCAGGACGTTGGGCAACAGCGACACGCTCTTGATATCGCACCGACCCCAGCGGATGTCGGGCTGGGTGATCACCTTGACGCCCTGGGCCGCGCGCGCCTCGGCGGCAGCCACGTCGGCGCCCCGGGCCGTGACCACCAGCGTCGGCGGCGGCGGCGGGTCGGGAAAGGCGTGATCGCGCCGAGCGACGCCGCGAGTGATCTGCAGATAGACCGTACCCTCGCCCACCCCGTTGCGCCGGATCGTCTCGCGCAGCACCGCCAACAGCGCCGAGCGGCTCATCGGCATGGCGATGCTCAGCTCGCCCAGGCTGCGTTCAAGGCGGGCGAAGTGGCCCTCGGCGTCGACCAGCCGGCCCCCGAACACGGCCCACACCTCGTAGACCCCGTCGGACAGCTGAAAGCCGCGATCCTCGATCGAGACAGCCGCCTCCGCCAGCCGCGCAAAACGGCCATTCACATAGGCGACCCGCGCCATCAGTCTTCCTCGACCTCTTCGCGCAGCGAGCCTAGGCCAAGCGACTTGAGCTTGCGATGCAGGGCCGAGCGCTCCATGCCGATGAACGAGGCGGTGCGCGAGATATTGCCGCCGAAGCGCATGATCTGCGCGTTGAGATACTCCTTCTCGAACACCTCGCGCGCCTCGCGCAACGGCAGCGCGATGATCCGCTCGGGACCGACCGACCCGGCCGCGCCCGCCGCATTGACCTCGGCCGGCAGCATTTCGGCGGTGATCACCTCGGACGGGTCGCCCGAAGCCAGGATCAGCAGACGCTCGATGTTGTTGCGCAGTTGGCGCACATTGCCGGGCCAGGCGTGGATCTGCAGGGTGGCGATGGCGTCCTCGCCCAGCACGCGCTTGGGCAGGCCCTGGGCGGTCGAGATGCGGTCGATGAAGTAGTCGACCAGTTCGGCGATGTCCTCGCGACGTTCGGCCAGGCCCGGCACGCGAATCGGCACCACGCTCAGCCGGTGGAACAGGTCCTCGCGAAAACGGCCGGCGGCGATTTCCTCGCGCAGGTCGCGCGAGGTCGAAGACACCACCCGCACATCGACCTGCACATCGTTGCCCCCGGACACACGGCGGAAGCGCTGCTCGATCAGCACCCGCAGGATGCGGCCCTGGGTCTCCAGGGGCATGTCGCACACCTCGTCGAGGTAGAGCGTGCCGCCGTGCGCGCGCTCGAACACGCCGATCTTGCTGGGCCGCCCGTCCGCGCCCTCCTCGCCGAACAGTTCCAGGTCGACGCGCTCGGGCGTCATGCCGGCGGCCGAAATGGCCACGAATTCGCCGGCGGCCCTGGGGCTGGCGCCGTGCATGAGGCGGGCGGCCAGCTCCTTGCCCGAGCCGGGCGGCCCGGAGATCAGCACCCGGCTGTTGGCCGGCGCCACCTTGGCGATCATCTGACGCAGCTGCTGGGCGGCGGCAGAGCGCCCAATCAGCCCTGTGGGCGTGAGGGTCTGGACCTTGAGTCTGCGATTTTCGCGCTTGAGCGAAGCCGCTTCCAGCGCCCGCTGAACAACCAGGAGCAAACGGTCGGATTTGAACGGCTTTTCCAGGAAGTCATAGGCGCCGCGCTTGATCGCGCTGACCGCAGTTTCGATGTTGCCGTGGCCCGAGATGATCAGCACCGGCAGGTCGGCGTCGACCGCCTGGACGATGTCGAGCAGTTCCAGGCCGTCCATGCCGCCGCCCTGCATCCAGATGTCCAGCACGAGCAGGGAGGGCTGGCGCGAGCGGAAGCCCGACAAGGCCTCCTCGGCGCTGGCGGCTGTGCGCACCGAATAGCCTTCGTCCGACAGAATGCCCGCGACCAGCTCGCGTATATCGGCTTCGTCATCGACGACCAGAATATCGGCAGCCATCTTCAGTCCTGTGCTGGGGTTGTCGCGCCGGCCTCAGCCGGCAAGGTTTCGCCCGGTTCAGCGTGGGCGAACTGCAAGATCACCTGGGCCCCGCGATGGGTCGGCGCGTCTTGCATCAGCAGGGCCCCGCCGTGCTCTTCCATGATGCGCTTGACGATGGCCAGGCCAAGGCCCGTGCCCTTCTCGCGCGTGGTGACATAGGGCTCGGTCAGGCGGTCGCGGTCCTTGGCGGGCAGGCCGACGCCGTTGTCCTCGATCACGATCGACAGGCGGCCGGGCTCCTGCACCAGCCGCGCCTGGATTTCGCCCGGCTCGGTCGGATCTTGGGCCACGCGGGCCTGGACCGCTTCGGCGGCGTTCTTGAGCACATTGGTCAGGGCCTGACCGACCATGCGGGCGTCGCACTTGAGGGTGGCCGGAAAGTCGGGCTCGTCCATCGACACGGTCACGTCGGGGCTGGCGACGCGGCGGGCGAACACGGCCTGGCGCAGCAGTTCGGCCAGGTCGGCGGTCTCGAACTTGGGCGCCGGCATGCGGGCGAAGGACGAGAATTCATCGACCATGCGCCCGATGTCCTCGACCTGGCGCACGATCGTGTCGGTGCACCGGTCGAAGGTCTCCAGGTCGTGGGTGATGTCGCCGCGGTATTTGCGGCGGATGCGCTCGGCCGACAGCTGGATCGGGGTGAGCGGGTTCTTGATCTCGTGGGCGATGCGCCGGGCCACATCGCGCCATGCGGCGTTGCGCTGAGCGGCCACCAGGCGGGTGATATCGTCGAAGGTGATGACCATGCCGCCCTCGGCTAGGCCGCTGGCGCGCACGCGCAGGCGCCGCCCCTCGCCGTGGCGCACCACGTCGGCCTCGTCCTCGGCGTCGCGGCCGCTCTGCAGCGCCGACTGCGCCACCGCCGCCAGTTCGGGCGCTGCTTCGCTCAGGTCACGGCCGATAGCGCCCGCATGATCCAGATCGAGCAGGGCCAGGGCCCGGCTGTTGGCGGCCGAGATCGCCCCGCCCTCGTCCACGCCCACCACCCCGGCGCTGACCCCCGCCAGAACGGTCTCGATGAAGCGGCGGCGGGATTCGGCGTCGATGCTGGCGCGCCGCAGGGCCTTCTGCTGAGCCTGAAGATCACTGGTCATGCGGTTGAAGGCGCGCGACAAAACCGCGATCTCCTCCGGGTCCTTGTGAAGCTCAACACGCGCGTCGAGATTGCCCGCCGCCACGCGATCGGCCGCCTGCACCAGCCGGCCCACAGGCGCCGAGATGCTGTTGGCGGCGGCCATGCCCAGCCACACCGCGCCCACCAGCACCAGCAGCGCGGTCTCGACATAGCTCAGGGCGAAGGCGGCCTGGATGGCCTGGCGGCTGGTGTCCGCCTCGCGATAGTCGACCACCGACGACTCCATCCCGCGCAGCTGGTTGAGCATCCCCGGCTCGACGAACCGCGCCACATACAGATAGGCGTCAGGAAAGGCCTTGAGCCGGTAGACCGCGCGGAACAGATCCTGCGAAACGAAGGCGTGCTCGACGATGTCCTTGTCGGCCGACTTCAACGTGGCGGGCGGCGGCAGGGAAAAGGCCGGCGCGCCGGGACCCTCGGCGCGGGCCAACACCCGCCCTTCGCTATCGATCAGATAGACGGCCGGGAACTCGTGGTAATTGGCCTGGAGCGCCAGGTACTGGCTGAGCCGGAGCGGGGTCTTCTGCAGCCCCGGCGCCACGTCGTTGACGTCGCCGGCCATCAGGAACAGGTGCCGCTGCATATAGGCCTGCTGGTCGTCCAGGTACGACTTGGCCACCTTGGCCGAGTTCTCCACCACCGCTTCGACGCGCCGGCTGAACCAGTTGTCGACCGCGCTGGTGACCAGGGCGCCGAAGGTCAGGGCCACCACCACGGCCGGGGCCACGGCGACCAGGGCGAAAAGTGTGACGAAACGCAGATGCAGGCGGGCCCCGGCGTTGCGCGAGCGGGCCCACACGATATTGAGCACCCGCCATCCCGCCGCCGCCAGCAGGAAGGCGATCAGCAGCAGGTTCACGCCCAGAATCAGCAATACGCGGTCGGACGCCGGCCCGATCGGGCCGGAACCCGGCGCCGAGGCCAGGTAGACCGCCAAGGCGGTGATCGCCGCGGCCAGACTCCAACCCGCGCCGAACAGGCCGGAATTGACCTGGCCGGCCTCGGCGGGACCGGAGTCCGCCGGATTTTGGGGATGCCCATCCGGGACCGTGGAAACGGCCCCCTCGTATTCGGGCGATCGGACGGAGCGCAACATGCGCATGCAGCCTAGGAGACTGTGCCCCTAAATCAACAGCTATGTTGCCCTAGAGCCGCAACCGTCACCGCGCGGGCCGAACCTTCTCGATACCCAGGTCCTGGATTTTCTTGCGCAGGGTGTTGCGGTTGAGGCCCAGGATCTCGGCCGCGCGCACCTGGTTGCCGCGCGTGGAGGCCAGGGTGAGGCGGATCAAGGGCGCCTCCACCTCCTGCAGCACGCGGTCGTAGAGTCCGGGCGGCGGGCCGCCCTCGGGCTGCTCGGCGAAATAGGAGATCAGCCGGCGCTCGACCAGGGCGCTGAGGGTCGCCGGCCCTTCCTCGGCCTGGGGCGTGGAGGTGTTTTCCTGCAGCTCGCGCTCGACGATGCGCGCGGTGATCACGTCCTCGGCGTAGAGGGCGCAGATGCGCCGGATCAGGTTCTCCAGTTCGCGCACATTGCCCGGCCAGTCATGGGCCTTGAGCCGCTCCAGCGCGCTCTGGTCGATGGTCTTGGCCGGCAGGCCCTCGCGGTGGGCCCGCAGCAGGAAGGCGCGCGCCAGGTCGGGGATATCCTCGGCGCGTTCGCGCAGCGGCGGCAGGCGCACGGGCGCCACATTCAGGCGGAAGAACAGGTCCTCGCGGAACAGGCCCTGAGCGATCAAGCCGCGCAGGTCGCGGTTGGTGGCCGCGATGATGCGCACATTCGGCCGGCGGCCGGTTTTGGGATTGATCGCGGCTTCAGAGCCGTCGATCACGCGCAGAAGCCGCGTCTGGGCGTCCAGCGGCATGTCGCCGATCTCGTCCAGGAACAGCGTGCCGGCGTCGGCCTCCACCAGCTTACCGCTCTCGTTCTCACCCCGGCCGAACAGCTCTTCCTCGACCCGCTCGCGCGGCACCGCCGCCAGGTTGATGATCACGAACTTGCCGTCGCGGCGGCGACCCAGGTCATGCAAGGCGCGGGCGACCAACTCCTTGCCAGTGCCGGATTCACCCAGGATCAGCACGGTCAGGTCGGCGCCGACCAGGCGCGCGACGGTGCGATAGACGTCCTGCATCGGCGGCGAGCGGCCGATCAGCGGCAGTCGCTCGTCGCGCAGGGCGCGGGCCTGAGCCTTGGCGGCCTCGCCGTCGACCGGCCGCGACAGGGCTCGGCGCGCGGCTGCGGTCATATCGTCCAGATCGAAGGGCTTGGGCACGTAATCGAAGGCGCCGATTTCGGCGGCGTTGACCGCGGTCATCAGCGTGTTCTGCGCGCTCATCACGATCACGGGCAGCTTGGGCCGCTGCTTCTTGATGCGCGGAAGCACGTCGAACACATTCTCGTCGGGCATCACCACATCGGTTATCACGAGGTCGCCCTCGCCTTCGGAGACCCATTTGAGCAGGGTGGTGGCGTTGCCGGTGGCGCGAACCTGATACCCGAGACGGGTAAAGGCTTGGCTGAGCACCAGGCGGATCGAGGCGTCGTCGTCTGCGATCAGTATCTTTGACTGCACGGTCATGTCTCTGGGTTACCTGCCGCCCCGCTACTGTTCGACCGGCAGAAGCACGCGGAACACAGTGCGGCCCGGCTCTGACTCGAAATCGATCATTCCCCCGTGTGCGCTGACCAATTTCGCTACAAGTGCGAGACCTAGGCCGGCGCCCATGGTTTTGGACGTGACAAACGGCTGAAACAGCCCGTCGCGCAGATGGTCTGCGACGCCGGGGCCGTTGTCCTGCACGCGGACTTCGAGCGGCGCCCCCCTCGGCGACTGGCCGCCGGCCGCGCGTACCCGCACGCCGTGGCGATAGGCGGTGGTGATGGTCAGCTCGCCGCGATTGTCCCCGCGGGAGTGGGCGGCTTCTGCTGCATTTTTGACCAGATTGAGAAAGATCTGAATGAGCTGATCCTCGTCGCCGAACGTGGGCGGCAGGGACGGATCGTAGATTTCCTTGAACACCAGCCCGTCGGCGAAGCCATTCACGGCCAGGGCGCGCACGTGGTCGAGCACCACGTGGATGTTGACCGGCTCGCGGATTGGCGAGGTCTCTTCGGAAAAGGCCTGCATCCGGTCGACCAGGCGATGGATGCGGTCGGTCTCCGATACGATCAACTGCGCCAGGGGCGCATCCTCCGCCTTGGCGCCGCTCTTGAGCAGTTGGGCTGCCCCGCGGATGCCCGCCAGCGGGTTCTTGATCTCGTGGGCCAGCATGCGGCCCAGGCCCACCACCGACTTGAGCCCGGCCATGTCGCTGCGGTCGAGCGGGGTTCCGGCGATCTTGGGGTGCAGGGTCAGCAGCACGGCCCCCTCGCCCATCGGCGCGGCCGAGCCGTCGACCTGCAGCGGCGGCAGACCCAGGAGGTTGATCTCCAGCCCCCGCTCGCGCACCGGCGCATCCTCGGTCAGGGCGCGGTTGATCAGGGCGGCCAGGGTCGAGCCTTGCGGCAGGGTGTCGACGAAGCGGCCGCGCATCAGGTGCGACAGGGCCTGGCCGAACAACTCCTGGGCCGCCTCGTTGCACAGCGCCAGCTCGCCGTTGGGCGATATGATCATCGCCGCCTCGGGCAGGACGTCGAACGCCGAGGCGCGCAGCCGTTCCGAATAGGGCCTGCTCATCACGTTCATGCGGCCATCCGTCCGCACTCGGACCACAACTCGGTCAGGCCGGCGGCGATCTCGCGCGCGCTCTCGGCCCGGCACAGGCGGCTCTTGGCCGCTCGGCGTTCGGCTGGGCCGGCTGGCCAGGGCGCGGCCTCGACATACCAGCCCAGGTGCTTGCGGAAGATTTTCAGGCCTAGTCGCTCGCCATAGAAACCGAGGCTGTCGGACAGATGCTCGAGCACGATCTGCAGCCGCTCGCCCGGGCCAGGCTCGGCGGGTGGCGGCCGACCGTCGAGCGCGGCGTCCAGCGCCCGAGCGATCCACGGCCGTCCATAAGCGCCGCGCCCGATCATCACCGCGTCGGCCCCCGAAGCCTCCAGGGCCGTCCGCGCGCTCGCCTCGTCGATGATGTCGCCGTTGACGACGACCGGGATCGACACCGCCTGCTTGACCGCGGCCACAGCGGGCCAGTCGGCGGCGCCGGAATAGAACTGGCAGCGGGTGCGGCCATGGACTGTGATCGCCTGCGCGCCACAGCGCTCGGCGCGCGCCGCCAGTTCGGCGGCGTTGCGGCTAAGATCGTCCCAGCCCAGACGCATCTTCACAGTGACGGGAACATCGACCGCCTCGGTCGCAGCGGCGATCAGGCGTTCGGCCAGGTCCAGGTCGCGCATCAGGGCAGAGCCGGACAGGGCGCCGGTCACTTCCTTGGCGGGGCAGCCGAAATTCAGGTCGATGATCTGGGCGCCGGCGGCCTGAGCCAGCCGCGCGCCCTCGGCGATCCAGCGCGCCTCGCGCCCGACCAATTGCACAACCACGGCGGGCGCCCCTTCGACGAAGGCCGCCCGGCGCACCACGTCCGGCCGCCCGCGCGCCAGTTCTGCGCACGCGACCATCTCGGTCGCGACATAGCTGGCGCCCAACCTTGCTGCGATGCGGCGAAACGGCAGATCGGACACCCCCGTCATGGGCGCCAACCAGGCTCGCCCAGGGAGGGTTACGGCGCCGATATCGATGTTGCTCATAAATTAAGCATCCCCTCAGCCCCATTTTTGAGCAAAATGCGATGTTTGTCGAGTCTAGACAAAAGGGCGCCCAAAGACCAAACAGGTCTCATGACATTCTCGGCAATCGTGGTGGCCGCCGGATCGGGCTCTAGAGCCGGTCAAGGGGGTCCGAAACAGTGGCGCAAAGTGGGTGGAAAGACCGTCACGCGCTGGTCGGTCGAGGCCTTTATTGCTGCGGGTGCGAAGGATATCGTCCTGGTCGCGCCGGCGGCGGACCTGAATTTCGCGACTGAAATATTTAATGATCTTAGACGTTTGAAGATCGTCGCGGGCGGCGCCGAGCGCGCTGACTCTGTCAAGGCCGGGCTCGCCGCCCTGGCCGCCGACGGGCCCGATATCGTGCTGATCCACGACGCCGCGCGACCCTTCCTCAAGACGCGCAACATCGTCGATCTGGTTGCCGCCCTGGATGACTGCGAGGGCGCGATTCTGGCCCTGCCCGTGGCCGACACGCTCAAACGACAGGGAGCCGACGGCAAGGTCGAGACCGCCCCGCGCGATGGCCTGTGGCGCGCCCAGACTCCCCAGGCCTTCCGCTACGATCTGCTGACTCGGGCTTACGCGTCATGGTCCGGAGCTGCGCCGCCCACCGACGAGGCGGTGGTGATCGAGGCGGCCGGCGGGCGGGTGCGGCTGGTGACCGGCGATCCCGCCCTGATGAAACTGACCTATCCGGAGGACTTCGACATGGCCGAGGCCATCGCGGGCTCTGCTCGCCTTACGCGCGTAGGACAGGGCGTGGATGCGCACCGGTTTGGCCCCGGCGACGGCGTATGGCTGTGCGGGGTGAAAATACCGGGCGAGCGAACCCTGATCGGCCACTCCGACGCTGACGCGGGTCTGCACGCCATCACCGACGCAATCCTCGGCGCCATCGGCGAGGGCGACATCGGCGACCACTTCCCGCCGACCGATCCGCAATGGAAGGGCGCGCCCTCGGACATCTTCCTCAAGCATGCAGCCGATCTGGTGCGGCAAAAGGGCGGCCAGTTGATCAACGTCGACGTGACGCTGATCTGCGAGCGGCCCAAGATCAAGCCGCACCGCCAGGCCATGCGCGAACGGCTGGCCGAATTGCTGGGCCTGCCGGTCGACCGGGTCAGCGTCAAGGCCACCACCACCGAGGGCATGGGCTATACCGGCCGCGAGGAAGGGCTTCTGGCCCAGGCTATCGCGGCGGTCGAAACCCCGGCCTGACATGTTTCCCGAGGACATCCAGGCGCTCGCCGTGCAGGTGCTGGACAGGGCCAGGAAGGCCGGCCTGACGGTCGCGACCGCCGAAAGCTGCACCGGCGGCCTGGTCGCGGCGGCGCTGACCGCCATCCCGGGCTCCTCCGACGTGGTGGACCGGGGCTATGTGACCTATTCCAACGCCGCCAAGACCCAGATGCTGGGCGTCACCGCGGCCTTGCTGGACGGTCACGGCGCCGTATCGGGCCCGGTGGCGCTAGCCATGGCCCGCGGCGCGCTCGAGGCCTCTGGCGCCGGGCTGGCCGTCTCGATCACCGGTGTGGCCGGACCCGGCGGCGGCTCGGTCGACAAGCCGGTGGGCCTGGTGCACTTCGGCCTGGCGGGCAAGGGCCACCCCGCACTGCACCGCGAAATGCGGTTCGGCGACATCGGCCGCGAGGCCGTGCGACTGGCCAGCGTTCGCACGGCGCTCGACCTTTTGGCGCAGGCCCTGGCCTGACCCTTGCCGGCCAGCGCCTCATCCGATGAGGCCCGCCCCGCCCGAATATGCTCATGAGGGGATCCGGGAGCGCCACGTGGCCGAACGTCTGAAGGTCGCCGTGGGCGCCCGCTCGCGTCCATCGGGCTGGTCTTCGCGGGCGCCGATGGCTAATAGCCCTGTCCATCGGGTCCCGGCGCCGCCGTTCGCCGCCCCGATCGGCCCGATCGCATCGGTCCCTCGTGCAACGGCATGGAACTGCAATGGATTCAACCGCCGCCATCGCGCCGGCAAAAGCCCGGTCCGCCGCGCCCACCAAGGCCCGCTTCCGCATTCTGGCGCTGGTGAGCGTGGCGGTGATGATCAACTACCTGGACCGAGCCGTCATGGGCGTGGCCGGACCGTCGATCCAGCACGACTTCTCGCTGACGCCGGCCATGATGGGGGTGCTGTTCTCCGCCTTCGGCTGGACCTATTTCGCCGCGCAGATCCCGTCGGGCATCGCGCTGGACCGGTTCGGGGCGCGGTTCATCTACCTGATCGCCGTGGCGGGCTGGTCCGCGGCCACCCTGCTGCACGCCCTGGCGCGGGGCGTTGGCGGGCTGATCGGCCTGCGCCTGACCCTCGGCTTCTTCGAGGCGCCCTGTTTTCCGGCCAACAGCAGCATCGTGGGCTGCTGGTTTCCCCGCCGCGAGATGGGCATGGCCATCGGGGTTTACACCGCGGCCGAATATGTGGCGCTCGGCTTTCTCAGCCCCGTGCTGTTCGCCGTGGTCGGCCAATACGGCTGGCGCGCCCTGTTCCTGCTGTCGGGCGCGGCGGGCCTGCTGTTCACCCTGGCCTGGTGGTTCGGCTATCGCGATCCCGATCATAGCCGCTCGATCAATGCCGCGGAGAAGGCGCTGATCCGTGACGGCGGCGCGCGGGCGGCCAGCGGGGGCCAGCGGCCGTTCAGTTGGGCCCTCCTGCGCCAAGTGGCCGGCCAGCGGCAGATCGTGGGGCTGTGCCTGGGGCAGTTCGCGGTTTATTCGACCTTCGTCTTCTTCCTTACCTGGTTCCCAACCTACCTGGCCACGGCGCGCCATATGGGCTGGATCAAGGCCGGGGTGTTCGCCTCCCTGCCCTATCTCGCCGGCTTCTTCGGCATCCTGTTCGCCGGGGCCCTGTCGGACGCCATGATCCGGCGCGGGCTGTCGCTCAATCTCGCCCGCAAGCTGCCGGTGATCGCCGGGCTGCTGCTGGCCTCGACCATCGTCCTGGCCAACTGGGTGAACAACAACGCGGTGGTGATCGCCATCCTCTCGCTGGCCTTCTTCGCCCAGGCCATGTCCTCATCGGGCTGGGCGGTGCTGTCCGAGGTCGCGCCGGACGGGGCGCTAGGCCTGGTGGGCGGCCTGTTCAGCGCGGCGGCCAACCTGGCCAGCATCGTGGTGCCGATCGTCATCGGGCTGATCGTCCAGGCCACCGGCTCTTTTGTGTGGGCCATGGCCTTCGTCGGCGCGGTGGCGGCGTTGGGGGCCTTCGCTTGGATCTTCCTGATCGGCGACCTGAAGCCGATCCACCTGGGCGAGGATCTGACGCCGATCCATTTCGGCGATTGAGGCGCGAGCAGACATGGGCCGCATCCTCACCGGGCTCATTGGCGCCGGCATCCAGCAATCGCGCAGCCCGTTCATGCATGAGGCCGAGGCCAGCGCCCTCGGCCTGGACCTGCGCTACAGCCTGTTCGACCTGAAGGCGATGGGCCTGGGCGCTGAGGCCCTGCCCCAGGTTCTGGACGAGGCCCAGCGGCAGGGCTTGGCCGGGGTCAACGTCACCCATCCGTGCAAGCAGGCCGTCATTCCGCTGCTGGACGCCGTGACGCTGGAGGCCGCCGCCATCGGCGCGGTCAACACCGTGGTGTTCAGCGACGGACGGCGCACGGGCCACAACACCGACGCGTGGGGCTTTGGCGAGGCGTTCCGCCGGCGCATGCCCGGCGCGCCGCTGGGGCGCGTGCTGCAACTGGGCGCGGGCGGCGCCGGCGCGGCCACCGCCCACGCTCTGCTCGCCCTGGGCGTCGAGCGTCTGGCGATCCTGGACGCTGACGTGGCGCGGGCACGGGCCCTGGCGGCCAAGATGGCGGCCACATTCGGCGCGGGACGGGTCGATGCGGTCACGGATCTCGCCGGCGCGCTGGCGGACAGCCAGGGCCTGGTGCACGCCACGCCCACGGGCATGGCCGACCATCCCGGCCTGCCCCTACCCGCAACCCTGCTGCGCCCGGACCTTTGGGTGGCCGAGGTGGTCTATTTCCCCTTGGAGACCGAGCTTCTGGCCCAGGCCCGCGCCCGGGGCTGCCGCGCGATTGACGGCGGGGGCATGGCGGTGTTCCAGGCCGCCAAGGCCTTCGAGTTGTTCACCGGGATCGCGCCCGACACAGAACGCATGCTGGCCCGTTTTGGCGATCACCCCCCGGCCAAGGCCGGCTGAGCGGGCGTCAGACCGGCTCCGCCGCCTGGCCGTAGATTTGCACGGCGCGCGCCTCGAAACAGCCGATCAGCTTTTGCACCGCCCGGTCCATGTTGGCGTGCAGCAGGGCGTCGAGCAGACGCGACCGGAAAGCGAAGTCGATCATGAACTCGATCCGCGTCCCCGCCGGGTCGGGCGCAAAGCGCCATTCGTTCTTGAGCGCCTTGAACGGTCCGTGCAGAAGCGAGACGTCGATCTGGAGCAGATTGGCGTCACGCACCACGCGAGTGGCGAAGCGCTCGGTCAGGAACGAGAAGCCCACCCCCGCCTCCGCGTCCACGCTGGTCACCCCCGGACGCACCTCGCGCGCGTTCCAAGTGCGCATGCTGGTCAGCCAGGGCACGAAATCGGGATAGTCGTCGATGGCGCCCACCAGTTCGAATAACTGCTCGGGCCGATAGGGCAAGATCTTGGTCTGGCGATGGCGGTGCAAGCCTGGTGTCTCAACCGGCCTGGGCGCGGCGCGCCGCCTGCAGCTTGGCGAAATCCTCTCCCGCGTGGTGCGAGGAGCGCGTCAGGGGGCTTGCCGAGACCATCAGAAAGCCCTTGGCCCGGGCGATCGCCTCATAGGCCGCGAACTCCTCGGGCGTGACGAAGCGGTCGATGGCGGCGTGCTTGCGCGTGGGCTGCAGATATTGGCCGATGGTGATGAAATCGACGCCCGCCGAGCGCATGTCGTCCATCACCTGCATCACCTCTTCCTTGGTCTCGCCCAGCCCGACCATCAGGCCGGACTTGGTGAACTGCTCTGGATCGCGTTCCTTGACGCTTTGCAGCAGACGTAGGGAATGGAAGTAGCGCGCCCCGGGCCTGATCTTGAGATAGAGCCGCGGCACGGTCTCCAGGTTGTGATTAAACACGTCGGGCTTGGCGTCGATCACCGCGTGTTCGGCCCGGTCCTTGCGCAGGAAGTCGGGCGTCAGAATCTCGATCGTGGTGGCCGGCGCGGTTCGGCGAATGGCCGTGACGACGGCGGCGAAGTGGTCGGCGCCGCCATCGGCCAGGTCATCGCGGTCGACCGAGGTGATCACCACATGCTTCAGGCCCATCTTGAGCACGGCGTCGGCCACGCGTTGCGGCTCGGTCGGATCAAGCGGCGCCGGCAGGCCCGTCTTGACGTTGCAAAAAGCGCACGCGCGCGTGCAGGTGTCGCCCATGATCATCATGGTGGCGTGCGACACGGTCCAGCATTCGCCGATGTTTGGACAGGCGGCCTCCTCGCACACCGTCGCCAGGCCGTGATCCTTCACGATCGCCTGGGTGGCGCGATAGCCGGCCGAGCCCGGGGCCTTGACCCTCAGCCAGTCGGGTTTCTTGAGCACCGGGGTGTCGGGGCGGGACTGCTTTTCGGGATGGCGCAGGGCGCGCCGCTCCACTGTGTCGATGACCGTGACCATGGCGCTTAAATCGGACTTTGGGCGCTTCAGATCAAGCGCCGCGTCGCGCGGAGGCCAAACGGAGCGCGCGGAGAACTCGCACGGCCTGGACGGCGGCGATGGGCGCCTTTATCGATCGCATATGGCCGTGCCGGAGCCCGAGACGCCGAGGAGACAACGGTGACCAGCGACTTGAGGGGGCAAGGCGGGGTGTTCGACGCCCTGATTGACGCCAGCGAACGCTTCGGATCCAAACGCCTGATCCTGGAGGACCAGGACCGCAAGCCCCTCGCCTACCGCGACCTGATCCGCGCCAGCTTCGCGCTGGGTCGCCGCATCGCGGCGCTGACCGGACAAGGCGAGACGGTAGGGGTCCTCTTGCCGTCCGCGGCGGGCGCGGCGGTGACCTTCTTCGCCTTACAGGCCTTCGGGCGCGTGCCGGCCATGCTCAATTTCACCGCCGGCTCGCGCAACCTGAAGGGCGCGCTCGCCGCCGCGGGAATCAAGACGATCCTCTCGTCGCAGCGCTTCATCGCCCAGGCTCGGCTCGAGGACCTGATCGCCGACCTGCAGACCCAGGCCCGCATCGTCTATCTGGAGGACATCCGCGCCAAGATCGGCCCGCTCGACCGTCTGTACGCCCTGGCGGCCGGAGCCGCGCCGCGCCGCTTCCGCACGGCGGTCCAGCCGCACGATCCGGGGGCTATCCTGTTCACCTCGGGCAGTTTCGCGACCCCGCGCGGGGTGGTCCTGACCCAGGGCAACCTGGTGGCCAACGCGCGCCAGGTGGCGATCCACACTGACCTTGATCCGGATTGGGTGTTCTTCAATCCGCTGCCGGTGTTCCACTCCTTCGGCCTGACCGCCGGGGTGCTGACGCCCATTCTGCATGGGCTGAAGGCGTTCCAGTATCCCTCGCCGCTGCACACGAAAATCATTCCCGATCTGGTGCGCCAAAGCGGCGCCAGCGTGCTTCTGTCCACCGACACCTTCCTCGGCCAATACATGCGCGCCGCCGCGCCTGGCGACTTTGCGAATTTGAAGTTCGCGGTGTGCGGGGCCGAGAAGGTGCGTGAGGAAACCCACCGCGCCTTCGCCGAGATGGCGAGCGGCGCGCCCGTGATCGAAGGCTATGGCGCAACGGAGGCGGGCCCGGTGATCGCAGTCAACGACCCGCGCGACAATCATCCGGGTACGGTCGGTCGCCTGCTGCCGGGGATAGAGGCGCGGCTCGAGCCGGTCGAGGGGATCGCCCAGGGCGGGCGGCTGCATGTGCGCGGCCCCAACATCATGGCCGGCTATCTCCGCGAGGGCTCGGGTCAGACCGACGCGCCGCCGGGCGGCTGGCACGATACCGGCGATATCGTGTCGATCGACGCGACGGGCCTGGTGCGCATTCTCGGCCGGGCCAAGCGGTTCGCCAAGATCGGCGGCGAGATGATCTCGCTGTCGGCGGTCGAGGACCTGGCCGCGTCGGTATGGCCAGATCGCTGGCGCGCGGTCGTGGCCACACCCGACAAACGCAAGGGCGAGCGGCTGGTGCTGGTGATCGAGGGCTCGCCGGTCGACGCTGGGGCGCTGCTGGCGCATGCCCAGGCCACGGGGGCGCCCGAGATCGTCGTGCCGCGCAAGATCGTCCAGGTGCCCGCGCCGATCATCCTGGGCAGCGGCAAGACCGACTACGGCGCGGTCCAGCGCATCGCCGTGGCGGAAAGCTGAGCATCGATGGGCCGTGCCATGGCCGGAGCGGGTTGACGTGCCGCAGGCGTCCCCGCGCGAGCCGTTACGCTCGTCCCCGTCCGCCATACTGGCGATCGTCTCCCAGACCTTCCTCGCCTATTTCGTGATCGGCCTGCCGCTGGCGATCATTCCCATCTTCGTGCACCGCCAGTTGGGCCAGTCGGCCGTGCTGGCGGGATTGACCATCAGTACACAGTATATCGCCACTATCCTGTGCCGCGCCAAGGTCGGGCGGATGACCGACGACCTTGGCCCCCGGCGCACCTCGCTGATCGGCTTTGTCGGCGTCCTGGCGGGCGCGGCCCTGACCCTCGCTGCGGGCCTGCTGGTCCACTGGCCGCTCATGAGCCTCGCGGCGCTGTTCGGCAGTCGGCTGGCCCTGGGCGCCGGCGAAGGCACCATCGGCACGGCCTCGATCGCCTGGGGCATCGCCCGCGCGGGGCCGCATCAGTCGGTCAAGGTCATGTCGTGGAACGGCATCGCCACCTATGGCGGCCTGACTATCGGGGCGCCGGCGGGCGTGGTCCTCGACGGCATCGGCGGCCTGGCGGCCATCGCCGGCTGCACGGCCCTCGCCGCGGCGCTGGGCCTGTGGCTGGCGTGGAGCAGGCAGGACGCGCGCCTGAGCAAACCCGGCCGTGGAACGCGGTCGGGCATGAGCGACACCCTGATGGCGATCCTGCCCTACGGCGCAGCCCTGGCCCTGGGCTCGGTCGGCTTTGGCGTGATCACCGCCTTCATCACCCTGTTCTACGCCGACCATCGCTGGTCCGGCGCCGCCTTTGCCGTCAGCAGCTTCGGCGTGGCCTTCATGCTGGTGCGTCTGATCCTGCCCTATCCCATCCGTCGCTTCGGCGGGCTTGTCACGACGTTGGCGGCGCTGCTGATCGAGTTGACCGGCCTTGTGACGATCTGGCGGGCCGAGGCGCCATGGGCCGCCCTGGTCGGCGCGGCGCTGACCGGGTTCGGCTTCGGCCCGATGTTCCCCGGGCTGGGCAAGGAGGCCATGGCCGATGCTCCGGCCGACGCCCAGGGCGAGGCGCTGGGGCTCTATTCGGTGTTCCTGGACGTGGCGCTGGGCGCTTCGGGGCCCGCCGCCGGGGCGCTGATCAGCCGGTTCGGCTATGCCGCGCCCTTCGCCCTGGCGGCGGGCTGTGTCGTGGCGGCGTTCGTCCTGGTCCTGTGGACGCTGAATGCTCGCCGGCGCGCCCGCAACGCCTGAACGTCACGCCTTGCTTATAGAAGCTGAACCCTGGATGACTGACGCCTCCAGGGATGGTTCAGCGACCGCCGCTAAGATGAGGTCATCGCTAACAAACCGGGGTCCGGCGCAATGCCGGCAAGTCGAACGAGGAGACTGACCATGAATTTCCGTACGATCGCATTGGCTTCGATCGCGGGCCTCGGCGCCGTGACCGCCCTGTCCGCCCCCGCCTTGGCCCAGCCTTATGATTCGGCGTGCGTGCGCGCGAACCAGAACAACCAGGTCGCCGGGACCATCGTCGGGGCCATCGGCGGCGCCCTGATCGGCAACGCCGTGGCTGGACACCACGACAAGGGCGCGGGCACAGCCATCGGCGCCATCGGCGGGGGCCTGGCCGGCAACGCCATAGCCGGCGCCAACAACCGGCCCTGCCCCGAGGGCTACGTCCGCCAAGAACGGCGCGACGGGCCGCCCCCGCCGCCGCCGGGCGCCCGCCGGGACTTCTGGTACGGCGCGCCGATGGACCTGCCTGCGCGGATGGACTTCATGCAGGATCGGATCAACCGCGCCGCCGGCGCCGGCTGGATCTCGCCGTCCGAGACGCGCCGGGCCAATCGCGAGCTGATGCGCATCCGCAACGAGGACCGCCGCCTGCACTATCAGGACGGCCCCGTCCTGCGGCCGGTCGATCGCGACTATCTGCAAGGCTTGCTGAACAACCTCAGCCAGCGCTTGCACTGGGCCGAGCACTACGGCTGATCCCCGGCCAAGAGCGGGCTGGAAATGCAAAGCCCCGGCGGTCATCCCGCCGGGGCTTTTTCCTTAGGCCGATAGGCCGCAGCTAGATGTGGATCGCGCGTCCGTAGGCGTCGAGCGTCGCCTCGTGCATCGCTTCTGACATGGTCGGATGCGGGAAGCAGGTGGCCATCAGCTCGGCCTCGGTCGCTTCCATGGTCATGGCGATGGTGAAGCCCTGGATCATCTCGGTGACTTCCGCGCCGATCATGTGCGCGCCGAGCAAGGCGCCGGTCTTGGCGTCGAACACGGTCTTGACGAAGCCGTCCGTCTCGCCCGAGGCGATGTTCTTGCCGTGGTTCTTGAACGGATAGCGCCCGACCTTGATGTCCAGCCCCTGCGCCTTGGCCGCCGCCTCGGTCAGGCCGACCGACGCCACCTGCGGGGTGGAATAGGTGCAGCCCGGAACCGGCGAGTGCAGGTTGGTCGGCTTGAGCCCCGCGATGTGCTCGACGCAGTGGATGCCTTCGTGGCTGGCCTTGTGGGCGAGCCAGGGCGGGCCGGCGATGTCGCCGATGGCGTAGAGCCCCGGCACGCCCGTGCCGAAATGCTCGTCGGTCACCACGTGGGTGCGGTCGATCTTCACGCCCAGGGCTTCGAGGCCCAGGTTCTCGGTGTTGCCGACGATGCCGACCGCCACGATGGCCACGTCGGCCTTGAGCGTCTCGGCCTTGCCGCCGGCCTCCAGGTCGATGGTCACCCCGGCCGCGTCCTTGGTCAGCTTCTTGACCGTGGCGCCGACGCGGAACTTGAGCCCGCGCCGCTCAAACACCTTATGGGCGGCCTTGGATACTTCCTCGTCCTCGACCGGCAGGATGCGGTCCATCGCCTCGATCACCGTCACTTCGGAACCGAGGGCGCGGAAGAAGCTGGCGAATTCGATGCCGATGGCGCCCGAGCCGATCACGATCAGGTTCTTGGGGGCCGACTTGGGCACGAGGGCCTCGCGGTAGGTCCAAACCTTCTCGCCGTCAGGCTCCAGCCCGATCGCCGGGATGGTGCGCGCGCGCGCGCCGGTGGCCAGGATCACATGTTTGGCCTGCACCGTGCGGCTGCCGCCAGCCTTGAGGGCGACAACCACCTTGGGCGCGGGCGAACCCTTTTCCAGCGTGGCTGTGCCTTCGATCACCTCGATCTTGTTCTTCTTCATCAGATAGGCCACGCCGCCGTTGAGCTGCTTGGACACAGCCCGCGACCGTTGCACCACCTTGTCGAAGTCGTAAGAGCGGCCCTGCACCGACAGGCCGTAGCTTTCGAAGTGACTGAGCTGCTCATAGAGCTCGCCCGACTTGAGCAGGGCCTTGGTCGGGATGCAGCCCCAGTTGAGGCAGATGCCGCCCAGAAGCTCGCGCTCGACGATGGCGGTCTTCAGACCCAGTTGGCTGGCGCGGATGGCGGCCACATAGCCGCCCGGACCCGAGCCGATGACGATGACGTCGAAATCCAAGGCGGTCTCCTAGGCCAGCATCACGATGGGGTCTTCGATCAACGGCTTGAACGCCTGTAGCCAGCGAGCGCCGATGGCGCCGTCGACCACCCGGTGATCGCAGGTAAGCGTAACGGTCATGACCGTGGCGGGCGCCACCTGGTCGCCCTTGACCACCGCGCGCTTTTCGCCGGCGCCGACCGACAGGATCGCGCCCTGCGGTTCGTTGATGATCGAGGCGAAGCTCTTGATGCCGAACATGCCGAGGTTGGACACCGAGAAGGTGCCGCCCTGGTATTCCTCGGGCTTGAGCTTGCCGATGCGGGCGCGGGCGGCCAGGTCCTTGGCCTCCTTGGAGATCTGCTCCAGGCCCTTGGTCTCGGCCGCACGGATGATGGGGGTGATCAGGCCGCCGTCGATGGCCACCGCCATGGCGATGTCGGCATGCTTATGCATGGCGATGCCCTCAGGCGTGTAGCTGGCGTTGGCCTCGGGCACCTTCCGCAGCGCCAGGGCGACCGCGCGGATGACGATGTCGTTGACCGACACGCGCACGTCGTTGCCGAGCGCATTGTTGATCCGCTGGCGCACCTCGAGCAGGCGGTCGATCTCAAGGTCGATCGTCAGCGGGAAGTGCGGGATGTCGCGGAAGCTGTCGGTCAGGCGCCGGGCGATGGTCTTGCGCATGTTGGACAGCGGGACCAGCTCGTAGGAGCCGGGCGCGATGCCTTGCTGTTCCAGAGACAGGGCCTGTCGCTGGGGCGCCGGCGCGGCGGCGGCCGGAGCGGCTGCGGGCGCGGCGGCCAGGGCCGGCGCCGGGGCGGCGCCCGGCTTGGCCTGGTCGATGTCGCGGGCGATGATCCGGCCATGCGGACCGGAGCCCGCCACGCCCTTCAGATCCACGCCCTTCTGCTCGGCCAGGCGCTTGGCCAGGGGCGAGGCGAAGACGCGGTCGCCAACGGGCTTGGACGCGGGGGCCGCGGCGGGGGCCGCGACCGGAGCAGGAGCCGCTTCAGCCTTGGCCGGCGGCGGCGCTTCGGCCTTGGCCGCGGGCGGCGCGGCCGGGGCGGCGGCTTCGCCCTCGCCCTGGAGCCGTGCGATGAGGGCGTTGACCTTCACACCCTGGGAGCCTTCCGGCACCAGGATATCGGTGACCACGCCCTCGTCGACCGCTTCCACCTCCATGGTGGCCTTGTCGGTCTCGATCTCGGCGATCACCTGGCCGGATTCGACCTTGTCGCCGACCTTGATGTGCCATTTGGCCAGATTGCCCTCTTCCATGGTCGGAGACAGGGCAGGCATGAGAATGTCGGTCATGGTTTCGTCCGCACGGGCCGCGTCAGCGATAGCAGACGGCCTTGGCCGCCTTCACGATCTTCTCCACCGAAGGCAGCGACAAGACTTCGAGATTAGCCGCGTACGGCATCGGCACGTCCTCTTGGCACACGCGCAGGGGCGGCGCATCCAGATAGTCGAAGGCATGTTCGACCACGCGGGCGGCGACTTCGGCGCCGACGCCCATGGGGCCCCAGCCCTCTTCCACCGTCACCAGGCGATTGGTCTTCTTGACGCTCTCGACGATCGTCGCGTGGTCCAGGGGACGCAAGGTGCGCAGGTCGATCACCTCGGCCTGAATGCCCTCGCCTGCCAGTTCCTCGGCGGCCTTGAGCGCCAGGCCCACCATGCGCGAATGCGCGGTGATGGTCACGTCCTTGCCCTCGCGGCGCACCTTGGCCTTGCCGATCGGCACGATCCAGTCGTCGACCTCGGGCACGTCGAACTCCAGCCCGTAGAGCATCTCGTGTTCGAGGAAGATGATCGGGTTAGGGTCGCGGATGGCCGCCTTGAGCAGCCCCTTGGCGTCGGCCGAGTCGTAGGGCGCGATCACCTTCAGCCCGGGCACATTGGCGTACCAGGCCGAGTAGTCCTGGCTGTGCTGGGCGGCCACGCGGGCCGCCGCGCCGTTGGGGCCGCGGAACACGATCGAGCAGCGGATCTGGCCGCCCGACATGTATAGGGTCTTGGCGGCGGAGTTGATGATCTGGTCCATCGCCTGCATGGCGAAGTTCCAGGTCATGAACTCGACGATCGGCTTGAGCCCGGCCATGGCCGCGCCAACGCCCAGGCCGGTGAAGCCGTGCTCGGTGATGGGGGTGTCGATCACTCGGCGGTCGCCGAATTCCTGCAGCAGTTCACGGCTGACCTTGTAGGCGCCCTGGTACTGCGCGACCTCCTCGCCCATCAGGAACACGTTCTCGTCGCGGCGCATTTCCTCGGCCATGGCGTCGCGCAGGGCGTCGCGCACAGTCACCTTGACCAGATTGGTCCCGGCGGGGATTTCCGGGTCCTTGGCCACAGGCGCGGCGGCTGGCGCGGCCGCGGCAGGCGGCGCCGACTTGGCTTCCGCCGCCGGGGCGGGGGCCGGCGTGGCGGCCGGCGCTGGCGAAGCACCGGCGCCCTCGCCGCCCAGTCGGGCGATCGGTGTGTTGACCTTCACGCCTTCGGAGCCTTCCGGCACCAGGATTTCGGACACCACGCCCTCGTCCACGGCTTCGACTTCCATCGTCGCCTTGTCGGTCTCGATCTCGGCGATCACCTGGCCGGATTCGATCTTGTCGCCGGCCTTGATGTGCCACTTGGCGAGGTTGCCCTCTTCCATCGTGGGCGACAGCGCCGGCATGAGGATGTCGACGCTCATCGGGCGGCCTCCAGGTAAACGTCCGTGTACAGTTCCGAGGGATCGGGTTCGGGGCTGGTGCGGGCGTATTCCGCGGCGTCCAGAACCACTTGGCGCACTTCGGCGTCAATCGCCTTCAATTCGTCTTCCTTGACCCCGACCAACTCCAGCTTGGACTTGAGGTGGTCGATCGGGTCACGCGTCTTGCGCACCTCGTCCACCTCTTCCTTGGTGCGGTACTTGGCCGGGTCCGACATGGAGTGGCCGCGGTAGCGATAGGTCTTCATCTCGAGGATGTAGGGCCCCTGGGTGCGAGCATGCTCGGCCGCGCGCGCGCCGGCGGCGGCGACAGCGTCCACATCCATACCGTCGACTTCCTCGCCCGGGATATTGAAAGAGACCCCGCGCTTATACAGATGCGTTTCGGCTGAGGAGCGCGCCACGCTGGTGCCCATGGCGTACTGGTTGTTCTCGATCACATAGACGACCGGCAGGCTCCACAGCTCGGCCATGTTGAAGCTCTCGTACACCTGGCCCTGGTTGGCCGCGCCGTCGCCGAAGTAGGTGTAGGAGACCGCACCGTCCTTACGGTAGCTGTTGGCCAGCGCCAGGCCGGTGCCGAGCGATACCTGGGCGCCGACGATGCCGTGGCCGCCGAAGAAGCCGGCCGGCACCGAGAACATGTGCATCGAGCCGCCCTTGCCGTGCGACGAGCCGCCGCTGCGGCCGGTCAACTCGGCCATCACTTCCTTGGGGTCCATGCCCGAGGCCAGCATGTGGCCGTGGTCGCGGTAGCCGGTGATGATCTGGTCGCCAGGGCGCTTGACCGACTCCATGCCGACCGCGATCGCTTCCTGGCCGATGTACAGGTGGCAGAAGCCCCCGATCAGCCCCATGCCGTAGAGCTGCCCGGCGCGTTCCTCGAAGCGCCGAATGAGCAGCATGGAATGATAGTACTTAAGCCAACGGTCCTTGTCGGTCGACGTGTCGCCGACCCCGTTCTTGCGCGCGCGCGCCATCAAGCTCTCCATCTCGGAACGGCCAATCTGCACCAGATTCACGGCCGCGTGCGGATCACATAATCCCTTGGATCGGAGAAGCCTAGCAGGTATCTGGCGCGCTCTTCGACCAGATCGCGTGAAATTTGACCATCGTGCAGCAAGCGGATGCGCGCTTGCAGACCACGCTCCTGATCCTGCAGGTCGGCCAACTGCTTGCGCTCGGCGGCCAGGCGCGCGTTGCGCTGGGACAGCGACAACAGGCCACGGTCGCCCGTCAGCGCCTGAAACCCGAAGTAGAAGATCAGGCACGCCAGGATGGCGATGGGCAGATAGGGGCTGAGGCGGGCCAGCACGGCGGGGCACGATTCCTTGATCGACTTAAGCGACACCATGGCCGCCTATGGTTAACCAAATCTCATTCGCCCCGCGCCGCGCGCACCCGCGCCGGGCTTAGCGGCCCTTGAGCGCCGCCCGGCCCGGGTAGATCGCCTGGTCGCCCAGTTCCTGCTCGATTCGCAACAGCTGGTTGTACTTGGCCAGCCGGTCCGAGCGCGCCAGCGAGCCGGTCTTGATCTGACCGCAGTTGGTGGCCACCGCGAGGTCAGCGATGGTCGAATCCTCGGTCTCGCCCGAGCGGTGCGACATCACCGCCGTGTAGCCCGCGCGATGGGCCATATCCACGGCGTCGAGCGTCTCGGACAGGGTGCCGATCTGATTGACCTTGACCAGGATCGAATTGGCCAGGCCGTCCTTGATACCCTGCTGCAGGCGCGCGGGATTGGTCACGAACAGGTCGTCGCCGACCAGTTGGACCTTTGCGCCCAGCGCCTGGGTCAGCAGGGCCCAGCCCTCAAAATCGTCCTCGGCCATGCCGTCCTCGATCGACACGATCGGGAACTGGTTCACCAGGCCGCTGAGATAGTCGACCATGGCGGCCGACTCGAACACCTTGCCCTCGCCCTCCAGGTGGTACTTGCCGTCCTTGAAGAACTCGGTGGAGGCCACGTCCAGGCCCAGCAGGAAGTCCTCGCCGGCCTTGTAGCCCGCGCCCTCGCCCGCCTTGACGATGAACTCCAGCGCCGCCACCGCCGAGGCCAAGTTCGGGGCGAAGCCGCCCTCGTCGCCGACGTTGGTGTTGTGCCCGGCCTTTTTCAGCTGCGACTTCAGGCTCTGGAAGATTTCCGCGCCCATGCGCAGCGCTTCCGAAAAGCTCGGCGCGCCGGTCGGCAGGATCATGAACTCCTGGATGTCGATCGGGTTATCGGCGTGGGCGCCGCCGTTGATGATGTTCATCATCGGCACGGGCAGGATGCGGGCGTTGACCCCGCCCACATACTTGTAGAGCGGCAGGGCGGCGGACTCGGCGGCCGCCTTGGCGGTGGCCAGCGACACGCCCAGGATGGCGTTGGCGCCCAGGCGGCTCTTGTTGGCCGTGCCGTCCAGGTCAATCAGCAGGCCGTCGATTCGGCGCTGATCCTCGGCGTCCATGCCTGAGAGAGCATCGAAGATTTCGCCGTTGACCGCCTCGACCGCCAGCCTGACGCCCTTGCCGCCGTAGCGGGCCTTGTCCCCGTCGCGGCGTTCCACCGCTTCGTGCGCGCCCGTCGAAGCGCCCGAGGGCACGGCGGCCCGCCCGAATGCGCCATCCTCAAGGGTGACGTCCACCTCCACCGTGGGGTTGCCGCGGCTGTCGAGGATTTCGCGGGCGACGATGTCGATGATCTCGGTCATGAGGGTCTCGCTGGATGGCGCAATGCAAAAAGCGCGCGAGCCTTAGCCCACGCGCTTGCATTTGAAAACCTGACGTCTGCGGGCATGTGCGCCGCGAAGCCGCGCTTGCCTGCCGATTGGCCGAGAATGACCGGCGATCAGTCTTCTTTGACGTCGAGAACCGGACGGCCCTTGTAGATGCCGGTCTTCAAGTCGACGTGGTGCGGCCGGCGCAATTCGCCGGTTTCCTTGTCTTCAATGAAGCTGTTGGCGCCCAGGGCGTGGTGCGAGCGACGCATGTTGCGGCGCGAGGGCGAGGTTTTGCGCTTGGGAACGGCCATGGCTAATCTCTTGGGATCGTCTCTTAGGCGTGAAATGACTGCGGCGGCCTTCCTTTGAGGGACGGGCCGCCGACGCGAGGGGCGGTGTATGACGCAAACCCGCGCGGAATTCAACCTCGGCTTATCAGCGCAGGATCTCGACCAGCAGCACCCAGGCGTTCAGGGCCGAAACCATCAGGGCCACGACCGCCGCCAAGGCCACGCAATAGAGCCCGCGCAGGTCGCCCAGCCCCACCATAGCGGCGCCGGCGCTGAGGGGCAGCAGTTGGGCGTAGACCATCGCCAGCATGATCACGCGTTCGCGCAGGGGGCGACCCAGCGCGGCGTGCCCCTTGACGACCCGCGGCGTCGTGCGCGCGTGCACCGTCCAGCCGATTAGCACCGCCAAAGCCAACTCAATCGCATACGCCTGCACCGGCTGGGGAATAAGGGCGGCCAGGCTGGTGACCAGCACCTGCATCAACGCGCCGATGGCGGCGAAGGCGCGCGTCGGCAGATGAGTCATGGAGATGATCTTCTGAACATTGACCGATACGGCCACGATCACCAGCCCGGCCAGGGTGGCGGTGCATTCAGCCACAGCTGAGAAGAACGGAATCCACGCGCTCAGACCATTTGCCATCGAGGCCCCTCCAGCCAGTCGCGCCAGGGGGGCCAGGCGGCGAAGACCGAAGCGACCTTGGCATAGCCTTGGGCGTTAGGATGCACCCCGTCGCCGGCTTGGGCCTCGGCGCGCCAGACCGACCAGTCGTCCACGGCTTCGGGCAGGTCCAGGAAGGGCGCGCCGCGGTCGCGGCAGATCTGCGCCAGAGCGTCCTTAAGCGCCGCGCTCCGCGCCTCGAGGTCCGCCTCGGCCAACGGCGGCGCGGCCACGACGAAGGGCGCAAACCCTTCGCCGGCCGACCAGCGCACCAGGCCCTCCAGCGCCTGGACCGATTCAGCCCGGGGCCGGCCGAGATAGATGTCGTTGGCCCC
>DATKPD010000002.1:0-35838 GCA_035524315.1 Caulobacteraceae bacterium
TCTCAAGAGCGTGTTGGGCGGGCCGCCGCCGAAGGCCTGACCCTCGATGTCCGAGGACGAAGAGACGCCGGAAACCCGACTGGCGCGGTTGGTCCTCGGCCTCAGGTCCCAGGGCGTGACCGATCCCAAGGTGCTGAACGCTATCGAGCGCACGCCGCGCGATCTGTTCGTGCCGGACCTGTTCCGCGAGCGTTCGTTCGAGGATTCGGCCTTGCCGATCGCCTGCGGGCAGACCATCAGCCAGCCGTTCATTGTCGGGCTGATGACCCAAGCGCTGAAGCTTGAATCCCGCTCGCGCGTGCTCGAGATCGGCACCGGCTCGGGTTACCAGACGGCGGTGCTGGCGGGCCTCGCCCGGTTCGTTTACAGCGTCGAACGCTACCGCACCCTGCTGTCGGAGGCCGAGGCGCGGTTGCGCACCCTGGGTTTGACCAATGTGTTCACGCGCTTTGGCGACGGCGGGGAGGGATGGCCGGAACAGGCGCCGTTCGACCGCATTCTCGTCACTGCGGCGGCGCCGGACGAACCCAATGCGTTGTTAGGACAATTGAAACCATACGGGGTGCTTGTCGCCCCTATCGGGCGCGGCCCGGTGCAGAGCCTGAAGCGTTATATTGGCGACGGCAAAGGGGGCTTCACGGTCGAGGCCCTCTGCGACGTTCGATTCGTGCCCCTGCTCGACGGGGTCGCACGCGAACTTTGAGGCTTGGCGCCGGACTCGGCGCTGCGGACACTACCTCAGGGGGCTCAGGCGATTCCGGTCGCCGGCCGCAGGAGCCATGATGACGAGTTTCAAATCCACAGCCCTGGCAGCCACTGCCCTTTGCGCGCTCCTGAGCGCCTGCCAGAGCGCGACTCCGATCTATCCGACCACCCAGCCGGCGCAGCCCGTCCAACCGCCGCCGCCGCCGCCGCCCCCACCGCCTGCGCCGCCGCAGGACAACAGCATCCAGGCCGCGCCCACCACCCCGGTGCAGTCCTCCGCCCTGCCGCCTCCGCCCGGCGCCACCGAAGCGCCGCCGCGCCCCACGCGTTCCAGCCGTCAGACCCGCCCGCCGTGCATCGAGTCTGCGGCGCCGCCTGCGCCTGCGATGGTGACCAAGGAAGTGCCCGCCCACGGTCCGGGCTCGGGCAAGGTGATCGAGGAAGCCGGCGCGGTGAAGGTCGAGAAGGGCGTCACGCTCTACAGCATCTCGCGCAAGGCCGGCCTGTCGGTCGACGAACTGGCCAAGCTGAACCACATCAAGAAGCCCTATCGCCTGAAGCTGGGCGAAGAGATCAAGCTGCCGGGCAAGCGCGCCTACGAGGTGGTGAGCGGCGACACGCTCTACTCGATCGCCAAGCGCTTTGGTCTCGACGCCAAGGACCTCGCCGACCTCAACAAGATCGACAACGACCGCGGTCTGCACGCGGGCCAGAAGATCGATCTGCCCGGCGACGCCAAGGACAAGGGCGCGCCGACCACCACGATCACCGTGCCGGGACCGCGCCCGCGTCCCTCGCGCCGCGCGGCGTGCCCGCCGGTCGAGACGCCGACGCCTGACCTGGGCACAGCCTCGCCATCGCCGTCGCCGGCCCAGACCCTTGCGCCGGTCGCGCCTGCGCCGCCTATGGTGAAGCCGCCGGCGTCCCAGCCGCCGGTCGGCCAGATCCCTGCTGGCCAGACGCCCGCCGTTCCGCCCGCGTCTACGGCCGAGGCGCCGGCGACGGCGGCCGATTCAGATGTGGCGGCCGCTGGGCGCGGCCTGTTCGTGTGGCCCGTGCGCGGCGACCTGATCAACACCTTCGGTCAGAAGGGCGCGATCCGCAGCGACGGCGTGGACATCGGCGCGACCCAGGGCGACAGCGTGCGCGCAGCGGCGGCCGGCGAGGTGGTCTACGCCGGCAACGCCGTTCAGGGTTTCGGCAACCTGGTCTTGATCAAGCACGATGGCGGCTGGGTGACGGCCTACGCGCACCTGGCCTCGATCGAGGTCAAGATGCGCCAGACGGTCACCCAGGGCCAGGAGATCGGCCTGGTCGGCGTGTCGGGCGGCGTGGATCGTCCGCAGCTGCACTTCGAAATCCGCTACGCGCCCACGCCCAAGGACAAGGCGCGCCCGATCGACCCGATGCTGGTCCTGCCGGTGCAGTGAGGCCGTGCGGCTAGAGCGGCAGGCTCCTGCCCAGCTCGCCGGCCAGGTCGCGGATGAACTGGTAGGCCACGCGGCCCGAGCGCGAGCCGCGCAGCTGCGCCCACTGCAGGGCGCGGCGGTCCAGCTCGGGGACCTGGAGATCAAAGCGGGCGGCGTAGGCGCGCACGGCCTCCAGATAGGCGTCCTGGTCCATCGGCGGAAAGCCCAGCCACAGGCCGAAGCGATCCGAGACCGAGACCTGCTCCTCCGCGTCCTCGGCGGTGGCGATCATGCCGCGGTTCTCGTCGTGACCGCGCGGCATCAGATGGCGCCGGTTGGAGGTGGCCACGAACATCACATTGAGTGGCGGGCCTTCGACGCCGCCCTCGAGGGCGGACTTGAGCGTCTTGGCCGCCGCCGCGTTGTCCTCGAACGACAGATCGTCGCACAGGACCACGAATCGCTCGGGCCGGCGGCGCAGGCGGTCGAACAGATCGGGCAGGCCGGTGACATGGTCGCGGTCGATCTCGATCATGCGCAGGGCGGGGTGATCGGCGGCCACGCTCATGAAGGCGGCCTTGGCCATGGAGCTTTTGCCCGTGCCGCGCACGCCCCACAGCAGGGCGTTGTTGCTGGGCAGGCCCTCGGCGAACCGCCGCAGGTTTTCGACGAACCTCTGTCGCTGGCGCTCCACGCCGACCAGCATCTCCACCGGCAGGGCGTAGTCGGCGGCGGCGATGAAGCGGTCCTTGTCGGCGGCGTAGCGGTAAAGGCGCGCGCCGGTGAAATCAGGCTCTGACGGCGGGGGCGGAGCGAGGCGATCCAGCGCTTCGGCGATCCGTTTCAACAGCGGCAACAGGTCTTCGCTCATGCTCCTGCTCCTAGCGACAGCCGCGGCGCATTGCAAAACGTCAGTTGAAGCCCTAGCTTCCGCCGACTTTTGACCAGCCCCATCGGAGACCCCATGTTCGGGACCCCGGCCTACGCCCAGACCGCCGCCAGCAATGTGGCCTCCAACGGACTTTCGGATCTGCTCGCCAGCCCGATCCCGCTGGTCGCCTTTATGGGGATCCTGTTCTACTTCATGCTGTGGCGTCCCCAACAGCAGCGCGTAAAGCAGCACCAGTCGATGGTCTCGGCGCTGAAGCGCGGCGATACCGTGGTGCTCAACAGCGGCGTGATCGGCAAGGTGGCCAAGGTCGAAGACGCCGAGTTGGGCGTGGAGATCGCCCCTAACGTCGTGATCAAGGTTGTGCGTTCGATGGTGTCGGAAGTGCGGGCCAAGGGCGAACCGGCCCCGGCCAACGACGGCAAGACCAGCTAAACCGCCATGCTCGCGCTTCCCCGCTGGAAGGTCGCCCTTTGCGTCCTGGCCGTTCTGTTCGGCCTGGTGTTCACCGCGCCCAACCTGATCCCTCAGCAGACCCTGGACAGCCTGCCCGGCTGGCTGCCCAAGTCCAAGCTCAACCTGGGTCTGGACCTGCAAGGCGGATCGTACCTGCTGCTCGAGGTCGATACCGACTCGCTCAAGGCGGAGAAGCTCAACAATCTGGTCGAGGACGCCCGCACAACCCTTTCGGGCAAATCCATCGCGACCACGGCCTTGGGGCTGAACGGCGCCGTCGTCACCGTGCGCCTGGCCGACGCCGGCCAGAGCAACGCCGCCTACCAGGCGCTGAGCCAGGTCGGCGACATCCAAACCAGCGGCGCGCGCGAGGTGTCGGTCCAGACCCAGCCGGGCGGGGTGATCACCCTCAGCCTGTCCGACCAGGCCCTGGCCGAGGACACCTCCAAGGCCGTCGACCAGTCGATCGAGATTATCCGCCGGCGCGTGGACGCGCTCGGCACCCGCGAGCCCAGCATCACCCGCCAGGGCCTCAACCGCATCGTGGTCGAGGCGCCGGGCGAAAGCGATCCCGAAAAGCTCAAGGCCGTGATCGGTCAGACCGCCAAGCTGACCTTCCAAATGGTCGACGACGGCGTCAGCCAAGACGACCTGCAGGCCGGACGCATTCCCCCCGACGACGTGCAACTGCCGTCCGAGGACAGTTCAGGCCCTCTGGTGGTCAAGCGTCGCGCGGTAGTCACCGGCGAGATGCTGACCGACGCGACCCAGGGCTTCGACCAGACCTCCGGCGCCGCCGATGTGAACTTCCGCTTCAATGGCGTCGGCACCCAGCGCTTCGGCGAAGTCACCGCCCAGAACATCGGAAAGCGCTTCGCCATCGTGCTGGACAACAAGATCGTGTCCGCCCCGGTGATCCAGGGCGCGATCGCCGGCGGCTCGGGCCAGATCACGGGCAACTTCACGCCCGAAAGCGCCAATCAGCTGGCCATCGTGCTGCGGTCGGGCGCCCTGCCGGCCAAGCTCAATCCGATCGAGCAGCGCAGCGTGGGCGCGGAACTGGGCGCGGACGCCGTGCGCGCGGGCCAGATCTCCGCCGTGCTCGGCTTCGTCGTAATCCTGGTATTCATCGTGCTGGCCTATGGGCTTCTGTTCGGCGGGATCGCCGTGGCGGCCCTGTCGGTCAACGGCCTGCTGCTGATCGCGGCCATGTCGCTGACCCAGGCGACCCTGACCCTGCCGGGCGTGGCGGGCATGATCCTGTCCCTGGCTCTGGCGGTGGATGCCAGCGTCCTGATCTATGAGCGCATCCGCGACGAGGCCCGCGCCGGGCACGCGCCGCTGATGGCGGCCGACCACGGCTTCCAGCGCGCCCTGATCTCGATCATGGACGCTAACGTCACCACCCTGATCGCCGGCGCGATCATGTTCCAGTTCGGCGCAGGCCCGGTGCGCGGCTTCGCCTGGTCACTGTCGATCGGCGTGTTCACCTCCGTGTTCAGCGCCGTCGTCATCAGCCAGGTGCTGCTGGGTTGGTGGTTCCGGCGGACCAAGCCCAAGACCCTGCCCATCATCAACAAGGACGGTCACAGGGGTGGCTGGCCCCTGATCAAGTGGGTGCCCGCACAGACACACTTCAAATTCACCCGCCTGGCGCCCTTCGCGGCGGCGGTATCGGGCCTGTTGGTTCTGGCCTCGGTCGGCAGCGTGGCGACGATCGGGCTCAACCTCGGCACCGACTTCGCCGGCGGCACGGTCATCGAGATCTCCACGCCCGGCCCCGCGCCCTTGGGCGCCCTGCGCGCCGAGCTGAACCGCAGCGGCGTGAACGATCCGTCGGTCCAGGGCTTCGGCTCGCCCAACGCCGCCCTGCTGCGCTTCAAGACGCCCAATGGGCAAGACGCGATGGGCGCGGCCAACACCGTCAAGCTCGACCTGGCCAAGACCTTCCCCGGCATCCAGATCACCCGCGTCGAAGTGGTCGGCCCCAAGGTTTCGGGCGAACTGGTCACCTCGGGGCTGATGGCGCTCGGCATCGCGATCGGCCTGATGCTGCTCTACATCTGGTTCCGCTTTCAGCTGCAGTTCGGCCTGGGCGCCGTGATCGCCATCTTCCACGACCTGATCCTGACCGTGGGCATGCTGGCGGTGCTGCACATCGAGTTCTCCATGACCTCGATCGCGGCGCTGCTGACCATCATCGGCTACTCGATGAACGAGAAGGTCATCACCTTCGACCGACTGCGCGAGAACCTGCGCAAGTACAAGCGCACCAGCCTGCGCGACATCATCGACCTGTCGGAAAACGAGCGGTTGTCGCGCACGCTGATCACGGGTTCGACAGCCTTGCTGGCCCTGGCGGGCATGCTGTTCATGGGCGGTCCGGCGCTGTTCCCCCTGGTGTTCGCCATGGTGTTCGGCATCTTCGTCGGCACCTATTCGTCGATCTACGTCGCGCTGCCGATCATCCTGGTGTGGGGCGTCAAGCGCGGCGACGAAGCCGAGCCCGCGCCCGGCGCCAAGGCCGCCGTCCCCCGGCCCTGATCGGAGTTCAACCATGGCCGCCGCGCCCCCGCCGATGCGCCAGCCGCCTTCGATCGACGCCTATGGCGCCGGCGGCTTCCGCGTTTCGGGCGTGCGGCGCGAAGGCTCGCTGCTGATCGCGCAGGACGAGATACGGCGGTGGCGGCCCGCCGCCCTGGCCGAGGTCGAGGTCGCGGACTTCGACGCCGTCTTCCAGCTTGGCCCGCGCGAGGTCGAGTTCGTCCTGCTGGGCGTCGGACCCAAACCCGCGCCGCCGCCGGCGGCCGTGCGCCAGGCGCTGCAGGCCGCCGGCATCGGGCTGGAGGTGATGGACACGCCGGCCGCCTGCCGCACCTACAATGTGCTGGCCGGCGAGGGTCGACGCGTGGCCCTGGCCCTGATCGCCATCTGAGCGCGGCCATTTAGGCCTTGCCCATAGGGCGCGCCGGTAGCACCTTGCCTTTGATCCCTGATCTTTGAGGGACAACGATAAAAGCCAATGCTTCGGCGCATGGGGGGCGACATGTCCGGGTTACTTCTAAACTTCCGCAATACGGTGATCCTCAGCCTGGTCCTGGCGTTGATCATGATCATCGGTTTCGGTGTTCATGCGCCGGGCGGGTTCGACGCCATCTTCTTCCAGGCGGTGCTGCGCTGGATCCACGTGGTCGCCGGCATCCTGTGGATCGGGCTGCTGTACTATTTCAACTTTGTCCAGATGCGCAAAATGCCCGAGATCCCGGCCGAGATGAAACCGGCCGTGAGCAAGTTCATCGCGCCCGAGGCCCTGTTCTGGTTCCGTTGGGCGGCCTTGGTGACCATGCTCGCCGGCCTCGCGATCGCCGGCATCCGCGGCTACACCGTGCAGGCGCTCAGCCTGGGCCTGGCGGGCAACGCCCCTGGGACCGGCGTGGACGTGCATTACACCCTGCTGGGCATGGGCATGTGGCTGGGCCTGATCATGGGCCTCAATGTCTGGGGGATCATCTGGCCCAACCAGAAGATCGCGCTGGGCATCAAGGAAGCGGACGCGGACGCGAAGGCCAAGGCGGCCAAGATCGCGGCCCTCGCCAGCCGCACGAACCTGCTGCTGTCGCTGCCCATGCTGACCGCCATGACCATGAGCCAGACGATTTTCGGCTGAACGCCCGGGCTGCCTTTAAAAGCTTTCCGATCGGGCGCCGGCGCCCTATCCAGCGGCCATGTCTGAGACGGCTCTGGATGTGGACCACAGCGTCGCGCGCGCCGATCCCGATCGTTGGCTGGCGAGCCGCTTCGTGGACGACCGGGAGGCTCGCGCCGATCTGATCGCGCTTTACGCCTTCGACCACGAACTGGCGCGCGCCCTGGCCGTGGCGTCCGAGCCCTTGATGGCCGAGATTCGCCTGACCTGGTGGTCCGAGGCGCTGGACGAGATGTTCGAGCGCCGTCCCGTGCGCGCCCATCCGGTGGCCCAGGCTCTGGCCCTGGCGGTTCAGCGGCGGGGTCTTGCCCGTGGACCGCTCGACAGCCTGATCGACGCGCGCCTGCACCGGATCGACGACGCCCCGTTCGCCGACGAAGGCGCCCTGTTCGCCCACCTGGACGGCACGGCCGGCGCCGTCATGCAGGCGGCGGCGGCGGTGCTCGGTCGCGACGACGGTCTGCCCGCGGTGCAATCGGCGGGGCGCGCCTGGGGCCTGGCGCGGGCGGCCGTGGAATTGTCCCCCGAATACCTGCCGCAGAGCCTCACGCCCGACCGCATCCGGGCCATGACGCGACAGGCGATCGCCGGCGCGCGCAAGGCGTTGCAGGACCTTCCGGTCAAGGCCTTCCCCGCCGTGGCCTATATCACGCTTGCGCCGGCCTACGCTGCGGGGCGGCGACCCGGCCTTCTGGAGAAGCAGGCGCGGCTGCTGTGGGCTGTGGCCAGCGGCCGGGTCTAGCCGGCCGGCGGGTCGGCGGGCGCGGCCTGGTCTTGCAGCCAACCGGCCAGGTCGCGCAGCGCCCGTTCGCTCATCAGCTTCTTCTTGGCTCGTCCGCGCTCCTTCAGCGGGATGCGCCGGCCTTCGTCGTCCACCTTTGGGGCTTCGAGCGGGGGCAACAGGCCGTAATTGATGTTCATCGGCTGGAAGGCCGAGGCGCCGCCCTCCAGGTGGCCGCCGGTGATGTGGGCGATCAGGGCGCCCAGCGCGGTGGTCGGCGGCGGCGGCGTCAGGAGCGCGCCCCGGTGCTCGGCGGCGGCGAAGCGGCCCGCCAGGAGCCCCACGGCGGCGGATTCGACATAGCCCTCAACGCCCGTCACTTGCCCGGCGAAGCGCAGGCGCGGCTGAACCTTCAGACGCAATTGGCTGTCGAGCAGCTTGGGCGAATTGATGAAGGTGTTGCGGTGCAGCCCGCCCAGGCGCGCGAACTCCGCGTTCTGCAGCCCTGGGATGGTGCGGAATACCTCGGCCTGGGCCCCGTGCTTCAGCTTGGTCTGGAAGCCCACCATGTTGAACAGGGTGCCCAGCGCATTGTCCTGGCGCAGTTGGACGATGGCGTAGGCCTTCACCAGCGGGTCGCGGGGATTGGTCAGGCCCACCGGCTTCATGGGGCCGTGGCGCAGGGTCTCGGGTCCACGCTCGGCCATGACCTCGATCGGCAAGCAGCCATCGAAGTAGGGCACATGCTCCCAGTCGCGGAATTCAGCCTTGGGGCCGTCGATCAGTGCACGGACGAAAGCCTCGTACTGAGCCTTGTCCATCGGGCAGTTGATATAGGCCGCGGCGTCGCCGCCTGGGCCCTCCTTGTCGTAGCGCGACTGGCGCCACGCGATGTTCATGTCGATGCTGTCGGCGTGGACGATCGGCGCGATGGCGTCGAAGAAGGACAGGGCGCCTTCGCCGGTCAGTCCCAGCACCGCCTCGGCCAGGGCCGGCGAGGTGAGGGGCCCGGTGGCCACGACCACGCTGGCCCACTCGGGCGGCGGCAGGCCGGCGACCTCCTCGCGGCGCAGGTCGATCAGTGGGTGCGCCTGGAGCCGATCGGTGACCCAGGCCGAAAAGCCGTGGCGATCAACCGCCAGGGCGCCGCCCGCCGGCACCTGGTGGCCGTCGGCCGCGGCCATGATCAGAGAGCCGCAGGCGCGCATTTCGGCGTGCAGCAGGCCGACGGCGTTATGGGCCCAGTCGTCGGACCGGAAAGAGTTGGAGCAGACCAGCTCGGCCAGGGAATCAGTCTGGTGAGCCGCGGTGCCGCGCACCGGACGCATCTCGTGCAGGACCACCGGCGCGCCGGCCTGGGCGATCTGCCACGCTGCCTCCGACCCGGCCAGGCCGCCGCCAACGACGTGAATAGGGGGCGTCAAGACGGAATGCGGGGGCGATGTCATCGGGCCGCAATATCACAGGAGACAAAAATCGACACATGTGGTGAACGACATCAGCGGCGCCGTCTTTACAAATGGATGCTAGACTCAAACATCAAGTAGGCCGCGCGCGTGTGTGGCGGGGGATTCGTTTTTATGCCGGACTTTTCGCTGACCGACGCCGCTTTCGAGGGGTTCCGCTTTACCCGCGAACGCCCGGCTTCGGTGGCGGCGTGGGCCGCGGCGACGTTCGTCTTCAATCTTGTCACCGGCGTGCTCGGCGCCCTGGTTGGCGGAGACGCGCTACGCGCGTTTCAGGCGGCGGCCAGCACCTCGGATGCGTCGCAGATTCTGCCGCTGCTGTTGCCCGCGGCGCCGGCCTTGGCGGTCACCATTCTGAGCGAATTGGCCGGAGCGTCCGTGGTCTACGCCTCGGCGCTGCGCTCGTTCATGGGCATTGATCGCAAGGTAACCTTCCGCGTGGGGGCGGACGAGCGGCGCCTGTTCCTTCTGCTGGTCGGGTGCGGGATCTTCTATTGGGTCGTCACCATACCGGCGGGCATCCTTTTCGGCCTGATCGTGAACATCGCGGAAGCCTTCAGTCCGCCGGTGGCCAATTTTCTGACCGAACGGGCGGGGCCGGTCATTCTGTTCTGCGCGCCGCTGTTTTTGTTGGTGCGCCTGTCTTTGACGCCGGTGATCGCCGTGGATCGCAAGCGGATCAACGTCAAGGAGTCCTGGGTGTCCACCAAAGGCCATTTCTGGCCGCTGGCCGGCTCCCTGATCCTGTCGATCCTTCTGTTCCTGCTGGTGGCCTTCGTCGCGATGATGCTGGTGATGATCCTGACCGAACTGGCCTCCATCGGCACCCATGGCGCCATGCCCCGGCCTGGCGCCCTGTTCAGCCCCGACGCCACGGCCTGGCCCGCGGTGGTGTTTGGCGAGATCGTCGCGGCCATCTGCATCGGACTTCTGCTGCCGGTGGTGGCCGGTCCGCTGGTGCGCGCCTACCAGGCCTACGATGCGCCCGATCCGGCGCCGGTGTTCGGCGTCAAGGCCTGAGCGCCCTAGGCGCGGGCCGCCGCGTCGCCTAAGAAGCCGTAACGGGATTGAACGGCGACATGCTTCCATTTGCTCCTTGGGCCGCGGCCCTGGCGGGATTTCGGCTGGTGCGCGAGCGGCCATGGGCGGTGTTGGCCTGGGCCGGCGTGATCTTCATCGGCCGCTTGGCGGGCCTGGCCCTGACCACCGCCATCAGCGGCCCTTTCCTGCCCACGCTCGACGCGGCGGTGAACGCCAGTCCGATCAATGTTCAGGCCGTGGCCGTGGCCTATCAGAACGTGGCGCCCGGCTATCTGGCGGGGCTGGCTTTGGCGCTGCCGTTCTTCGCGGTGGTGTTCGCCGCGGTGTTCCGCGCCTATCTCCAGCCGCAGGAGCGCAGGGCCTGCTACCTGCGCCTGGGTGTGCGCGAAGCGGCGGTGCTGGCGCTGATCGTGGGGCTGAATCTGGTGGTCATGGTCGGCCTGTCCTTTGGCGCGGCCTTGGTCGCTGGGCTGTCCAGCCTTGTGGCGCAGGCGGACGCGGCCAGCGGGGCGGCGGTCGAGGCCGCGGGCCTGGCAGGGCTGATCTTCGCGGGCGTGTGGGCGGTGGTGCGGCTGTGTCTGGCCTGGCCGCTTAGCTTCCAGACGGGCAGGCCTACGCTGTTCGCCACCTGGGGCCTGACGCGGGGTCACGGCTGGTCGTTGGCGGGGGCCTTCCTGATGGCCGAGGGATTGATGGTGGTGGTGGGCATGCTGCTATTCGCCATCTGCGCCACCTTGGCGGGGGTCGTGCTGATCGCCTCGGGTCAGACGCTCGACCAGCTGCCTGACGCGCTCAGGCCCGCGATCGCGGTGCGCGAGCTGTTCGAGCCGGCGCCCCTGCTGTTCTCGGCCTTCGAAGCGGTGCTACTGACCCTGAGCGCCGCGACCCTTCAGGGCGTGGCGGTCAGCGCGTACCGGGCGCTGGCGCCCCGCGGCTAAAGCATCGAGCCTGCCTGGGCGTCCAACAGCCTGCACGGTCGCTCTGAAGGCTTGGGCTAGGCCCGCTTGCTGAGGTGGCTGACGCGGTCACGCCGACGTTGCTCGTGCTTGGCCAGCACCTCGGCCAAATAGCGGCCGGTCCAGCTGTCGGCGACCTTGGCCACCTGCTCGGGCGTGCCTTGCGCCACGATCCGGCCGCCGCCGTCGCCGCCTTCGGGTCCGAAGTCCAGCAGCCAGTCGGCGGTCTTGATCACATCCAGGTTGTGTTCGATCACCACCATGGTGTTGCCCTGGTCGACCAGCTCGTGCAGCACGTCGAGCAGCCGCTTGACGTCCTCGAAGTGCAGGCCCGTGGTGGGTTCGTCCAGGATGTAGAGCGTGCGCCCCGTCGCGCGGCGCGACAGTTCCTTGCTCAGCTTCACCCTCTGGGCCTCGCCGCCCGACAGGGTGGTGGCCGATTGGCCGAGCTTCACATAATCCAGACCCACGCGCGACAGGGTGGCCATCTTGTCCCGGATCGGCGGCACGGCCTTGAAGAAGTCATGCGCCTCCTCGACCGTCATCTGCAGCACGTCGGCGATCGACTTGCCCTTGAACAGGATCTCCAGCGTCTCGCGATTGTAGCGCTTGCCGTGGCACACGTCGCACGTGACGTAAACGTCGGGCAGGAAGTGCATCTCGATCTTGATCAGGCCGTCGCCCTGGCACGCCTCGCACCGTCCGCCCTTGACGTTGAACGAGAACCGCCCCGGGCCATAGCCGCGGGCCTTGGCCTCGGGCAGGGCGGCGAACCAATCGCGGATCGGTTGGAAGGCGCCGATGTAGGTGGCCGGATTGGACCGCGGGGTGCGGCCGATGGGCGACTGGTCGATGTCGATGACCTTATCGAACTGGGTCAGGCCCTCGATGCGCTCGTGGGGCGCGGGCGCGTCCGAGGCGTTGTTCAACCGGCGCGCCGCGGCCTTGTACAGGGTCTCGATGGTGAAGGTCGACTTGCCGCCGCCCGACACGCCGGTGATGCAGGTGAACACCCCCGCGGGAATCTCGGCGGTGATGTCCTTGAGATTGTTGCCGCGCGCGCCTTCGACGGTGATGACCTTCTTTTTGGACATCGGCCGGCGATCCAGCGGCACGGGAATCTCGCGCTCGCCGGTCAGGTATTGGCCGGTGACGCTGTCCTTGTTGGCCATGATGTCGGCGGGCGAGCCCTCGGCCACCACCGCCCCGCCGTGCACGCCAGCGGCCGGACCCATGTCGATCACATGGTCGGCGGTGAGGATCGCTTCCTCGTCGTGTTCGACCACCAGCACCGAATTGCCGAGGTCGCGCAGGCCCTGCAGGCTGGTCAGCAGGCGCGCGTTGTCGCGCTGGTGCAGGCCGATGGAGGGTTCGTCCAGCACATAGAGCACCCCCGTCAGCCCTGAACCGATCTGGCTGGCCAGGCGGATGCGCTGGCTCTCCCCGCCCGACAGCGAGCCGGATCCGCGCGAGAGCGTCAGGTAGTCGAGGCCGACGTCGACTAGGAAGCGCAGCCGGTCGTTGATCTCTTTCAGGATCCGCCGCGCGATCTCCATCTGCTTGTCGGTGAGCGTCATTTCCAGCCCGCCGAACCAGTCGCGCGCCTTGCGGATCGACAGCAGGCCCGCTTCGCCGATCGACGAGCCAGCGATCTTGACCGCCAGGGCCTCGGGCTTGAGGCGCAGGCCGTGGCAGGCGTCGCACGGGGTGTCGGACTGATAGCGGCCCAGTTCCTCGCGCACCCAGGCCGAATCCGTCTCGCGCCAGCGCCGCTCGAGATTGGGGATCACGCCCTCGAAGGTCTTGCTGACCTCGTATTTGCGGGCGTTGTCGTCGTAGGTGAACTTGACCTTGTCCTTGCCCGACCCGTGCAGGATCACCTGACGCGCCGCCTCGGGCAGCTTGGCCCAGGCCACGTCCATCGAGAAGCCATAGTGCCGCGCCAGCGCCTGCAGCGTCTGGGTGTAGAGCGGCGAGGGGCCGCGCGCCCAGGGAGCAACCGCGCCCTTGTGCAGGCTCTTGTCCTTGTCGGGGATCACCAGATCGGGGTCGAACGCCAGTTTGGCGCCGAGACCGTCGCACACCGGGCAGGCGCCTTGCGGGCTGTTGAATGAGAACAGGCGAGGCTCGATCTCGGACAGGGTGAAGCCCGAGACCGGGCAGGCGAATTTCTCGGAAAACAGCAGGCGGCGCGGCTCCGCGCCGTCCTCGGGCGCATCGGCCCATTCGGCCACGGCCACCCCATCGGCCAGGCGCAGCGCGGTTTCCAGGCTGTCGGCCAGGCGCTGTTCAAGGCCCGGTTTGACCACGATGCGGTCGACCACCACGTCGATGTCATGCTTGATCTGTTTCTCGAGCGTGGGCGCGTCCTCGATCGCATAGAAGGTGCCATCGACCTTAAGGCGCTGGAAGCCCTGGCGCTGCAGGTCGGCGATCTCCTTGCGGTACTCGCCCTTGCGCCCGCGCACGATCGGCGCCAGCAGATAAAGCCGGGTGCCGTCGTCCAGCGCCGTGATCTTGTCGACCATCTGGCTGACGGTCTGGCTTTCGATCGGCAGGCCGGTGGCGGGGGAATAGGGAACGCCGACGCGCGCCCACAGCAAGCGCATGTAGTCGTGGATTTCGGTGACCGTGCCGACCGTCGAGCGGGGGTTCTTGGAGGTGGTCTTCTGTTCAATCGAGATGGCCGGCGACAGGCCCTCGATCAGGTCCACGTCGGGCTTGCCCATCAATTCCAGGAACTGCCGGGCATAGGCCGACAGGCTTTCGACATACCGCCGCTGGCCCTCGGCGTAGATGGTGTCGAACGCCAGCGAACTCTTGCCCGAGCCCGACAGGCCGGTCAGCACCACCAGCTGTTCGCGGGGGATATCGACGCTGACGTTCTTGAGGTTGTGCTCGCGCGCGCCGCGCACGCGGATGAAGCGGTGGGGATCGGACATGCGCACGCTCAAAGGGCCCGCCGGGAGAGGTGGGCGCGACCTTCCTATGTAGGCCCTAAGTCGCGCAATGCAGCAAGAACATAATAAGAACTTGTCGGCTTCCCACTAATGCCGACGGGCCGTGCGGGCGAGGGCGCGTTCCGCTGCCTATCGGATCCACGTGGACGGTCTCCGGCCCGCTAGGCCTCAGGCGCGGCGGTTGAGGGCCATGGCTGTCGCCGGCGCGGTCATCTGGCGGGCCTTGGGGCCATAGCTGGCCACCGCGCCGCGCTGGCGGGCGATCTCCTCGGCGATGGCGCGCACGAGGCCCTCGGTGATGGTCTTGGCCGCCGTCACCGCCCGCCCGTGGCGCGCCAGCACCGCATCGAACGCTCGGGTCGAGACCATCAGCCGTTCGCGCAGTTCGCGCGGGCCGCCAGCCAGCAGCTCCGGCTGCGCCTGAACCCGCAGGCTTTCATGGCGATAGAGGTTGGCCAGCCGGCCTGTTTCCTCCGCGCGGGCCGCGGCGTCGTTGGGCCGGCCCGCCTCGAAAGCCTTGACCTGTTCGGCGATCAGGGCGGTCAGCCGGTCGGTCAGGGCGATCAACTGCAGCAGGCGGCCGGCGGCGTCTGGGGCGTCGAGGGCCATGTCAGCTCAAGCCCTGCATTTTCAGCATTTCCGTCTGGATCGACTTGGCCAGGCCGACGCCATGGCCGTTGGCGATCTGCTTGCCCACCGCGTCCATCATGATCGATTTGAAAGCCTCGCCGCCTTCGCCGCCGCCCATGTCCACATCCTTGAACACCGATTGAAGCATGGAGGACATGAACGAGGCCTCAAACTTCTTGGCCGTGTCGGCGATCTGGGCGCGCTTGGCCGCTTGTTGGGTCGGGGTCATGGCGGCGGCGGCGGCCTGGGCGGGGGTCTGGGGCAGAGCCACGGGGGTCATCACATCACCTGGATGTCGGCTTGCAAGGCGCCGGCCGCCTTGATGGTTTGCAGGATCGAGATCATGTCGCGCGGGGTCACGCCCAGGGCGTTGAGGCCCGCCACCAGGCTCGACAAGGAGGCGCCTTCCTGCAGCGTGATCAGCCGTTTGCCCTTCTCCTCGTCGATCGCCACCTTCGACTGCGGCGTGACCGTGGTCTGGCCTTGGCTGAACGGCAGCGGCTGGCTGACCTGGGGCGTTTCCTGGACAGAGATGGTCAGGTTGCCTTGGGCGATGGCCACCGTGGAAATGCGCACGTCCGACCCCATGACGATCACGCCCGACACCTCGTCGATCACCACACGGGCCGGGGAGTCGGGCTCGACGGTGAGCTGTTCGACGGCGGTCACGAAGCTGACCATGTCCATGCCCGTCGGCGGATGGATCGCGACGATGGTCGGGTTGTCGGACGAGGCGCTCCCGGGGAAGCGGGCGTTGACCACGTCGGCGATGCGCCTTGAGGTGGTGAAATCCGGGTTCTTGAGGGTCAGCCGTAGCTGGCTCATGCTCGACAGCTGAAAGTTGACCTCGCGCTCGACCACCGCGCCAGCGTCGATCCGCCCCGAAGTGGGCACGCCGCGGGTGATCGACGAGCCTGATCCGCCAGAGGCCGACACCGCGCCGGTCTGAACCGTGCCCTGGGCCACCGCATAGGCCTCGCCGTCGGCGCCGAGCAGGGGCGTGACCAGCAGGGTGCCGCCGAGCAGGCTCTTGGCGTCGCCCAGGGCTGAAACCGTCGCGTCGACCGGGGAGCCGGTAGCGGCGAACGGCGGCAGCTTTGCCGTGACCATCACCGCGGCGACGTTCTTGGTGTTGAGGTTGGCGTCGCGCGTGTTCACGCCCAACCGCTCGAGCATGGCGGCCAGGCTCTGCTTGGTGAAGGGCGAGTTGTTGAGCGTGTCGCCGGTTCCGGCCAGGCCCACGACGATGCCGTAGCCGACCAGCATGTTGTCCCGCACGCCTTCGAAATCGACGATGTCCTTGATGCGCGACTTGGCTTGGACGGGCTGGCCGTAAGCCAGGGCGAGCACGATCGCCGCCACGGCTGCAACTCTGGACCAGAAACAGGAGCGCATGAACGATTCCGTACGGTTCGGACGGCAGAGCCGGCCTTGGACCCTTGCGCCATGCGATGAACATGCCAACTCACTGGCGAAAATTATCCAATGAAATCAGTATTATGTAGGAAAATCAGAGCGTCGGCGTTTGCCTCCGGGCAAGAACTGCCGGGCATTAACCATACCGCAAGCAGCGCAACGGAAAGTGTTAACGCATTCGGGCGTCACATGGGCGACGGTCCCGACTGGCGTGAGGTTGAACCATGAAGATCGGCGGTCCGAACGGCCCATCAGCCGCCGGCGCCCTCGGCCGCAGCCGCCCGGGCCCGGGCGGCGAGGGATTCGCGCCCAGCGCCGCCGAAGAGGCGGGGTCCACCGACGAGGCGCGCCGCCTGGAGAGCTTGGAAGGCGTTATCACCATGTCGGCGCTGCTGGCGCTGCAGGGGGTGGACGATCCACTGCAACGCCGTCGGCGCATGGTCGGCCGCGCAGGCCGCATTCTCGACCTTCTAGACGAATTGAAGCTGGCTCTGATCGACGGCGAGGCTTCGACCGACACGCTGGACCGACTGGTCATCGCGGTGCGCGAAGAGCGCGCCACGACGGAGGATCCACGGTTGGACGCGGTGCTCGACCAGATCGAGACCCGAGCGGCGGTGGAGTTGGCCAAGCTAGGGCGTTCGCGGGCCGCGTGAGCGCGCGCAACTTGCGACACGAGCTCGATTGAACCGCGTCGGCGATTTGCTATAAGCGCTGCGCTGAGCTAGGTGGGTGCAAACCTGAACTAGAGGGCGTCAATGAAGGCCGCCACGGTGCAAGTAGAAACGTCAGAATATCGTCCGTCCGACGATGAGCCGTTCATGAACGAGCGGCAGCTCGAATATTTCAGGCAAAAGCTTCTTTCTTGGAAAGAAGACATATTGCGGGAATCTCGCGAAACGCTTTCGCATCTGCAGACCGATACTGAAAATCATCCCGACATTGCCGACCGCGCGTCGTCGGAGACAGATCGTTCATTGGAACTGCGTACACGCGACCGCCAACGAAAGCTGATTTCCAAGATCGACGAGGCCCTGCGCCGGATCGAGGACAATTCGTACGGCTATTGCGAGGAAACGGGGGAGCCCATCGGGCTGGCCCGTCTAGAGGCGCGACCGATCGCCACCTTGAGCCTGGAAGCCCAGGAACGGCACGAGCGCCGCGAGCGTGTGCACCGCGACGATTGACCTTACGGCCGGTCCGCGCGCCTTGGGCCAGCCGGTTTCACGTCAAAGACCTCGGGTCCGGTGATCCGGGGGTGGCCGCCGCCAGCATGGCGCGCGCCGCGGGCAGCACCTCCTCGGCGTGTTCGACCGAGCGGAACGCGTCCATGAACCATTCCGGCGACAGGCCCTGCGCGACCGTGTGGCTGAAGAGATCGAACAAGGGCGTCCAATAGCCGCCCGGATTGAGGAAGACGATCGGCTTGGCGTGCAGCGCCAGCCGACGCCATGACAGCAGCTCGACAACCTCTTCCAGCGTGCCGATACCGCCTGGCAGCACAGCGAAGGCGTCGGACTGGTCGAACATGATGGCCTTGCGCTCATGCATCGATTGAACGAACACCGTCTCGACCTCGTCCAGGGCCCCCTCCCGGCTGCGCAGGAACGTCGGCATCACGCCCAGCACCTGGCCGCCGGCCGCGTGGGCGGCGCGGGCGCAGGCGCCCATGAGCCCCACGCCGCCGCCGCCGTAGACCAGCCGTACCTCGGCCCTGGCCAGATCGGCGCCCAGCCGCCGCGCGCCGGCCAGGAACTGGGGATCAACGCCGTCGGACGAGGCGCAGAACACGCACATCGAGCGCAAGACCTGAGCGCCCGAGACCAGAGAGTCCGAGGCTTGCGGGCCGGAAGGTGGCGTGGTCATGCGGTCTCCTGCTCATCCCGGCCCCGCGCGAGTCGCGCCAAGCCGGCCTCAAACGCTCACGCTCGCGCGAGGCGCCGGGCCCGTGCATGAATTTTCCCGAGGCGGGCGTCAAGCCGACCGCTTATGCTCGCGCACGCCGCGCCCTATGGATGGATGCGTTCAAAGGATTCGAAGACCCCCTGAATGAGAGCCGGCTCCGTACTGATTCCGCTGGCGGCGACCGCGGCCCTCGCCCTGGCCGGTTGCGGCCGATCCGCGCCCTGGGCGCCGGCCCGGACCGCGACCGCCGGTCAGCCCGCCAACGTGGCCGATGACGGCGGCTACCGCCCCCCGCCGCGCCTGCTCACGGCGGCGCGCGGGCCAGACGGACAAGTGACGCTGGCCGGGCAGGGATTGCCCGGGGCCGCTGTGCGGCTTTCGTCGCCCGACGGCCAGGAACAGACCGCCGAGGCTGGCGCGGCGGGCGAGTGGACTTTGACGGTCCCGGCGCACAACGCGTCCGTCTACGGCCTGTCGCAAGAGGCGGACGGCCGGCGCGACCAGGCCCAGGGCTACCTTCTGGTGCTGCCGGGGTCCGGCCCCGCCGCGGCGGAACTGCGCTCGGGCGCCGGCGCGCGCACCATGCCGCCCAATCCCTTGACGGGGCTGCGCCTTGATGCGGTCGACCTGGACGCCAGCGGCGCGGCGGTGGTCTCGGGCTGGACCGCCGCGAGCCAGTCGGTGCGCGTGCTGATCGATGGCGCGCCGGTTGATGACGGCGCGGCCAGCCCGACCGGGCGCTTTTCCCTGGCCTTGCCGAAACCCCTGCCCGCGGGGCCGCACCTTGTGCAAGTGCTGGCCGCCAACACGAGCGCGCAGGTGAGCCTCGACGTCGCCGCCCCGGCGCCGTTCGGCGGCGTGTTGCACGCCGTCCCACGGGGGTCGGGGTGGCGGGTGGACTGGCTGACGCCGGCCGGGGGCGTTCAGACCACCTTCCTGTTCAAACCGAGTGTTTCCGGCGAGGCCAAGCCATGAATGGCCGTGGCATGGGCGGCGGGCGCGGCGGAGGGCGGGGGCGTGACCGCGTGGAGATCGATCCGCCGAGCGTGAAACCCAGCCTGGGCCGGGTCCTGCCCGACCTGTGGGCGCTGATCATGCGCTCCGAGGCGCCGCAGTTGCGCCTGAGGGTCAGCGTCGCCTTGTTCCTGACCCTGGCGGGCAAGGCGCTGGGCGTCTGGGCGCCCCTCCTGATCGGGCAGGCGATCAGCCGGCTGTCGCACGGCAAAAGCGCGACCCTGGCGGTCGGCCTTTCCTTCGCGGGGCTGGCGCTGGGCTGGGCGTTACTGCGGTTTCTGTCAGCCGCCGCGCCGCAGGTGCGTGACGCGATCTTCACGGCCGTGTCGCAGGCGGCGCAGCGCCGGGCGGCCACGGAGACCTTCGATCACGCCCTGCGCCTGTCGATGGATTACCACCAGACCAAGCGCAGCGGAGCCTTGGCGCGCACCATCGACCGGGGCGCGCGCTCGATCGAGTACCTGATCCGCACCTTGGCGTTCAACATGGCGCCCACGGTGTTCGAGCTGCTGCTGGCCGCCCTGGTGCTGCAACACTACTACAACTGGCGCTATGCGGCGGTCGTGGTGATCACGGTGGTGGTGTACGGCGCCTTGACCTTCGTGATGTCGGACTGGCGCATCGGCCATCGCCGCGCGCTCAACGAGGCGGATTCGGAAGCGGCTGGCCGGGCGGTCGACGCCCTGCTCAATTACGAGACGGTCAAGAGCTTCGGCGCCGAGAGCCGGGCCGTGGCGGGGTATGACGAGGCCCTGGGCGTCTATGCCCGCGCCGCCGTCAAGGCCAACACCTCGCTGGTGATGCTCAATGTCGTCCAGGCGGCGATCATGAGCCTGGGCCTGGTGGTGATCGTCGTGATGGCGGGCGCGGACGCCGCGGCCGGGCGGATCGGCGTTGGTTCGATCACCACCGTCACCCTGACGATGATGAACATCTACGCCCCGCTGAATATCCTCGGCTTCGCCTACCGCGAGATCCGCCAGTCTGTCATCGACATGGAGGCCATGATCGAGTTGCGCAGGCAAAAGCCTGCGGTGTCCGACGCGCCCGACGCACGGCCCCTGCCGGACGGGGATCCGCGCGGGGCGGAGCTGGCGTTCGAGTCGGTCGGCTTTCGCCACACCGCCCGTTCGCAAGGGCTGGACGAGGTGTCGTTCCGCGCCGAGCCGGGCTCGACCGTGGCGGTGGTCGGGCCCTCAGGCGCGGGCAAGAGCACCATGGTGCGCCTGGCGATGCGCCTGATCGATCCGCAGGCCGGCGCGGTGATGTTGGACGGTTGTGATCTGCGCGCGGTCAGCCTGGCGTCGCTGCGGCGGGCCGTGACGCTGGTGCCTCAGGACGTGGCGCTGTTCAACGAGACCATCCGGGTCAATATCGCGTTCGGTCGGCCCGACGCCGACGACCAGGCGGTATGGGCCGCCGCCGACGCCGCCGAGTTGGGCGATTTCATCCGGGGACTGCCCGAGGGCATGGACACGCGCGTGGGCGAGCGAGGGCTCAAGCTGTCAGGCGGCGAGCGCCAGCGGGTGGGCCTGGCCCGCGCCCTCATCGCCGACCCGCGCCTCCTAATCCTCGACGAGGCCACCAGCGCGCTGGACAGCCGCACCGAGGCGGCGATCCAGGCGACCTTGCGTCGGGCGCGTCAGGGGCGGACGACGCTGGTGGTGGCGCACCGCTTGTCGACCGTGGCCGACGCCGACCAGATCCTGGTGATCAAGGGTGGGCGGATCATCGAGCGGGGCGACCACGCGGCCTTGATCGAGCGCGACGGCGAATACGCCGCCCTGTGGCGTCGCCAGACACGGCGAAAGAGTTGACGACTCCAGGCGGGCGCCTCCATCGGCTAGCCCCTAGCTGGTGGTTTCGGCGCTGTAGCGGGCGATCAAGCCTGTGCGGATCGCGTGGCGGTAGACCGCCCCGAAGGCCAGGCACGCCAGCAGCACATAGGCCAGCGACATACCGCAGCTGAGCGCCAGCAGGCTGGCGGGCGCCGATTGGCCCGCCACGATGCGCCGCATGCCTTCGAACACATAGGAGGGGGCCAGGAGCCGTCCGACCGCCTGCATCCAGGGCGGCAGGGTCGACAGCGGATAGAACACGCCCACGAACGGCGACAGGATCGATGGGATGGGCCAGATCAGCCATTCCGAGGCCGGGCCAAGCCTGAGCACGATCGCCGCACCCAGCACCCCCAGCGCGATGCCTGACAGGAACAGCGCCAGCACGAAGGGGATCAGGGCCAAGCCATAGCTGAGGAATGACAGGCCGAATACGCCGGTGGCCAAGGCGAGCATGGCCGCGAGGCCCACGGCGCTGGTGCCGATGGCGGTAATCACCAGGCCGGTCAGATATTCGGACACCTTCATCGGCGTGGCGAAGATGTTGAGGAAATTGCGCGACCACACGTCCTCGAAGAAGGCGGTCGTCACCCCCTGCATGACCCGTGTGAGGAAGTCCCACAGCAGAACCGCGCCCAGGATCGCCGGCACGAAGTTGAAGCGCGGCCCGGTCACGCTGTTGAGGTAGCGGGTGATGAAGCCCCACAGCACGATGTCGATCGTGACCCAGGCGATCATGGGCAGCAGTCGCACCGGGCTTCCCCGGTAGAGGTAGATTTGCCGCAGGACGACCGCGGCGATCCGCGTGGGGTTCATGGCGCGCCCTCCGGAGCGGGGGCTTCGTGGGCCATGCTGATGAACAAGTCTTCCAGGTTGGCCGCCCCATGCTCGCGGATGAGGGCGTCCGGCTCACCCTGCAGCAGGATGCGGCCTCGGGCCATGAACAGCACGCGGTGGCAGACTTCGGCCACCTCGTACATATTGTGGCTGGTCCACAGCACCGCGCCCTGGCCGCGGGCGGCGAAGTCCTTGATGCGGGCGCGGATATCACGCGCCGAGGACGGGTCGATCGACGCGGTCGGCTCATCCAGCAGCAGGAGCCTGGGGTTGTTGAGCATGGCCTTGGCCAGGGTCACGCGGGTCTGCTCGCCCGAGGACAGCACGCCGCATTTTTGACGGCGGTGGCGCTGCAGATCGAATTCGTCCAGCACCGCCTCGATGCGCGCCGTCAGGGGGCGGACGCCATAGATCATGCCGAACACGCGCAGGTTTTGCTCGACCGTGAGGTTTCCGGGCAAAGGCGCGTAGACGGCGGCGAAATTGGTGTTGGACAAGGCCTCGCTTGGCGTCGCGGCCAGGTCCAGCGCGCCGATGCGGATCGCGCCGGATGTAGGTTCGAGCACCCCCAGGATCATGTTGATGGTGCTGGTTTTGCCGGCGCCGTTGGGGCCGACCAGACCGACGATTTCGCCCGAGGCCACGCTGAAGCTGACCGCATCCACCGCCCGAATGGGGCCGTAGGTCTTGCTAAGCCCCTCGACGGAGAGCGCGGCGGCGGAATGGGGCGCGGTCATATGCGCCGTTCTAGCCGTGGTCGGCTCGCGCGCCAAACGTCGCGGGCGAAACATGCCGGGCGTTTGTCGCAGCCATGCAAAGAAAAAGGCGACCCTGCCACAGGATCGCCTTCTCTTACCCCCTCAGGGAAATTTTTTTGTCAATCAACGGCCATTATTGGCCGGTAGGTTCTCATCACCCGTGAGCTCTATCCCCTCACTCACGGCCCCTCTGGCCCGGTGATCGAGACCCCTCTCACCGGGCCACTTTTCTTTAAACGCCCTCCGGCCGCAAGCCTTCGATGCGGACGCGCAACGGTATGTGGCCGTCTGTGGCGGCAGGGTCACACTGTGGCGGCCCCGAGGCCGGCTCCAGCCGCAGGCGCGCATTGGCGAGGCCATGGGATTTCGTCTATGGACAGCCCATGATCGTTCTGTGGATCGCCGCGGCCCTGCTGTCCGCCCTCACCGCCGCGCTCGTGCTCCACCGGGCGTCCCGCCGGGCCGGGAGCCCGGCCGCCGACCCGACCGTGGACATTTATCGCCGCCAACTGGCCGAGATCGACGACTTGGCCGATCGCGGCTTGCTGCGCGAAAGCGAGCGCAGCGCGGCCCGGGCGGAAGCGGGCCGCCGATTGCTGACCGCCGCGGATCAGTCGAAGGCGAACGGGGTGCAGAGCGCCCCGCCCGGCGCCATGCGGCGATGGGTGATGCTGGGCGCCGTCGCCGCCCCCCTTGGGGCGCTCGGCCTTTATCTGGCGCTAGGCTCTCCCGGCTTGCCCGACCAACCCTTCGCCCAGCGGTTGGCGACGTGGCGCAGCGCCCCCAATCCCGCCGACCTGAGCCCTGGCGAGCTGACTGCGGTCATGCAGGATGCGGTTGATCGGCGGCCGAACGATCCCCAAGGGCGCCTGCTGCTCGCCCGGGTCCAGGTCGCGGCTGGCAATCTCGACGCGGCCGTGCAGAACCTCAAGACGGCTGTTCGCCTCGCTCCCGGCCAGGCCGAGCTGTGGGAAGCCTTGGGCGAGACGCTCGTGCAGCAGGCCCAGGGTCAGGAGCCGGCCGAGGCCCAGGGGGCGTTCCGGCGGGCCGTTGCCCTGGACCCCTCCGCGGTGGGGCCACGCTATCACCTGGGGCGGGCCAAGATTCAAGCGGGCGACCTCGCCGGCGGACTTGGCGACTGGCGCGCCCTCGCCGCCAGCCTGACCGAGCCCGACGAACAGGCGGCGCTGAACGCGCAGATCGCGGCCACGCAAAAGGCCGGCCGGTTGGCCGAGCCTGCCGCGCAGGACGAGGCTGCGCAGGACGGGGCCGCGGGCGCCCAGGCCGAAGCCGCTTCACCGGGGCCAGGGCCGTCCGGCAGTCAGGTGCAGGCCGCCGCCGCCGCTCAGGCCGGGGCTACGCCCAGCGACCGCCGCGCCTTCATCCAGTCGATGGTTGAAAGCCTGGCGGCCAAGCTCAAAGCCGACCCCCAGGATTGGCGCAGCTGGGCCCTGCTGGTGCGCTCCTATGGCGTGCTGGGCGACAAAGAGAAGCAGACGGCCGCCTATGGCGAGGCCGCCAAGCGCTTCGGGGCCAACGGGGATGCGATGAAGGCCTTGGACGACGCCCGCGCAGCTCCGCCCGCGAAGCCGTAGAGACGTCTTCGCCTAGCTTGAGGCGCCGGCGGCCGGCGGCTTGAGCAGCGGCGCCAGGGCATGGTTGGCGCGGGCGGCCTTGGTGGACAGGTAACTTCGGTTTTGCGGCGTGACGCAGCCGTAGAGCGGCCGGCGCGCGACGACGTCCAGGCCGGCGCGGGTGAGGGCGCCGATCTTCTCGGGATTGTTGGTCAAGAGCACGATCTTGGAAAAGCCGAGCTTGAGCAGCATGGCCGCCGCGCTTTCGAACCGCCGCTCATCGGCGCTGAAGCCGAGGACGGCGTCCGCGTCGATGGTGTCCAGGCCGTCCTGCTGCAGGGCGTAGGCGCGCATCTTGTTTCCGATGCCGATGCCCCGGCCCTCCTGGTCGAGGTAAAGCAGCACCCCGCCGCCCTCGGCGGCCAGGCGGTCCATGGCGCTATGTAATTGGTCGCCGCAGTCGCACTTCAGCGAACCGAACAGATCGCCGGTCAGACAGGCCGAGTGAACGCGCACCAGCACCGGCTGGGCCGGATCGGGATCGCCCACCACCACCGCCAACTGATCGCGCGGCTCGGACGCGGACCGGAACACAACGAACCGGCCGACCACGCCCGAGGCCAGGGGCACATTGGCCGCCGAGACGATCTCGGGCGTATCGGGCGCCGGGGCGGTGGCCGCCGCAATCGCTTCGAGCCTCACGCGGAACAGGCCTTCAGGCGGCGCCGAGGCCAGGGGCGCGGCAAGGGCGGCGGGGAGCACCAGGGCTTGGCCGCACAACTGCACGGCCGCCTCGGCGCTCGCGTCCGCGATCCGCCAGTGCGCAGGGGGGGCGTGGGATGGCGCCGCGGCCAGGCGCTGGGCGGCGGGCAGGTCCAGCCCGGCCAGGGGCGCGCTCACGGCGTGCTCGACCGGCAGCCCCAGGACCCGCCCGCGTTGGGCCGACAGGATGATCGAACCCTTGGCCATGTCGGCAAAGGCCGCGAACAACGACGGCGAGGCTCCGTCGAGCGCGGCTGCGAGGATGGCGTCGCGGCCATGCTCGATCGAAATGGGCCGCCCGGCGCGCAGTTCCGCGACCGCGCGTTGTCCAGCGACTTGATGCTTGTCGCCGATCAGGGCGGTCACAATCGCCGCCTGCCGGCTCGTGGACATATCCTTCACCGCATACTCGCCGTCGCGCGCGTGGCTGCACCCAATGTCAGCCTGTAACGCGCCAAAGGCTCGGCCTGGGCCCTGCGGGCGGCCAGACGTCGCCGGATCGCGCCTCCTAATTAGCAACGCGCTGTCGAATAAACCAGATCAGGCTGACGATTTGGCCGAAGCGCCGCCTGCTAGAGCCTTTCTGCACGGCCTGTCGCTTGGGTCTGGCGTATTTGGCGACAGGCCGCTGGGTAGCGGCAGGGCGGCGCGCGTTAATCTTCATGAACGCAATCGGGGCTGCTGCGCATGACAGCGCTGCCTGGAAAAAATAGCGGCGCCAACGGTCCTGCGCCGCAGAACGGCGTTTGGACAGTGGCGGCGTTTCTTGTCATCCGCGCGCCTATGTTTGCCAACATAGGGACGGGATAGTTAGCCGTAGTATGGCTCAAGAATGACGGCGCTGGTCCTCGAAGTGTATATCTCGAATTAATTTCCTAATACTAAATAACGGCGTGCTGTAATGTGTGTGAAACAAATATTTCATTTAACAATAAGAGTGGTCTTGTGGAATTATGGACCGTCTCCAAAGCTTGGCTGCATGCTCGATGGCGTCAACGGCTCACGATATGCGCATTTTGGGCAAAGCTGTTCAGGTGCTGTTCAGGCGCCATCTTATTTAACGCCGTTATCCCTATTTGCCTTTGTGCGGTGCGGCAAAAGGGTTACATGGGGAATGGCTTCGGCATGCAACTTGCAGCGTGCTGGCCGGTGAGGGTGGTAGAGGTCGGTCATGTCCCAGACGAATTCAGACACGTTTGTGGTTCACTCCGAAGCCCCTTACGAAATCAATGCAGTCGGTTCAGAAGCCGACAGCAAGAGTGAACTTGGCCTTTGTCGGATTCTCGATATTCTCATCGCCGCCACAGCGCTTGTCTTCTTCGCTCCCTTTGGTTTGTTGATCGCGCTCGGCATCAAGATCTGCGATGGCGGCCCCGTTTTCTTCGGGCACTCCCGGATCGGGTATTGCGGCCGCGCCTTTCGTTGCTGGAAGTTCCGCAGCATGTTCACCGATGCCGACGCCCGGCTTCGCGAACTGCTGATCAACGATCCGGTAGCACGATCGGAGTGGGAGTTGGATCACAAGCTGCGCCGCGACCCCCGCGTGACCGCCATCGGCGCTATTCTACGCAAGACCAGCCTGGATGAACTGCCGCAGCTTTACAACGTCCTGCGTGGCGAGATGAGCCTGATCGGCCCGCGCCCGATCGTGAACGCGGAGATCATTCGTTACGGGCGCTGGTTCCAGTACTATTGCGCGGTCAAGCCGGGCCTCAGCGGCCTCTGGCAGGTCAGCGGTCGCAACGATGTCAGTTATCGTCGACGTGTGGCGATGGATGTGGCCTATGCCCGCAGCCAGTCGCCCCGTCTTTACGTGCGGATCCTCGTGGCCACCATCCCCGCCGTACTGATGCGCAAGGGGTCATACTGACATCGCCGACCTCGGCTTAGCCGGGCTGTCCGGCTCGGGCGTCCGCACGAACGCCGCCTCCACTTCAGGCGGCTAAGTGATGATCAGCGCGCGCCGGGTGTACGTATCAGACGCCCGATCTAGGCGGCGTCAGACTTCCGGTTGAGCTTGTCTTCGATGATCGCCATCATCTTTTCCTGACGCGCCGCGTAGGTGTACTGCTGCGCCAGCGCTAGGCGATCCTCAAGGGGGGCGCCCTCGCCGGCCAGGGCGCTCTCGACCGCCTCGACGAAGCTTTCGGGCGAGTCGGCGGTGTGCACATAGCGCTCGAACTCTTGCAGCGACGCCAAACGCGTGCAGACGACGGGCTTGCCGGCGGCGAGATACTCGAAAAACTTCATTGGAAACATGGACTTGGTGTACTCATTCAGAATGCTCGGAATGATCGCCACGTCAAAGCCCTTCAGATAGGACGGCAGGTTGGCGTAGCGGCGGCCGCCCATGAAGGTGATGTTGGTGATGCCCTGGTAGTCCTTGATAGTCGTGAGCGGGTCGCCTTCGCCAATCTCGCCGATGAACACGAATTGCCAGGTCGGACGGGCTTTGGCGGCCTTGGCGATCAGATCCAGGTCGATCTTGTAGCTGCTGACCGCGCCGATGAAGCCGATGCACGGCCGGCCGATCGACGCTAGGTCGTCCGGCACCGCCAGGGTCTCGTCCAGCGCGCTGTTAAAGTGGCGGAAATCGGCGACATTGGGCAGATAATAGGTGTCGGGATTGTGGGGGCTCAGATTGGCCTGGATTTGCGGAGCCGTCGTGAACACGACATCGGCGTGCTCCGCCAAGGTCTTTTCCGACGCGGCGATGACGTCCCGGGGCATTCCCGGCTGGGCCTTGATGTCATCAACCGCATGGTAGACGGTGAAGGCGTAGTCAGACAGGTTGTAGAAATCTGTCGTCAGGGGCGAGTAGGTCCAGAGCATGCCCGGCTTTAGCCGAAGCCGGTTGACCCAGAACGACAGGCCGAACTGGATCAGCATCCGGTTGAACTTGCGGACTGAATCGACGCCCTGAAAGGGGACCGATAGCGGAGACCAGATCCACAGATTCGGTCGAACCTCGCGCGGCGGGGTGAACGCTCTCGCCAGGCGCCGCCAGATTCGGCCCGTGTCCTTGATCGTCGCTGTCGGTCGGCGAAGCCCCTGGGACTCAACATAAAGCACCCGGTGGCCGCGCGCATTCAGCTCCACGGCCACGTGCTGCTTGTTCGTCCAGTAGGGATTGTCCCAATCCGCTGTCGACACGAGCACGATGTCTGCGATGTCGCCATTCATCTCAGATCAGCCCGTCGTAGTTGCGCGTATCCAAACTGAGCATTCAATTCGCCAAAGGAACTGCCGGGTTCATCCGCGACGCACCAGTTTGAGTAGTCCGCAATGGCATACACCAGAGATTTTTCAAAAGGTAGATCAAAATGATCATTCACCACATGTCCGATGAAATATTCCGAAGCTTTTGGTTTTGATCGAATAAACCATTACAACTCTAACACCTATTATAGATTGCAAAATGAAAGCTTCACACGTTCGCATTTGTTGGGGGCGTATAGTGGCCCTGGCGCCGATCCGGCGCGTGCAGCGACAAATGCGACGATCGTCTCGAGCAAACCAGCAGAGCCCCAAAAAGGCTCCCTCGGTCAGTCGATATCAGGCACATATGTACCCTCCTCGATCGCAGCCCTGGCTATCGATCATGAAACATAATCGGAGTTTATGGTGCGGTTGTAACACGTTATCTTTTCCGGGATAAAAGATTGAGCTCTGTGCAAACAAAACGTTCAACGTCGCGCCGACTAAGACGGTTAACGGCCGGTAACGAATTTGGCGTTGGGCACACTTAGGACGCGAATATTGGGTATGGGCGGCCTCAAGCCAGCATTGCTTTTCGGCGAGAGCGCGTTGTTTGCCGCGTTCGGTGCGGGGTTGCGCATAGCGGCGGCCGATCGGACCCAGCTTCTCGCCTCGCGCCGGACCTTGGTCCTGGCGCCCCATCCCGACGACGAATCTCTTGGCTGCGGCGCCATTATCCGGCGTCTGCGCGACGCCGGCGTCGCGGTCCGTATCGTGATCGCGACGGACGGCGCCCAATCGCATCACAGCGCGACGTTCGCCCAGGCGCGTCTGGTGGCGCTTCGCCGACAGGAGGCTCTGGACGCCTGCGCGAAGTTGGGGGTGGACGCCCAGCAAGTGATCTTCCTGGATTTGCCGGATACGGGGCTCGCGGCCAATACCGCGGCGCTGAGCGAGCGGGTGCTGGCGCAGATCACCGAGTTTCAGCCCGAGCAGGTGCTGTACCCCAGCGCGATCGACAGTCATCCCGACCATCAAGCCTTGGCCAGCGTCCTCGAAGGACTCAAGGGGCAGAGTCGGCTGACGTGCCCGGTCTATGGTTATCCGGTTTGGTTCTGGAAACTGTCGACCTGGAAGCGGCCCTTGCGCGCATTGCGCGCCCTGGCCGGGGTGCGTCTGGTCAAGGCGTCGACCACCGGCATGTTGGACCACAAGCGCTCCGCGATCGCCGCTCATCGCTCTCAATTCGAGAACTTGTTGGACGAACCGGACTGGAGTTTCCTGCCTGAAACCTTCACTCGGCATTTTCTGACCAGCTTCGAGTTGTTCTTTGAGATGAAATCTCAATAGGTTATCCGGCGAGGCCGTTAATCCGGCTATCCATGATCGAGAACAATCGATCGGACCACTGATCGGGGGTGTTGCCCAGGTCCCGGGTCGCCTCAAAGCCATTTCGGCTCATTTGCGCCGTCAGGGCGTCGTCGCTGAAAAGCCGCTTCAGATGTCCCGCCAGGCCATTGACGTCATGGCTATCGCTGGCGAACCCCGCTCCGGCCGCCACCACTTCCGGCGCAAGCAGGGCGTCGGCCGCGATGACGATCGGCAGGCCGCTCCAACTCGCTTCCAAGGCGGCCATGCCGAAGGGTTCGGGCACGCGGCTGGACATGACCAGGGCGCGCGCATCCTTAACCAGGGCGCCGATGTTGGAATGTTCCTGCCAGCCCGCGAATTCGAAATCGGGATACTTCTGTTGGAGCGCGGGGCGCATCGGACCTTCGCCGATGAAGCGCATCTTGACCCCGGCGAGCCTGGCGGCCTCGGCGGCCAGATCCGGCCCTTTCTCACGCTCCATTCGGCCGATGAACACCACAACGTCGTTGTGTTCGGCCTCGATGCGCTGGTGTGAAAACGCCCGCACGGGGTTGCGCAGAACACGGATCGCGCTCTTGGGAATGCCACCCCGTTCCAGGTATGGGCCCATGCTCTCGTGCAGCGACAGCACCAGGGGATTTTTCTCGGTGATGGAGAATAGCCGTTGACGCATGGCCTGGCGCGCGACGCGCCACAGCTTGTGCAAATAGTTGCGACGGTCGCAATTGGTCGACATGCAGGCCAGCGACATGGGCACAAGCGGGCAGGCCTGGTCGATCTGATAGTTCAGATAGCCGCCGTTGGGGCAAACGATGAAGTAGTCGTGCGCGGTCAAGACCAAGCGATCCCTGACCTTCTGCAAGGGAGCGAAGATCGACGGCGACAGGATGTGGGACCAGTTGTGCAGGTGGTAGACCGTTCGCGGCGTATCGTTCCGCGCGATCCAACTCGATAGGAAATTGGCCGAGCGACAGTTGTAGATGCCGCGGATGCCGCCCCTGATCGGCGCCACTTCGAGCAGCGGGCGCTCGTTCATGGCGATGATTTCGAAGTCCTTATTCGACACCAGCGAACTGGGCGCGGTGTCGCCGCTGATGAGGCTCACGCGAACGCCACGTTCGATGAGCGAACGGGCCTCGCTCATCGCTACGTCCGTAGCGCCCCCACGACCCGAGAAGGAGTCGTTTATGATGACAAAGCGGTCCAGCGGCAATTTAAACTCTCTATGCGTTCTGCATTCGGTTAAGCTTTGGGTAACAATAAGCGTCAACTACTTGTTACCGTATACAAAGATGATAACCATGAACACTTTTATAGAGACTTAAATCTCGCCCGACTTTTGACAGGGTTACATTTTCGATTTTTGATCTCGAGCCGCCGTCGCGCGTTATGGAATGTTTAATTCGGCAACGAGGACCTGAAACCCTCATCCGCAGGTTTAGTTCGGTTTTGTCCCCCCGTCCAATGCGTCCGGCTTTAAGCCCAGCTTCTGCTTCTGCTTCTGCTTGGGCGAGGGGTCCGAAGCGGCGGCTCGGGCTATAGGCGGTCGGCACGGTCAGCGTCATGACGCCTTATACGACGGACGGCCGCCATCAGATTTCAACCTGCCTCCCGTGCATTGTGCATGATGGGTCAAGTGGTTGAGCCCTGAGGGGGCAATCTTTTGGGCGTTTTCGAGCTGTACGAAATGGCCATCGGATGAGTGGTGACCTAGCGCCCGAAACGCGGCTTGCGATGCTTGAGTAAACGCAAGACTACCTTTTGCTTAGCTCAGATATATAAAACCTCGAAGAATTGTTCTGGGAAATGCAGTCCATTTGGGGCGACTTCGCGCGTCATAGAGTCGCATTTAGCGCGCCCTGGCGTCGGCGGCCATGGGCGTTGAAGACGCCGATTGCCCAGCAGGGCCGGGCCAGATTGCCCTGAACGCGGCGTCGCGCGGTCTACGGGGTCCATTGTCGACGTCTTTATTGATGCCCACGCGCCGAAGGTGCTACCGAGAAGCGCGTTGGACACCGAGCCGCGATTGGCAAGTGGGATTATTTTTCGTCTCTCGTAGCTGGCTGACATCGACCAAGCCGATCATGTCGCATCCGCCCGCGCTGCACGCCCGGTACGCACCGCGCGGGGATCAAAGTCTTTCAGTCGGCTGGAGCGGCCCATGACATCGCCTTCGATCGCGCCGCCGCGTGTTTTGATCCTCGCAAGGTCCTTGCCGTTCCATGCCCAAGGCGGAATGGAGGCGGGGGCCTGGGACTTGGCGCGGGCGTTGACCGCCAGGGGGTGCGAGGTTCGGGTGCTCACCACCTCGTGCCCCGGACGGTCCAGCGGCCTGATCGAAGGGATCGAGGTGCAGTTCGCCGATGCGCCGCCGCAAAAGTATTCCGCCGCGTGGTCGAGGGAATCGATCCGGGCGTTCAATGAGACTTACGCCGATTGGGCCGAGGTGGTGATGAGCGTGAGCGCGGCGGCGTTTCCCTTGGCCGCCCATCTGGTCCATCGCCGCTCGCGTCCGGCTATCGTCATGCAGGCCCACGGCACGGCATGGCGCGACCTAGTGTCCCGGTTCAAGACCAACAATCCGCTCAGATGGCTCAAGGCTGTCCGAGAAGTGCGCGGAATGACGTGGGATTTCTTCTCCTATCGCCGGTTCGACGAAGTCATCTCAATCGGCCAGGCGGTGACCCAAGACATGCGGCGGCTGCCCACACGCTTTCTGTTGCGCGGCGTTTCGGTGGTGCAGATCGATAACGGAATCGACGAGACATTCTTCGCCTTCTCGCCCGAGGCGCGTCAGCGCAAGCGCCAGGCGCTCGGGGTGCCCCAAAGCGCGCCAATGCTGGTGACGGCCGCGAGGCTGAATGTGCAGAAGGGCACCGCCTTAGCTCTGGAGAGCTTCGCCTTGCTGACGCATACCCGCCCCGACCTCCACTACCTGATCGTCGGCGACGGCCCCGAACGCGAACGCCTGAGGGCGCGGGCTGAGGCCTTGGGCGTCGCCGATAAGGTGCGCTTCGCCGGAGCGGTTGGCCGGGACGAGGTGTCGGCCTACCTGTCCGCTGGCGACATATTCGTCTTTCCGACTCTACGACAGGAAGGCCTGCCGCTGAATGTGCTGGAGGCGTTCGCCTCGGGCTTGCCGGCGGTCATCTCCGAACACATCTGCGAGCCTCATTTTCCCGCCGTGGGCGTCGATCCTCAGGATGTGAAGGGTATGGCCGCCACGCTCGAGCAACTGCTGGCCTCGCCTTCGAGCGACCGCGCCTCGACCTTGCCCGAACGTCACGCCCTCGCGTTCGCAGCGGCCGCCTATCAGAACGCCTTCGCCGACCTCCTCGCCGCGCGGTCCAGCCAGTCCCACGCCGTCCCGGCCGCGAGCGTCCCGGCCGAGGGAGCGTCGGCATGACGCCTACGCCGCTCGTGAGCGTGGTCATACCGCACTACAATCGTGTAGCGGTTCTCGGCGAAACCCTGCGCACCGTCCTGGCCCAGACCTATCCGCACTGGGAGGTGGTGATCGTCGACGATTGCTCGCCGCAAGACCCACGCGAGGCCCTGGCGGAATTCCTGGCCGACCCACGCATCCGCCTGGTCCGGCTGGAGGCCAATGGCGGGGCGTCGGCGGCGCGCAATGTGGGCATCGGCGAGGCGACAGGCGATCTGATCGCGTTCCTGGATTCGGATGACCATTGGCGGCCCCAGAAGCTGGAAAAGCAGGTCGCCCTGGCCGTCAGCGCGCCCGATCCGGAACGGGTGATCGTGACCACCCTGATCGAGAAGCACGGGGCCACGGCCACCACCTTCGAGCCCAGCCGTGGGGTGGCGCCGGGCGAATCCTTCGACCATTATCTGTTTCTGAATGGCGGCATAGCTCAGACCAGTTCGGTGATGACCAGCCGGTCGGCCGCCCTGGCCATCGGGTTCGACGCCCGACTGCGGCAGTTCGAGGACTATCTTTTCTTTCTCAAGGCGGGCGGGCTGGGCCTGACGCACTTGTTCGTGCCCGAGCCGATGGTCATCTGGCAGGACGACTACCGGCCCGATCGCCTTAGCCGCGGGTCCGATCGCAACATGACGAACGCCTGGCTGTTCCTGGAGGGGGCGCGGGACGTGCTCGACGAACGCAGCCGTCTGGTGTTCCTGACCAACCATGTGGGCGCGCTCTACATGCGCCAGCACCCCCTCCGGGCCAGCCTGAGCCTGGCGCGCGCGGCCTCGCTGGGCGTGATCTCGCCGGCCCGCGCGGTGCGCGTGGCGATCAACGGCCTGTTGCCGCAGGCCCTGAAGGGGCGCCTGAAGCAGATGGCGAAGGTCCGCGCTTGAGCGCCGAACCGCCGATCCCGGCAAAGCCCCGATCACGGTCTCTGGTCGCCCTCAGCGGCATGGCGTGGTTGATGGCCCAGACGCTGGGCACCCGCGCGGCCAGCGTCCTGGCCCAGATCATCCTGGCCCGGCTGTTGTCGCCGGCGACCTTCGGCGCGGTGGGCCTTGTGTATGGCTTGAACTCCATCGCCATCGCCCTGGCGAACTTCGGCGTGGATACCGTGCTGCTGCAGCGTCACCGCACGCTGCACCTGTGGATCTCGCCCGGCTTCTGGACCAGTGCGGGCCTCGGACTGACCGGGTTCGCGGCCACCATGCTGATCGCGCCCCTTGCGGCGCTGCTCTATCACAGTAGCGATTTCGTGCCGTTGACGCTGATCTGCTCGATCGGCATCCCCCTCACGGCGATGACCACCGTGCCCACGGTGCTGCTGCGCACGAAACTGAATTTCCGCTTTGTCGCCGTCTACAATGTGGCGGAATTCGTGGCCGTGCAGATCCTGACCGTGGTTCTGGCCTTCAAGGGGTTCGGGCCCTACAGCTTCGTCATCCCCACGCCGATCCTGGCGTTTGTCCGGCTGGTGGTGTTTTGCGCGGTGGCGCCGTTCTCGCTGAAGCGCCGGTTCCGCTTCACCCAGGTCGCCTATCTGATCCGAAGCGGTTCGGCCGTCTTCACCTCGAAGTTCCTCATCCAGCTCATTTCGCAGGGCGACTATTTCGTGCTGGGCGTCACCTCGACCAAGGCGGAAGTCGGCCTCTATTATTTTTCATTCAAGTTGGCGACGCAGACGGTGTGGATCGTCGCCGGCAATATTTCCAATGTCGTCGCGCCCATGCTGGTGAAGTTCTCCGGCCGCGTGCGCGAGCAGGTCGCCGTGACGTGGAGCGTGTGCCGCCTGATGGCGTTCGTCGCCATACCGGTGTGTTTCCTGCAGGCGCTGGAGTCGCAGTCGGTCATCAGGATTTTCTTTGGCGGCAAGTGGTTCGGCGCCTTCCCGATCGTCGCGATCCTGAGCATCGGCCTGGGCCTGGACGCTGTGACCTGGATCACCGCCGCCTTCATGAACGCGCGTAAGGAGTATGGCAGGGGGCTGGCCTATACGGCGGCGTTCGCCCCCTTGTTCTTCGCGCTGGTCTACGCTGGCGCGCGTCTGGACGGCGCCATAGGCGTGGCGGTGGGCGTGGGCGTGTATTACGCCCTCTATGGGCCGATCATGTCCGGGCTGGTGCTGAGCCGTTATGAGGTCAAATGGGCGGCGGTGCTCGGCCTCTTTGTCCGGCCGACCCTGCTGGCGGTCGCCGCGTGCGCGATCGCCGCCGCCGACCGGCTCGCGCCATGGCCGGCCGTGTTGCTGCCTGTTCAGGTGGTGTTGGAGTGCGTGGTCTGGGCGGGCGCCTATATCGCGCTGCTGGCCCTGTTCAATCGCGAGGTGCTGCTCGACGTCGCAGGACGGTTCCTGCCAGATCGCCACGCGACGCGCGTCCGCAAGGTGCTGGCCCCTCAGCTCCGCTAAGCAGCCGGGCTTGGAGCCTGTGCGCAGTGCGCCGCGCGGACGGCAAAAAAGAGCCGGCCTGAACCAGGGCGGTCCGGCCGGCTCTTGCATGTTGGGCGCCGCGTCTGGCTCAGCCGTTTTGGCAAACCATAGAGGTGCAAGTATAGACGCGCACATAGTCCACATACATGGTGTAGGACGCCGGGGCGGTGGACGCCGTGCTCAGCGGCGAGACCGCAAGATCGATGATCGGGTAGACCGGCTTTTTCATCAGGCTTTGATTGACGGGAAACTTGCCGGTCTCGACGCCATCGACATAGGCGGTCCAGAACGTCGGCGTCCATCGAAGGCCATAGGTATGCCAGTTTCCGTCGAACGCCTTGGTGCTTGAGTTGAATGCGGCTTGTTCG
>DATKPD010000003.1:0-68860 GCA_035524315.1 Caulobacteraceae bacterium
CGCGCCTTGACCGCGTCCTGCGGCGAGGCGGCCAAAGCCAACTGACCGCTCAGGGCCAGCACGCCCAGAACCACAACCGTCATCCGGCCCAAACTCTTACTCACTTCCATCTTGGCGTTCTCCCTACTCGGCTGCGCCGGAATGTGTCGGTGGATCAATAGGCTGCTGGCGAAGTCGTTGCGCATCGCTGAGCTGACCTTGCGGAAAAGTGGGTGTGGTCGCCACGCGGACACGCCTAGAGCCGCAGCGGCCGCATGAGCAGCACCACGGCCAGGATCAATGAGACGCCCATCATCAGGAAGGACGAGGCTGGGTCATGCGTCAGGCCGTTAGACCAGCCCACCAGATAGGAGCCGGCGAATCCGCCCAAGGCGCCCAGGCTGTTGATCAGGGCGCTGGCGCCCCCGGCGACCGCCTTGGGCAGCACGTCGGCGGGGATGGCGAAGAACGGGGCCAGGGCGGCGATCGGTCCGATGCCGGCCAGGCACAGCAAGGGATAAGACTGCCAGAACGATCCGCCGCGCAGCGCGTAAAGGCCCAGAAACGCCGCCGCGCTCAGGGCCAGGAGCAGCCCGACGATCGGCCGGCGGTCCTTGGCGCGGTCGGACAGGATCGACACCACCGGCATGACCAGGGTCGTGGCCAGATACGGCGCCGACGACAGCCAGCCGATGGTGACGATGTCCTTTGCCCCCGATTCCTTGATGATGGTCGGCAGCCACAAGATGAAGCCGAACAGACTGACGCCCCAGAAGAAGTAGAGCGTGGCGAAGCGCAGCACGAACGGCGAGGCGATCGCGGCCCTGAAGTCTTTCGCGACCTTGAGGTCTTTCTGATCGGCGGCGATCTGGCCCTCGATCGCGTCGCGTTCAGCCGGCGCCAGCCAATGGGCCTGGGCGGGCCGGTCCTGCACCAGGAACCACCAGGCCACGCCCCATACGCTCGCGGGCAGCCCTTCGGCCACGAACATCAGGCGCCAGCCGAACGCCTTGACCAGATAGCCGGAGACGATCGACATCCACAGCACCGTCACCGGCGTGCTGAGAATGATGAAGGCGTTGGCGAGCGATCGTTCGCTGCGCGCGAACCAGCAATTGACGAACATCAGGAGGGCGGGAAACACCGCCGCCTCGACGGCCCCGAGCAGGAACCGCACGATCAGCAGCAGCCACACGTTGGACACCACCCCGGTCAGGGCGGAAAAGCCGCCCCAGGCCACCAGGCAGGCGAAGATCACGACCTTGGGGCTATAGCGCTCGGCCAGGAGCGCGCCGGGCACCTGCGCTGTGAAATAGCCAAAGAAGAACAACGCCCCGACCAGCGACACCATCGACGGCGACAAGGCCAGGTCGTGCGCGATGCCGCCCGCGGCGGCGAAGGAGAAATTCACGCGGTCCAGGTAGGCGAAACTGAAGGTCACGAACAGGATCGGCGTAATGCGCAGCCAACGCGCCTTGGATCGAATTCCCGATGCGTCGGCCATTGGCCCACCCCTCCCGATGCGCGTTTATCTGACTGAAATCACGAATGATCGTGTCGCCGCACGCCGCTTGGCCCGGGCGCGGTCTTGAACGCCGCCACTCTAACTACATCATTGAACTAAATAGTACATACATAATTCCGTGCCTTCCGGTCCTCCCCGCTTGCTTCGCTCAATTCGTCGCGAAGGCCACGATCTCGTCCGACCGGATCGGCGCGCCAGAGTTGGAGCCCCCGGTCGCGACGGCGACGACATACTGCCTGCCGTCCTTGCCCAGGTAGGTGCTGGGGGTGGCGGACACCGACGCGTCGAGCTTCACCGTCCACACCTCTTGTCCGGTCTTGGCGTCGAACGCCCGGAAGCGGCTGTCGTCGGTTCCCCCGATGAACACCAGGCCGCCGGCCGTGGCGATCGAACCGCCGATATTGGGCCGGCCGGTCTTGTTCAGGTTTTCCGGCAATCCCTCGGTGAGGCCGAGAGGCGACTTCCACGCGATCGCGCCCGTGTTCACGTCGATCGCCACCAGCGAGCCCCAGGGCGGCTGGGTGCACGGGATCAGGCCCAGGGCGGGATCGCGAACGGCGAAGCGGCCGCTGGGGCCGAAGTTGCCGTAGGGGCCCTGACGGCTCCCCGGCTTGTTGCCGACCAAGGTCGCCAGGTCCACCGGCCCGCTCGCCGGCGTCTTGGCGCCGATGACCTGGCCCAACTCGTTGACGTTGACGAACAGCAGACCGAGCGCCGGATTGAACGACGCGCCGCCCCAATTGGCGCCGCCGATCTCGCTCGGGAAGACCACGCCCGAGCGGTTGTAGAGGTTCGGCGCGAAGGGGGGGCGATCGATCACGATGCCGTTGTCCGCCACGAACTTACGGCACGCCGCAGCCAGTTCGGGCGTCACGGTGTTCATGTCCTTTTCGCTCATGGTGTTGCGCGCCAGCGGCGCCGGCTTCACCGGGAACGGCTGGGTGGGCGAGAGCTTTTCCCCCGGCACGTCGCTTGCCGGCACGCGACGCTCCTGCACGCCGTAGATCGGCTTGCCCGTGGTGCGGTCCAGCAGGAAAAGCAGGCCATTCTTGCCCACCACCGACAGGGCCGGAATGGTCCTGCCCCCGCGCCGAATGTCGAACAGGGCGACTGACTCAAGGTCATAGTCCCACACGTCGTGATGGACCGCCTGGAAGTGCCAAATGTACTTGCCGGTCCTTGCGTCGACGGCGACCAGACTGGTGTCGTACAGGTTGTTGCCCGGACGGTCGCCGCCGAACAGGTCGCCCGACGGCGCCCCTAAGGGCAGGTAGACGATGCCCCGCTGCAGATCGACGCTCATCCCGCCCCAGGCGTTGACGCCAGACCGTTGATCGGCGGAGGCCGCGACCCAGGTCTTGCCGTAGTTGGGCTCGCCCGGATGAGGAATGGTGTGGAAGGTCCACACCAACTTGCCATCGTGCAGGTCATAGGCGTTCACGTCGCCTGACGGGCCCGGCCCGCTGGTTTCGGGATCCCGACCGCCGACGATGACGATGTTCTTGTAGGTGACGGGCGGCGACGTGGGCGGCTTGTCCAGCTTGACGAAGCCGTTGTCGCCGAACCGGGTGTTCAGAGCGCCCGTCTTCGCATCGAGGGTGAAGAGCCTGGAATCCTCGGTGCCGACCACGATCAGTGCGGGCGTCGTCGCGTCGCCCGGGAAATACTCCACGCCGCGCGTGGACGGGTTGGACTTGGCCAAGGCGTAAACCCACACCTCCTTGCCGGTGACCGCGTCGAGCGCCACGACCCGGCCATAGGGCGAGGCGATGTACATGATGCCGCCCACCACCAAAGGCGTGTCCTCCGACGGGGAGAAGCCGCCGCCGAACGCGGCCGGGCGCGGCGCCGGCGCGGCGCTCTCGTCTGGAATCCCGCTGGCCCGGGCCGCGCCGGCGTTATCCGCGCGCGGCTTGAGGTGGTAGATCCATGCGGGCTTGAGCGTGGCGACGTTCGACGGGGTGATCTGGTTGAGCGGCGAAAAGCGCATGCCACCGGCGTCATGCCCGTAGGTTGGCCATTCGGAGGAGGTCTCATAGCTGTCCGGCGCCGTTGTCTGCGACGCCGTATTGGCCGCCGCGGCGACGCCCGCGCTCGAGCAAAACAAGGCCGAGAGCGGCAAAAGCAGCTTCAGGCAACGCATGCCGACATCCTTTGTCATCGAACCCTCACGACCTCAGGCAAAGCCGAGGAACTGATCCATCACTTGGCGGACGCGCAGGCAGTGCGCCTCGTAGCCGACGATCTTGACCTCTTCGCTGTTGGGTATCTCCAGCGCGATCACCAGACCCGGGGGCATGGCCCCCATCAGCCCCTTCAGGTCCAGCTCGCCCTGCCCCGGCGCGTCGCGCGCTTCGCGGGCGGTGTAGAGCAGACCCTCGAGCGTGGGCGGAACGGCCGCCGGCGCGTCGCACATCTGCATGTAGTTAAAGTCGTTTCTGGGAAGTGCGGCGACCTGCGCCGGTGAGCCGCCCGAGCGGAACAGATGCAGCGGATCGATGAGGATGCCGCCGTTGGCCTTGCCCGCCTTGCTCACCACCTCCGCGGCCGCGCCCAGGTCGCCCACCTGCATCCAGCTGGGGAACTCCAGGTCGGCGGTCAGGCCATAGCGGGCGGCGATGTCGCACATCTGCGCGAAATGGTCGATCGCGCGCGACCGGTCCGGGTCGGGGCATTGGGTCAGGAGGTGCTTGACGCCCAGTTCGGCGCCGGCTGCGATTACCGGCTCGTAGTCGGCCACCACCGTGGTGGGGCCGAGCAGGAAGACCTCGAAGTCGAGCACGCCTACACCAGTGGCGGCGATGGCGGCCTTGGTGGCGCGCAGCAGCGCCTTGTCCTTATCCAGCGGCCAGTGGGGACCGCCCGGCGTGACCTCGGTCACGCGCACGCCCGCGAACTGGTAGCCAGTGCGCGCGGCCAGGGCCAACAGGTCTGGCGGCGCATAGGGCAAGGCCGTCAGCTGCGCCAAGGAGTAGGCCGGTTTGTGGCGTTTGGCGCCGCGCGGCAGACGGCGCGCGGCGGCGTCGACCGGCGATGAGCCCGCGAGGGCGGCCAGCCCGGCCAGGAAGGACCGGCGGCGCATCGGAGCGTTCATGCAGACCTCCCTTGTTGTTCTTTTTATAGTTATTACAGTAACTTATACTAGCGTCAGCTCAGGTGGTGACGTGGGTTTTGCGTTCGCCCGGTGAGTAGATGTCCATGATGTTCCACCAGCCGGCGGTGGGAACGGGAGCGTTTTCCATGATCACGTCCAGCACGCAGGGCTTACCGGACGCGATGGCCGCCTCCAGCGCGGGACGGAACGCGTCGGCGCTCTCGATCCTGACGCCGTCCACGCCGTAGGCGCGGGCGATGGCGGCGAAATCGGGCGAATTTGGCTGGCCGTTCTTTTCGAACACGGTGCCCAGCGTGGTGCCGTAGTGGGCTTTCTGCAGGCCGGCGATGGTGCCGAAGGCGTGGTTGTTCATCACCACCCACACCACCGCGATGTCCGACTCGAAGGCCGTGGCCAGCAGCGCCGGATTCTGACCGAAGCCGCCATCGCCCACCAAGGACACCACCACGCGCTCAGGCGCGGCGATCTTGGCCCCAAGGGCGGCCGGCGCGCCAAAGCCCATGGTGGCGAAGCCGCCGGGGGTGAGGATCGATCCGGGCTCGAGGATGTCGAACTGCTGGCCCACGCCGTTCTTGTTCCAGCCCACGTCGGTGGTGATTACGGCGTTGGCGGGCAGGACGGCGCGCGTGTCCGCCAGGATGCGCTCAGGACGCATGGGAAACTGGTCAGAGACCTCGGCCTGGGCGCGCGAGGCCTTGAACTCGGCCCGGTAGGCGGCGATGTCGCGCTTCAGCTGGGTCGCCGGCCGCGGTTCAGGATAGAGCCGCCGCGCCACGCGGTTCAGAACCTTGAGCGCCTGCTTGAGGTCGGCCACGGCGCCGATCTGGACCGGATAGTTGCGGCCGATCTCGGCCGGATCGATGTCGATCTGGATCAGGCGCGAGGGCGGGATTGCGAAGGTGTATTCCTCCTCCCACGACGAGCAGTCGGCTTCCTTGAAGCTTGTGCCCAGGCCCAGCAGCCAGTCGGCGTTGCGGCAATGATCGTTGATGAACTTGGTGCCCCAGAACCCGGTCATGCCCAGGATCAGCGGGTGAGCGTCGCTCAGCACGCCCTTGCCCATTAGCGAGTGCGCCACCGGTATGCCCATATGATCGACGAAGGCTTCCAACTCCCGCGAGGCTTGGGCTAGCAGAACGCCTCCGCCGGCGTAGATGACCGGCCGTTCCGCCGCCGCCAGCGCCTGGACGATGCGTTCGGCGGTGTCTTCGTCGAGGGTGGGCTTATCCACAGTAGGCGCGTCGAGCAGTTGGCGATCGAACAGCGCCGTGTCGACCTTGGCCGAAAAGATGTCCATCGGCACCGACACCAGCACCGGGCCAGGCCGGCCGCTTTCGGCCAAGCGGAACGCCTTATTGAGGATCTCAGGAAACAGGTCGGCGCGCTCCACGCGCCAGGCCCGCTTGACGAAGGGCCGATAGATTTCCCACTGGGCCGCGTCGGCGTGCAGATTGACTTCCTGGTGGGGATGCTTGCCGTAGAAGTGCGAGGGCACGTCGCCCGCGATCACCACCATCGGGATCGAGTCCAAGGCCGCGTTGGCCACGCCGGTCGAGGCGTTGGTCAGGCCGGGCCCGAGGTGGCTGAGCAGGACCGACGCCTTGTGCGTCATGCGCGCGTAGCCGTCGGCCATGTGCGCCGCCACCTGTTCGTGCCGCGTGTTGACGAACTGGATCTTGCTGTTGGTCAGGGCGGTGAGCACTGCAATGTTGGTGTGCCCGCACAGGCCGAAGATATGAGAGACGCCGCGGCGCTCGAGGTAGCGAACCAGTTGGTGGGAGACGAGGTCTTGCATCGGCTTGTCCTGGAACTCGGGTCAGATGAGAGCGGTCACTCGGATCGCTCGAATTTTCGTCGGGGTGGGCCTGCGTAGGTGAAGGGAATGCCCTTCGGCATCGGCCCCTTCATGCGTCGTCCCGTCTTCATGACCGCCCAGGCGTGGGACAAAATCCCAACCGAGCGGGACAGAATGAACAGGCCGCGTCCCATCTCGGGCGCGAACCCCAACTCGCTGAAGATCACGGCCGTGGCCCCGTCGATATTCATCGGGATAGCCTTGCCCGTGCGCCGGCGAATGCCCGCCTCGACCTCCCGGCCGATGGCGACATAGCCGCCGCCCACCGCGCCCTTGGCGGCGGCCGCCTCGACCAGCCCCAGCAGTGGGGCGGCCCGCGGATCGACCGGATGAAAGCGATGCCCGAAGCCGGGGATGATCTTGCCATTCTCAGCGACGTAGGCGCCCAGCGCCGCATCGACCGCAGCGGCCAGGGCCAGGCCCTGGTCCTGAAACTTACGCACAAGTTCGTACAGCGTCATGCACGCCTGCCCGGCGCCCCCGTGGGTGTCGCCCAGCACATTGATCGCCGAGGCCATGGCGTTGTTCAGGCCGATGCCGCAGCTGGCGGCCATCTGGGCGATGGCGATCGATGGCGCGTGCGGCCCGTGATCGACCGAGGCGACCAAGGCCGCCTCCAGCAGCTCGCTTTGGTCCTGTGACGGCAGTTCGCCGCGCGTCATCAGCCAGATCATCTGCACGAAGCTGATCTGGCCGATCAGGTCCTGGATCGGGTAGCCGCGGACATCGATCTCGCCCGGATGGATGTCGATGATCTCGGTCGTCCACCAGTCCGAAGCGGCCTTCACCAAGGCGTCCGTATCGTCGGTCATAGGGCCCCCTCTTCGCGCAAAGCGGCAATGTCGCTTTCGCAATAGCCCAGTCCTCGTAGGACCGCATCGGTATCGGCGCCGAGCACCGGGGGCGGCGCGGGGGGCGGCGGACGCGCGCCGTCGACAAGGAAGCCGGCGCCGGCCAGGCGCAGGTCTTGATCCAGCCCCTCGATATGTCCGACAGCCTGCACCAGACCGCGCGCTTGCACCTGGGGCAGGGCCAGGGCGTCCGGCACGCTGAGCACACGCCCCGCCGGCACGCCGATCTGATTCAGCAGGCCCTCCCACTCAGCGGCGCTGCGCGTGGACAAGGCGGCCTCGAGCTCGACGGTCAGGGCTTGCCGGTTGCGTTTGCGCGCCTCGCGCTCGGCGAAGCGCGGGTCCTGAAGCAGGTCGGGGCGGCCGATCAGTTCGGCCAGAGCCACGAACTGCTCCTGCTTATTGGCCGCGATGTTGAGCAGCCCCTCGCCCGTGCGGAAAGCGCCGGACGGCGCGGCGGTGAAGTTGTCGTTACCCATCGGCTCGGGCTCGACGCCGCAGATCAGGTAGTTGGACACCACCCAGCCCATGGTCACCAGCACCGATTCCAGCATGGACACATCGATGTAGGCGCCCTGCCCGGTCCGCTCGCGCTGGACCAGGGCGGTGGTGATGGCGAAGGCCGCGGTCACGCCGCCAATCGAATCCGCCACCGGGTAACCCACGCGCAGGGGCGCGCTCTGGGCGTCGCCCGTGATGCTCATTACGCCGCTGAGGCCCTGAACGATCTGGTCGTAGGCGGGCGCGTTCTTCATCGGGCCGGTCTGGCCAAAGCCCGAGATCGCGCAATAGATCAGCCGGGGGTTGGTCCGCCGCAGAACCTCGTGACCGACGCCCAGCCGCTCCATCACCCCGGGCCGGAAGTTCTCGACCAGCACGTCGGCCGTCTCGACCAGGCGATGCAGAATCTGGCGGCCGGCCTCGGTCTTGAGATTGAGGGTGATCGAGGACTTGCCGCCGTTCTGGGCCAGGAAGGAGGCGCCCATCTTGCGCCGGCTCAGGGCCGGGTCAGCGCCGAGCTGGCGCGCCAGATCGCCCGAGCCGGGCGTCTCCACCTTGATCACCTCGGCGCCTTGCAACGCCAGCTGGTAGGCGCACAGCGGCCCGGCCAGGACGTTGGTCAGATCCAGAACGCGCAATCCGGCCAGGGGCGAGGTCATGTCAGCGCCGGATGAAGGGGTTGGGCACATCCAGATCGGTCGAGATCCAAACGGTCTTGGTCTCGAGGTACTCGCGGATGGCGTCCACGCCGGACTCGCGCCCCACGCCCGACTGCTTGTAACCGCCGAAGGGCGAGGTGAAGCTGGTGGCGCGGTAGTTGTTGACCCACACCGTTCCGGCCTTGAGCTTCTCGGTCATGTACATGGTCCGGTGCAGACTCTTGGTCCACACGCCCGAAGCCAGGCCGAACTTGATGTCGTTGGCGATGCGCACCGCGTCGGCCTCGTCCTTGAACGGGATGACCGACAGGACCGGGCCGAACACTTCCTCCTGGGCGATGCGCATGGCGTTGTTGACGCCGGTGAAGATGGTCGGCTCGACGAACTGGCCCGCGCCCAGATCGGGCCGGGCCTTGCCGCCCAAGGCCACCACCGCGCCCTCGGCCTTGGCGGTCTCGATGTAGCCCATGATCTTGTCGAACTGGGGCCGCGTGGCGATCGGCCCGATCTGGGTGTCGGGCAGGGTCGGATCGCCGAGCTTGGCTCCGGCGACGAAATCGACCAGCCGCTGCACGAAGCTGTCGTGGATGGTCTCCTGCACCAAGAGGCGCGAGCCGGCGATGCAGGTCTGGCCCGCCGCAGCGAAGATGCCGGAGATCACGCCCTTGACCGCCTGATCCAGGTCGGCGTCGTCGAATACGATGTTGGGCGACTTGCCGCCCAGCTCCAGGGTGACCGTCTTGAGGCTCTTGGCCGCCAACTCGTAGATGCGCCGGCCGGCCAGATCGCCGCCCGTGAAGCCCACGTGCGCCACATCCGGGTGGGTGACCAAGGCTTCGCCCACCTCGTTGCCAAGACCGGTGATGGCGTTGACCACGCCGGGGGGGAAGCCCGCCTCTGTGAACAGGACGGCGAATTCGATCATCGAGGCCGACGTGAATTCCGACGGCTTGATCACCGCCGTGCAACCGGCGGCCAGGGCCGGCGCCAGCTTCCAGCTGGTCAGCGTGAGCGGGGAATTCCATGGGGTAATGATCGCCACCACGCCCTTGGGCTCGTAGCGCGTATAGGCGAACACGCCCGCCTTGTCGGTGGGGATGACATGGCTTTCCACCTTGTCGGCCAAACCGGCGTAGTAGTGGAAATACTCGCCCATGTAGCGGATCTGGGTGGTGACCTCGGCGGCGAGCTTGCCGTTGTCGTTCTGCTCGATCTTGGCCAGCCGTTCGGCGTTGGCGATCACCAGATCGGCCAGCTTGCGCAGCAGTCGGCCCCGACCGCTGGGCGACAGCGCCGCCCAAGGTCCCTCGCCCGCCTTCTTGGCCGACTCCACCGCGGCCATCACGTCAGCCGCGTCGCCCCGGGCGATCATGGCCCAGTCTTCGCCCGTGTAGGGGTTCGCGGTCGGCAGATACCGGCCGGTGCTGGGCCGAACTTCCGCGCCTTCGATGTAATGCCCGTAGTGCCGCACAGCGTTTCCTCTGGAAACCACAACTCTTCCGGTTCGTCGCCTTGGGCGATCTGAGTTCGGAAATCCTTTTCCAGCCCAGACTTACGCCCCGCCGACGGGCCAAGTCAATAATATACGTACCAGTTCGTCCATTTTATAAACCCTCCCCTCAGAGGGCCAGTCAGGCGGCTTGTCCGGCCCCCGTCATTGGCAGAACGGCTCCGCGCCCATGACGGACTTGATGCCGTTCCAGATCAGGCTCTGGAACTCCAGCGCCCCTGGAAACTGTGTGTCGTCGGCGCTGAAGTCGCCCGCGTCGTGCCCGAGGGTGGTCACCCACACCTTGCCGCCGTCGTAGTACTGGCACCACGCCACTGGATGGAACGCGCCGTGGCCCGGATCACGGCCGACGACTGAAGGCGGCATGCTGGCGAATCCGGGCGGCGGCACGCCGCGCGAGGTCCTCGCCGGCGGCTTCAGACCCGCGCCCCACGAGGCTTCATCGACCGTCGCCAGGAAGCGCACATGGGTGGGGAACGGGATCAGGTTGTACCACTCGTCCGTGAACTGCCATTTGGCGGGCAGGCCCTTGGTCGAGACGTCCTTGTTATCCTGGACCACCACCAGGCCCGGCCGCTCAGGGCCGTGGTCGTAGAAATTGGCGTTGCCGAGAAGGCCTTCGTAATAGGGCCAGTTGTAGAGCGTGCCGAAGGCGTTATGGATGCCGACGAACCCGCCCCCAGCGCGCATGTACTGGCGCAGGGCCGTCTTGCCATCGTCGTCGAGGTTGTCGCGCGAGGTGGAGAAGAAGATCACGGCGTTGTAGCCGCTCATGCGGGTGATGACCTTCAGATCCTCGGTGTAGTCAAGTTGGACGCCGTTGGCGGCCGCCAGGCGCAGCATCTCGCGCTGGACCACATTGTCCGGTCCCAAGGGGGGGTTGAGTCCCGGCCCCAGCGGCGCACCCAGGTCCTCATGGCGAGGACCGGCGGTGCGCGTGTACAGCAGCACCTTGTATTGGGCCGGCTTGGGGCGCGGCCAGTCGTGGAAGCATTGCGGATCCACGCCCCGGCACACGCCGTAGTTGGGATCGCCGAGGTTGTCGTTGATCGGGCCGCCGGGATTGCCGGTCTGACCCATGGCCTGGCCGGTCAGAAGGGCGGCCCCAAGCGCCGCGGCGCCGACGGTCCTCAACATGCGCATACCTACTCTCCCTGGGCGGACCTATAGGGCGCCGGTTGTCAGTCTCGCGGGCCAGTCCGCGCCGGCGTGGCCGGCGTGATCGCCGCCGCCGGATGGGCCTTGAGCCAGTCCATGCCGTTCACATCGATATCCTGCATATGCGTGGCGTCATCCATCACCAACTTCTGCTCGTGGGCCGCGCTCCAGGGCTTCCAGGGCATGGCCGGCGTGGAGGGATCGCCCGTATTGGCGAAGGCGATCAAGGCGCCGCTCATACGGTCGATCAGCGTCCGGTCCCAAGGCTTGGGTTCCCGCGTGACCCGCAGCCAGTTGTACTTATCCAGCGTGTCGAACCAGTAGGGAATGTCGGCGGTGTGATAGGCGCCGGCCGTGGCCGGGTCCTGGTCGGCGAAGGTCACGCCCGGCGCATAGGGATGGGTGTGGGCGAACAGGTCGATGTAGGTCGCCGAGTGATTGTACCGCGCCTGAAGCTGAGCGCAGGTTCGCGACGCGGCTTCCAGCCCCTGTTCGCGCGCCGCCTTCATGCCCGCCTGGTAGACGTCCGCATCGGTGGCCGCGGGATAGAGCTTGAGGAAGGCGTCCGCATCCGGCCCGTACATCTGAGCAGCCAGCGCCCTATATTCAGCGACGGTCTTCACGTGGGCCAAAGGATTTCCAGCGTCGAGATCTTCATGATTGGAGCTGGCGATGATCGGCACGTCGTTGACGGCGTGGGCGTCCAGCGCGGCCTTCTTGGTCAGGGGCCAGAAATAGCCGTCGACGACTGGGCCCGCGCGAACGCCCCGGACGCTCACGCCCACCTGGCTTTCCGCCTGCAAGGCCAGGATTTTGTCGGCGGGGACCTGGCGCATGGCGTCCAGATCGGCCGCGCCCAGGCGCTTTTGGATATCCAGGCCGATCTGCTCGCCGCCTTCCAGGGTGGTGTTGGCGCCGATCATGGAGCTGTCGGTATAGCTGCATGCGCTCGACATGACCGCGCCGCGGAACAAGCCCTTGGACAAGGGGCTGAACAGCTGGGCCGACACCCCGCCGGCGCCCGCCGACTGGCCCATGATCACCACCTTGGCCGGGTCGCCGCCGAAGGCCGCAATATTGTCGTGCACCCAGCGCAGGGCCGCGTTCTGATCGAGATAGGCGTAGTCGCCCGAGTGGCCGCCCTGCTCCTTGGTCAGTTCCGGATGGGCCATGAAGCCCAGGATGCCGACACGGTAGTTGAAGTTGACGAATACCGCGCCGCGCCGCGCCATGGCCTCGCCGTCATAGTTGGCCATGCCTGACGAGCCGATGGTGTTGCCGCCGCCGTAGATGAACACGATGACCGGCAGCCCGGCCCCCGCCTTGGCTTGGGGCGGCGTCCAGATGTTCATGTAGAGGCAGTCTTCCGAAGACGCCTCCTCGCCGAAGTAGTGGTTGATGTTGTGCGGCCGCAGGACCTGGATGCACTCCGGTCCCTTGCGATCAGCGGTCCATACGCCCTTCCAGTTGATCGGCTGCGGCGGGCGCCAACGCAGGTCGTCCACCGGAGGCTTGGCGAACGGAACGCCAAGGTAGGCCTTGACCCCTGAGTCCAGCAGGGTTCCAGCCACAGGACCGCCGTTCGTCGCGACCGGATCGCCCGGAATGGCGACCATCGCGCCGGCGAACGCGCCGCCGGGATTCAGGACCAGGGCGATAACGGCGGCGAGGCCCGCCGCCGCCTTTGAGACCGAGTGCGACGACATTGAACGCTCCATCGAGGATCACAAAAGGTCTCGGCGGCGGGCCGGGTTTGGGGGCGCCCGCCGCCGAGAGAGGCCGCTTATTTTCAGAAGTCCTTGCGCGCGCCGATGGAGACCACGCGGCCGATCGGATTGCCGCCGAAGGTGTCGTAGCCCGAAGCGCCAGCCCCGCCAGCTCCGCCGTTGTTGTAGAAGGGCGGCGCCTTATCGAACAGGTTCTGAACATCGACGTAGAGCTGCGTGCCCGAGGTCCAGCCGCTCTTGTTGGGGAACTCGTACTGCACGTGCAGGTCGAAGGTGTCGTTGGCCGCCACCGTGTCGCCGCCGCTGATCGGCTGGCCGGTGGCGTTGCGCACGATCGGCGTCACGGTAGTGCCGCTCCAGTTCTTGTAGGCGCCCGTGTGGCTCCAGAACAGGCTGGCCGAAACCCCCTGCGCCCAGCCGTCCGTACCATCCCAGGTCACGCCCGAGCGCATCTGGAACTGGATGGAGGGGAAGGTGGTGTTAGCCCCGGTGGTGTTCAGCACGCTGTAAATCGGCGTGCCATTGCCGATCTGCTGCTTGAACTGTGTTTCATAGGTGCCCGCCGTCTGCATGGTGAAGCGGCCGGCGGCGGTGTTCAGCCGGTAGCTGGCGTCGAAGTCGATGCCTTCCACCCACAGGTTCAACACGTTGCGCTGCTGATAGCTGTACAGGAAGTACGAGGTCGGCGGCAGCGCCCCCGTCTGGGGCAAGCCTGCGCCCAGAGCCTGAATCTGTGCGGCGTTGGCGCCGGCGGGGAACACCGTTAGCACCTGATTGATCAAGGCCGGCGAGTTCACCGCGACCGACGGGGCTGGCGAGGTGACGGCGCCCGCGATCTCGTTGTGCCAGTAGTTGACCGAAACCCTCAGGCCACGGACCTGGTCAGGGGTGAAGTCCGCGCCCACCGACCAGCTCTTGCCCGTCTGCGGAACCAGGTAGCGATTGCCGCCGGTGATCTCCGCCCCGGCGATCGAGGTGCCGATGGTGCAGGATGCGGCCGTGGCCACGCAGCCGGGGACCTGAGCGAGGGCGGGCACGACCGAATAGGGGATTGTGATGGCGCCGAGCGAGTAGTTGGTCAGGCCGCTTTCGCCGGTCAGACCCCACTGGCCCAAGGGCGTGCCGACCGAGTTGAGCGACGGCGCCGTGAACGAGGTGGCGTAACCGGCGTGCAGTTTCACGCCCGACATCGGCTCCCAGTTGGCGCCGACCTTCGGGTTCGAAGTGCCGCCGACATCGCTGTAGTGGTCGTAGCGGCCCGAGACGCTCAGGTCGATGCGGCGCGCGCCGGGGATGTTCATGTCGGGGCTCACCACCGGCACCAGCACTTCGCCGTAGCCGGCTTCGACCGTGCGCGCGAGGCTCACGTCGATCGAGGACTCGCCAATCGATGCGGGGCCCACGCCCGAGGGCTGAGCCACGCTCAGGTGCTCGGTGTAATGGGTGAATTCGCCGCCAACGGCCAGCTTCACGTCGCCGGCCGGCAGGTGGAAGACGCTGCCGTCGACCTTCAGGGTGAAGTCCTGGATGTCGTGGCGGGTCGTGCGGGTCTGCAGCGAATCCGTCAGCGACTTCAGCACCGAAGCGGGCGTGGGGTTGCCCGTGGTCAGGAACGGATCGAGCGCGTTGGCCGTGCTCAGGGTCTGGGTGGAGAAGACGTTGGTGCCGGGGATCGACGGGGTGGTCAGACTGCCCGACCCGTTGGTCGTGCCGTTCAACGCCAGATTGGCCACATAGGGGTTCACGGCGCCGATGACCTGTTGGCCCGACGTGGTCTGGCCGATGGTCGCCGCCGCGGTCGCCTGCCAGTCGCCGATCAGCTTATAGACGGCGTTGGGATGGACGTAGAACGTCTCGTCGCTGGCGTTGGTGTGGGCGCCGGGCCCTAGCAGGGCGTCGGCGTCCCAATAGACGGTCTCGGAGGTCGCGCCGGCGATGGGGCTCTGGAAGTAGGGATTGGCGGTGGTGATGGTCGAGGTCACCGTGCCGCGGACGTTGCGCGTCACCTCCTGCAGATTGGAATAGACCACGTCGCCGCCGACGGTCAGGCGATCGTTCACGGTCTCGGTGATGCGACCCATCATGCTGTGGCGGGCTTCCTGAGGCAGCAGGTCCGTGCGGCCGGTATAATCGCACATGCCCGCGCCGGTCGCCGGCACGGTGCTGGCGTAGGGGGCCGGATAATATGCGCCGCCGCTGGTCTTGATGGTCGCCGCGCCGCAGTTGTACGAGGCAAGGTCTGAACCGCCCTGAGCGGTATGGTTCAGCCCGGTGAACGACCGATTGCCTGCTTCCAGGTCGCTGCGGAAATCATAGTTGTAGGCGATCCAGGCCGAGCCGGAGTCCCACTTCTTGCCGGCCAGGGCGCCAAACGAATAGGTGTGGTACTGGTCGCCGAAACCCGCCTGCCCTTCGATCTTCAGGCCGTCGAAGCTCGGGCGCGTGATGAAGTTGACCACGCCCGCCACGGCGTCCGAGCCGTAGATCGACGAGGCGCCGTCGGCCAGCACTTCCACCCGCTGAAGGGCGATCGGCGGGATGATGTTCGGATCGATCAGGGTGTGGTTGAGGCCGGTGTACGGCACGCGGTGGCCATCGACCAGGATCAGCGTCTGGTTGGACGCGCTGGCGCCCAGGCCGTGGATGACCGGGGCATCGACGCCCGCGCCGTCGGCGCTGGTAAACCCGCCCTGGCCGGCGGACTGCATGCCGGAAATGGCCGGGACGTTCTGCAGAATCTGCTGCACCGTCTGATCTGCGGTCTTCTCGATCGCGTCCTGACCGACCGACACCACCGTCGCGCCGACCGGCGCCGCGCCGCGAATGCTGGTGCCGGTGATGACGATGGTGTCCGTGGCCGGCGCCTGCTGGGCGAAGGCCGAGCCCGCGGCGCAGACGGCGACGACCGCGATGGACGCTCCGGCCAGGAGCCGGCGTGAACGCGAACTGGATTGACGGTTGTCACCGAACATTGGGTTTCCTCTCTGAACGTCTTGCCGCGTGTTGCGGACGTGGTTGGCCGACCGGTTTTCCGTCAGGGGCATGAGGCGGCGTCGAAGATTACAAAGATACGTACTGGTTCGTTCATTTTTGAACCAGTCGATGCCGATGGTCAGTGCCGTTTGGAAAGGGTCGTGATAGTTCCTCCCGCACACAGCCATCATGGGCTGCGTTTGTTGCCTTTGAACTGGACAATACTAACTAGTTGGTACATGTCAATGCCAACGATGACGCAGCCCTGGCAACCGGAAAGCGCGTTGGACTCATTCATGATTTCGCTCGAGCCAAGGAGCGAACGTCTTTAAAGCGTGCCTGATGGCGCTGGCGTGGGAGAGCCGAATGCCAAAAGCCAAGACCGCCGAGCAAGCGCTGCAAGGCCCGGCGACCTCGCGCGTGAACAATCCGGAAAAGACCAAGGCCGAGATCTTGGAGGTCGCGTTCAAGGAATTCGCGGATAACGGCTACGGCGGCGCGCGCGTGGACGAAATCGCGGCGCGGACCTCCACCAGCAAGCGCATGATCTACTACTATTTCGAGAGCAAGGACGGTTTATATCAGGCGGTCCTGCGCGAATATTATCTGCGCTTGCGAGGGGCCGAACGCACCTTGCATCTGGAAGACAAACGGCCGCTCGACGCGCTCGCCGAATTGGTGTCGTTCACCTTCGACTACCACACCACACACCCCGATGGCGTCCGGCTGATTATCGTCGAAAACATCCAGAACGGCAGGACCGTCTCTCAGCTGCCCAATGTCGAAGGCCTGAACTCGGTCATCATCCACTCGGTGAGGGACATTTGCGAACGGGGCGCCAGCGAAGGCGTCATTCGGCCCAATATCGATCCGGTGGATCTCTACCAGACCATCGCCGCCCTGAGCTTCTTCAACGTGACCAACAAGTACACCTTCGCCAAGATTTTCCAGCGCGACATGACATCGCCTGAGGCCTTGGCGGCGCGCAAGGCTTCGGTCGTCGAGACGATCCTGCGCTTCGTCGCGGCTTAGGCGGCGGTGTCGGTCGTTCGGACTGGCGGCCGGCCCGTCATATCCTGCGGTCCCCTGCCCGCGCGATTGGGACGAGAAGCGTCAACCCCGGTCGCCCATACGCGAGGCGAATCGCGAGCCGTTGCCCATCCGAAATCGCCTCCGCCCCCTGGAACAAGCAGACCGGCCGCACCTTTAAGGTCCATGCCGAACGCGCCGCGCCAAATCGTCCTGGTCGTTGAGGACGAAGTTCTTATCAGGCTGGAGGCGGCACAGGCTCTCTCCGACCATGGCTACGAGGTGGTGGAGGCCGAGCACGCGGCGCACGCGATCTCTATCTGCGTGCAGCACCCTCGCATCGATCTGTTGTTCACCGATGTGAATATGCCGGGCGATATGAACGGCATCGATCTGGCGGAATATCTGCTGACCGAGCGCCCACGTCTGAAAATCATCATCACGTCCGCCGCGCCGCTGCTGCGGAGCATCAATCACCTCGAGGCGGCCTTTTTGCCCAAGCCCTACGAAATGATGAGACTGCGCGAGGCGGCGGCCGGACTGCTGGCCGCTTAGCTCGCGTCGGCTTCAGTGAGCGGCATCGACAGGGTGAACCGCGTCTCGACCGCATCCGAGCGAACCTCCAGCACGCCGCCGTGCGCATTTGCGATCTCTGAAGCGATGTGAAGACCCAGCCCGAGACCCTGCTGATTGGGGCGTACGTCGCCGCGGAAGAAAGGCTGAAATAGCCGGTCCATGGCCGCCTCGCTGATCGGCTCGCCCGCATTGGCCACCGAGAGCTCGAGCCGGCCGTCGCGGGTTTCGACATCGAGCCGCACGGGCTGGCGCGGATCGCCATAGGTCAAGGCGTTGCTGAGCAGGTTGGATACGAGTTGCCCCATGCGGCTGTCGTCGAAACTGACGGCGTCGCGCAAGTCGAACCGGCAGGCGATCACCCGGCTTGGCGCGTTGATCTCCAACTCGGAGACAACGTGGCGCAATATCGGCTCCAGGGATCCAACCCTGCGGCTGAGGTCGATCCCGCCGCCCAGCCTCGCGCGCGCGAAATCCATCACATTGTCGATCAGCCCGGCCATGCGATCGACGCTGGCCTCCATCAGCTTCAGAAGCTGGACCGCCTTTTCGCTCAGGGGCTCGCGACCGAGCAGCCGAGCGCCCCCGACGATCGACGCCAGCGGGTTGCGCAAATCGTGTCCCAGCACCGCGATGAACTGCTCGCGCAATTCAGAGGCGGCCTGTTCGTCTCTCAGGCGTTGCACCGCCAGGGCTTCGCGGCCGAGCAGATCACGCTCGTAGCCGCGCCGGTCCTTGGCGCGCATGACCACCACCCGGATAGCAAGGAGGCGGCCTTCGCCGTCCCGGCGCTCGGACGCGTTGACCAGCACCGGAAGCTTTTCGCCGCCGCCGGTCACCAGATCAAGCGCGACCTCCTCGAACCCGCCTTGCAAGCGCAAGTGCGGCGCGAAGTTGGTCTCGTAGAAGATCCGGCCGGCGACCGTCAGCAGGTCGCGCAGCCGTTTGCCGCGCAAATCGTCCTCCGACAGGCCGATCCATTCGGCGAAGGTAAAGTTGACCTTGGTTATCCGGCCGTCGGGCGACATCGTGAGGTAGCCGCACGGGGCGTGGTCGAAGAGGTCGGCTAAATCCTCGGCGGTCACCGACGCAGGGTGATTGGGCGCCCGATCAGACATGGGCGCGAATGGCGGCGACCACTTCCGCGGGCGCGCTGAGGTTCGGGCAATGGCCGGTGGCCTCCAGAACGACCAGCGTGCTGCCGGTGATTTGCTGGTGAACGTACTGGCCGACGGCGAGGGGCGCGATGATGTCGTCGCTGCACTGAAGGATAAGCGTCGGGGTGGTGACCTTCGCCAGGTCGGCCCGGTTGTCGGACATGAAGGTGGCGTGCGCGAACGCCTTGGCGATGGCCGGATCCGTGCGGCAGAAGCTGGCCGTCAGTTCGTCGCCGAGCTCTGGCCGCTCGGGATTGCCCATGATGACGGGGGCCAGGGCGCGCGACCACGCCATGGGATTTTCGTCCAAGAACTTCAGCAGATCCTCGATCTGTTCCGTGGTGAATCCGCCCACATAGCCGTCGTCATCGATGTAGCGCGGCGATGGGCCGACCAGGATCAGTTGGGCGAAGAGCTCCGGCGCATCGATCGCCGCCAAGACACCGATCATCCCGCTGACCGAATGGCCCACAAATATGGTCCGCGCCAGGCCCAGCTCACGCAAAATCTCGACCAGATCGGCCGCGTAACCAGCCAAGCCCACGTATTTGGCGGGGTCGTAGGCGTCCAGATCGGAACCGCCCGCGCCGACGCTGTCGAACAGCACCGTCCGGAACCGCGCCTCGAACGCCGGCGCCACATGCCGCCACATGGTCTGGTCGCAGCCGAAGCCGTGGGCGAACACCATCGCCTGATCGCCGGACCCTTTGACTCGCACGTTGTTGCGCTGAACAGCCGACAAGACACGCCTCCGGGCCCGTCTGCGGCTTGGCCAGCACCAACAATAGGGACGTCGTAAGACCAGAACAATGGGCCGCACGGAGCGCCGGTTCACTTTGCGGTCGATGAACGTGCTCAGCCTGAGCGTAGCGCATGTGACGATCTGGCCGGCGTCACTTCATCAGACCTGTCGTCCGCGACGCGACCTGGAGAACGGCGTCGACCCCATGCGCAGCGTCGCCGGCGCCGGAAACAGGGGACTGCCAATCTATCGCTCAGGAAATCTGCGGGGCCGCCAAGCCGGTGGATGACAGCGCCTTCTGCGCGCTCTTTCCACTCAGCCGCGCGCCCCAGGTCAGCAGCTTGGGTAGGGTCGCCACCGCCGACCCAGCCAACGCCGCGGCCGCCGGATGCATGGCCACGGTCGCGATCGCGGACGCCGCGCGCAGTCTCAAGCCGAAATGGGCCCTCCAATCGGCGCTGTAGGCGTGCCCGATGGCGCGGGCCCGGCCGTCGTCGCCGAGGACGCGTTCGTTTTCGATCAGCGCCCGGCACAGGATCGAAGAGGACTGCATCGCCATGCTGATCCCCTCGGCGATCGCCGGATGGGCTTCGCCAGCGGCGTTGCCCACCCGAAACATCCCCGCCCGATACGCCGGCCGGATACCCGGCCGGATGGGTCCGGCGGACAAGATCGGACCGTCCAGTTCCGCGCGGACAAGCGATTGGCGCACGCCTTCACAGTGACGGCGGATATGGGCGAGCACGGCTTCGCCCGCCGAGAGTCCGGGCCACGTCTGACGGGTTCGCGCCAGTGTGTCGCGCCGGATGCAGCAGGACAGGCCGACCCGGCCGCCGTCGGTCGACGCCATGCCGCCATAGCCGCCAGGAAACATCAGCAAGGGCATCAGATCCGGCGGCAGGTCGCCGCCATGAAAATGCGCCTTGAACGCCAACAGGTCGGAGGGCCGATGGGCTGGCGCCGGTTCAGACAGGGGCCCACGCTCCCAAGATCCATTCGCGGCGATGATCCGGCGGGCGGTCAATCGCAGGCTGTTCGCGGGCCCGACGAGCGCGGCGTGGTGCAGTCCACCGACCCGTTCCATGTCCACGAGCTTGAAGGGCTGGAATAAAGTCGCGCCGGCCCGAACCGCGGCGTCGCGCAAAAGGCCATCGAGATGTTCGCGGCCTATCGCCCTGCCCCATGCGCCGGCGCCATTGACGACACGCGGCATGGGAGACTCCGTGACCGTCCTTCCGGTGAACAGGGCGACCCGGCGTATCTCGGGCCCGGCGTGCTCGCCGAACCCGCCGCCGACGTCGGCCGGATTCAGCAGCGGCAGGCTGGTGGCGGAAACGAATTCGCCGCACACCTTGCGCCTCGGGAAGACACTTTTTTCGACCAAGGCGACCGTCCAGCCGGCGCGCGCCAACAGTCTGGCGGCCGTCGACCCAGCCGGCCCGGCGCCGATGACGAGAACGTCGTAGATCATCCGCCGTCCGCGATCATGGTCGGGCTGAGCCTCTCGTCACCGCGAGAGACCTGGCGGCCCGAGCGGGCGCGAAAGCGAGGCTGGCGCTGATCGCTCATGCCCCGGTGAACAACATGGTCTCGGCGGTCAGGCCGGGCCCGAACGCCATCGCGCAGCCGCGCCGGCCTGCGGTCGGCCCCTCCAGCAGCGCCTTGAGGACGAACAAGACCGTCGCCGATGACATGTTGCCGAACCGGCTGAGCACCTCGCGTGACGCCGCAAGCGCCTGCGGCGGTAAGGCGAAAGCGCCTTCCACGGCGTCCAGGACCGTTCGCCCACCGGGATGGACGGCCCAAAGATCGATCTCGACCGGGGCGGCGCCCCCAAGGATGCGATCCTGACCGGCCTTGAGCGCGCGGCCGACGGTCGATGGAACCTGGCCCGAGAGGAACATGTCGAAGCCCTGATCGCGGATGTTCCAGGTGATCTGGTCATCGCTCTCGCGCGCCACCTCGACGTGGAAGGAGTCCAGGGCCAGGCCGACCGGTTCGGCGCTGATCAGGGCGGCGGCGGCGCCGTCGCCAAACACTAGAAAGGTGAGCGCCTGTTCGATGTCGTCGGTCTCCTGCAGATGCAAGGTGCACAGTTCGAGCGCCACGACCATCACCTGGGCCTGGGGCTCCGAGCGCACGATGTGGCGCGCGAGCTTGAGCGCGTTGAGGGCGGCATAGCAGCCCATGAAACCGATCAAGGTGCGCTCCACCGATCGGCTGAGCCCTAACCGCGCGGCGATCTGCAGATCCAGCCCCGGGGCCGCGAAGCCAGTGCAGCAGGTCACGATCAGGTGGGTGACCTGTTTGCACCTATCGCCGAGATTCAGCCGGTCCACAGCGCGCATGGCGAGATCGGGCGCCGTGGTCTCGAAGCGCTGCATGCGCTCGGCCGTCGAGGGGAAGGCCCCGGGTCTGTAGAGCCCGCTGGTGTCGATCGCCGAGTTGGCGCCGGCCGGCGCAGGCGCAAGGCACGACCATCGCTGCCTGATCTGACTGCGCTCAGCCATGCGACGGAACAGCCGCCGGCGCTTAGGATCGACGATAAGGCCTTCAGCGTAGGTCGTGAACGCCTCGTGGATGTCGTTGGGCGGGACCGCGGTCGCGATCCGATTGATGTAGGCCCGCACGATCACCTCACCCGTCCGCGCGTCTGTGCGCGTAATCTATCGTTACGCCGCGCGATCGCTTTGGTTCGCCCAAAGGGTAAACATTGGGGAAAAACAATATAGGCGCACGCTTCATTCGCCGACGGTTATGGCGCGGGGCCTTGTACGATAAAGCCTGTGTCAGGCCACTGGCGCCTCCCCTACCGCCCGGCCTGCGGCGGCAGGAACGCCAGCGACCACATGTCCTTGAGCGCCAGGGATCGCTTGGCGTAGGTCGCCACGCCGGTCTCGGGATCGATGCCTAAAGCATAGATTTCATTGTCTTTTTCCACCGCCAAGGCCCGGACGCGGCCCGAGGAGTCGAACGCCATAGTGCGCGGCGCGCACTCTGGGATGGGGTCTCGCCGATCACGGCGCCCTTTCCGTCGGCGCCCACCTCCAGCGTCGCTATAGAGCCACAGCAGTTTTCTCCGGGTCGGCTCGCCGAGATATGGGTGGGCTTCAACATCGGCGTGGAAATTGCTAGCTGACCCTGGTGCTGAACGTCAGCCTCCTGGTCTATGGACTGTCGAACATTGGCGGGACCTTTCCGCGCCCGATCTTCGTCAACTTCGCCTCGACCTTGCTCGTAGCCCAGGGCCTGTTCTGGTACATCACGCGCAGCTTCGTGCGATTCAGGCGCCGACCACGAGCTGGACAACAATTGAGGGGGGTGCAGGAAATATGAGCGCCAGAACACACGCGGCTTGGGCAGGTGCGTTGGCTTTGTGCGCCACGCTGCTGACGGGCTGCCAGGACCCGCCCGCGTCAGCGGACTCCGGCGCACCGGATACCAGCTACCCGCAGTGGGCCTTTCCTGGGACCACCACGGTCAGCCTGCAAGGCAGCCAGGCGGCTTATAGCGAAGTGCAGATGTATGACCGCACCATGGCGGTCGATTGGTATCCGGAGAGCCACCCGGCCATGCCGGACGCCGTCACGGGACGCCCGCCAACCTTCGCTTGCGGGTTCTGCCACCTGCCCCAGGGCGCCGGCCGGTCGGAGAACGCGGCCCTGGCGGGCCTGCCCTACGCCTATATCGTGCAGCAGGCGCAGGACATGCGGGCGGGCCTGCGCAAATCGCCCAATCCCAAGTTCGGGCCGGCGATGAATATGCAGACCACCATCAAGCAGGTCTCCGACGCCGACATCCAGGACGCGGCGCGCTACTTCTCGAGCCTGACCTTCAAAAAGCACCTGAAGATCGTCGAATCCGACACCGTGCCCCGCTTCACGGCCGACGCTTTCGTCTGGGTGATCGACACGCGAGGCGATCGCCAACCGCTTGGCCAGCGCATCATCGAAGGCCCAGACGATTTCGAGGGCTTCGAACGGCGCGATCCGAACATGACTTTCACCGCCTACGTGCCAACGGGCGCCATCGCGGACGGCGAATATCTGGCGGCCGGCAAAGGCTCGCGGCCCGCTTGCGCCAGCTGCCACGGCGTTGGGCTCAAGGGCGGGCAAATCGGCCCTCCCATCGCGGGGCGCCTGCCGACCTACATCTTCCGCCAGCTCTACGCGATCAAGTCAGGCACGCGCAGGGGCGCTGACGCCGTGGCGCGCATGAAGCCCATCGTCGACGGCCTGTCGCAGAAGGACATGGTCGACCTGGCGGCCTATGTGGCGTCGCTGGATCCGTAGACGGAGCGCCGTGCTCAGTTGGCAGGCGGCGCTACATCGGCGTCGACCTGGCCCGTGTTGTCTAGGGCCTGGCGCACGAAGCCCGACGCCTTCATACGCTCGACGAACGCCGACAGATAGGTCAGGCCCTGGGGCGCGCGCCCCTTGGGCGTGACCAGGGCCTGGCGGATCGTCTGGAAACCTGGCGTGATCACCCGCCATTCCGGGTGGGTGTTGGCCACGCGGCGCAGGGCCGCACCGATGCCGGCCACCGCCTCCAGGTGCTGATCGGCGAAGCTCTGGGGCGCGCCCGCCACGGTGTCAGTCCGCACGAGGGACGCGTGCTTGAGGGTGCGGGTCAGGTAGAGCTCATAGGCCGAGCCCTTGGGCGCTGCGATACGCACGCCGTCACGGTCCAGATCCTCGGAGGTTTTGAACGCGCTGTCTGCCCAGACCATGTAAGCCCCGTCGATCACCACATAGGGCGCGGTGAAGTCGACCTGCTCGGCGCGCTGGGGATCGATGGCCAGGAAGGCCACGTCCCATTCGCCCTTTTGGCCACCGGCGAAAGTGGCGCCGGCCTCATGATAGACCACCAGCCGCACCGGCACGCCAAGCGACCTTCCGAGCGCGCGGGCCAGGTCGACCGAAACGCCATGCAGTTCGCCTGCGGCGTCCTGTTGAGCCAGCACCGAATTGCCGAGATTGATCGCCGCCCGAAGTACGCCCGTGGGCGCGAGCGCGGCGAGCGTCGCGGCGTCCGGCGGGGCCGCTTCGGCCGCCATCAGCGGGGTGCAGCAGAGCCACAGCGAGGCGGCGATCAGGGATAGGGCGCGAATGTGCATGGGCGACACGACTTCTCATGAACCTGCCGGGCGCGGTCAGGATTTCTCGGGGTTAAGGACGTCAACGACACAAGAGTGGTCTCAGGCAATAGAAACGCGCAGACGAGCATCACCGTATAGGCCACGACGGCTGTGACGGCGATGGCGGTGGGCAGGCCCGCCTTCGCTGATAACATGCCCACGAGCGTCGGGAAGACGGCGCCCACGCCCCGGCCGGCGTTGCAGCAAAAGCCCTGTCCGGTCCCCCGCAAGGCATTCCAAGGCGGTTTTCTCCCCCCACAAATCCCAGCGGCGCGCTTGGCGGCGCCTGAGCGAACGGTAAAGCCGATCCAGAGACCGCAGAAGATCACCGCCGCCCAGATCGAGCAATGGGCCAAGCTGATCGTGACCGAGTGGAAGCGCGCCATGGCCGTTCCCGGCGCGCTCGGCTTCGAGGCCGCGGTGCAGGACAATCACCGCAGCCTCTTCGCCGTTCACGAGGCGTGGACTAGTCGCGCCGCGTATGGGGCATACGTACGATCACCTTCAGGCGCCAACTGCACGCGGCCGGCGTCGGCCGCCCATCAGATCAATTCGGGTAAAACACAAAATCGCGCGGCTTGGAGATCGGGGCGGTTTGATCGGTGAGCTGCAGTTCGCCGGTCAGGCTATCGACCTTCATCACCGAGATGGCGTTCGAACCGTCGTTGGCGACCAGCATCCAATGGCCGGTCGGGTCGAAAGCGAAGCCCACCGGGGACAGGCCGCCCGATCCCAGTCGTTGAATCTCGCGCAGCCGGCCGGTGCGCGGCGCGATGGCATAGGCGACGATGCTATTCTGCTTGCCCCTCAGCGTTACATAAAGGAACCGCCCGTTGGGCGAGGTGTGCAGCTCGGCCCCGCCCTTCGACTCCGGCGCGGCGCCCGCCTCATCAGGCGAACCGGCGGGATAGGCCGATAGGGACTGGACCGGGCGCAACCGCCCCCGTCGCCCATCCCACGCAAGAACATGGACTTCGGCCGTCAACTCGGTGAGCACATAGACGAACTTGCCCCGGGGATCGAACACCAGGTGCCTGGGTCCAGATCCCGCCGGCAGCGCCTGGGAGCCCGCGGGCGTGAGCGCCCGGGTGGCCGGATCGAAACGGTAGACGAACACCCGATCGGCCCCCAAGTCCGCCACCAGCACGTATTTGCCGCTAGGGTCGAGCACGATGCAGTGCGCGATCGCGTGAGCCTGGCGCACGGGGAACGGACCGCTCCCGCTGTCCTGCTGCAGGGCGGCGACCGGTCCGAGCGACCCGTCGGCGAGGACCGGTAAGGCTGCGATCGTGCCGCTGTCGTAGTTGGCGTTGAACAGGGTGTTCGTCCGCGGGTCGAAGCTGAGGTAGGTCGGCTCCCGACCGCCGGAATCCACGTCGCCGATCGGCTTGAGGCCGCCGGTGACGGGGTCGATGGCCAAGCTGTAGACACGCCCGTTGGCGTCGCGGCCCGCAGGCGTGGCGCCAACGGCGTAGAGCACCGGCGCGGTCGGATTGAGCGCCAGCCACTGCGCTCTCAAGAGAGCGATGGCCTGGCTGGGCTTGGACAGGTGACCCGTCGCCTCGTCGAAGTCGGCGACAAACACGCCATCGCCCCCCTGCGTGCCGATGTAGACCCGCTCGCTGGACCGCGGCGCGGCTGACACCGGCGACGCGTGGAGCAGCAGGCTCAGGCACAAACTGGAAACGACCGCCGGATTTTGATGCATGGGTCACCTTGGGTTTGAACGACAGAGGACCGACTTCCCGCGACCTTGGCGACGCTGCTTGCGATGCTTCATGACATCCGGCGGGCAGCGCTTGACATGCCGTGCGACGGCTTCGTACGTCAAGTTGAGAGCTTGGTGGCCGACGCGCTGGTTCAGGCCCCGAAAACGCGACGAAAAGGCGGGGGAAAACAATGGTCCGACGGGCTCTGATGGTCGCGCTTGCCGTGGCCTGCGTTCCGCCGTCCGTCGGCCGGGCCCAAACGGCGCCGGCGCCCAAGGCCGAAGCCTATCACTGGCCGCCGCAACTGCCGGCTGCGCCCCTGTTCTTCCGGGCGGAGTGGACAGCCACCCCGCACCAACATCCGGTGACGCAGGCCGACCTGGCCAACCCCAACCTGGAGCTGAAGCTCTATGGTCCCTCAGGCAAACAGATCGCCACCGCTTCGCAAGGCGCGCCCAGCATGACGGGGGCGGCGCCGACCCACGTCTACACCGGGCTATGCGAGCAGACCTGCGCGGCCGCGCTGCGCGACCCGAAGAACTATGTGGACCTGAGCGGCCTGGGGAAGATCCGCTGGGAAGACAAAATCTCGGGCCTGCACCGCGTCCACCCCATCGTAAAGTTGGCCGACGGCACCTGGCTGGTAGGCGAACACGGCGACAGCAACGAGGCGGACTTCCACGCCAACGAGTTCACCCTGTCGGAATCGCGCTGGATTCGGCTCGACATCGACCGGGTCGTCACGCGGGACGATTGGATGGACGGAACCTCGGTCGACTTCTCCAAGGTCGACGAAGTGGGCTTCACCAGCCTGATGCCGGGCAGCGGACACGGCGACGGCGGCTACATGGACATGGGCTGGATCGAAGTTTACGGCAATCCGGTGCCCCGCACCGCGCGCTGACGGCGGGCACGCCCCCGGCCGATACGCCTTGACCAAACGCCGGCCCGCGCCGGAACATCGACCGTGACGTACAGGAGAGGCCATGAAGGTCTTCGGAAGAATCGCCGCACCAGCAGCCTTGGCCCTTGCCGCCATGACGGCTCAACCCGCATCCGCACACCATTCCTTCGCCATGTTCGACAACACCAAGACCGTGACCCTGGTGGGCACGGTCAAGGAATTCGAGTGGAACAATCCGCACAGCTGGATTCAGCTGGTGGTGCATGACGCCGCATCGGGCAAGGACCTGGAATATTCTATCGAAGGCCAAAGCCCCAACGCCCTGGAGCATCAGGGCTGGAGCCGGCATGCCTTGCAGGTGGGCGACACTGCGACCATCAACATCCACCCTTTGAAGGACGGCACGCTCGGCGGCTCGCTGATCGACGCCACGGTCAAAGGTCAGACGTTCGGCAAGAGTTCAGGCTGAGTCCTGGCCAAGCCCAGTCTCCGGGCGGTCGATCTTCCGGGGCATGGACATCGCGGCGACCAGCGCAACGGCCATGGAGGCGGCGACGTACCAGTAGAAGCCTCCCTCCCGGCCCGCGCTCTTGAAGCTCAAGGCCACCAGTTCGGCCGTCCCGCCGAAGACCGACACCGACAAGGCGAACGATAGTCCCACCGCGAAGGCGCGGATGTCGTTGGGGAACAGCTCCGCTTTGAAAATCGCGCTCACAGCCGAGTACGGGGTAAGCGAGCAGAGGCCGATCGTCAGCAGCACGAAGGCCTGCCCGGGCGTGTGGGCGGCGGCCAGGGCGGACAGCAAGGGCACGTTGATCACCATGCCGAGCGCCCCGAACACGAGCAGGATCGCCCGACGCCCGATCAGGTCCGATATCCACCCAAACAAGGGGTGCAGCGCCGTGTAGACGATCAGGGCCGCCAGGGTGATCTCGGCCGAGATATCGGCGCTGAACCCGGCCGTGTTGACCAGGAATTTCGGCATGTAGGTGACGTAGGTCTGGAAGGCGATCGTGCCCGCGGCCGTCACAAAGAACACGATCAGGAACGCACGGCGGTAGGTCCACAGGCGCCGCCATGGGCGCACCTTATGACCCGCATCGCCAGCGCTCCTGGTGTCGGACTCTGGGGCGCGCAGGGTGAAAACCAGCGAGCCGAGCGCGAGGCCGGCCCCGATCCAGAACGGTATGCGCCATCCCCATGCCGCCAGCGCCGCGCGGCTGAGGCTGTGTTGCAACGTCAGCAGAATGCCCATGGCCAGGAACAGCCCCAGCAGCAGGGTCATGAAGTGGAAGCTGGTCCAGAATCCCTTCCAGCGGCTGGCGGCCGCCTCGCTGAGATAGGTGGCGCTCGCCCCGTACTGGCCGCCCAGGCTCAGGCCCTGAATGAAGCGCGCCAGGGTCAGCAGCGCCGGAGCCGCGACGCCGACCGCAGCGTAGGTCGGCGTGAAACCGACGCCGGCGGACCCCACCGCCATCAAAACCATCGACAGGATCATCGCTGGGCGGCGACCGACCCTGTCGGCGTAGCGCCCCATCAGCCAGCCGCCGATTGGCCGGGTTAGAAAGCCTACCGCGAACACTGTCGCCGCGCCGAGCAGCTGGGCCGTCTGGTCGCCTCTGGGGAAGAAAGCCTTGGCGAAATGGAGGGCGAACGAGGGGTACACATACCAGTCGTACCATTCGACCAAGCTGCCGACCGAACCGCCGACGATGGCCGAGAGCCGTGTCCTGCGCGGCGACGCGGGATCGACGGCCTCGGCCTGTTCTTCACGACTGGAGGTCGAGGCGCTCATCGCCGATCCGCTCCTGGTGATCGCGCCGCCGCGGTGTGTTGCGCCGCTGGCTGAGCCATCTCGCCAACCCCGCCGAACATCATCCGTCCGAACGTCAGCGGAAGCTTTGGTGGCCCGACGCGTCGGCGCCGTTGTGATTGTCGTCGCAGATGTATTCCTGCATCGCCGAGGGATCGGGCGCGCGGGCCTTGAGGATCGACTTAGCCTTCCACGGATGGACGAAGGTCTTGGGATCGTCGATCGTCACCTCGACCTCTATCCTGTCCTGGCTCGCGCGATGAAAGCGCTCGACCAGGTGTAAATCCTCGCTGTGCGGCATGCCGACCTGGTCCAGCGAGGTGCGATCGGTCAGGCCGATGGTGTCCACCACTAGGTCGCCGCCCTCCCAATGACCGACGGAATCCCCAAAATAGGAGGGATCGGGATCGTTCGCGTGTTTGGCGTTCAGGTTGACGATGCGGAAGTGGTTCTGCTCGTCCATCAGGATGATCACCTGCGTCGGCGTCTCCACAATCTGCAGCGGATAGTTGCCTGCGGTGAACAGCATCTGCGGCGTGCCCCCGGGCAGGCATTGCGATAGGGTGTTGGCGAAGGGCCGCCCAGCCTCGGAATCCGTAATCCGCTGTTCGAGCAGGGCCTTGGGCTGAGGCAGCAGCGGCGGCCACTGACCATTCTCGTCCAGAAGGATGCGCTCGCGGTCGGGATAGCGCCCGGAAGCCCTGTAGGCCCCATTGACCCACAGCCCCGTCAGGCTGCCCGGCCCCTTGGGCGGCGCCTGCGCTCCAGCGGGCGCTCCCGACAGCACGCCTGCGGTCAGCACGGCTGCACAGCATAGCCTCCGGAGCAGCCCTGTTTCCGCCATCGCTTCCTCCTCACAAACCGCCGGAATCTTCGCCCCGCTGGGCCCATGCGTAACGGTCGGAACGGAATGAGGCCAGGCAATTTCAGGGGTGCGCCAGCGGAATCGCCGCGCCCCCGCGGCGATCGCGGAACGCCGGGGGCCGGTGCGGGTTCGAGCGTTTTTCGCCCGCGCTTGGCGCGACCGCGCCCATGGGCGTAGGCTTGGGCCATGAGCCGCTATTGGTTTCGCGCCAAGCATTATGGCTGGGGATGGACGCCTAGCACCTGGCAGGGATGGCTGACGCTCGCGGCCTTCGTCGGCCTGGTGCTCGCCGACGCGCTCGCCTTCCCGCCCCGCCGAAACCTGGGCGCCTATCTGGGACTGGCGGCGCTGGCCGGAGCCGCGTTGATCGCGATCTGCCGCTGGAAAGGCGAACCGGCGCGTTGGCGGTGGGGACCCGGCAAGGACCAATAGCCAAGCCTTCACGTTGGGCGTCTGCACGAGGCGCCACGGTTTTGCCGTTGGACCGTAAGCGCTGTTGGATGGTAGATTCGCGCGGTCTTGCACCGAGGGCGAGGTCGTGAACGATGAGACCCGCCTGCCGGACATTTCCAGCCCGCCCGCGCCAACCGCGATGACCGCGAGTGTCTCTGCGCCGCCCTCGCTCGCGGGGCTGCGGCTGTTCGTGGTTGAAGACGATGCGGTGGTGGCCATGATCCTCGAAGCGAACCTGGCTGACCTCGGCTGCGTCATCGTCGACTTGGCGGTCAGCGTGCAAGATGCGCTTCGCCGCCTTGTCGATACGGTCGCCGATGTCGCCCTGCTCGACGTCAATCTTGGCGGGGAGACGGCGTTTCCTGTCGCGGACGCCCTGGCCGAGCGCGGGATACCGTTGGTGTTCGCCACGGGCTACGGAAGCGCCGGCTTGGAGGGTCCCTACCGAACCGCGCCCGTGCTGACCAAGCCCTATTCGCTGGACGATCTGGCGGACGCGCTTTCGGCGATTGCGCGCGGGACCGCCAGTTAGCGCGGCCGCCCATCTTCCGCGCCTAGGCGCGTGTTTTCGATGACCCCTCTGTGGCCGCGATCAGTTCCGTGAGCGCGAACTCCAATTCCTCGACGGATTCGGGCTTTGAGATGAAATGATCGGCGCCGCGCAGCTTCGATCGAAGCTGATCGGCTGTCGCGACTGAAGATGTCAGCACGGCGCTGGCGATGTGTGGCGCGTCGCGGCAGGCCAGTTCGAGCAGAAGGTTGAAGCCGCTCTTTTTCGGCATGTGCAGATCGACGATCACCAGGTCGGGCGCGATGGCGCCCTGCTCGATCATCTCCATGGCCTCCGCGCCGTCGCGGGCGCGCATTACCGCTCCGACCTCGGGATTCTTGAGCAGCGCAGTTGTGATCAAATAGGCGTCGGCGTCGTCATCTTCGGCGACCAACACCTGCCTGCTCGCGCTCATGTAGGGAGTCGGCGAGCGTCGATGGCCCAGCATCGGCTCAGGAACATTCCCAACAACTGACATCGCTTCCTTCTCCGACGAGACTATTATTAATTACTGAGATCACGACGACTTATAGTTTTTCGACAACCATCGAATACCTCGCCTACAGTCAGTACTTTTCCGCACCATATTGGCTCGTGCGCCCGACTTATGATTAAACCGGAACCCCATCCACTTCGTTGTGGACGAGAACCTGGGCCTTTTAACCTTTGTTATAAGCATAACAATCTATAATTTAACATCTATATAACGTCAAACGTGCATAAGAACCTCATAGGTTGTTTTTAACATGGCAGCGGGCATGGCGCGAGGCGGCGTGACGCCGAACAAACGTCCTAATGCGCAGCGGTCCGATCGGTTCGCTGCGGCGGCCGCCGCCATCTAACGTTTTGACAAGGACAAGGACCGGTAGCGCCTATGGAATCTAGCGACCTCAGCATCCACAGCGTCGCCGAGCACGAGTTGGGCGAATTCGCCTATGTGGTCGCCCATGACCTGGGGGCGGTTTTCCGCCAATTAAAAGGCGTGGTCGATCTGATCGTCCGCGATGTCGAGCCCACCAACCTGGAGCGCCATCGCATCCTGCTCGACCACCTGGAGGCGGCCTCCAAGGGCGGCCAGGGCATGATATCCGCCCTGGGCCACTACGCGAGCGCCCAACGTCGCGATCTCGCCGCCCAAGCCTGCGTCGGTGAAGATCTGGTCCGCGACGCCCTGAGAGAACTCAGATCGACATTCGGGAACGCCGGCGCCGAGGTTATCGTCAACCCGCTCGGTCCGATCATCGTCGATCGTTCGCTTATGATCGAGGCGATCAAGCATCTTTTGCATAACGCGTTGAAATTCCGCCGGCCCGACGTCGCGCCGGCGATCGAAATCAGCCTCCAGCCCGATGAGCGCGACTGGGTCGCACGGATCGTGGACAACGGCATTGGCCTTGACGCCAGCCAACACGACGCCGCGTTCCAGATGTTTTACCGACGGCGCCCCGGCGATGAGAACGCCGGCGTCGGCGCGGGGCTGACGATCGCCCGGCGCATCTTCCGCAGGCACGGGGGAGATCTGCGTTTCATCAGCGCCATCGAGGGGGCGTGTATCGAGATGCGGCTTCCTCAGCGGGCCAATGGAAAGGGCGCCTGACATGCCGGCGCAGTCGATCCTGCTGGTCGATGACAGCCCGGTGGAGCTGATGCTGACCGGGGACGCCCTGGAACAGGCCTTTCCCGAGGTCGAAGTGCGTAGCGAGCTTAACTCCGCGCGCCTGGAAGCCATCTGCGAGGCGCAGGACTTCGACTGCGTCATCATCGACTACAAGATGCCAGGGCTGGACGGCTTGGCCTGCGCCCAGTTGTTACGGGAAAAATACCCGTTCCTGCCCATTATATTGATCACGGGGGTCGGCGACGAGGTTTTGGCCGCCCATGCCATGCAATGCGGCGTCACCGACTATATTCCAAAGTCGAAAATCACGCCGAGCTCCCTGTCCACAACCGTCGAGCACGCCATCAAGAGCGCGGCGCACCTGCGCATCATCGAAGACCAACGCCGTGAACTGGAGTCGTTCGCGTTTGCCCTGGCGCACGATTTCAAGCAACCCATCCGTCAGATCCGGACATTTTCAGGTCTCCTGTCGGAAGCGATCGCCGAAGGAAACGGCGGCATGGTCGATAAGCATCTGGCGTTTCTGACCGGGGCCGCGCGCCGGCTGGGCGATCTGGTCGACGTAATGGCCGAGTACACGCTGCTGAACAAGCCGCCGCTGATCGAAGACGTCGACCTGAATGAGGTGATCCTTGCTGTCAGGTCATCGATCACGCCCTATCTGGAGGATCGCAAAGCTCAATTGGTCGCCGAGTGGCTGCCGACCGTCAGGGGAAACAAGACGCTGATGGTTCAGGTCGCGCAAAACCTGATCGTGAACGGCCTGAAATACAACACCCGTCAGACCCCTACCCTGACCGTGACCCATTCCGCCTCAGGCGACTGGTGCACGGTGACGTTCCGGGACAACGGGATCGGCATCGAGCGAACCTATCTGAACGAGATTTTCAAGCCGCTCGTCCGGCTACACACCAATGCCGAATACGCTGGCACAGGCCTGGGGCTGACCTTGGCCAAGAAGGCCACGCTCGCCCAGTCGGGTACGATATGGTGCGAGTCCGAGCCCGGCGTCGGCTCCCAGTTCCATGTCAGACTTCCCCTGGCGGCTCAGGATCGCCCAAGCTGATATCTAGCCGCGACCAGTCCGGCGTCCACAACAATTCGAGAACTTGGGCGAGCTGCTTCTATCGGCAACGTGGTTGCTCAGCATTTACCTCACCGTGAATCCGGATGAGCAGAATAGCGCACGACCAAATGCCTCACTCTTTATCGGAGTGTTAGACATTCTCGATTTTAATTCTCCAGACTCAGCGCCGGTTATGGATGCGATCACCGCTCCACTTTCAACCGGGATCGGCAAGGGGGACGTCTCGATGCCTAGCACCAGTGGCTTGCAAGAGTTGGTAATCGACAGTGTCGGCTGTGCGCCTCGCCTCGAGGGCGCCGCGCACGCCGCCAAGCTCAAGGTGTTGCTCGTCGAGGACGACGACGCCGACGCCTATCTGATTGAACGCGCGCTGTCGGATATTCCAGGGCCGAAGGAAGTGGTTCGGGCGCACGATGGCGTGGCGGCCCTCGCGATCATCGATCGGCGCATCTTCAAGCCCGATCTGGCCATCGTCGATCTGCACATGCCGCGCAAGGACGGGTTTTCGCTGCTGATCGAACTGCGCGCGCGCGTGACCGTCGACTTCCCCGCGATCGTGCTTACTTCATCCCGCTCGACCGCCGACGCTTTTCGCAGCCGAAAGCGGGGCGCCGTCAAGGTCCTGACCAAGCCCAACAGCCTGGAAAAGCTGACCACGGTCCTGGCCATGGCTCTTGCCGACATAAGAGACGAAGCCGAGTGACTCGCAGCGGCGATGGAGCGGCCGGCACAACCGCGCCGCTGCCGACGGCCTTGCTCGTTACTTCAGCCTGAACGCCATGATGCTGTCGCTGCGGATCGGGCTGGCCAAATAGCTGCCGCCGGTGGCGATCAAGGCCACATATTGCCGCCCGTCCTTGCCGCGATAGCTGATCGGGCCGCCATGGCCCGATGCTGGCAGCATGAAGGTCCACACCTCTCGGCCGGTCTTGACGTCGAAGGCGCGCAGGCGGCTGTCGTCGGTCGCGGCGATGAACACCAAGCCGCCGGCGGTGATCATGGGGCTGCCGACATTGGGGCGGCCGGTGGCCTTGAGGGCGTCAGGCAGGCTGTCAGTGACGCCCAAGGTGGCGCGCCAGGCGATCTGGCCGGTGTTGACGTTCACCGCATAGAGGCTGCCCCAGGGGGGCGCCTGACACAGCAACTTGTGGCCCTCGTCGGCAAACCAGGAATTGGGGCCGGAGGTCGTGCCCCAACTGCCGTCCGGGCGCTCGGCCAGTTGCTCCACGCTGCCCAGATCCTCGGTATTGATCACGAAGTAGCCGTTGACCGGGTCGAACGCGCCGCCGCCGTAGTTGGCGCCCCCGCCGCTGCCGGGGAAGCGCGCGGTCGGCGCGGTGTCGCTCAGGGGACTGAACGGCTGGCTGTCGCCGATCTTGGCGCTGGCGATCCATTGGCGACAGAACTGTTCCAACTCGGGCGTGAGCGTGACCAGGTCGGTTGAGGCGTGGAACGCCTGGCGGGCCAGGGGCGGCGGCGTGGACGGAACCGGCTGGGTCGGCCAGGACGCCTCGCCGCGAACGGCGCTTTGCGGAGCTGGCTGCTCATCGACCCGATAGATCGGCTTGCCCGTCCGGCGATCCAGCAGGAACAACAGGCCCGCCTTGTTGATCGCCGCCAGCGCCGGGATGGTTTTGCCCTTGCGCCGCACCTCGACCAACGTCGGCGCGGCGGGCACGTCCAGGTCCCAGATGTCATGGTGGACCAGCTGGAAATGCCAGATCGGCTTACCGGTCGTGGCGCGCACGGCCACCACCGCGTCGCCGTAAAGGTTGGCGCCCTTGCGGTCGCCGCCGTAGCGATCGACGGTCGGGGCGCCGACGGGCATGTAGAGAATCCCCCGCTTAGCGTCGAGGGTGAACTCGTTCCACACGTTGGTCCCCGAGCGGTCGCGCCAGCTGTCGCCCGCCCAGGTCTCGTGGCCGGGCTCGCCGGGGCGGGGCACGGTGTGGAAAGTCCAGACCAGCCTGCCCGTGCGCGCATCCCACGCCCGCACGTCGCCAGATGGGCCCAAGGTCGGTTGTTCCTGCAGGCGCGAGCCGGTGATGATCAGGTTCCTGTAGACCATCGCCGGGGCGCTGTAGCTGAACTGCGCCTTGAGATAGCCGCGCATCACCTCGGGCGTTTTCAGGTCCAGCACGCCGTTCTGGCCAAACGCCTTGTCGAAGGCGCCGGTGGCCGCGTCGAGCAAAGCCAGGTTGCCAAGCTTGGTGGCGACCACGATCTGCGGCGGCGTGGCGCCGTCGCCGGGCCAATAGGCCACCCCGCGCATGGCCGGCACGTCGTTGTTCGGCAAAGCGACCGACCAGCGCGCGGCGCCCGTCTGGGCGTCCAGCGCCACCACCCGGCCGTAGGGCGTACCGACATAGAGCGTCCCGGCGACCACGATCGGCGTCGCCTCCCATCCCAGCAAACGCGGCGCGCCGGCCTGGGGGGCTGGCGTCGGCGGCGCGTCGCCGGCCTGGGCCTGCGGGGCGTCTAGAGCTGCGCCCTGCGGCTGCATGTGATAAATCCAGGCCGGTTGCAGGCGATCGACGTTGGCCGGCGTGATCTCGCTCAGCGGCGAGTAGCGCGTCGCGCCCGGATCGCCGCCGCGGATGGGCCAGTCGGGATCCGCGCGTGCGCCGGCGCTCGCGAACACCGCCATCCAGGCGGCCAGGATCGCCCGCATGGGCATGGGCGGCTTCATCGACTCGCGCCGATCACGGGTGGATCAGCGTGCCGTCGGGCAGGCGGAGCTCGCCCCAGCCGCCATTGAGTTTGCCACGTTCGGTATTGTCGTTTCGGAACGGATACTTGGCCGCGGCTTTCCCATCCACTTCCACGCCCCACCCAGGCGCCTCGTTGGGATAGCCGTAGCCGTTCTTGACCAACGGTATGCCGTGGAAAATCTCGTGCGAAGCCTCTGGAAAGGCGGCCATTTCCTGGATTCCGAAATTATAGGCGCTGACCGCCAGGGTCAGGTTGGCGCAGTGCCCCACCGGCGAGACGTCGCCGGGGCCGTGCCAGGCGGTCCGCACGCCGTGCATCTCGGCCAGGATCGCGATCTTGCGCGCGGGCGTCAGGCCGCCGACCTCGGACACGTGGCAGCGGATGTAGTCGATCAACCGCTCGTCGATCAGGGGCGTGGATTCGTGCGGATTGACGAACAGCTCGCCCATGGCGATCGGGGTGGTCGATTGTTGGCGGAGGATGCGGAAGTAGTCGATGTCCTCGGGCGACAGCGGATCCTCGACGAAGAACATGCGGAACTGTTCCAAGTCCTTGCATAGCCGGATCGCCTGGGTCGGGGTGATCCGCTCGTGCACGTCGGTGGTGATGTCGATCTCGTCGCCCAGGGTGGAGCGCACCGCCTCGAGCATCTTGAGCAGGTCGCGCAGATAGGCTTCGCGGTCGAATACCGGCGCGGTCGTCAGCACCTTGCCCGAAGCCGGTTCGTTGCCGCCCTGCCCGAGGCCCAGCGAAAAGTTGCGATAGCCCTCGGCCTGGGCGGCGCGCACACCCTCGATCAGCCTGGCGTTGTCGGCGCCGTTGACGTGGGTATAGAGCTCGGCCGCTTCGCGGCACTTGCCGCCAAGGAGTTGGTATACGGGCAGGCCCGCCTGGCGGCCCTTGATGTCCCACAGCGCCTGGTCCACCCCGCTGATCGCGTTGTTGAGCACCGGGCCGCTGCGCCAGTAGGACGCATTGTACATGGCTTGCCACAGGTCATCGATGCGGTCGGTCGGATGGCCGATGACAAAGGGCTTGAGATATTTCTCCACCGCCTCAACCACCAGTTCGGCGCGCTGAGTGAAGGTCGCGCAGCCGTAGCCGTAGAGTCCGGGCTGGTCGGTGACGACCTTGACCACCACCAGACGCACGCCGCCCGGTTGCACGGCGATCACCGACACATCCTTGATGATCGGCGACTTCATGCCGCGTCCGGCCTGGAGGGTCTTGTCCTGGGCGGCGGCTTCGCGCTCGCTGATCCCCGTGGCCACCGCGGCCAGCCCCATGGACGTGAGAATAGTGCGCCTGAGCACGCGTCCCTCCCCTGCCTGGCGTCCGCAACTGCGTGCGAATGGCCTTGGACAGCGCTATCATTATCTATGACAAGCGCATAGTCCGGGGCTAAATCTCCTCCAAGATCGCGACGTGCGGAAGGCTCCGAACGATGAGGCGCATCAGCGGGGCGGGAGGGTGCGGCCTGGCTTTGGCCGTCGCCGGATTGAGCCTGGCGGCTTTCGCCCAGGCGCCAAGCGCTTCGGCGCCGTCAGGGACAGGCCCGACCATGGATATGATCCCCGCCCGCGTGCTGGCCGACGCCCCCAGCGCGGCCATCTCCAACGGCCTGATCTCCGCCAAGATCTTCCTGCCTGACGCCGCGACGGGGTTCTACCGAGGCGTGCGTTTCGACTGGGCCGGCGTATTTGGCGGCCTGACCTATCGCGGCCACGACTTCTATCCCCTGTGGTTCAATGGCGTATCGCCCAGCGTGAGCGACTTCGTGGAGGCCGGCGGCCAGGTTGTGGCTGCGCCCAACACCGCCGCCAACGGTCCGGTCGAGGAATTCAACGCCGAGGGCGGCGCCCTGGGCTATGCCGAAGCTGCGCCCGGCGGGCTGTTTCTCAAGATCGGAGTCGGCGTCCTGCGGCGCATCGATGCCGGCCCCTACGCCTTCGCCAAGTCCTTCCCGTTGGTCGATCCGGGGGTGCGCACCCAGCACGTCGGATCCGACCGTGTCGAGATGACGCAGGACGTCGCCGATCACGGCACGGGCTACGCCTACAGCTACACCAAGACCATCCGGCTTGTGCCCGGCCAGCCGTCCATGATCATCGATCACGCCCTGCGCAACACCGGCGCCAAAACCATCGTGACCCAGGTCTACAACCACAACTTCCTCAACATCGACGGCCGCGGCACGCGCGAGGGCCTGACGCTGACCACGCCGTTCGCGCTCACCGCCGCCCCGCCGCCGCCCTCGGACCTGGCCGTCGTCGACGATCGGCGCTTCGTCTACCGGACGTCGCTCGGGCCCGGCCAAAGGGTGCAGACGGCGCTGGCGGGTTATGGCGCCACGGCCCGCGACTACGACCTGCATCTCGCCGACGCCGCCAGCGGCGCGGGCCTGCGCATCTCGGGCGATCAACCGCTGGCCAAGCTGGCGCTGTGGTCGATCCAGCCGGTGATGGCGATCGAGCCGTTCGTGACCATGACCATCAAGCCCGGCGACACCTTCCGCTGGTCCTATCGCTACGACTACGACGCCAGCGGCCCGCTCGCGGGGGCGGCCCAATGAACGTCTGGCGGACACAAGGCCTGATGGCCGCACTGACCATCCTCCTCGCGCCAGGATTGATGGCCCTGGCCAAATCCGCCCCGACGGACGGACAGTATGTGATGTACGTCGGCACCTACACCGGACCAGCCAGCAAGGGCGTCTACGGCTTCCGCTACGACGCCAGGAGCGGCCAGTTCACCTCCCTGGGCGTCATGGCCGAGGTGGCCAACCCGTCATGGGTGACCACCGATCCGCGCCAGCGCGTGCTCTACGCCTCGACCGAGGCCAATAGCGGCGACAGCACCATCAGCGCTTACGCCATCGACGCCAAGAGCGGTGCCCTGACCCTGCTTAACACCGCCTCGACCGGCGGGTCCGCGGCGGCTCAGGTCAGCGTCGACCGCACCGGCCGCATCATCTTCGTCAACAACTATGGCGGCGGCAGCGTCGCGGCCCTGGCGCTCAACGCCGACGGAAGCCTCGGCCGCCGCGTCGGCTTCGACCAACACACGGGTTCAAGCGTCAATCCGCGCCGGCAGACGGCGCCCCACCCGCACGCGGTGACGATCTCGCCCGACAACCGCTTCCTGTTCACCCCCGACCTGGGCCTGGACAAGGTGTTCAGCTACCGCATCGACGCCGCCGCCCGGACCTTCACGCCCAACGATCCGGCGTTCGTCACGGTCGCCCCCGGGATGGGGCCTCGCCACATGGCCTTCTCGCCGAACGGCAAGTTCGCCTATGTGCTGTGCGAGATGGGCTCCGCCGTCGCGGCGTTCGCCTATGACCGCGCCAAGGGCGCCCTGACGCCGATCCAGACCATTTCGACCCTGCCGGAGGGATTCAAGGGGGCGGACACCTCGGCCGAAATCGCCCTGACCGCCTCGGGCCGGTTCCTCTATGCCTCCAACCGCGGCGACGACAGCATCACCGAGTTCCATGTCGAGCCCGACACCGGCAGGCTTGATAAGATCGCGGTCACGCCCACGGGCGGCAAGGGGCCGCGCGCCTTCATGATCGACCCGACGGGCACGCGCCTGCTGGCGGCGGACCAGACCACCAACGACATCGCCGTGTTCGCCATCGACGCTGAGACGGGCGCCCTGACGCCCACCGGCCAGGTGCTGAACGTTCCCTCGCCCGTCGCCCTGATTTTCGCGCCTATCAAGCGGTAAGGTCGGTCAAGGCGCCGGCTTATACTCCGGCTGCTGGGGTCCGCGGCCGCCCGGCGGATTGGTCATCAATTCCAGCTGCGCGTTGTTGAGATTGCACTCGTCGGCGATCTTGAGGAACAGCACCGTGTCAGCCAGTCCGTTGAGAAATGGATTGGGGCGGCCCGCATTGCTCGCCATCACCTCGAATTTGTAGATGGCGTCGTCATAGTTGGGGTGAGGCGTGATGTACCCATCGATCTTGGCGTCCGTGATGATCTTCTGGAAGCGCTGAGACGACTGGTCGAAGGCTGCATGCAGGGCCGGCGACAGCCCCTTGCTGGTAATGCTGGTGATGTAGGCCAGCAGCTTCGGCTGGCCGTGATCCTTCACCGGGATGAGCATGCCGAGCGATCCGGGCGTGTGGCCCGGAGTGATGAAGACCTTGATGCTCTCATCGCCCAAGGTGATGGTGTCGCCGTCCTTGACGATCACGTCAGGCTTGGGCGGCGGGCTGAAGCCCTTCTGCTCGGCGGGGTCCTTGGACAGAATTTCCTGCCAGTCCGCGTCGGCCTGCGACTCATAGACCTTCGCGCCAAAGCGTTGCTGCAGGTAGCGCGCCCCGCCCCAATGGTCGGGATGGCCGTGCGACAGGATCACGATCTTGATGCGCTTAGGATCAAGCCCGGCGGCCTCCAGTTTGCGCAGGTGGATCTGCACCATGTCGTTCTGGCTGTTGCCGGTGTCGATCATGATGATGCCGTCGCTGGTGTCCAGCGCCCACAACCCGTTGTAGCCGGTGCCAATGTAGATGAGGTTGTCGAAGGCGCGGCTGGGCAAGGGGTCCTTGTCCATCGCCTGGGAAGCGGTCCCCTCGTAGCGGTAGCAGTTGACCAGGGCCGGATGGCGCCAGCCGGCCTGCTGGGCCGCCAGGGCGCGCGCGGCGTCCAAATGCGGCTGGGGATTGTCGATGCCGTTGGCGCCCGGCTCGGCCAAGGCCGCCGCCGGGCCGATCAGGCTGAGGGCCACCAGAACGGCCGCGAATCGGATGTTGGACGCCTGCATGTTTATTCCTCCCGCTGGGCTTCGCTGGCCGAGGCTTTCACCTATGGAACGCCCAGACTCACAGACTTTACACGGTTTTTACACCTCGGGGCGGCTGACCGGAGCCAGCCCATCGCGCGACGCCGCCAGCCGCCCTCCATGCCGGGCAAAGCCGGGCCACACGCCGGCCCCGGGCGCTGGAACCGTTCGATAAAATCCGCATTGTTCGATTCACAGGGAGGTCCCCATGGCGACCATCCGCATCGAGCGCGAAGATCGCGCCGCCCTCAACCAGCTGTGGCGCGAATGGCGCGCGGGCCGCCCGGCCGAGGGCCGAGGTCGATCGGTAGTGTGGCTCTATCCGCCGATGAGCGGGCCTGATGGGCGCGGCTGGCTCACCTACCGCGACGTGCCGGACGCCTTTCTGTCGTTCGCTCGCCAGGTGCGCCGACAATGGCCGCTGTCCTAGGCCGCCCAGCATCACCTTAGAGGCTTAGCCCGCCTTCTTTGGCGAAGGGGTCCATGACCTCGCTGACTTTGGCCGCCAAGTCATCGAGCGAGAAGGGCTTGGTCACCATCGACATGTTGGGCCCCAGGAATCCGGACCGTACGGCGGCGTTTTCCGCGTAGCCCGTGATGAACAGGATCGGCAGGTCCGGCCTGTGCGCGCGCGCCGCCTCGGCCAGTTCACGCCCGTTCATCCCCGGCAGTCCTACATCCGAGATCATCAGATCGATCCGCGCGTCAGAGGCAAGATAGGGTATAGCCGTCGCCGCGTCGGCGAATTCCACGGCGTCGTAGCGAAGCTCTTGCAGAACCTCGCGCACGAGCATGCGCACCGCCGGCTCGTCCTCGACGATCACGACCCGTTCGCCGGCCCCGCGCCGGGCCGCCGGCCTGGGCAGCGCGCACGTCTCGGGGCTGGCTTCCGTGGTGGGCAGATAGAGGGTGACCGTCGCGCCCTGGCCAAGCTGGCTTTGAATGCGCACCTGGCCGCCGCTCTGGCGCACGAAGCCATAAACCATCGACAGCCCGAGCCCCGTCCCCTGCCCCAGGGGCTTGGTGGTGAAAAAGGGATCGAACACCTTCTCGATTAGCTCGGGCGCGATGCCGACGCCGGTGTCGGACACCGCGACCTTCACAAAGCGGCGGGGCGCGACGCCCTCCAGTTCATCCATGTCGACCACGCTTGTCTCGATGGACAAGGTCCCGCCATCGGGCATGGCGTCGCGGGCGTTGATCGCCAGATTGAGGATGGCGTTCTCGAGCTGGTTGGCGTCGATCATGCCGGCCGGCAGCTCAGGGGTGAGCCGGAGCCGGAAATCGATCTTCTCGTCGATCGCCCGCTTGATCAGCTCCGACATCGAACCAATCAGGCCGTTGATGTCGGTCGGCTGGGGATCGAGCGACTGCTTGCGCGAGAAGGCGAGCAGCCGCTGGGTCAAGGCCGCGGCCCGCCCAGCGGACGTGTAGGCCGCATCCATATACCGATCGAGGCCGTCGGTGCGGCCCTGGGCGAGTTGGCGGCGCATGATGTCGAGCGAACCCATGATGCCCGTGAGCATATTGTTGAAATCGTGCGCTATTCCGCCCGTCAGCTGCCCGACGGCTTCCATTTTCTGGCTTTGGCGCAACGAGGATTCGACGCGCTCGCGTTCGGCGGTCTCGGCTTTGAGCCGTTCCAAGGCGTCTTCGAGATCGGCGGTCCGTTCGTGGACCAGGGCTTCCAGATGCTCGGCCGCGTCGGCGAGCGCGTTGGTGGTGGCCTCCAGGGCGTCGCGCTGGACCTGGATCTGCCGGCGCTGGCGATGCAGGTCGAAAAACACATTGGCCTTGCCGCGCAGGATGTCCGGCTCGATCGGCTTCTGGATGAAATCGACCGCTCCGGCCTCATAGCCGCGAAAGCGCCGCTGGACGTCGGCGGTGCCCGCGGTGAGGAAGATGATCGGCACCCGGCGGCCGCGTTCGTTGCCGCGCATATACTCCGCCAGTTGGAAGCCATCCATGCCCGGCATCTGCACGTCGAGCAGGGCCAGGGCGATGTCGTGCTTGAGCAGGAGTTCCAGGGCCTCGTCGCCCGACCGCGCCTTGAGGAACGCCAGGCCGTCGCGCTGGAGCAGCGCTTCGAGCGACAGGAGGTTTTCCTCCAGGTCGTCGACGATCAGGAAATTGACCAGTTCCTGCATGCCGCTCACGCCGTCCCCAACTGTACGAGATAGGCCGCGATCGCCTCGAGGGGGACGCACCGGGCTTCGGCGCTCTTGGCCAAGGCCGCGCTCGGCATCGTGGGCGCGAACGCCCCCGCGGGATCCTCGGCCAAGGCCACCCCGCCGCCGGCGACCACGGCCCGCAGGCCCTCGGCGCCGTCCTCGTTCGCGCCAGTCAGGATGACGCCCACCAGACCGTCGCCGAACGCGTCGGCCGCGCTCTCGAACAATACGTCGATGGACGGTCTGGAATAAAGCACCGGCTCGTCCGAGGAGAGCGAAACGGTGCGATCCTCCTCCACCAGCAGGTGATAGCCGGAGGGCCCGAAATAGACGACGCCCGGCAGGATCGGCTCCTTATCCTCGGCCTCTTTCACCACCACGCGGCACTTGGCCTGGAACAGGGGCGCCAGCAGGTCCGCCCGGTCGTCCGGTATGTGCACGACCACCAGCACCGGGATGGGATAGCTGGCCGGCAGGTCCGGCAAGATGCGCGACAGGGCCTGGATGGCCCCCGCCGACGCGCCGATGACAACGGCCTCGACTCCCTTGGCGCTCATGGTTCGCGCCTCTGGTAGATCTTTTCCTCGCGAACGAATTCGGCGAAGGCCTCGGCGTGGGTCGAGAAGCGCAGGCTTTCCTTGGAGCCCAGGCCCAGGAACCCCTTGCGGGCGAGCGAGTCGCGGAACAGGCCCAACGCCCGGTCCTGCAATGGCCGGTCGAAATAGATCAGCACATTCCGGCACGAGATGAACTGCACCTCGGCGAACACCGCGTCGGTGGCCAGGCTGTGGTCGGAGAACACCACCTGGCTGCGCAGCGCCTTGTCGAACACCGCGCGGCCGTAGGCGGCGGTGTAGTAGTCGGACAGCGACGACTTGCCCCCGGACTTCTGATGGTTCTCGGTGAACGCCTTGATCCGGTCCAGCGCGTAAACCCCGCTGGCCGCGGCCTCCAGCGCGCCGGGATTGATATCGGTCGCATAGAACAGGGTGCGTTCCAGCAGGCCTTCCTCACGGAACAGGATCGCGAAGGAGTGCAGTTCCTCGCCGCTGCTGCATCCGGCGATCCAAACCTTGAGCGAGGGGTAGGTGCGAAGATGCGGCGCCACGTTCTCGCGGATGGCGCGATAGTAGCTGGGATCCCGGAACATCTCGCTGACCTGCACAGTCAGGTAGTTCAGCAGGCGCGGCACCAAGGCGGAATCGCGCAGGACCGCCTCCTGCATCGCCGAAAAGCTTGAGAAACTCAGTTGCTCGCGCGCCTGCCTCAGCCGTCGTTTGATCGAGGCCTGGGCGTAATGGCGAAAGTCGTAGTGATAACGTCGCTGAAGCGCCTCCAGCAGGAGGTTGATCTCGATATCCTCGATGGCGTCGCGCACCATCGTTTCTACCGCGGCATCCACACGCGGACGAGCGACAGCAGCTTCTCCACATCCAGCGGCTTGGCCATGTAGTCGTTGGCCCCCGCCGACAGGCAGCGTTCGTGGTCGTCGGGCATGGCCTTGGCCGTCAGGGCGATGATCGGCAGCCTGGTCCAGCGCGGATCCAGGCGGATGCGCCGGGTCGCCTCCAAGCCGTCCATCACCGGCATCATCACATCCATGAGCACCAGCTCGATCGCCTTGGCATCGCCGCTCGCCTGCTGCTCAAGAGCGTCCAGCGCCTCCTGACCGTTCCGGGCGATCTGCACGATGACGCCGCGCGGCTCGAGAATGTTGGTCAGCGAATAGACGTTGCGGACGTCGTCCTCGACGATCAGGACTCGGCGCCCCTCCAGCACCGCATCCCGGTTGCGGGCCTCATGGATCATCTTCTGCTGCTCGGCGGGCAACTCCGACACCACCTGGTGCAGGAACAGCGACACCTCGTCGAGCAGGCGTTCGGGCGACTTGGCCCCCTTGATGATGATCGAACTGGAATAACGCCGCAGCTTCTGTTCGTCGTCGGGCGACAGATCGTGGCCTGTGTAGACGATGACCGGGGGGAAAGCGTACTCGCCCTCGGCGCTCAAGGTTTCCAGCACAAAGAAGCCCGAGGCGTCCGGCAGCGATAAATCCAGAACCATGCAATCGAAGGGCTGCTCCTTGAGCAGGCGCAGGCACTCCGCCGCGGTGCCGGCGCCGACGGTCTCGACGTCGCTCGACCCCAGCAGCTTTCGCACGGCGTCGCGCTGCACGTCGTCGTCTTCCACGATCAGGACCCGGCGCATGGTGCGCGTGAGCTTCGCCTCCAGCCCTTGCAGGGCCTCGGCCAGGTCCTCGCGCCGCACCGGCTTCACCAGATAGCCGACCGCGCCCAGGGACAGGGCCGTCTGGGCATGATCGCTCGCCGACACCACATGGATCGGGATGTGGCGGGTGGCGTCGTCGCGCTTCAAGCGGTCCAGCACGGCCAGGCCCGACTGGTCCGGCAGGCCGACGTCCAGCACCAACGCGCTGGGCCTGTAGCGCCGGGCCAAGTCGAGCGCATCTTCGGCGGTTCCGGCGACCAGGCACTGAAAGCCGACCTCGCGCGCCAGATCGCGCACGATGCCCGCGAAAATCTGATCATCCTCGACCACAAGCAGAACGCGGCGCGCGTCGACCAGATGATCCCGATCGTCGTCGACAATGGAAAGCTTCGGCGCGGCGCGGGGCGTCGGCGCCGTGGGCGGTGTCGAAGGACTGGCGGACGGCGGCGCGCCCCGCCAAGCTTGCACCGCGCCCGGATCGTAGGCCAGCGGAATGGTGAGGGTAAAGACGCTGCCTTTGCCGATCTCGCTCTGCAAGGCGATCGAACCGCCCAGCAGGCGCGCCAATTCCCTGGAGATCGAAAGCCCAAGCCCGGTGCCGCCATACTTGCGGTCGATGGCGCTGTCGGCCTGACGGAACGCTTCGAAGATGTTCTGATGCTGCTCGGACGATATGCCGATGCCGGTGTCGGCCACGGCCAGGGCGAGCCTGTCCCCGACGCACGACACCCGCAGCTCCACCCGGCCTGTCTCGGTGAACTTGAAGGCGTTGGACAGAAGATTCTTGAGAATCTGGTCGAGCCGCTGGCGGTCGGTCACGATCGCGGGCGGGCACTCGCCGGCGACATCGACGATGAACTCCAAGCGGCGCTGGGCGGCCACCGGATCGAACGTCTGCCGCAGGTCGCTGACGAGCCGCTGCAGGGAAACGGTCTCGGGCCGAACCTGGATATGGCCGGCTTCGATCTTGGACAGGTCGAGGATGTCGTTGATGAGGTTGAGCAGATCGTTGCCGGACGCCTGGATGGTGCGGGCGTACTTCACCTGCTCCTCGGACAGGTTGTTGTGGGGATTGTCGCCCAGCAGCTTGGACAGGATCAGCAGCGAATTGAGCGGCGTTCGCAGCTCGTGCGACATGTTGGCGAGGAAATCGGACTTGTAGCGGCCAGCCTGCTCCAGTTCGCGCGCCTTCAGTTCGACGGCGGCGCCCGTTCGGGCCAGGTCGTCGCGCTGGGCCTCGAGCTGTTGCGCCTGTTCTTCCAGTTGCGTGTTGGTATGTTCCAGTTCGACCTGCTGGGTCTCCAGCCGGGCCTGCTGCTCCTTGAGGGCGCGGCCCTGCTCTTCCAGCTCTTCATTGGAGACCCGCAGCTCCTCGCTCTGCACCTGAAGCTCTTCGGCCTGGCGCTGAGTCTCCTCCAGCAGAGCCTGCAGATCGGTGCGGTAGCGGGCCGAGCGCAAGGCGACGCCGGCCGGCCCGGCGGCCTGATGCAGGAAAGCCACGATCTGGTCGCCGACCGGATGCAGGAAGCCGAGCTCGACCACCGCGTTCACCACCCCGTCGACCACGAAGGGCGCGATGACCAGGTGCCGCGGCTTGTCGCGCCCCAGCCCCGACCCCACGGTCATGTAACCGTCGGGCACCTCATTGACGACCGTCGGCCGGCCATCGGCCGCCACCCGCCCCAGAAGACTCTCCCTCAGGACAAATCCGGCGGGAATGGCGGCGTCGGCGGCGACGCCCAGTTGCGCGATCCGTTCGAACCGCTCTCCATTGCCCTTGAACAGCACGCCCGCCTGGGCGTCGAGGTACTGGGTTAGGAAGTCGAGAATGGCGTCGCCGAGTTGCTGGATCGATTTGTCGCCCAGCATGGCCGCAGACAAGCCGACATGCCCGGCCTGCAGCCATGCTTCGCGTTCGCGCGCGCGCGCGGTCCTGTTGACCAAGACCCCGACGGCGAGCGTAAGCCCGATCCCCAGGGCGGTCGCCAAAAGCCCGCTGGCGATCGCCGTGCTCTGCGCCGCCCGCATCTCGGCCAGGCGCGCGCTGCGTAAGCCCGCTTCCTCCTCGTCCATGGCGGCCAGTTGGGCGCGAATGGCGTCCATCTCGAGCTTGCCCTGGTCAGTGTTGACCATCGCCAGCGCAGCCGCCGCCCCCTGAGTCCGGCGCAGGTCGATCGTCTGTTTCAGTTCGGCGAGCTTGGCTTCGATGTGGGGCTTGAGCTGACCGACGCTCGCCTGCTGATCGGGATTGTCCTTGGTCAAGACGTCGATCGCACTGAGTTCGGGCGCGAGCCTGGACAGGGCCGTGTCGTAAGGTTCGAGATATTTCTCGTTTCCTGTCAGCAGGTAGCCGCGCTGACCGGTTTCTGCATCCTGAATTGACGACAGCAGCGCGTTGATCGCGGCCATGACGTCATGCGAGTGGACGATACGGTCGTTGTCGGCCTGCAGGGTCTGCACGTCCACAAAGGACACCGCGCCGCTGATCAGGAAGAACACGACGGCGGCGACCACGCCCAGGGCGGTCACGAGCCCGCTTCTCGATCGGACGGTCGGCGCTTTGTGGGTCGTCTGCAGCGTCATGCGGTGCTCGAAACCGTGCGAAGGACGTCCTGCGTACCTGGACTGTGGCCGCCAGATCAAGCTTGGCCGAGACATTCTGTCGCAGGAGGATCCCCAAGAATCCGCCGGCCCTCGCGTAAGGGGCGGAACGACGCGCGAAGCCGGGAGACGCCCGCGCCAGAGCCAAGACCGGTCGCCCCGAAACGGGGGCTGGCCCGCTCCCGCGCGCGAGCGGGCCCCGCCGGCCGGTCAATTCGTCCTATGCCACTGCCATATAGGGTGCGAATGGCGGCGGCGTGTTCACCTCGGCTTCGACCTGCGCCAGCTTCAGACCCACGCCGCGACCGTCAAACCCGCCACGACGCCTCTGGGGATTTGTCGCCTATTTCCTCGTTACTTCAAGGATTTAGATGAAGCGGCCAGGCTTGGCCAGCCAGGCGTCGATGTAGTCGTACAGCGTCTTCATGGTGTCGCCGAACTCGCCGGGCGTCTTCTCGCATTCCTTGCATGGCGCGTACATGTGGCTGGCCCCCTCGACGAAGGCGATCGACTTGTCGGGGCTCTTGGCGTGGTCGTAGATGAACTCGGCGGCCAGGAACTCCCAATGGCCGGTCATGCCCATGGCGAGCAGCGGCACGCCAACGCCCTCCACGTTGCCCGGCGGGCTGGCGTAGCTGGACGTCCACTCCACCCCATGGATGTCGTCGGCGTCGTAGCTGAAGTCGGGATCGACGCGCAGCGCCGAGCCCGCCAGGAACTCGCTCAAGGTGCCCTTATAGGACGCCAGGCCGAAGCTCGGGTCGGTGCGCTTGAGGCTTTCGGGCCGGCGCACGGTGTGCACGATCTGCACCACGGAGGTCCCGTCGGCCTTGAGCAGCGGCCACGCCCGCTTGGTGTGCGAGAGCAGCGCGGGATCCTGGGAGAACAGCTTGTTATTGGGGCCCAGGCTGCTGGCGCCGGCGATGGCGAACGGCGCATCGTCGTCGTAGGGGCCCGCGCCGGCTTCGATCGCCGCCATCTGCTGCTGGGCGCTGTCGACCAGGCGGGCGTAGCGGCGCGCCTGGGCCGTCTGGAACGTGCGGATGAAGGCGGGGCTGTAGTTCGGCGCGACGGGGTTGAACCCGTTGGCTGGATTATAGAGGTCGAGCGCGGGGTCGAGCGTCTTGCCGTTGTGATCGTCGGTCAGGGCGGGATCGACGCTGAACAGCATCATCTCGGCGTTGCCGTAATTGGCGTCGGGCATCACGATGCCGTCCGCTGGCGTCAGCCCCGCCAGGTTGTCGGGGCACTTGTGCACCTTCTGAGCATCCTGGCACACCTTGACCCCGTTCTCGGCGATGTCCTGGTAGGCGCTGACGATGGTCGCTCCACCGCTGTGGCCGAACAGCACGACCTTGCGCACGCCCGGATAACGACGCAGGAAATCGACGCCCAGCTTGGTTTCCAGCAGTGTGCGGTCGAGGTTCTCGCCGCTGGGGTCCATGCACAGCACCCGGTAGCCGCGCTCGGACAGCTGCGTGCAGGCGGAGAAGGTCAGATAGTCGCCGCCGTGGGTGACCAGCAGGGCGATCTGGCTCTTGGCGCCGGGCGCGGTCGGCTCGTAAAGCACCGCCGGGACCTCTTGGGCCAGATGCACAAAGGTCAGCTTGACGCCCGGAACGTTGGGCGTGTCCGGACTTGGCCGCGACATCGTCGGCTGGGCCAGGGCGGGGGCGGCGATGGCGACGAAGCTCGCGGCCGCGGCGGCGACGGCCAGAAGGGTGCGAACGCTGGTGCGCTTCATCGAAGGTTTCCTCCTTATCGGGATGCGCTGTCTTGAATGATCGCGCACCGGGTGCGCCGCCATCGGCGACGCACCCGTATATTCACGTCCGTTCACCCCGGCTCCATTTGGAACCGGTCAGGGTGTGATCAGAACTTTGCCCGAAGGCCGACCGTGTAATAGCGGCCGACGGGGTCGTCGAAGGCGTTGGCCCAACCGCTACCCGGGCCGCCTGAGCCGATATTGCCGGAGCCGGCAGTCGGCGAAGGCAAAGCGTTGAACAGGTTCTGAACGTTGAAGAATACTTCCGGACGGAGCGGACCGTAGTTGACCTTGTAGGTCAAGGTCACGTCCGTGTAGCCCAGGGCGCCGAGCCTGGAGGCGTAGACGTTGGAGCCCGCGGGCGTATAGGGCCCATCCATCTCGCCCGACTGCGCCTCCGATCCGCGCCAACGTTCCTGCAGATCGAGGGCGAAGGCTTCGGTCACGTCCATGTGGGCCTGGCCGGTGATCCGCAAGGACGAGCTGGCCTGGTAGTTGGCCGCGCAATCGGCGGCGTCGCCGCAGTCGTATTCCGGCACGCCGGGTTGGTTGACGTAGAGGTGCGGCTGCCAGGACGCCAGCAGGCGGAAGCTGGCCGGACGGTCCAGGATACGGGTGCGGTAGTTGCCCTCGATATCGAGGCCGTAAGTCGTGACCGAAGCGATGTTGATGTACTCGGCATAGAACGCCGTTGCGCTATTGGTCGCAGCACTGGTGGTGGTGAAGCCCAGTGGGCGGGCCTCCAGCGCGCAGTACGGCGAGGAGCCGCCGCTGTTGATGCACGCTTGCTGCACCGATTGGTCCCAGCCGCGCACCTGCTGGATCGCGTCGTCGATCTTGATGTAGTAGCCGTCGACCGCCAGGCTGAAGCCGGGGATCTTGTCCGGCTGGAACACTACGCCCGCGGTGCGGGTGAAGCCCTTTTCCGCCGTCAGGGTCGGGTTGCCCTTGTTGACTGTGTTGTAGGGATCACTGGTGTTGCCGGTGTAGTAGTCGGTGCCGTTGGCCGGCACGATGCTGATCGCCTGCTCCAAGTCGTACAAGGTCGGCGCCTGGATATCGCGCGAGTTGGTGGCGCGCAAGGTCACGCCGTCGGCCACCTTCCAATCCAGGCCGATCTTCCACGTCCAGTACGAGCCGCTGGTGCTGTAGTTGGTGAAGCGCACCGCGCCGTTCAGGTCCAGGCTCTTGGCGAACGGCAGGTCCTTGAGCAGCGGCACATTGGTTTCGAACGCCGCTTCCTCGACCGCCTGCGTCACCGGGGTACGGTCGCCGTAGACTTGGCCGTAGAGGCTGCTGGTCGATGGACAGTTAGGCGTGCCGGTCGGGCAATTGACATAGACGTTGTAGGGATAGTCTGTGTCGTAATCCAAAGTGTTCTGGCGCAACTCGCCGCTGACCGAGATTCGCACCGGCCCGGCCCAATCCTGGAACGCCTCGCCATCGACGTGGCCCACCGCGTCGACGAAGGACGTGTGCACATTCAGGTGGGTTGTGCCGGTGATGTAGTTGATTGCCGCCGCATCGGAGGTCGGGCCGAAGGGATTAAGCGGCACGCAATTGCCGTAGAGGGTGGGGTTGACCAGGGCGGAGCGGCAGACGATCTGGCCACTGCTGTTGGTGGTCGTGTCCAGCGCCAGAGCGATGTTCTGGTTATTGGGGTTGTTGTTGATCGTGTCCATCAGCGCGGTGCGCGCGTAGTTCACGTCCAGGCCCCAGTCATAGTTCAGCAGCTTGCCGTCCAGGCCGGCGTTAATGAAGAACTGCTGCTCATCGGCGTTGTTGCCCATCATCGGCACATCGCTGAGGATCTTCGACAGCTTGAAGGTCGCCCCCGCCGAAGCGAGCGCCGCCTGTTGCGCCGCGGTCAGGTAGGGATTGCTGGTGGATAGCACCTCGTTGTTGAGGCGGGTCCAGCCATAATACTGCAGATTGTACTTCTCATTATACATGGCCTGCACGAAGGCGTGGACCGTATCGGTCAGGTCATAGTCGGCCCTGAGGAAGACCTGGTTGGAGCGCAGCGGCGACTTGATCCCGGCGTTGCCGAATGCTCCGTCCCCACCGATCTCGTCGCTGGCGCCGCCGCCGGTCCCATGGATCGAGGCGCCATGCACGAACGGCGTGGCCACGCCGTTCGTATCGAAGGTGTAGCCATTGAGCGCGCTGCCTGGCGCCGAGATCAAGCCGCCAAACGACACATTGTTCTGGCGTACGTTCTGGAACACCGTCAGCGGGCTAGCGGCGCTGCCGGCGCCGCCGAAAGCGTAGTTGTCGAGCGACGCGCGGTCCAGGCGGCTGGTCAGGCCCTTGTCGTCGTAGTGCTGGTAGCTGCCCTCCAGGTGCAGCTTGCCGTCCAGGAAGCTGCGGCCAGCGGCGATGCCGATCTTATAGGAGGGATCGTCGCTGTAGGTGGACTCGCCGTACTGCGCCTGCATCTTGACGCCGTTGAACTTGTTGTCGGTCACGAAGTTGACCACGCCGGAAACGGCGTCCGAACCGTAGACCGCCGAGGCGCCGCCGGTGACCACGTCCACACGCTGGATCATCATCTCGGGGATGGCGTCCACGTCCACGCCGCCGGTGAACAGGGTCGGCGGGAAGCGCTGGCCGTCCAGCAGGATCAGGGTGCGCTGCGGCTGAAGGTTGCGCAGATTGAGCAGGGTGGCCGCGCCGTTGCCGCCATTGGGCGGGCCTGGCTGCGACCCGGATTCCGCGCCCTTCATACCCGAAAAGGCCGGCAATTCGCCGATGGCGGCCACCAGGGTGGTGGGCTGGAGCTTGAGTACGTCCGCCGCCTGCACCACCGTCAGAGGGGTCGGGCTGTTGTTGCCGTTGGTGATGACGCGCGAGCCGGTCACCACAACTTCGGAAGTGGGCGTCGCCGGCGCGCTCTGGGCGCTGGCGAAAGCGGGAATGGCCAGCATGCTCGAGCACATGAGCACAGCGTGGAGCTTGATATTTCGCATGATGGTCTCCCCATGCGCGGTGATCGTCCGCCACCGCAGAGTTTTTTGCCGCCGCCGCGACCCGAAATCGCGCGGTCCATTGGCTGCGCCGATCGGCGCCCGCACGGGGGCCCGGATCGCCGGCCTCTGGTATGCATGGGATGCGGCAGGGGCGGATTTCCCCCATGGTGCGCAAAATATTTGCGCGCGGCCAGATTGGGCGGGGGGCTAGAACGCGGCCGAGGCCCGCAAACCGAAGAACCGGGGCGCGGTGACGCCGAGATTGCCAAAGCCGGCGACGGGCGGGCCGATGAAGTTGGTTTCCTCGATCCGATCCTCGATATTGGAGACGAACAGCTCGAGCCTGTACTTGCCGCCCGACGGGCTGTAGCTGGCCCGCGCATTGGAGCGCGTAAAGGGTGGCTGGCGATATTGTTGAGCGCCTCCGACCACGTCGACGAAGTACTCCGAGGTATAGGTCGTGTCCGCGCTCAGGATTACGCGCCCTACCCGGCCGAGGTTGAACACACGGCGGTAGCCGAAGGCGAGCGTCCACACCGGCGCGTTGTTCAGGTAGTAACCGCCCCAGTCGATCGGCGCGACGCCCTGCCCGCCGGCAATCAGGGCGTCGGACCCCTTGGCGTAGCGGGCTGAAAGATAGTTGACCGAGACGTCGATAGAATCGTGGGACGTCAGCTGGTAGCTGGCGCTGTTTTCCCAACCGTAGATCGTCACCGGCACGGACAGAGTCACGGCGACCGACTGGCCGATCTCGCTCGGAATCTCCTCTGCTCCCGTCACTTGGTAGCGCTGGTAATCGTAGTAGAACACCGTGCTATCGATGTAGAGGCCGGTGATGGGTCGGCCCTTGTAGCCCGCCTCGTACGACGTCAACTGTTCCGCCGAAAAGACCGGCGAGCCGGCGACTAAGCCTTGTGTATAGTTGAAACCACCCGGCTTATATCCGGTGGCCACATCCGTATAGAGCATGTATGCGCTGCTCGGACGATAGTCCACGCCGGCCTTGTAGGTGAACGTGCTCGAGCGCGTCGCGCCGCCCTGAGCAGTCGGCGCCAGGGGGCAATATTGCTCCACCTCACAGCCGGTCACTTGAGTTTTGCTCCAGGTCCCCCCCCGATCATTAAGCCTGTCCACCGCATACCGACCGCCAAGGCTCAACCTGACGGCGGGGGCGATCTCGTAGTCGATCGTACCATAGACGCCGGCGTCGGCGCGGCGGGTGACGCCGGTCTGGAGCCGGGTCACGCTGCTGGCGGCGATGGTCTGGGGTAGGTTCGATGTGGTGACCGGAGTCCCCTCGCCCTGCGTGAAGTAGCTGTCATCGCGTTGCAGGAAGGCCAGCCCGAGCGCCCAAGTCAGTCGCCCTTGATCGGCGTTCTGCAGGCGCACCTCATGCGATTGGTCTATCTCGGGCCCGCGGTAGACGCCCCAGATATAGCCCAACCCCTGGTTCTGCTTCGCGCTCGTACCATCGTTGACGCCGCTGGTGTCAGCGGTCCGTTCGTCCAGCGCCATCCGGGCATAGCCCCCGAGATAGCTGAGCTTCATCTTGGCGAAGACGGTGCTGAACTCGCCGTTCACCGCCGCGTAGTTGTCGTTGACGCTCGGATTAATGGGATTGGCCGGTACGGTGCGCTGGCGCGGACCGGAATTGGCGCTATCGAACACCACCTGCGGAACTGAGCCGAAGCCCTCCCCGTAGCTGCGCCCCACGGTTGCCTGGAGAAGGACGGAGGTATTATCACTGGGCAGGATGAGCAGACCGAGCCGGCCCTCCTTGTCGTGCTCATCGTTCATGGCGCCATGCTTGGGGATGCCTGGCCGGGCGTTCAACGCGGGCGTCGCCGAGGCGCTCTGCAGGATGTAGCCGTCGCGGTCATTGCTGGCGACGGCAAGACGCACGGCGGCGTTTTCCGATAGCATCGCATTGCCAACGGCGGCGGCGCGATAGCTGTTGTAGTTCCCAACCTCCGTCTGCAGCGACGCCAGAGTCCCGAACGCCGGCCGATTGCTGATCACATTGATCACCCCGCCCGGCGAGGATGGCCCATAGAGCGTGCCCTGTGGACCGCGAAGCACCTCGATATGGTCGACATCGAACAAGGCGACGCCGAGCGCCCGGTTGTTCTGCAACTGCACGCCATCGATCACGGTGGCGATGCCAGGCGAAGCGCGGCTGGTGAAATCGGTCGTACCCACCCCGCGCAAGGTGACGTTGACTCCGTTGAAGCTGTGGTCGACCACGATGTCCGGCGCGACTTTGTAGAGATCGTCGAGGGTGGCCACCGCCCGCTCGGTCAGTTCGGCCCCAGTCGCAGCGGACAAGGCTAGCGGCGTTTGTGCGACGGTCTCGAAGAACTTGCGGGCGGTCACGACCAATTCGCTGGTCACCTGAATGTCCAAATTAGCCTCGGCGGTCGAGTTGGTCTTGCCGCCGGACGAGTCCGGGATTCGCCGAAGCGCGATCACCACACCGTCGTCGAAGCCGATCTCCAGCGAGGTGCCGACCAGCAGTGCCCGCAGCGCGGCGTGCACGTCTTGGCGCCCGCGGATGGCCGGGGTCTTCACGCCCTGCAACTGATCGGCGGGCGCCAGGATTTGCAGCCCTGCCTGACGGGCGAAGTCGGGAATCGAGTCCGCCGCGGGCCCGCTTGGAATGTTGAAGCTGCGCTCCTGCGCAAGGCAATCCGTCGCCGCCATGGATGCCATCAGCGACAAGCCCCATGCGGCGATCAGTCTGCGCTTCATCCTCCCCCCATCGTTACAGGGACCCCGTTTTTATGATTGGCGGGTCCGTCAGATTTGGGCCAGCGAACGCCCCGAAACGTCAAGATGATGCCGGACGATTTGCCCAGCCCCTTATTTGTTCCTGCATGCGTTCAACGGGAAATGTGCAAGGCGCCGTCCGCATCGATGACCCGCGCGTTGAACGAGACGGCGACGGCTTGGGCGAAGCGCGCTGGATCGCTCGACGAAAAACGACCCGAGACGGTCTCCTGCGCCAATTCTGGATCATCTATGACGAGCCGGGTGTCTGAGTAGCGCGCGAACTCATCCACTGCCTTCGCTAGGGTCTCGCCCTTGAATGACAGCATGCCGTCTTCCCACGCGAGCCGGCGGGCGATCTCCTGCGATTCCATGCGCGAAGACTCCAGGGGTGCATCGGCGCTGATCGTTGTCGCGGCCGCCTTCACCATATAATTAGCCGGAATCAGCATGGGTTTGCGCTGGCCGCACGTCAGTTCGACCGTCCCATCCCGCACCACCATGCATACAGGCGCGTCGCGATCGTTGCGTACGGAGAAGACCGAGGCGCCGCCGCGCAGACTCATGGCGCCCGCACGCACCACAAAAGGCCGGGCGCGATCGTCACGCAGATTAAACAGCGCCTCACCGGCCAAAAGTTCGAGATCGCGGGAATGGCGCGAATACCGGACATGCAATTCGGTATTGGTATTCAAAGTCACCGACGAGCCGTCGGCCAGCGGCACACGCAGCACCTCGCCCTTTGACGATTTGAGCACCAATGGCGCAAGAGCCGCCTCGATGCGCCACGCCACCACACCCGCCAGGCAAGCCGCCAAGCCGCCGCCAACCATCAGTACCCGGCGCCGAGTGGCGCGCACCGCATCCGGCGACTCAGCCACCGACACGCCCGCACCCAGAGCCCGAGCGCGTTCGGCGCGCGCCATCACCGCCTGGGCCCTGGCGAATGCGCCACGATGGCGCACGTCGGCCTCCAGCCATGCGTCGAGATCGCGCGCGTCCGCATCGGACATCCGCCCGCCATCGACCCGCACGCACCACAGCGCCGCGGCCTTGTCGATCTCTCTACCGGTCTTTGATCTGGATGCTGACATGACTGGATCGCTTCTTCGATCGCATAGATGCGCGAGACGCTGTATCTCCCCCTCTGCCCAGCGCCTCCATTAAAAGATGCAGCGCGCGCGCCAGGTGTTTTTCAACTGTGCGCTCTGAGAGGCCAAGCCGTTCTGCGATCTGCCTGTGGGAAAGGCCGTCAATTTTGCGCAGCTCAAAGGCTTGGCGACAGCGGCTGGGTAAGCCGGCTAAGGCGTCCGCGACCACGCGCAACTCTTGTCGGGCCGACACTTCGTCCTCAGGTGTAATCTGCTCGACCAAGCCGAATACATCCAAGTCGCCGGCTGTCTCGATGGACACGACTTTTGCCCTCCGCAAATCCCGCAACACCAGAGACTTGGCGGTCTGGAAGAAATACGACTTGGGATTCACGATATGCTCGACGGAATTCAGCGCGGCGAGCAGGGCATAGCTTTCCTGGACGATGTCGTCGATTTCCAGCGCGCCGATCTTACGCGACTGGAGCCAGCGGCGAAGGAACGGCTCGTGAGGGAGAATGTGCCGCGCCAGCCAATGGGCCCGCTGGGACGTCATAGACGACAGCATTCCAACGGACCCTCCCCCCAGCCCATTTTTTCGCCCGCCATCCGGAGGTCATTTTTATTCAGATGCGCGAGCGCGCCAAATCCCCCAGTGGGGCATGCATTTTTCTCCGGGGCCGAGCGCGGCAAGGACGTTGGACGTCTTGATCTTGGGACGACGCCTCAGGAGCTTGGCGTCTTGGTCGAGCGGTCGTAGGCGTCCTTGAGCTTGGCTAGCTACGGGTAACACGCGCGCCGGTGCGCCTTGACCCCCTCGCTGTCGATCCGCTTGAGCTCGATCCGGCATTAGTGGGCCGGGCCCCAGCCCGCATTGCGTGGGACATGGGCGCGCAATATCCGGTGGCGGCGCAGTTCAGCGACTCCAAGCCCACGAGCGGCGGACTCATATGACCACCTGACCGTTGAGCTAGCTGTAGGCGACGACGGGGACTCGTCAGGCGGCGGTGCGTCGGATAGCGGGCCTCGAGCGCGGGCGCTAGAAATCCAGCGACCGGCGGCGGGTTTCGGGCAGGAGCAGCAGGGTCGTGACGAAACTGATGGCGGTGAAGACGAACGGGTACCATAGGCCGGCGAAGGCGTCGCCCGTCCCGGCCACGATGGCGAACACGGTGAAGGGCAGGAAGCCGCCGACCCAGCCCACCCCCACGTGATACGGCACCGACATGGCGGTGTAGCGGATCCGCGTGGGGAAGAGCTCGACCGCGGCGGTCGACAGCGGGCCGTAGAGCAGGGCCGCGCTGATGCCGAAGATCAGCATCAGACCGAACAGCACGGGCGTGTCGATCCGGGCCGCGTCGGCCTTGTCGGGGTAGCCGGCGGCGACCAGCGCGGCCTTGGCGCGGCGGGCGAACGCCGCCTTGACCGCGGCCACCCCTGTACGCGGTAAGCCCGCTGCGCTGGCGGACGGCGCCGACATTGAGCCAACCTCGATATGCGCGGTTGTCCCGGCCGCCGCAGCCCGGTTGGTGTAGGACACGCCCGCGTTGGCGAGAAAGCCCTTGGCCACGTCGCACGAGGACGTAAACTGCGCCTTGCCGATCGGATCGAACTGAAGCGAGCAGTCGGCGGGGTCGGCCACCACCACCACGGGGGCCGCCTTGGACGCGGCCGCGAGGGCCGGATTGGCTGCGGCCTCCATGGCGTGAAACGCCGGAAAATAACCCACCAGCGAGATCAGCATCCCGCACAACATCACCGGCTTGCGCCCGAACCGATCGGACAGCCAGCCGGCCAGCAAGAACACCGGCGCGCTTAGCGCCACCACGCCCATAAGCAGGGCGCCGCCCGTCTTGGGGTCGACTCTGAGAGATTTCTCTAGGAACACCTGGACGTAGAAGAAGGCGGTGTAGAAGACCGCGCCCTGGGCGCACATCATGGTCACGAAGGCCAGCAGGACCAGCTTCAGATTCGACCAACGGCCGAAGGTTTCCGCATAGACCGCCTTGGCGGGCCCGTCGGCCTCGCCCTCAAGCTGGGCGAACAGCGGGCTCTCGGTCATCTTCATGCGCATGAACACCGAGATCGCCAGCAGGCCGACCGAGGCCAGCAGGCACAGCCGCCAGCCCCAGGCGTCGAAGGCCGCGGCCCCGAGCGCGGTGCGCAGCGCCAGAATCATCAGCAGAGCGACCAGCAAACCGATCGGCGCCGACGTCTGCACATAGGCCCCCAGATATCCGCGCGAGCCGGGTGGAGCATGTTCCGCCACCGAGATGGCCGCGCCGCCGTAGACCCCGCCCAAGGCCGTGCCCTGGACGATGCGGCAGAGGATCACCAGAGCCGAGGCCCACACACCGATCTGGTTGTAGGTCGGCAGCAGCCCCATGGCGAAGGTCGCGCCGCCCATCATCATGACGGTGATCAGAAAGGCGCTCTTGCGGCCCATCCGGTCGCCGACCCGCCCGAAGATCAAGGCCCCCAGCGGTCGGAAGGCGAAGCCTGCCCCGAACAGCGCCAGGGCGGCGATATAGCCCGCCGTGGGCGGCAGGCCGGTGAAGAACTTGGCCGATATGATCTCGGCCAGCGTGCCGAAGATGTAGAAATCGTACCATTCGAAGGCGCTGGCCGCGGCGGACGCGCCGACCACCAGTCCCATGTGAGGCCGCGTCGTCATCAATGCACCGGATGCAGGGTCAGCTTCTGCACGCGCCAGTTCAACACCTCGGCGACGTAAAGCTGATTTTCGGAAGGACAGGCCATTTCGTGAATCCAGCCAAACTGCTTCAGCTGCTTGCCGGCGCCCCCCAGCCACCCCAACACCTGGCCGTCGAGGCTGAGCTTGTAGATGCGGCCCGGCCAGACGTCAGCGGCGTAGAGCACCTGAGGGCCCGCGCCCTTGGGCGTGATGCACAGGGCCCAGGGCGCGCCCGGCAAAAGATATCCGGGGCTGGACAGCGTGGGCCGATTGCCAATCGGCACGGGCGCGTCGTCGGGAAAGGGCACGCGGATGGTGATGATCCTGAGCAGCTTGCCATCGGTGTCGAACACCTGGATCCGGCGATTGGACCGGTCGGCCACGTACACCCGGTCTTGGCCATCGACGGCGATAGAGTGCAGCTGGTTGAACTGCCCAGGACCGCTGCCGTAGGAGCCCCAGGAGGTCAGCCAGCGTCCATCGGGCGCGATCTTGGCCACCCGTGAATTGATGTAGCCGTCCGAAATGTAGGTGTCGCCCCGGCTGTCCCAGGCCATATCGGTGACCTGGCGGAAATAGCCGTCGACCGCCGGCAGCGGCGGCGAGGGATGGTCGAGCGGATGCGCCTCCGGCGCCGTGGCCTCGACCTTGCGGCCGAACACCATCTGCACCCGGCCGGCGGGGTCGAACTTGATCACCATGTCCGAGCCCTTGTCGGCGGCCCAGATGTTACCTTGTGGATCGATCCGCACCGCGTGGGCGAAGGACCAAGCGTACAGCCCTTTGCCGATCTCGCGCACGAACTTGCCGTCGGCGTCGAATTCCAACAGCTGCGCGGCCGCCGCGCCATAGGCTGGCCCAGCCGTATTGCCGCGCTGGAACACGAACACATGACCCTGCGAGTTGACCGCCACGCCGGCGATCTCGCCCAGGTGCATGTCGGCCGGCGGCTTCAGGAAGTTGACAGCGTCGAATGGGATTTCCGGAACCGGGGGCCCAGAGGCCGGCCCGACAAACGCCGCCGATGGGGGTGGACTCGCTGGCGCTTGGGCGGACACGTCGCAAGTCGTCGCCAGGATGGCGGCGCAACCGAGCACGCCGGCCAAGACAGGTCCCCGATACATGTTCCCCCTTTTGCCGAGCCGCGGCCCAGCGCTGTTTCTTATGGTCGCGAAAAAATGCCGGCAAGGCGTTCAAGCGCGGCATTGAATAGCGGGTTACCGTGATCCCTTTCAAGCGATCCGCGCGCGGGTTGTCGGCGCCCGGCCCCCTCAGCCGTAGGATTCAAGCCGAGGGCCCAAGGGTGACGTAGAGTTCGCGCTCCAGCAGCCATTGCCCCCGGGACTCGCGCCACGCGGCCATGTAGACGCCGCTCATCGCGACCCCGTCCTTCCAGCGCCCGACCCAGCGCCCGGCTTCGGCGGCCCGGCGTCCATCGGCCGCCAAGTCGACCGCCTGGGTCGTGCGCGCATAATCAATGAACGCCGGGTCGGCGAACTGGGCGGCGAAGGCCGCGACCACCGCATCCGCGCCCTGGATCAGGTCGCCGTCGCCGACGATCATCACCATGTCGTCGGTCAGGTGCGGACGCAGACGCGCCGCGTCGTGGGCGGCGATCAGGCGGTTGGTCAGCTTGCGCTTGGCGCGGATCGCGGCGTCGGCAGTGGGCATGGCGCGAACCTGCGCCGGGATTCGCCGCGCGCCAACACGTCGCGGCCGTCAGTCCGCGGCTGGCGCCGTAAAATTGGCCTCGAAATCAGTGAACAGATCGACCAGCTCCTCGGCGCCGGCCCGCAGCGGCGCGCCGCTTGGGAAACGGAATCGCCAGAAGCTCATGACATGCTGGACGCTGCCCAGGTGCTCTCCAAGTTCTTGGAACATGTCCGGCGCCTTGAGCAGGAATTCCCGGAACAGCTTCGGCTCCTTGTCGCGCGTCATGCCGGCATAGGCCTCGTCATAGACCTTGAGCGCCGCCTTCACCGCCGCGCAGGATTGGAACATCGCCTTGCAGATATGCGCGCCGGCCGAGCGGATGTAGGCCCGGTCGTCCTGCCCCGCGACGCCGACGATACGCACCTTCGAAATCTCGGTGGCCAAGGGATTGATCTTGGGAAGTAGATCCATCAGCAGCCACTTGTAGTAGATGAAGCCCTTCCAACAGAAGGCGCCCTCGGTGAACTCCGATTTGCTCATGCCAAGCCCCGCGCGCAGAGGCTCCAACTCCTCGCCGCCATCGTTCTCCAAGATCCTCGAGGCCAGCTTGGATAGCTTTTCGGCGTGCAGTTCCCCCGTGTCGCCGAAGGCCATGCTGATGAGCGGCGCGATTTCGTCGCGGGCGAACTTGAACATGCGCGCGGCGTCCGCGTCGCTGATCTCGAAGTAGCACTGGTCCGGCGTGAAGCCGCCCTGACGCAGGCGCTCGCGCAGCAGGAACGGATCGAGGGACGGCAGCGAGTCAAGCGCCGCGAGCACGCCCTCGTCATGCTGTAGCGCCTCGACAGATCCGTTGAAGAGCTTGGCGACGATCTCGCGATAGCCGACCTGGCCGACGAAGAACGATTGGCCGCCCGCAGACAAGTTCGTCGGGTCGATCGGCAGGATGATCTTGGTCGAGGACGCCCTGCCGTCATTGAACAATTCAAGCTCGTCGCTGCGCAAGCGGTGCTTGACGATGATGCAGCGATTGAGGGTCGAGTTATTGAAAAACGGCGCCTGTTGGTAGCCCGGGTCTTCCGCGTTCCGCACCCAGGTGGCGATCAAATTCAACGTCCGCGATGACGACGCATTGGACGTCAGGCTGATCAGACTGCGAATGGTCCGATCGCTCGAGGCGCTCCGATTGATTTTGCCGCGCGTCGACAAAGCTGTCTATTCCCGCCCTGGTTCCGCTCCGCATATAGCGTCTCAAGGCGGAGAGGCGGTCAAGGAAACCCTTGGCGGTTAAAACTTCATATAAACACCCCGACATCACTTGATCTGCCCTCTGCGATTTCGCGAACGGCGTTCTCTATTCGTGACTGTATTTGCCAGACCTGTGCTCCAAAGTTGCAAACCGTGAGGGGTTGAATCGTTGCGCTTAAAGCGCGCTAGATTTCCAGGGCCTCGCGTCCGCTGGCCAGCAGCCGCTAGCCGATGGCGCAAAAGCGGGGCATTGCTAACACTCGCGAGCTTTAGGGCATCCAAACGATGGGCGACCGAATGAAACCGCGACCGAACCGCGACCGCGCCGTCCAGGTCTTGGGCCTTGGGGCGATGCTCGCCGCCCTGTCATGCGGGCTGGCGTGGCCGGCCGAAACGTCGGGCAGCGCGCGCGTCGACGCCCTGCTGGCGAAAATGTCGCTGGAAGACAAGATCGCCCTGATCCACGGCGTCGCCGAGCCCGCCGCCACCGACCAGGGTCAGGCCGGCTATCTGCCGGGCCTGGCCAAATACGGTATTCCGCCCGTCCGCTTGACCGACGGTCCGCCCGGCGTTCTCACCCGGCTGCCCGCGACCGCCTTTCCGGCGACCATGGCCCTGGCCGCCACCTTCAGCGTGGAGGACGCGCGCGCGAACGGCGTCGCGATCGGGCGCAGCGCCAAGGCCCGCGGTCAACAGATCGTGCTGGAGCCCTTCATCAATATCCACCGCGATCCGCTGTTCGAACGCGCCTACAACACCTATGGCGAGGACCCGCTGCTGACCGGCGCCATCGCGGCCGGCATGGTTCAGGGAATCCAGAGCCAGGGCGTGATGGCCCAGGCCAAGCACTTCATCGCCTATGACGGCGCCGACAACGTCGAGGTCGGCCCCCAGGCGCTGCGTGAAATCTACGTCGCTCCGTTCAAGGCTGTGGTCGACGCTGGCGTATCGTCGCTGATGTGCTCCTACAACAGGATCAATGGGCCCTACGCGTGCGGCTCGGACGCTGTGCTCGAGGGGATTCTGCGCAAGGAACTGGGCTTCAAGGGCTTCGTCACCTCCGACTGGGGCGCGGTGCACGCGTCGGACTTCGTGGCCAAGGGCCTGGACATGGAAATGCCGGGTACGCCGGGCAAGACGGCGTTCATGTCGGCCCGCCCCGTCGCGCCGCCGGTGCGCCCACCCAACCTGTTCGCCTTCGCGGGCGGGATCTATCCTGAGGAGCCCTCGGTTTACCGCGCCCGCGCCCCTCAGCCCGCCGAAGTGTCCACCGGCCTGCTCGACGCCATCGCCTCGGGCCAGGCCAGCGAGGCCGACATCACTCGGGCGGCGGGCCATATCCTCCACGAATACGAGCGCTTCGGCTATCTGGACAAGGCGCCCAGCCAAGCGACGACGGGCGATCCGGCCGAGCAGGCGGCCCCGACGGTGCTGAAGACGGGCGAGGACGCCGCCGTGCTGCTCAAGAACGACGGCGCCTTGCCGCTGCGACCGGCGCAATCCGACGTGGCCGTCATCGGACCGGGCGGCGGCCAGTTGATGGCCGTGGGCATGGTGGGCGAGAAGGCGCTGGGCCACATCGAGCGCCAGGTCAGCCCGGTACAGGCTCTGCGCGCGGCCGGGATGAAGGTCGCGTACGCGGTCGCCGACGATATGGACGGCGCGCCCGTGCCCGCCTCCGTCCTGTCGCACGCCGGCGCCCCGGGACTGGTCAGGGCCGACGGCACGGTCGACGCGCAACTCGATCACACGGTCAAGGCCGGCGCGCCCCTGCCCGCCGGCGGCAACTACGTCTGGAGCGGCGAACTGAACATCCCGGCCGCGAGGCGATACCGCCTGCACCTGCAGGTGATCGGCGGCTCGGCGCGCATGACCCTCGACGGCAAGCCCGCGGCCTCGACCTCGGGCCTAGCCCTGCATGGCAATGTGCTTCAGCCCGGCCAGGACAACATCGTACCCACCACCGACGGCCTGGACAACGAACGGGTCGAATACGCGCTGACGGCTGGCCCGCATCCGATCACCATCACGCTCACGGGCGACGATTCCGGCGTCCCGGTCCAGGTCCGGCTGGCGTGGGTGACGCCGCAAAAGCGGCAGGCCGACTACGACGCGGCGATCGCCACAGCCCGGGCGGCCAAGACGGTGGTGGTGTTCGCCTGGAGCCGGAACCGGCCCGCCTTCGGGCTGCCCGGGGACCAGGACACGCTGATCGAGGACATCGCCGCGGCCGCGCCCAACACCATCGTGGTGCTCAATACCGCTGAGCCTGTGGCCATGCCCTGGCTGGCCAAGGTCAAGGCGGTGGTCCAGATGTGGTTCCCGGGCGACGAAGGCGGCTGGGCCACCGCTGACATCCTGACCGGCAAGGCCGATCCGGCCGGCCGCCTGCCCTTCACCTGGCCCGTGCGCCTGGCCGACAACGTGGCCGAGGACCCCGCCCATCCCGAGCGCGCCTCGGCCGGGGTCGGCGGCAAGACCGTCTATTCGGAAGGCATCATGGTCGGCTATCGCTGGTTCGACAGCCAGGGCATTCAGCCTCTGTTCCCGTTCGGGTATGGCCTATCCTACACCCGGTTCGACTATTCGGAACTGAAGGTCAGCCCGGCCGCCAAGGGCGCGGTATCGGTGACGTTCCGCGTCAAGAACGCCGGACCGGCCGATGGCGACGAAGTTCCCCAACTCTATCTCGGCGCGCCCGCCCTTCCGCCCGCCGACGGCCAGGTCGCGCCGCGCGCCCTGGTCGGCTTCACCCGATTGCACCTGAAAGCAGGAGAGAGCCGGCGGGTCCAACTGACCTTGCCGGCGCGGCGCTTCCAATACTGGTCGGTCAGGGCCAAGGGTTGGGTCAAGGTCGCCGGCGCGCGCAAGCTGATGGTCGGCGCCTCGTCGCGCGACATCCGCAGGAGCGTGAGCCTGGGCGGATAGTGCGTCCCCGCGGACGCGTTAGCGGATAAGAATCGCCTGCCCCATGCGTCCGTGGATGATCGGCAGGGGCTGTACCGCCGGCGCCTGCTCCCCGCTCGGGCGTCACAACGACTGTCACAACAGGGCCATACAAGGAGACCGGAGCGGGAGACATCGACCTTGAGCACCTTCGTGCGACGCGCCCTTAGCCGGGCCCACCCAACGGTGTTCACCCTGGTGGCGGGGTTGGCCGGGTTCAGCGCTTATTTCGCGATGTACGCCTTCCGCAAGCCCTTCACGGCCGCGACCTACGATCACGTGCCCGGCTGGCATTTCCCTCTCGACTACAAGGTGGTCCTGGTGATCGCCCAGGTGGCCGGATACGCCCTGTCCAAGTTCATCGGCGTCAAGCTGGTGTCCGAGATCGATCCGCGCCATCGCGCCTGGGCGATCATTGGCCTGGTCGGCGCATCGTGGCTGGCGCTGATCGCCTTCGCCCTGATCCCGGCGCCGTGGAACGTGATCGCCCTGTTCGTCAATGGCCTGCCGCTCGGCATGATCTGGGGCCTGGTCTACGGTTTCATGGAGGGCCGGCGCGTGTCCGAGGTCCTGGCCTCGATCCTGTGCGCCAGCTTCATTCTCTCCTCGGGCGTGGTCAAATCGGTCGGCGCCTGGCTGATGGACGCCGGGCATGTGGACCCGTTCTGGATGCCGGCGGCGACCGGCGCCTTGTTCATGCCCCTCCTGTTCGTCTCGACCTGGCTGCTGAGCCAACTTCCGCCGCCCAGCGCACGCGACGAGGCCGAGCGCGTGCGGCGCGCGCCGATGACGGGCGCCCAGCGCGGCGCGTTCCTCAAGGCCTATGCCCCCGGCCTGATCGCCATCGTCTTCGCCTATATCCTGCTCACCGCCTTCCGCGATTTCCGCGACAACTTCGCCGCCGAAATCTGGACCGCGCTGGGCTATGGCGGACAGGCGGCGATGTTTTCGGCCAGTGAAGTCCCGGTCGCGTTCATCGCCCTGATCGGCATGGCCGGGGTGATCATGGTGCGCAACAACCGCCGCGCCTTGATGGTGATCCACGCGATGATCGGTGGCGGCTTCGTGCTGCTGGGGGTGGCCACGGCGGCCTTCCAGGCGCATCTGATCCCGCCGTTGGCGTGGGTGATCCTAGCGGGCTCGGGGCTCTATATCGCCTACAACCCGATCAACGCGGTCCTATTCGATCGCCTTGTGGCGGCCAGCGGCCGTGTCGCCAACGCGGGGTTTCTCATCTACGTCGCCGACTCCTTCGGCTACATGGGCAGCGTGGCCCTGCTTCTGTGGCGCAACCTGGGCCAGAGCCAGCTCAACTGGCTGCAGTTCTTCACCGTCGGCGCCTATGTGACCAGCGTCCTGGGGGCCGTGGCGACGGCGATCGCCGGGCTCTATTTTTACCGCCGCACCGCCGAGGTCCGCACAGCGGCGGCGGCCACGGGCGCCGAACCCCTCGCCTCCCCGGCGGCGTAAGCCACCGAGGCGGGCATGCCAGCGCGGACACCGCCGAAAATCCTCGATGATGGCGACGCCCTCGAAGTGGAGCTCGCCGGCGAGCGACGCCGCTTTCACGCGGTCTGGCTGCGCGACAACGCCCAGGATTCCGCGACCCGCAGCCCGGTCAACGGACAGAAGCTGATCACCCTGTCGGACCTTCCCGCCGACATCCGCATCGTGGATGCGCAGTGGATGGATCAAGCGCTGCACCTCTCCTTCGCGCCCGAAGGCAAGACCATCGCCTTCGACGCCGATTGGCTGCTCGCCCACGCCTACGACCGGCCACCGCCGCTCGCGCCCGGTTGGACCGGAGCGGCGATCACCCGGTGGGACGCGGCCCTGGGCGATATCGCCCCACCCCAGGCCTATGGCGCGGTGCGGGACGACCTCAACGCGCGGCGGCTTTGGCTGTCAGGGCTGAGCCGCCACGGATTCGCCCGGCTCACCGGAGCGCCCGCGACCGAGGGTGTGGCGTGCGAGGCGGCCGGACTGTTCGGCTACGTGCGCGAGACCAACTACGGCCGCGCCTTCGATGTGCGCGCCCAAACCAACGCCAGCAATCTGGCCTACACCAACCTTGGCCTGCAGGCGCACACGGACAATCCCTACCGCGACCCGGCTCCCGGTCTGCAGATCTTGGCGTGCCTGCAGAACACTGTGGAGGGCGGGGAGTCGGTGGTGGTCGACGGATTCAAGATCGTCGAGCGCCTGCAGAGCCAAAGCCCCGCGGGGTTCGCCTTGCTGACCCGCTACTGCGCCCGGTTCGACTACGCTGGCTCGCAGGGCGTAAGGCTGCGCTCAAAACGCCCCCTGATCGAACTGGGTCCGGACGGCGAGTTGCTGTCGGTGCGGTTCAACAACCGCTCAGCTGCCCCGTTGGTCGATATCCCCTATGACGACATGGCGGCCTATTACGCGGCTTACCGGGCCATGGCCGCGCTGGTCGACGACCCGGCCCTCCACATCCGCTTTCAGCTCATGCCAGGCGACCTGTTCGTGGTCGATAATCTGCGCGTGCTGCACGCCAGGACCGCGTTCAGCAGCGCCGGCCAGCGCTGGCTGCAAGGCTGCTACGCCGACAAGGACGGCCTCAACTCGACGCTGGCCGCTCTGGAAGGCTCTACTTGAAGATGCGGCCCGCAAAGTCGGCGAAGGCGCGGCGGAAGTACTTCCACTCGTGGGCGCCGGGATAGACCTGCCACACCGGATCGATGCCGTGCGCCCTGAAGTCGGCCAAGGCCTTCTCCTGGAACGGCCTGCGGGGATCCTGCTCGCCGCAGCCCATGTAGAACAGCTTGGGCTTGGTCGCGGGATTGACCAGGTTCTTGTAGATGCCGGGCGCGATGCTCTCGGCGTCGTAAGGGATGGCGTAGGAGATGTAGCCGTCCTTGGGGTTGTCCAGGCCGCCGAAGGTGCCGGTGCAGAACTCGCCGACATAGTCGAACCAACCGAGGTGGCGCATGCCGATGCCGAACGCCGTGCCCCCGCCGTAGGACAGGCCCGCGATCGCCGTATGCGCCCGGTCGGTATAGACGCGGTAGTCCCGCTTGATGATCGGCATGATCTCCTGCGGCAGCTCTTTCTCGAGCACCGCCACCGTCTCGGCGCTGGAAGAGAAGCCGGCCTGGGCCTCCTTGGTGGTCGCCTTGTCGGCATAGGGCTGGCGCTGCAGGACGGTCTCGCCGTGGATCCAGCTGTTGGGTTCGACCACGATCATTGGGGTGGCCTTGTGCGCGGCGATCAGGTTGTCCATCACCACGTCGATCTTGCCCTGGCTGGTCCAGTTGGGATCGTCCAGGCCATAGAAGAAGTACAGCACCGGGAATTTACGGTGCGGCTCGGAATAGTACTGCGGCGGCAGGTACACGCGGAACGTCCGCTGCATGCCATGGATCTTGGACGAATAGGTGCGGAAGGTCATCGAGCCGTGGGGCGCGTCCTGCAGCTCGTCGTAGCGCGGCGTTGGATTCCCGGGCACCTCGACCGCGTCGGGGTTCACGTTGGCGCCGCCGATGTCGAACGAATAGCCGTAGATGTCGGGCTCGAACGGTCCGAGCGTCGCGCTCCACACGCCCTTGTCGTCCTTGGTCATGGGATAGCCGTGGTCGGCGAAGATCAGGTTCACCACAGGTGCGGTCGGCGCGACGATGCGGAAGGTGATGGTCCGGTCCGCGTGCACATCGGGCGACAGGGCGAAGTTCTTCACGAACGAGCCGGACAGCGCCCAGCCCGGCCGGTTGGG
>DATKPD010000004.1:0-40321 GCA_035524315.1 Caulobacteraceae bacterium
CTTCACGTCGCGCCGCTCGGCCTCGGCCAGGGGCGTGTCGATGAAGATCTCGAAGAACTCGCCCGGCGCCATCATCTGGCGCACCATCTCGCGCTCGGCGCGGAAGGGCGAGATGAAGGCGGTGAGGACGATCAGGCCGGCATCGGTCATCAGACGCGCGACCTCGCCGATACGCCGGATGTTCTCGACGCGGTCGGCATCGGTGAAGCCCAGGTCCTTGTTGAGGCCGTGACGCACGTTGTCGCCGTCGAGCAGGAAGGTGTGGCGGTTCATCCGCACCAGCTTCTTCTCGACCAGGTTGGCGATGGTCGACTTGCCCGCGCCCGACAGGCCGGTGAACCACAGCACCGCCGGGGTCTGGTTCTTCAGCGCCGCGTGCGCTTCACGCGTGATATCAAGCGCTTGGCGGTGAATGTTCTGGCTGCGCCGCAGGGCGAAGTGCAGCATGCCCGCGGCCACGGTGGCGTTGGTCAGCTTGTCGATCAGGATGAAGCCGCCCAGGTCGTGGTTGGCCTCGTAGGGCTCGAAGGCGATGGTGCGGTCGGTCGACAGGTTGGCCACGCCGATGGCGTTCAGCTCCAGCGTCTTGACCGCCACGTGTTCCAGGCTGTTGACGTTGATCTGGTACTTGGGGGCCTGGATATTGGCGGTGACCGTCTGGGTCCCCAGCTTCAGCCAGTAGGGCCGGCCGGGCAGCATCGCCTCGTCGGCCATCCACACGATCGTCGCCTCGAACTGGTCGGCGGTCTGGGGCGGGGCGTCGGCCTTGGCCAGCACGTCGCCGCGCGAGCAGTCGATCTCGTCAGCCAGGCACAGGGTGACCGACTGGCCGGCCACCGCTTCGTCCAGGTCTCCGTCCAGGGTGACGATGCGCGACACAGTCGAGGTCTTGCCCGACGGCAGCACGCGCACCGCGTCGCCCACGCGCACCGTCCCGGTCGCGATCAGGCCGGAAAAGCCGCGGAAGTCGAGGTTGGGCCGGTTGACCCACTGCACCGGCAAGGTGAAGGGCTTGTCCTGGTCGGCCTCGACGTCCAGCTCGACCGTTTCCAGGTGGTCGATCAGGGTCGGGCCGGCATACCAGGGCGTGTTGGCCGAGCGGCTGGCGATATTGTCGCCGACCATGCCGGAGATGGGCATGGCCAGGAAGCTCTCGATGCCGATCGAGGCGGCGAACTGGCGGTAGTCCTCGACGATGGCGTCGAACTTGGCCTGGTCGTAGCCGATCAGGTCCATCTTGTTCACCGCCAGCACCACGTGGCGGATGCCGATCAGCTTGACCAGATAGCTGTGCCGCCGGGTCTGGGTCAGCACGCCCTTGCGCGCGTCGATCAGGATCACGGCCAGGTCGGCGGTCGAGGCGCCCGTCACCATGTTCCGCGTGTACTGCTCGTGGCCGGGGGTGTCGGCCACGATGAACTTGCGCTTGTCGGTGGCGAAGAAGCGGTAGGCCACGTCGATGGTGATGCCTTGCTCGCGCTCGGCGGCCAGGCCGTCGACCAGCAGGGCGAAGTCGATGTTCTGCCCCTGGGTGCCCACACGCTTGGAGTCGGCCTCCAGCGCGGCCAGCTGATCCTCGAAGATCATCTTGGAATCGTACAACAGCCGCCCGATCAGGGTCGATTTGCCGTCATCCACCGAGCCGCAGGTGATGAAGCGCAGCAGGCTCTTGTGCTGATGCTGCTCCAGATAGGCGTCGATGTCCTGGGCGACCAGATCGGAGGCCTGGTAGGCCTTGTCCAGCACGGGGGTGTCCATCAGAAATAGCCCTCCTGCTTCTTCTTCTCCATGCTGGCGCTCTGGTCGTGGTCGATGGCGCGGCCCTGGCGCTCGGAGGTGGTGGTCAGCAGCATCTCCTGGATCACCTCGGGCAGGGTCTCCGCGTGGCTCTCCACCGCCCCGGTCAGGGGATAGCAGCCCAGGGTGCGGAAGCGGATCGAGCGTTCCACCGGGACTTCGCCGGGCTTGAGCCGGAAGCGGTCGTCATCGACCATCAGCAGCAGGCCGTCGCGCTCGACCGTCGGCCGGGGGGCGGCGAAGTACAGCGGCACGATGGGGATGTCCTCCAGGTGGATGTATTGCCAGATGTCCAGCTCGGTCCAGTTGGAGATCGGGAACACCCGGATGCTCTCGCCCTTGGCCTTCTTGGCGTTGTACAGCCGCCACAGCTCGGGCCGCTGGTTCTTGGGGTCCCAGCGGTGGTTGGCCGAGCGGAACGAGAAGATGCGCTCCTTGGCCCGGCTCTTTTCCTCGTCGCGCCGCGCCCCGCCGAAGGCCGCGTCAAAGCCGTACTTGTCCAGCGCCTGCTTCAGCCCCTCGGTCTTCCACAGGTCGGTGTGCAGCGAGCCGTGGTCGAACGGGTTGATGCCGCGCTCTTTGGCTTCAGGGTTCTGATAGACGATCAGCTCCATGCCGCTCTCGCGCGCCATGCGGTCGCGCAGGGCGTACATGTCCTTGAACTTCCACGTGGTGTCCACGTGCAGCAGCGGGAAGGGCGGGGGCGAGGGGTAGAAGGCCTTGCGCGCCAGATGCAGCATCACCGCGCTGTCTTTGCCCACCGAATAGAGCATGACGGGCTTTTCAGCCTCGGCCGCCACCTCGCGCATGATGTGGATGCTCTCGGCTTCCAGTCGCTGCAGGTGGGTAAGGGTGCGGTGGCTCATGAAAAGGCGGCTTGCTGACGATGACGGGGCCGGGCCCCTGGAGCGCAGCACAGGTAGTGACCCGGCCGGCAACCGCCAAACCTGAAATACTCACAGCGGCTTAAGCAAAAGGCCGGCCGCCTCTGCGCCGGGCCGGCTGGGCGGAATGGCGTCCCCGGCGTGACTCGAACACGCGACCCCAGGTTTAGGAAACCTGTGCTCTATCCGGCTGAGCTACGGAGACTCCGCGCCCTGATTAGCCCAGACCGGCGCGCGGCGCCAAGCCGGGCGGGTGTTTACAAGCGCGGCCGGGTCGAGAAAGCTGTCGGTTCCCAGCCCGAGGCGTTCCATGGACCTGCCCCGCGACCCGTCTTCGACCTGCCTTCTCCGGCGCGACCTGCTCGCCCTAGCCGGCGCGGTCCTACCCGCGGCGCTGGGGCTTGAGGGATGCGGCGGGCCGGGGCTGGAGCAACTGATCGCGGGGCCGGTCGCCAAGGTGGCGTTGGCGCGCAGCGGCGACAGCGTGGCGCTGGAGGGCGGGCAGGTCGTCCGGCTGGCCGGGATCGAGGCGCCCTATGGCCGGGACATCTACGCGGCCGAGGCGCAGATGGCGTTGAGCGACCTGGTGGCCGGTCAGACGGTGCAGCTGCTGTTCGGCGGGGCGCGTCAGGACTCCTACGGCCGCACCCTGGCGCATCTGCGCCTGAGCAAGAGCGGTCAGTGGGTGCAGGGCGCCATGCTCGACCAGGGCGCCGCGCGGGTCCGGACCTATGCCGACAACCGGGCGCTGGCCTTGCCCATGCTCGACGCCGAGGCGCGGGCGCGCAAGGCCAAGCGCGGGCTGTGGACGCTGCTGGCCTATCGCGTGCGACTGCCGCAGGAGGTGGCGGCGGATCCGTTCGGCTTCCAGGTGATCGAGGGCCGCGTCACCGATCTGCCCAACACGCCTTACGGCCGCGCGCTCGACCTGGAGCGCTGGGTCAAGGCCGAGATCGCCCCGGCCGCCGCCGCGCAGTTCCCGGCCGCTGGCGTGGCGCCCGACGGGCTCAAAGGCAAGCTGGTGCGGGTGCGCGGCGACGTGCGCCGCGGCGCGGCCGGCGCGTGGCTGACGCTGGATCATCCCGAACAGATCGAGCGGCTCAAACAGCCGGCCTGACCCTCAAACGAAAAACGCCCCGGCGAACCGGGGCGTCTGACGTTCAGCGCTGGTTGCGGCGGCTCAGGCGGCCTTGGACAGCGACTTGTTGAGGATGCCGATCGCGGCGTCGCGGTCGATGCGCTCGATCGCGGCCACTTCGCGGGCCATGCGGTCCAGCGCCGATTCATAGAGCTGGCGCTCCGAATAGGACTGTTCGGGCTGGTTGTCGGCCCGGTGCAGGTCGCGCACCACCTCGGCGATCGAGATCAGATCGCCCGAGTTGATCTTGGCTTCGTATTCCTGGGCGCGGCGGCTCCACATGGTGCGCTTCACGCGCGCGCGGCCCTTCAGGGTCGTCAGCGCTTGCGAGACCACGTCGTTGGCCGCCAGCGGGCGCAGCCCGGCCGTCTTGGCTTTACGGGTGGGAACGCGCAGGGTCATTTTCTCGTGGTCGAAGGTGATCACGTAAACTTCAAGCGAAAGGCCCGCCACTTCTTGCGTTTCGATGCCCTGAATCCGGCCGACGCCGTGCGCAGGGTAAACAACGTGATCTCCGATCGAGAAATCATGACCGGTCTTGTTCATGGACAAACCTTTCTAGAGTGGTCCCACCGTGGAAACGCGTTTCCGTCCGTGATCTGTTTGGCGAATACCATACCTTCCCCGCCGATGAGGGCGGGGTTGAGCGGTGGCATTCACAAAGGTCTCTAAGACACTCTTCGCCTTCTTTGGCGCGTGGGAGCGCGATGTAAGCTGGACGCTCGCGAGAACACAGCCGTTCTCAACGCGTCGCCTGCGACATTAACACAAATGTACAGGGAAGTGAAGCGTTTGGCGCCGGAGGCCAGCTTAGCAGTGCGCGAAGGATCAGGAGCCCTTGCCGGGCTTTTCGCTGAAATACTTCTCGAACTTGCCGGTTTCCGCTTCAAACTGCGCGCGGTCGGCGGGCGGTTCGCCCTTGATGGTGATGTTCGGCCAGACCTTGGCGTATTCAGCGTTGATCTTGAGCCACTTGCCGTCGGCTTCGTCCTCGGTGTCCGGCTTGATCGCGTCCACCGGGCACTCCGGCTCACAAACGCCGCAGTCGATGCACTCGTCCGGATTGATGGCCAGGAAGTTCTCGCCTTCGTAGAAGCAGTCGACGGGGCACACCTCGACGCAGTCCATGAACTTGCACTTAACGCATGGATCCATGACGATGTAGGTCATCGAGGCTCTCGTATTCGACTCTGGCGGCAGGCGGTTTTGCGGCCCCGGACATGCAGTCGAGGACCCCGCTTGTCAATGGGCGAGGTCATCCGAATACAGCGCGCGCGCCTCATCGGCCGGTCCGCGGCGCTCGCCCAGAGCCCGCACTTCGATATCGATCAGGCGCCCGCCGATGGCGAACACCAGGCCGTCGCCGGGCCGGATCGTGCGGCTGGCCTTGTCCACGCGCAGGGGCTCGGCGCCCGGCCGGATGACGCGCAGGCGGCCCTCCTCGAGAAAGCGCGCGGCCAGCGAACGTGTCTTGAAGAAGCGCGCGCGCCACAGCCACACGTCCAGGCGGCAACTGCCGGCGTCCTCGCTCACGAGCCGGTCTTGACGCGCCCCGGGCGAGGCGCTCTGCGGCGGCGCGGCTTGGCGTGGGCGGCCGGCGCGGGCTTCAAGGCCGCCAGGGCGGCGAACGGCGAACCCTCGGGCGGGGCGGATGCCGGCGCATCGGGGACGGCCTTGCGCCGCCGACGCCATACGCTGGCCTCGCCGGGCGCGGTCTTGGCCAGCGGCGTGAACCCGAGGCCGCGCATGACCGCGCGCGCCTCCGCCTCGCTCCAGCCCAGAGCGGCGAGGGCCTCGGGGGTCAGGGCCTGGCCGCCGTGGCGGCGGGGCGCCGCGCGCAGAAGCTGATCCAGCCGTTCCAGCGCCTCGACCGGAACCGCCAGAGCGCCGACCGCGCGCAGACCGCGCCGGGCCAGGGCGCGCGGCGAGGGCGCGGGCTGGGGGAGGGGCGAGATGCGGTCGGGCGCGGCCGCCCAGTCGCGGTCATCGGCGGTGGCGAAGGCGGCGCTGAACGCCAGGGCGGGCGGACGCAGCAAGCCCGGCAGGTAGAGCGAAAAGGCGCCGAAGCGCACCCCCGCGATCTGCAGCGAACGGCGCTCGGCCTGGCTCAGGGCTGTGATGTCCGCCGCCGCGCTCGCCCGGTCGATGATCCCGCCCGCCTCGATCAGTCTCCAGCCGATGCCCCGCGCCAGGCCGTGCAGCGCGCCGCCGCGCGTGGCGGCCTCCAGCCTGTGCAGGCTTTTCAAACGGCGCGCACCCTCGGCCGCCACGAACGCCTCCAGCCGCTGCACCGCCCGTTCGCGCGCGGGCGCCGCGCCCAACTCCGCCAGCAGCCGCACGCGGGGCTTCATCGGGCCGCCGCCGGCCAGGCGGCCGGCCGCGTCGCCGCGCCAGGTCACCATGCCGTCGGGCAAAAGGGCGAAGGCGTCGTCGGGCTCCTGCGCCAGCCTGCCCATGCGCCGCGCCAGCTCCGGCGCCACCACCCGCTCGGCGGCGGCCCTCAGCGCCTTGTCCTCCAATGCTGACGCCCCGCGCGCCGGTTCGAACCGCAGCCCGCGCAGCCTGCCTACGAAATGGCCTTCGACGGTCACGTCGCCCTGGTCGTTCACCCCCGCCAGGATCTCCTGGCGCTGCTGCAGGCCGCGCAGCAGAGCGCTGGTGCGCCGGTCGATGAACCGCTGCATCAGGCGCTCGTGCAGCGTGTCCGACAGCCGTTCCTCCAGGCCCCGCATGCGTCCCTGCCAATGGGCCGGATCCCTCAGCCAATCGGGCCGGTTGGCGCAATAGGCTAGGGTGCGCACCCCCGCCAGGCGCGCGGCCAGGGCGTCGATGTCGCCGTCGGTGCGGTCCAGGCCCGCGAACTGGCCATCGATCCAGTCCTCGGGCAGGCGCCGGTCGCCGCGCGTCAGGTGGTCAAACAGCGTGCGCACCAGGCGCAGGTGCTCGTCGGACGACAGCTTGCGGAAATCCGGCGTCTGGCAGGCGTCCCACAGGCGCAGTAGGTGCTCGCGGTTGCGGCATTGGGCCTGGATGTCGCTGTCCTGGGCCAGCAGGCGCAACGCCTTTTCGTCCAGGCTTTCCTCGGCCAGCTTGAGGCCCTCGCGGCTGGGCGGCTGGGACAGCGAGCGCATCAGGGCGGACAGCGAGGCGAAGTCCAGGCGGCTGTTGCGCCATTCGGCGGCTGCGACCGGTTCGAAGCGATGGGTCTCGACCGCGTTGATCAGGGCCTCGTCCATCTCCTCGGCCTCGCCGGTGACGCCGAAGGTCCCGTTGGTGCGATAGCGGCCCGCCCGCCCGGCGATCTGGCCCACCTCCTGCGGATACAGCCAGCGCGTGCGCCGCCCGTCGAACTTGCGCAGGCCCGAGAACGCGACGTGATCGACGTCCATGTTCAGGCCCATGCCGATCGCGTCGGTCGCCACCAGGAAGTCGACTTCGCCCGATTGATAAAGGGCCACCTGGGCGTTGCGGGTGCGCGGGCTGAGGCTGCCCATCACCACCGCAGCCCCGCCGCGCTGGCGGCGGATCAGTTCGGCGATGGCGTAGACCGCATCGGTGGAGAAGGCGACCACGGCGGTGCGCCGGGGCAGGCGGGTCAGCTTCTTGGAGCCGTCGTAGGTCAGGCTGGAGAAGCGCTCGCGCGTCTGGATCTCGGCCTCGGGCAACAGCCGCCGCACCAGCGGCGCCATGGAGCCAGAGCCCAGGAACATGGTCTCGAACTTGCCGCGCGCGTGCAGCAGACGCTGGGTGAACACATGGCCGCGCTCGGGGTCGGCGCACAGCTGGATTTCATCGACCGCCAGGAACTCGACCTCGCGGTTCAGGGGCATGGCCTCAACGGTGCACACATAATAGTGCGGGTGCGGCGGGACGATCTTTTCTTCGCCGGTGATCAGGGCCACGGCGCGCGGCCCGCGCAGCTTGACGATCCGGTCATAGACCTCGCGCGCCAAGAGCCGCAACGGCAGGCCGATCATGCCGGACGCGTGGCCCAGCATGCGTTCCACCGCCAGGTGGGTCTTGCCCGTATTGGTCGGTCCCAGAACCGCGACGAGCCGCGAGGGCGCCGCGCCGGAGGGGCGATCGGTCATACAGGCAAGGTGGGGGATTCAGCCGCCGTCGGCAAGCTCAGCGGCGCTCAGGCGGCCGCTTTGCCGACCTTTTTGGCCGCCTTGGCGCCCGCCTCGAAATAGGCCTTGGCGTAGAGCTCGCCCGACAGGGCGATATTGAGCGCGCGCTCGACGTAATCGCGCGGGCGATAGTCGGCGCGGCGGGCCACGAACCGGTCGAGTTGGGCCGCGAAATCCTCCACGCCCACGAACCGCTCCCCGCACTCGGCCGAGAAGAACGGCACGGACGAGGCCCAGGGCGCGGCGGCCAGGTGGTCGCGCCATTGCGGGTCGGCCCAATAGCCCCGGTCCCACGCCAGCACCGGAACGCCCGAGGCCATGGCCTCCTGGTAGGCGATGCCCTGGGTCTCGTTCTCGCACAGGAACAGCAGACCGCGCGCGCGGCCGAGCAGGGCGCGGAAGGTCTGGTGATCGTGAAAGCGGTAGCGGATCAGCTCGGCCTTCAGCCCGCGCGCCGAAAGCTGGCTCAGGATCGGGTCGATCAGGCTGGCTTGGTAGTGATCGTGGTCCCAGCGGACCTTGTCGTAGATCACAAAGTCCAGGTCCTTGGGCTGGGCCGACAGGTCCGGCCACGCCGCCGTGTCGATGCCGGCGAACCATTTGACGCAGCGGCCCGGGTACTGGGTCTCGAACAGGTCGTACATCCAGTCGGCCAGGCACACGTAGGTCTGGAAGCGCGCATCGTCGAACAGGCGCGGGGCCTGCCCGGGCTGGTCGTAGATCGAGGGGCCGAGAATGGCCGGATTGGGCAGGCCCCAGTCCTCAAGCAGGGCCGGGCCGCCGATCACGCCCACCGGATAGCACGGGTTGGCGCGGGCCAGGGCGTAGGGGTTGCGATGCACCACATAGCCGGCCTCGGTCAGACCCCGGCAGAGCATGTTGAACGACACGCCGAAGCCCGTGACCTTCTGGTTGTGATGCAGGCGGTCGTACAGCGGCCGCACCAGCCGCTTGAGATAACGGTCGCCCTTGATGAAGCGGTCGGTCTCGTGTTCGCGGTAGAACAGCAGGATGTCCTTGCCGCCGGGGGTGTCGGGATCGAAGTGGAGCTTCATCGCCGGCCCATCATCGGCTTGTAGCCCACCGCCGCCCGCGCCAGGGCCTTGTCGGCGAAGCCGCGCGCGCCGCCCAGGTCCAGGCCGTAGGCGAGGGCGGCGTAGATCAGCACGCCCAGCGCCGGCTTGAGCGCCAGGTCCAGCGCCACGCCCAGCGGCGGGATCAGGCTGAGCGCGAGCGCCATCACGCCGGCCGCCCCGGCGATCTTGGCCAGGTCGACCAGGGGAACCGGCATGGGCTGGGCCCTGCGGCCCAGGGTCCAGGCTGCGGCTATGCCAATGGCGAAACTGGCGAGATAGGCGCCGGCTGCGCCGATCAGGCCCAGGCGCGGGATCAGCACCCAGTTGAGCGCGATATTGGCCAGGGCCGGGATCAGCATGGCCAGGACCAGCAGGCGCGTTTTCTTGGCCAGGGTGAAAGACAAGAGGAAATAGCCGTTGTTCAGGCCCGCCAGCAGGGCGCCGCAGGTGACCAGGGGCGTGATCGCCAGCGCCTTGCCCCTAAGGCCCTCGCCGATCAGGACGGAGGACAGCGGCGCGGCCACGCTGATGATGCCCGCGACGGCGGGGAACAGCACCAGGGCCATCAGCACGATCTGGCGGCGCGCCTCCGCGTTCAGGCTGGCCTGGCCGCCGTTTTCCAGGGCGTTGATCATGGCCGGCACGCCTGCCGCGCCGAACCACACGAACATCACGTCGATCACCCGCGAGGCGATGGAAAATCCGGCGTGGTAGGCGCCGGCGTCCGCCTGCGACAGGAAGTGGGCGATCATGAACCGGTCGGCGGTGTAGAGCACGATGGTCATGATCAGGCTCAGGCTGATGGGATAGCCGTACTGGCTGTAGGCCCTGGCCGCGCCGGCGCTGAACTGGCCCTTCCACGCCCGGCCCCAATCCTCGCGCGCGAAGAAGGGTAGGACCACCACGGCCATCGCGCCCAAGCCCGCCAGCGGCGCGGCGCCCTTCAAGCCGAGCCAGGCGAACACCAGGCCCAAGGCGAAGCCGCCGCCGGTCATCAACATGTCGATGCCCGCGGCGGCGCTCACCCGGCCGATCGAACGGCGCTGTTCCTGCACCAGTTTGACCAGGCTGCGCGGGGCGTTGGCGGCCAGCCCCACCACCACGGCGAATTTCAGCGCGGCCTGATCGGCGCCCTGCGTCGGCCACAGCGCGGCGGCCGCGGCCAGCAGGGCCAGGAACAGCACGGCGATCACGGCGAACAGCCGGTAGAGCGTGCCGTAGAGCAGGGGCGCTTGCGGATCGGCGTTGCGCTCGGCCGGATAGAAGCGGGCCATGGCCGACTCCATCCAGGTGAACACCAGGGTGTAGGCGATGGACGACACGCCGAGCGCCAGCACATAGGCGCCGTAATCGCTGGGCCGCAGGATGCGCGTGAACGCCATCAGCGTGGCGAACCCGACGATTCCCTGCAGGATGTTGGCGGGCAGATAGCCCAGGAGGCCCTTGGAAAACACGGCTTGGTCCGCAATGGCTTAGGGGGCGGACCCTAGCGCGGCGGCTCATAAGAGAGGTTTAATCGGGATGCATTCGCGCGAGGGGTTAACGGCGAAGCTCGATCGGCGGAACGCGCACGAAACGAATCATGACCGAATCAGCGACATGCGCCGATTCAGTGTTTGTTCCCTACGATATAGAGTAGTCCGATTCGGCATTAACCATACAGCCGCGCTTGGATGGGCCTGTTCCTGGGGCCTCGGCCATACGGCGCCTTGACCGCGCCCGCGCCTTCGGACTATATCGCCCGCTCCGCGCCAGGGCCCCGTCCTCGGCGCCCTCTGCCTTTGTCGAAGGTTCTAGCCATGTCGCGTCGCTGCGAACTCACGGGCACCGGCCCCCTGGTCGGCCACAATGTGAGCCACTCGAACATCAAGACCAAGCGTCGCTTCCTGCCGGCGCTGGCGGTGACCACCCTGCAGTCCGAAGCCCTGGGTCAGAGCTTCCGTCTGCGCGTGGCCAACAACGCCCTGCGCACCCTGGATTTCCGGGGCGGTCTGGACAGCTTCCTGGTCAAGGCGCGCGACGAGGACCTCTCGCCCCGCGCCCTGAAGATCAAGAAGCAGGTCAAGGCCAAGCTCGCCGCCCAAGTCGCCGGCTAAGCCTCCAAGCTGATGTGAATTTGAAAAGACCCCGGAGGGCGATCTCCGGGGTCTTTTTCGTCGTGTGCAGGCCGAAAAATGGCCTTAGCGTTGGGCCGTGTCCGCGGCCATCGCCTGCAAGGTCGTGCGGCCGAGGCCGGCGCGGGGGGCGGGCTTGGCGATGCTGAGCGCGCTGGCGCGGGCGGGGGCCATGCGGGGCTGCTCCTCGAACAGGCTGGCCAGTTGCTCGACCATCGCGCCGCCGAGCTGCTCCACGTCGACGATGGTCAAGGCGCGCTTGTAGTAGCGGGTCACGTCATGGCCGATGCCGATGGCGATCAGTTCGATCGGCGAAAGGGCCTCGATCTCGGCGATCACCTCGCGCAGGTGGCGTTCCAGATAGTGGCCGGAATTGACCGACAGGGTCGAGTCGTCCACCGGCGCGCCGTCGGAGATCACCATCAGGATGCGCCGCTGCTCGGGTCGGGCCAGCAGGCGCGCGTGGGCCCAGATCAGGGCCTCGCCGTCGATGTTTTCCTTCAGCAGGCCTTCCTTCATCATCAGGCCCAGGTTGCGGCGCGCCCGTCGCCAGGGTGCGTCGGCCGCCTTGTAGATGATGTGCCGCAGATCGTTCAGTCGGCCGGGGTGCGGGGGCTTGCCCGCCTTGATCCACTGCTCGCGCGATTGGCCGCCCTTCCACGCGCGGGTGGTGAAGCCCAGAATCTCGACCTTGACCGCGCACCGCTCCAGCGTCCGCGCCAGGACGTCCGCGCACACCGCCGCCACGGTGATCGGCCGACCGCGCATCGAGCCTGAATTGTCGATCAGCAGGGTGACCACGGTGTCGCGAAACTCGGTGTCCTGCTCCTGCTTGAATGAGAGGGGCGCGGTCGGGTCGATGATCACCCGCGTCAGCCGCGCGGCGTCCAGCATCCCTTCCTCCAGATCGAAGGTCCAGGCGCGGTTCTGCTGGGCCATCAGCCGGCGCTGCAGCTTGTTGGCCAGGCGCGAGACGACGTTGGACAGGTTCGACAGCTGCTGGTCGAGGTAGTCGCGCAGGCGGCCCAGCTCCTCGGGCTCGGCCAGGTCGTCGGGCGTGACCACCTCGTCGAAGGCGGTGGTGAACACCTTGTAGGCCGGCTCCTTGGCCAGGTCGTCCGAGGGGCTGGGCCGCGCGGGCTTGGCCCCGTCGCCCATCTCGGCCGGCTCTTCGGCGCCGCCCTCCGGATCGACGTCCGCCGCCTCGGACGCGGCCGTGTCGCCGCCTTCGGACTCGCGCTCGCTCATCTCGGCGGCCGGGGCCGCGTCGGTGTCGCCCTGGGCCTCGCCTTCGTCGCCGTCGTCCTCGTCGGTTTCGCTGGGGCCGTCCCTTTCCGCCTCCTGGTCGCTTTCCTCCAGTTCCTGCGACTGGGCGTCGTCGGCCGCGTCGGTCAGTTCGAGGTCCTGCAGCACCGTGCGGGCGACGCGGGCGAAGGCGGTCTGGTCGTCGATCACCGCGGTCAGGCGGTCCAGGTCGCGTCCGGCCTTGGCCTCTATGTCGGCGCGCAGCAGATCGACCAGCGGCCGCACCAGGGCCGGCGGCGCCTCGCCGGTCAGGCGCTCGCGCACCAGCAGGCCCAGGATGTCGGCCATCGGCGGGTCGCCCAGGGCCTCGGGCCGTGTCAGTCCGCGCCGCTCCAGGCCCGCCTCCAGCGCCACCTTGAGGTTGGCGCTCACCCCGGCCATGGCGTTGGCGCCAATGGCGTCGACGCGCGCCTGCTCGATCGCCTCGAACGCGGCCCCGGCGTCGGGCGACACCGGCTTGAAGCGCGCGTGCTGCGCCTTGTCGTGGTGCGCCAGCCGCAGGGCCATCTGGTCGGCCAGGCCGCGCAGCCGCGCCGCTTCCTTGGGCGGCAGGTCGCGCGGCGGATGGGGCAGCACCGCGCGGTTGGCGTAGAGCATCGGCCCTTCGTTGGAGAACACCACCTCCAGGTCCGGCGTCTCGGCCAGCGAGCGGGTGGCGAAGGCCAGCGCGCGCTTGAACGGGTCCAGGGGATTTTGCGGGCTCTGGGGCATGGCGTTCACAGATAGCGCTTGCGCCGTCTGGGAGTAAGGCCCGAGATGCGCCGTAAGACGTCAGTAGGGTGGAAACGGATGATCGGGCGCTCGGCGCGCGGGGCGGGCGTGATCGTTGCGGTCTGTGTGACCGCCGCAGCCGGACCCAGCCGGGCCGACGTCAGACCGCCGCCTTCCCCCGCGCTTCAGCCCGCGCCGGCCGCGTCCGCGCTCACCAGCCTTCCGCCAACGCCTGAGGTCGCCGCCGCCGCCAAGGCGCGCGCCGACGCTTTGATCGCCGCCGCCCACGCAGAGGCCTACTTCGACAACATCAGCGAGGGGGCCGAGCCCAGGGTCCGCCACAAGGCCAGCGGCATGGAGTGCGTTTTCGCCCCGGACGGTCCGGCCGCCATCGTGCTCGACGCCGCCCCCGGCGCGTCGCCGGGCGAGTCCGCCGCCTGCACCACCACCTCGGTGCTCGACAGCGGCGATCGCGCCATCGTCACCTTGCGCGCGGCCAAGCTGGCGGGCGCGAACGCCACGCTCGACCAGGCGCTCGCCGCCGTCGCGGCCGATGTGAAACGCACCGCGCCGGGCGCCAAGCCGCTGGCCGGCCAGTTCCCGCACATCACCCTGTCGGGGGACAAGGGGGGCGACGCGCCCGTCCAGAAGGCTTTGCGCTTCCAAGTGGCCGGCCGCCACACCCCGCCGACCTACCTGCGCGCCGCGGCCGGCGTGGCCGGCGGCTGGGCGATCACCCAGACCTCCAGCGCCCCCCTGGCCCAGGCGGGCGACGCTGACCTGCTGTCCGAGGTAATGCTCAACGTGGCCCTGATCGACGTGTTCTACGCCGGACAGAAGGCGGCGGAGGCTAAGGCGCCGTAGCCGCCGGATTGAGCTGCGGCTCCGCTTGCGTGAACAAATAGGGAACACTAGGCTGGATTCATGCCCAGTCCCAGCCTCATGCGTAAGCTTTCCATCCTGGCCGACGCGGCCAAGTACGACGCCTCGTGCGCCTCGTCGGGCGGGGTGAAGAAGGACTCGCGCGGTGGCAAGGGGGTGGGCGCCATCAACGGCATGGGGGTGTGCCACGCCTATACGCCGGACGGCCGCTGCGTCTCGCTGCTCAAGATACTGCTGACCAACTTCTGCCTGTTCGACTGCGCCTATTGCGTCAACCGCGTGTCGTCCAACGTGGCGCGGGCGCGCTTCTCGGTGGAGGAGGTGGTCGCCCTCACGCTCGATTTCTACAAGCGCAACTATATCGAGGGCCTGTTCCTGTCCTCCGGCGTGATCCGCTCGGCCGACTTTACCCAGGAGCAGCTCAACCGCGTGGCCAAGAGCCTGCGCCTGGACCACGACTATCGCGGCTACATCCACCTGAAGCTGGTGGCGGGCGCCAGTCCCGAGCTGGCGGCGGAGGCAGGGCTCTACGCCGACCGGCTGTCGGTCAATATCGAGCTGCCGCTGGAGGCCAGCCTCAGCCGTCTCGCGCCCGAGAAATCGACCGGCGAAATCAAAAGGGTGATGGGCCGCGTGCGGCTGCACGGCGAGGCGGCGCGCGATCGCAGCGCCAGCGGCAAGCGCCCGCCGGCCTTCGCGCCCGCTGGCCAGTCGACCCAGATGATCGTGGGCGCCGATCCGGCCACCGACGCCGAAGTGCTGGCGCGCGCCGATAGCCTCTATTCTGCCTACGGCCTGCGCCGGGTCTATTATTCCGCCTTCAGCCCGATCCCCGACGCCAGCGCCGCCCTGCCGGCCGAGCGGCCGCATCTGATGCGCGAGCACCGCCTGTATCAGGCCGACTGGCTGATGCGGTTCTACGGTTTCGAGCGCGGGGAGATCACCCAGGGCATGCCCGGCGGCATGCTCGATCCGGCGATCGATCCCAAGCTGGCCTGGGCGTTGGCCAATCGCCATCGCTTTCCGATCGACGTGAACCGGGCCGAGCGCGACATGCTGCTGCGCGTGCCAGGTTTGGGCGCCAAGACGGTCGACAGGCTGATTGGCGTACGCGCCCTCAAGCGCGTGACGCTCGACGATCTGGCGCGGCTGGCCGGCTCGATCAAACGCGCGCGGGCCTTCGTGGTGTGCGAGGGCTGGCGGCCCGGGGCCCTGACCGACAGCGCCGATCTGAAAGCGCGTCTGACCCCCGAGACGCGCCGCGCCACCGCCCACCAGCTGTCGCTGTTTTGATGGTCGAGGTCGTCCTGCCCGGCGAGACCGACTTCGACGCCTGGCGCACATCGGCCCGTCGGCTTCGCTTGGCAGGGATCGAACCAGCCCGCGTGCAGTGGCGGGTGGGCGAGGGCAGTGGCGCGCTGTTCGACGGCCAGGTCGCCGACGCGCCGCCCGGCCAGCCGTTCACGGCGCCGCGCGCGTTCCTGGATTTGGCCGGCGAGGTGCTGCTGCACCGTTCGGCGCATCGGCTGGACCTGCTCTACCGGCTGCTGTGGCGGCTGCGTGAGGAGCCGCGCCTGGTCGAGATCGTCACCGATCCCGAGGTGGCCGAGGCCCAGAGGATGGCCAAGTCGGTGCGCCAGGCGATCCACAAGATGCACGCCTTCGTGCGCTTTCGGCGGGTCGAGGGCGAGGCCGAGGAGACCTATGTCGCCTGGTTTGAGCCGCCGCATCGCGTGGCGCTGGCCAGCGCGGACTACTTCGTGCGTCGCATGGCCAACCTGCGCTTCTCGATCCTGACACCCGATGTCGCCGTGCATTGGGATGGCCAGGCTCTGACCAGCTCGCCGCCCATCGCGAACGCCGCGCCGGCGGACGACAGGCTGGAGGACCTGTGGCGCGCCTATTACTCCGCCGTGTTCAACCCCGCGCGGCTCAACCCCAAGGCCATGACCCAGCACATGGCGCGCCGCTATTGGCGCAACCTGCCCGAGGCCACGCTCATTCAAGGGTTGGTGGGGCAGGCGAGGGAGCGCACGCACGCCATGGTCCAGGCCGATCCGACCAAGCCCGCGCCGCGCGCCGCGCGCATCGCTCGCCAACGCTCAGCCGTTCCGGCGCTCGATCCCGCCGCCGAGCCTGACACCCTGACCGAGCTCGCCGCCGCCGTGAACGCGTGCCGCCGCTGCGACCTGTGGCGCGACGCGACCCAGGGCGTGCCGGGCGAAGGGCCGCGCCAGGCGCGGCTGATGCTGGTGGGCGAGCAGCCAGGCGATCAGGAGGACCTGGCCGGCCATCCCTTCGTCGGCCCGGCGGGCGCGATCCTGGACCGGGCTCTGGCAGAGGCCGGCGCGCCGCGCGAAGACTTTTACGTGACCAACGCGGTCAAGCACTTCAAGCACGAGCTTCGCGGCAAGCGCCGCCTGCACAAGACGCCCAACGCCGGCGAGGTCAGCGCGTGTCGCTGGTGGCTCGATCACGAGCGGCGGCTGGTCAAGCCCAAGGTGATCGTGGCGCTGGGCGCCACGGCGGCCAAGGCGGTGCTGGGCCGGCCGGTTTCGGTGATCAGGGAACGCGGCGAAGCGGGGCTGACGCCGAACGGCGAGCGCGCTTTCGTCACCGTGCACCCGTCGTACCTGCTGCGCCTGCCCGACGAAGCGGCCAAGGCGGCGGCCTACACCCACTTCGTGCGCGATTTGAGAGCGGCTTACGCTCTTTCGCTTGCCGCCTAAGCCACCTTCACCCTGGCCGCGCTCTCGGGCAGGTCCTGGCCGAAGGCGCGCTGGTAGAACTCGGCCACCGCCGCGCGCTCCAGCTCGTCGCACTTGTTCAGGAACGTCATGCGGAAGGCCAGTCCGATGTCGCCGGCGAAGATCTCGGCGTTCTGGGCCCAGGTGATCACCGTGCGCGGGCTCATCACGGTGGAGATGTCGCCGTTCATGAAGGCGTTGCGGGTCATGTCGGCCACCCGCACCATCGCGGCGATCGTGCGTTTGCCCTCGGCGCTGTCGTAGCCGGGGACTTTGGCCAGCACGATGCCTTCCTCGACCTCCTGCGACAGGTAGTTGAGCGTGGCCACGATCGACCAGCGGTCCATCTGACCCTGATTGATCTGCTGGGTGCCGTGATAGAGCCCCGTGGTGTCGCCCAGGCCGATGGTGTTGGTGGTCGAGAACAGACGGAACAGGGGGTTCGGCCGGATCACGCGGTTCTGGTCGAGCAGGGTGAGGCGGCCCGATTGCTCCAGCACGCGCTGGATCACGAACATCACATCCGGCCGGCCCGCGTCGTATTCGTCGAACACCAGGGCGATGGGCCGTTGCAGCGCCCACGGCAGGATACCCTCGCGAAACTCCGTGACCTGCTTGCCCTCGCGCAGGACGATGGCGTCCTTGCCCACCAGGTCGATCCGCGAGACGTGGCTGTCCAGGTTGACCCGCACCAGGGGCCAGTTCAGGCGCGCGGCCACCTGCTCGATGTGGGTCGACTTGCCGGTGCCGTGATAGCCCTGGATCATCACCCGCCGGTCGAAGGCGAAGCCGGCCAGGATCGCCAGGGTGGTCTGGGGATCGAAGCGGTAGGCCGGGTCGATGTCCGGCACATGCTCGTCGCGCACGGAGAAGGCCGGGACCTTCATGTCGGTGTCGACGCCGAACATCTCGCGCGCGGACACCATCTTGTCGGCGGCGAGGGCGGAAAGCTTGTCGTCGGGGGATGCGTTTACGGCCATGGCAATTCTTTAGGTAAGGCGGGCGTCCGGGTCCAGTGCTTCCGGCCAGCCGTATTGCGCCGGCTGGCGGCCGATCAAGATTTTAACGGCTTCATAAAGCTTTGTGACAGTCATCCGGCGATCAGTTCCAATATAGCCGAGGGCTCGCCCGCAGCCGTCATGAACGCTCAGGTTTCTGGCTGAAAACTCAGGTGGTTGCGGGCGCGTACGGCCCCCTGTCACCTCTGCCGTGCTGGCGGATTTCATCGCCATGACGTCAAGGGACTTGCGACTCGCGCCAAATCCTGCCAAAGGTCACTTCAGTTACACCCTGGCCCATCGTGAGCCGGTCGGGGTCGCAAACCGGGGCTTTGAGCGAGTCGGTTCCGGAGAGCGCAGTCGGGGGGCGTTGGCCCTCGCGGAATAGGACACGAAAGCTTTGATTTGGAATACCTTGCCGCGCGCGAAAGCGCGCGCATTGCTGGGCGCGTCGGCGATCGGCAGCACCTTGGGCCTTGGCCTCGCGGTCGCCTATCTGGCCGGAGCCGGGGCGCCGAGCGCCGCCATCCGTGAGCCCGCCCGTGGCTTGGGTTCATCGACCGACGTCAGCTTCTCCGAGGCCGCCCTTCAGCGAGCGCTTGGCGGCATGTCGCCCGGCGCGCGCGGCATCGCCGAGCGTTACGATCCGCGTGTCGCCGCCGATTCCATGGTGCGCGACCGCAAGGCCGCCGCCTTCGCCGCGCGCCTGACCGAGGCCGACCCGGCGCCAGCCAAGCCGACCGTGGCCAGCCTGATGCTGCGTCCCGCCCTCGGGGTTGGCCAGTTCGACGCCTCCAGCCGGTTTGACCTGACCCTGGTCGATGCGCTCGACAGCGCCCGCGATCTGGAATGCCTGACCCAGGCCGTCTACTATGAAGCGCGCGGCGAGAGCCCTCAGGGCCAGGCCGCCGTGGCCCAGGTGGTGATGAACCGCGTGCGCCATCCGGCCTTCCCCAAGACCGTCTGCGGCGTGGTGTTCCAGGGCGCCTCGGCCGGACGCGGCTGCCAGTTCAGCTTCGCCTGCGACGGCTCGATGGACGACCGGCGCGAGCCTGGCGCCTGGCGCAGGGCCGAGGCCGTGGCCGCGCACGCCCTGGCCGGCGCGGTGATGGCCCAGGTTGGCAAGGCCACGCACTTTCACGCCGTGGACATGGGCGCGCCCTGGAGCCAGGACATGATCCGCGTGGCCCAGGTGGGCATGCACGTGTTCTACCGCTTCGGTCACGTCAGTCCGGCCGTGATCCAGGCGTCCGCCGACGGCGTGCAGACGGCTCAGTCGCCGAGCGTCGCGGCGCCTGCCGCGCAGCCCGTGTTGGCCAGTCTGGCGCCTTCGAGCCCCGTCACGGCGGCCGATCAGGCCCACGTCGCGGCGCCCCCAGCGCCCGCCGCCGCCGCTTCGCCGGCCGCCAAGGCTCAGGCCGCGCCCGCCGCGTCGCTGCAGCCCACCGCCGGCCCCGCGCCGCTCAAGGCGTCCTCGCCCACAGCCTAGACGCTCGGCGGACCGGATTCGCCGCCGCCGCCTTGCCTCCCCGGCGCGGGGGGCTATGTACGGGCGGCAGCGCAAACCGCGCAGCCCGAAGGACCCCGCTACATGGCCGACACGCCCGACCGCGCCGCCGTCCTGGCCTTGCTGGAGCATGTCAAGGACCCGCGCAGCGGCCACGGCCTGGTCAGCGCGGGCCTGGTCCAGGGGCTGGTGGTGGCCGCCGATCGGGTAGGTTTCATGCTGGAAGTCGAGTCCGGCGCCGGCGAGCTTTACAAGCCCGTCGCCCAGGCGGCTGAGCAGGCCTTGCGCGCGCGCATGCCGGGCCTTCAGCGGGTGCAGGTGGTGGTGACCGCCGATCGCGCGCCGGGCGCGGCGCCCGCTTCGCGCACGGTGGAGCGCAAGGCCGCCGCCCCGCCGGCCGCGCCCGCGTCGATGAAGCCGGCGCATGTGCGCCACGTGCTGGCCGTGGCCAGCGGCAAGGGCGGGGTGGGCAAATCCACCGTGGCCGTCAACCTGGCCTGCGCCTTCGCCGCCCAGGGCCTGCGCGCCGGCCTGATGGACGCCGACGTCTACGGACCTTCGGCGCCCTTGATGACCGGGCTCTCCGGCCACCCGTCCAAGCGGCGGGACGGCAAGATCGAGCCGCTGCGGGCCCATGGCGTGAAGGTGATGTCGATCGGCTTCCTGGTCGACGAGGGCCAGGCGATGATCTGGCGCGGGCCGATCGCCTCAGGCGCGGTGACCCAGATGCTCAACGACGTGGCCTGGGGCAGCGACGAGGATCCGCTCGACGTGCTGGTGATCGACATGCCGCCCGGCACCGGCGACATCCAGCTGACCCTGGCCCAGCGCGTGGCGCTGTCCGGCGCCGTCGTGGTGTCCACGCCGCAGGAAGCCGCCCTGGCCGACGTGCGCCGGGGCCTGAGCATGTTCGACAAGACCCGCACCCCGATCCTCGGCGTGATCGAGAACATGGCCTATTTCCCCGATCCCTCCACAGGTCGGCCGATCGCCATCTTCGGGCGCGGCGGGGCGAGGGCCACGGCCGAAGTCCTTGGCGCGCCGTTCCTGGGCGAGATCCCGATCGATCAGAAACTGCGCGAGGCGTGCGACGCGGGCGCCCCCATGGTGGTCGCTCAGCCGGGCGAGCCCACCGCCGTGGCCCTGGCGGGCATCGCGCGAACGGTGGCCGAAGCCCTGGAGCGGGACGAGCACCTGCGGCCCCCGCCCAAGATCCTGATCGAACGCTGACCTGCGGGCCTCGCCCGAATCTGGCCGCCAAGCTATGGCCAGGGGGAGGGATCATGCGAAGCGGCGGTTGGCTCAAGGCGATAGTGTGCGGCATGGCGCTGTGGGCGCTGGGCCTTGCGTCGGCCTGGGCGGACGAAGGCATGTGGACCTTCGACGCCTTCCCGGCGGCCGCGGCGCGAAAGGCGCTGGGCGTGAGCGTAGACCCGGCCTGGCTCGACCACGTGCGCATGTCGACCCTGCGCCTGGTCAACGGCTGTTCCGGCGCGGTGGTTTCGGCCCACGGCCTGGCGGCGACTAACTACCACTGCATGGCCGACTGTGTGCAGACCCTGACCACCTCGGGCGCCGACCTGATCGACTTGGGCTTCGCCGCCCAGAGCGAGGGGGACGAGCGCCCATGTCCCGGGCTGCAGGCCGAGATCCTGGTGGGTTGGAGCGACATCACCGAGAAGGTGCGGGCGGCCTCGGCCACAACCGCCGAGCGCGAGGCCGAGATCGCGCACCTGGAGCGCGGCGAATGCGCCGGAGATCCGATCCTGCGCTGCCAGGCCGTGAGCCTTTACCATGGCGCGCGTTACGTCCTTTACCGCTTTCGCAAATACACCGACGTGCGCCTGGTGTTCGCGCCGGAATACGACATCGCCCTGTTCGGCGGCGATCCGGACAATTTCAACTTCCCCCGCTATGACTTCGACACCGCCTTCATCCGCCTCTACGTCGATGGCAAGGCTGCGGCCACGTCCGAGCACCTGATCTTCGACGAGACCGCGCCCAAGGCCGGCCAGCCGGTGTTTGTCGCCGGCAATCCCGGCGCCACCGAGCGCCTGGCCACGATTTCCGAACTGGAAGCCCAGCGCGACGTGATCCTGCCCCTCAGCCAGGTCCAACGCGCCGAAGAGCGCGGGCGGCTGCTTCAGTTCGCCGCCGAAAGTCCAGCCCACAAGCGCGCGGCGACCGAGGCCCTGTTTTCCCTGGAGAACACCTTCAAGGTCTACAGCGGCCGCCAGAGCGAACTGGCCGATCCGGTGTTCATCGACATCAAGCGCCGGCAGGAAGCCGCGCTCAAGGCCAAGGTCGCGGCGGATTCCGCGCTCAAGGCGCGATTGGGCGATCCCTGGGCCGACATGGCCCACGCTCAGGCGGCTGTGGGCCAACTTTATCCGCGCTACAGCCTGCTGGAGCGCGACGCCGGCAACCTGTCGCAGCTTTACGCCTACGCCCGCACCCTTGTCCGGGCGGCGGCCGAACGCGCCAAGCCCGACGGGGCGCGGCTGCGCGAATATGGCGAGGCGCGCCTGCCGCTGATCGCCACGGAGCTGCTGGCGCCCCGGCCGATCGACGGCGACCTGGAGACGCTTTACCTGGGCTTCTGGCTGTCCAAGGCGCGCGAATATCTGGGGGCCGACGATCCGGCGGTGCGCGCCCTTTTGGGGCCGAACGCGCCCGAGTCGCTGGCCCGCCAACTGGTCGCCGGCACGCGCCTCGCCGATCCGGCGGTGCGCAAGGCGCTGTGGGACGGCGGACAGGCCGCGATCGACGCTTCGGCCGATCCCCTGATCCGGCTGGCGGCGGCCGAGGACGGTTTTGCCCGCGCGGCGCGCGAGCCGTGGGAAGAACGTGTGTCCGGTCCGGCCGAGGAGGCCGCCGCGCGCATCGCCGAGGCCGAGGTCGCCGTCTATGGCCCGAGCGCCTATCCCGACGCCACCTTCACCCCGCGCCTGACCTTCGGCCGCGTGGCCGGCTGGACCTACCGCGACGTCCGGACAGGCCCGTTCACCGACTTCGCCGGTCTTTACGCGCGGGCGACCGGGGCGGAGCCCTACGTTCTGCCGCCCAGTTGGCTCAACGCCAAGGGCGCGCTGGACGGCAAGACGGTGTTCGACCTGACCGCCTCCACCGACATCGTCGGCGGCAATTCCGGATCGCCTCTGATCGACGCGGACGGGCGCATGATCGGCCTGGTGTTCGACGGCAACATCCATTCCCTCGGCGGCGAATACGCCTATGACGGCGCGGTCAACCGCACCATCGCGCTGTCGGCCCAGGCCATTGGCCAGGGGCTGGACAAGGTCTACGACGACCAGCGCCTATTGCAGGAATTGAGGACGCCCTAGAATGTCGCCGATCGAACAGGCCATCATGGCCGCGCTGGAGGCCGCCGGCGAACTTGGCAAGAGCGTCGATCCCGCCTCGGTGGCCAAGTCGCTCGACCCGGAAGGCTGGCGGCGGATGCTGCCCCGGGTGCGGACCGAGGCCGTGGGCCTGGCCCGCCAGGGCAAGCTGGTGATCCTGCGCCACAACAAGCCGGCCGATCCCGACACGTTCAGGGGCGTGTGGCGGATGCGTCTGCCTTAGGCCTCGGACGCGGGCGGCGCGGCAGGCTCAATCACCGTCAGCTTGCGCACCGTGAGGGCGTCGATCTCGACCTCGCCCAGCTTGACCTTGCGCGCCACCAGTCGCCCGATCGCCAGCGAACCGATGGCCATGGCGCCGACCGCCAGGGCCCCTATGGCGAAGGCGCCCGCCGCGGCGGCGCCGAGGGCGACGGCGGTTCGCGCGCGCGGCCGGATGAGGTGATGTCGTCGCATGAAACTCTCCGCAAGGGCCGGGACCATAGGCCCGGGGACGAACGGCGCCTATATCGCGGTGATGCTCGAAGCCCAGCCCCTTGATGATCTACTCGCCGAGATCGCGGCATGCCGGCTGTGCGCGGGCCAGCTGCCCCATGAGCCGCGCCCGGTGGTGCGGGTGTCGCCTCAGACGCGGCTGCTGATCTGCGGCCAGGCGCCGGGGCGCAAGGTGCATGAAAGCGGCCTGCCGTTCGACGACCGCTCCGGCGACCGGCTGCGCGCCTGGTTGGGAATAGACCGCGCGACGTTCTACGGCGATCCTCGGATCGGGGTGGCGGCGATGGCCTTCTGCTTTCCGGGCACGGATCCCAAGGGCGGCGATTTTCCGCCGCCGCTGCGCTGCGCTCAAGTGTGGCGCGCCCGGCTGATGGCGGCTTTGCCTCGGATCAACCTGATCCTGACCGTCGGCGCCTACGCCCAGCGCTGGCACATGCCCGATGCGGCGGGACGCTCGATGACCGACGTGGTGCGCGCCTGGCGGGCGTTCGGGCCCACGGTCATCCCTTTGCCGCATCCCTCCTGGCGCAATACCGCGTGGCTCAAGCGCAATCCCTGGTTCGAGAACGAGATCACGCCCTATCTGCGCGCTCGAACCGCCGCCATTTTGACCGATTAAGCCCCCCGGGCGGGCACGCGGCGACTTGTCCAGCGCCCGCGTTGGGTTCATGAACAGTCACGCCTCAATCGCCGCGGATAAAGCCTGCCATGTCGTTGGAAGCCGAGCTGATCGACCTGATCTCCAAGGAAGCTCTTGTGGATGTCGAGAAGCTGAAAAAGGACGCCACCCTGGAAGAAATCGGCCTGGATTCGGTTGACATGGTCAGCGTGATCTTCGCCGTCGAGGACAAGTACGGCGTTTCCGTCGGCGAGAACGACCTGGAAAAGAGCGCCACGCTCGGCCAGATGCTGACTTTGATCGAGGCCAAGATCGCCGACAAGGCCGCCGCCTCGTGAGTTTGACGAGGGTCGCGGTCACAGGCCTGGGCGCCGTATCGGCGATCGGGGACGACAAAGACACGTCCTGGCAGGCCGCGCGCGACGGCGTCAGCGGCCTCAAGCACACCTTTCTCGATCCGGGGCCCAATGGTCCGCCTGGCCGCGAATGGCTGATCGGCAAGGTCAAGGGCGACACCCTGGCGGCCCTGGAGGCGGTGCTCAGCCGGCGGGTGGGCTCGTCGCTCGATCCTTTCGCCGTGTTCTCGCTCAAGGCGGCGCACGAGGCCCTGGCCGACGCGGGGCTTCTGGGCTCGGATGGGCTGGTCAAGGCCGCCGTCGTGTTCGGCCATGGCATCGGCGGTCTGACCACCCAGGAAAAATCCTACGAGCGCTTCTATGGGCTGAGGAACCCCAAGGTTCATCCTCTGACCGTGCCGCGCGTGATGGTCTCCGCGCCGTCCAGCGCCATCGCCATGGAATTCGGCGTCAAGGGTCCGGTGTTCGCGGTGTCCAGCGCCTGCTCGTCCTCGGGCCATGCCATCGCCCAAGGGGCCATGCTGATCCAGGCCGGGCGGGCCAAGGTCGCCATCGTCGGCGGCGGCGAGGCCCTGATCACGCCGGCCGACATGCATTGCTGGGAAGGGATCCAGGCCACTACGCAGACCGCCATCCGCCCCTTTTCGGCCGGCCGCGACGGCATGGTCATCGCCGAGGGCGGAGCCTGCATGATCCTGGAAGACTGGGACCACGCCGAGCGGCGCGGCGCGCGCATCCTGGGCGAACTGGCCGGGTTTGGCATGTCATCCGACGCCGGGCACCTGACCCAGCCCGCGCTCGACGGCGCCGTCTCGTCCATGACCCAGGCGTGCGAATTGGCCGGCGTGCTGGAAGCCGACAACATTCTGATCGCCGCTCACGGCACGGGCACACAGCTCAACGACAAGAACGAGGCCGAGGCCATTCGCGCGGTGTTCGGCGCGCGGGCGGGCGGCCATCCGCTGACCGCGACCAAGAGCGCGCATGGCCACCTGATCGGCGCCACCACGGCGCTGCAGGCGGTCATCGGCCTCATGGCCCTGGCCGAGGGCGTGGCCCCGCCGATCCTCAACTATGCAGGGCCCGACCCCGATTGCGCGGGTCTGGACCTCGTGCTCGGCAAAGCCCGCCCGATCGACAGCCGCGTCCTGATGGTCAATTCCTTCGCCTTTGGCGGGCTCAACACCAGTCTCGTGTTCAAGGCGGCATAGACCGGAGCGCCGCCCGCAGTCCGGGAGTACGCCAATGAGATATCTGCACACCATGGTCCGAGTGGCCGATCTGGACGCCGCCCTGGATTTCTACTGCGACAAGCTCGGTCTGATCGCCGTGCGCCGCATGGACAACGAAAAGGGCCGCTTCACCCTGGTGTTCCTGGCCGCGCCCGAAGACGCAGGGCGGGCGGCGGCTGAGTCCGCGCCTCTGATCGAACTGACCTACAACTGGGATCCCGAGGTCTACACCGGTGGGCGCAACTTCGGCCACCTGGCCTATGAAGTCGATGACATCTACGCCCTGTGCGCCGATCTGGCCGCCAAGGGCGTGACCATCAACCGGCCCCCGCGCGACGGTCACATGGCCTTCGTGCGCTCGCCCGACGGCGTCTCGATTGAACTGCTGCAGAAGGGCGCGCCCCTGTCGCCGCAAGAGCCATGGAGCTCCATGGCCAATACTGGCGCCTGGTAGCAGCGCTATCGCCGCCGTCTTCGTCCGCGCAGGCTAGCCCCGGCGTTAGCGGGCAGGGGCAGGTAGGTCAGGATCGACAGCAGGGCCGCCAGCCCCAAGACGCCAAAGGGCAGGATGAAGTTCTGCGGCGCCAAGGGACGCACGCCGTGCCGGGCGGCCAGCGCCTGCGAAATGTGCAGCGTCAGGCCGGCCACCGTGATGCCCAGCGCCTGGCCAAGCTGCTGGGTCACGGCCGACAGGCTGGAGGCCTGGCTGATCTGCGAGTCCGGGATGTCGGCGAAGGCCAGGCTCGAGCTCGAGGTCAGGTGGTTGGAGCGCAAAAACCCATTCAGGCCGAGCAGCGCCACCATCACCGCGAGCGGCGTCGCCGGGGTGAACCAGCCCGTCGCGGCCATGGTGAAGCTGCACGCGATCGCGGTGCTGATCAGCATGATGCGAAAGCCGAAGCGGTGCAGGAAGAACTGGGCGCCAAAGCGGGCGAACATCATGCCGATGGCGCTGGCCATGGTGGTGACGCCGGCCTGCAGCGGCGTCCAGCCCAGCCCGCCCTGCAGCAGCAGCGGCAAGAGGAAGGGCATGGCCCCGTTGGTCATGCGGATCAGGTTTCCGCCGGTGATGTTGGACCGATAGGTGGTGATTTTCATCAGGCTCAGGTTGAGCACCGGACGCTCGCGTCCGCGGGCATGGCGCAGATAGGCGACGCCGCCCGCCAAGGCCGTCAGCCACAGCGCCGCCTGCGCCGGCAATGGCAGCAGACCCACCCCGACCGACTCCGCCCCGATCATGGCGGCGCTGATCACCAGGGCCACCAGCAGGAAGCCTGTCATGTCGAACTGCCCCGGATGGGGCTGCTTGATCGGGGGCACCAGCTTGATCACCGCCAGCATGCCCAGCAGGCCGACCGGCACATTGATGTAGAAGATCCACGGCCAATCGGCGACCGACAGGATGAAGCCCGAGAGCGGCGGCCCCAGGATGGGCCCCAGCACCGCCGGGGTGGTTAGCCACGACATGGCCCGGATCAGTTGGTCGCGCGGATGGAGGGCCACCACAATGATGCGCCCGACCGGGGTCATCATCGCTCCGCCGGCGCCTTGAAGGATGCGCGCCGCCACCAGTTGGCCCAGGGAATGCGACAGGGCGCACAGCACCGAACCGATCAGGAACACGCCCATGGCGACCACGAACACCCGCCGCGCGCCGAAGCGGTCCGCCGCCCAGGCTGAGGCGGGCACGAACATGGCCAGGGCCATGATGTAGGCGGTCAGGGCCAGTTTCAGATGGATCGGGTCGGTGACGAAGGCGCGCGCGAGCGTGGGCAGGGCCGTCGATAGCGCCGTGGAGTCGATCGACTGCATGAATAGGGCGCATGCCACCGACACCACGGTCATGCGCGATGCGATCGAAGGCTTGGGGGTGGTTTCGCTTTGGGCCGGCGCGGCGGCCGGGTCGTCTTTGATTTGGCTCACCGGCCTAGGCTAAGGCAGCGAGCGGCTGGCGATCAACGTCGTTCGATGTCCAGCGCGGGCTGTGGGGCGTGACCGGCGGCCTGGGCCGGCGGCGGCTGGCCCGCGTTGGCGGCGGGCGTATCGGCGGCCGAACCGTGCTGGGCCTGGGGCAGCGAGCGGGTCATGGCCGAAACGCTCCACGGCCGCTGTTGTTGAAGTCCAGACATCATCGTCGAAACTCACGTCCATTCTGAACCAGCCGCGGCGAACCTCCGCCCTCGGCGCGGGCAAGGTCGCCGAAGAAGGTTACGAACCCGTCTCGCCCGCGTGCGGGGCGGTGACTTTTCGTTGCGGAAATGTTGCGCTGGCGGCGATTTTCGGGCCGACAGCCCCCATCGGCCGCCTTTTCGCGGCGCATTCCAGAGCTCACGCCGGCCCGCGCGCAGGCCGTATCCGCTCGCAACGCTTGCAGCCAAGGTTGATGTTGCGGCGCGGTCGCCTAAGGTGTGAGCCAAGGGCGAGTCTCGCCGCTGTTTATTGAGATCCCTGATGACAGAGGCCAAAGACGTATCCAGCCTGACTTTCGAACAGGCGTTGGCCGAGCTTGAGGCCATCGTTCAGGAACTGGAATCAGGTCACGCGCCGCTGGAACAGTCGATCGAGATGTACGAGCGGGGCGCGCGCCTGAAGGCGCATTGCGAAGCGCGGCTTGAAGCGGCGCGCCTGAAAGTGGAAAAGATCGTCGTTGGGCCTGCGGGGACGGCCGAACGCGCCGAGCCTGCCGATTTCTCCTAAACCATGCCGATGCGCTCGCCCCTGGGGCGCTATGGGTCTATAACCCTTTCAACGCTTTAGCAGTCTCGACTTCAAACATGCCCAAAACGCCTTTGCTCGACACGGTCACGGACCCGGCGGACATCCGCTCTTTCTCGCTCGCCGAGCTGAAGGAGTTCGCCGACGAGGTCCGTTTGGAGACCATCGACGCGGTGTCCACCACCGGGGGGCATCTGGGCGCGGGCCTGGGCGTGGTCGAGCTGACCGTGGCCCTGCATCATGTATTCGAGACGCCCAAGGACATCCTGATCTGGGACGTGGGCCACCAGGCCTATCCCCACAAGATCGTCACCGGCCGGCGCGACCGCATCCGCACCCTGCGCCAAGGCGGGGGGCTGTCGGGCTTCACCAAGCGCGCGGAAAGCCCCTACGACCCGTTCGGCGCCGCGCACTCCTCGACCTCGATCTCCGCGGCGCTGGGCTTCTGCACGGCGCGCGACCAGCAGGGCAAGGACAACAAGGTCGTGGCCGTGATCGGCGACGGCGCCATGAGCGCCGGCATGGCCTATGAGGCGATGAACAACGCCGCCCATACCACCGGTCAGCTGATCGTGGTGCTGAACGACAACGACATGTCGATCGCTCCGCCCGTCGGGGGCATGAGCGGGTATCTGGCGCGCCTGGTGTCGGGCGGCGTCTATCAGACCCTGCGCAAGTTCGGCAAAACCGTGGTGCACGTGCTGCCCAAGCCGATGCAGGAAGCTGCGCGCAAGGCCGAGGAATACGCGCGCGGCATGGTCGCCGGCGGCACGCTGTTCGAGGAACTGGGCTTCTACTATGTGGGCCCGGTCGACGGTCACAACCTCGACCACCTGGTGCCGATCCTGCGCAATGTGCGTGAAATCGACGACCGGCCGGTGCTGGTTCACGTGGTCACCCAGAAGGGCAAGGGCTACGCCCCGGCCGAAAGCGCGGCCGACAAGTACCATGGCGTGGTCAAGTTCGACGTGGTCACCGGCAAGCAGGCCAAGGCCCAGACCAACGCCCCCAGCTACACCAAGGTGTTCGCCGACGCCTTGATCAAGGAAGCCGAGCGCGACAAGCGCATCGTGGCGATCAGCGCGGCCATGCCCACGGGCACCGGCCTGGACGCCTTCGGCAAGCGCTTCCCCGACCGCACCTTCGACGTGGGCATCGCCGAGCAGCACGCTGTGACCTTCGCCGCCGGCATGGCGGCGGACGGCATGAAGCCGTTCTGCGCCATCTATTCCACCTTCCTGCAGCGCGGCTACGACCAGGTGGTGCACGACGTCGCCATCCAGAAGCTGCCGGTGCGCTTCGCCATCGACCGGGCGGGCCTGGTCGGCGCCGACGGCCCGACGCACGCGGGCTCGTTCGACATCGGTTTCCTCGGGGCCTTGCCCGGCTTTGTGTTGATGGCCGCCGCCGACGAGGCGGATCTGGCGCGCATGGTGGCCACCTCGGCCGCTATCGATGACCGCCCGAGCGCCTTCCGCTATCCGCGCGGCGAGGGCGTGGGCATCGACATGCCCGATCCCGCCCTGCCGCTGGACATCGGCAAGGGTCGCATCATCCGCGAAGGCTCGGCCGTGGCCATCCTGTCCTACGGCACCCGCCTGGGAGAGTCGCTCAAGGCGGCCGATCGACTGGCCGCGCACGGCTTCTCGGCCACCGTGGCCGACGCCCGCTTCGCCAAGCCGCTGGATCTGGACCTGGTCCTGCGCCTGGCGCGCGAACACGAGGCCCTGGTCATCGTCGAGGAAGGTTCGGTCGGCGGCTTCGGCTCGTTCGTGCTGCAGGCCCTGGCGACCCACGGGGCGCTGGACAAGGGCCTGCGGGTGCGCAGCCTGGTGCTGCCGGACATCTTCCAGGACCACGACAAGCCCGAGGTCATGTACGCCGAGGCGGGACTTGACGCGACCGGCATCACCCGCGCGGCGCTGGAAGCCCTCAACGGCGAGGAAATCGCCGCCAAGCTGATGGCCTCGGCCGGCTAGGACTTTTCACAAGCCGAGAAGAAGCTGGAGACGGCGGCGGCTTCCTCGCGCCGCGCCCTCAGGGCGTAGTGCGAGCGGCCAAGGCTGACCGCGATCGCGCCGCTGTCGCGGAAGCCCTGAAGCACAGGCGAGTCCACGGGCAGATCGGTCTGCGCCAGGGGCGCGCCGGTCTCGTCGACGCTGATCCTGGCGGGGGCCACCAACCGCCGGTCGCCCGAGGCCAGGACCAGCGAGGCGTCGTCCTTGGCGCTGGCCACGTCGGTCAGTTCGACCTCATGCGAGCCCTTGGCGCATTGGAGCATCAGCCCCACGTCGTCGGAATTGGCCGCGCCATAGGCTAGGTTGGCGTCCTGGCCGTCCTGATTGAAGTAGAAGCCGAGCCGCGCGGGGGCCCAGGCGGACGAGCCGTCGCAGGCGCACAGCAACAAACCGGTCGCCGCCAGCGCCGTCGCCGTCATCGTCGTCAAGCGATTGGCCATGACGCACCCCCTTGGCGAAGCCGGGCCGTGTAAAGCCAAGCCTCATGAGTGAACGACGCCCGCGCCCGCCGGGTTCCGGCGGGCCGGTCAGAACGGCTCGAACGTCTCCATCAGCGCCTGGGCCGCCGGCGCGGAGTTGGAGCGCATCATGTCGCCCTTGCCGCCATAGTTGCTGCGGGCTTCGGCGATCTGGGTGTGGTTGATGGTGTTGGACGACGAGATGTCCTCGGGCCGCACGATCCCGCCCACGGTCAGTTCGCGCAGGTCGTTGTTGGTTTTTACTTCCTGGCTGCCCTGGATCAGCAGGTTGCCGTTGGGCAGCACCTTGGTCACCACCGCCGCGATGGTCAGGTTGATCTTCTCCTGGCGGTTGATGGTGCCGGTGCCGGTCAGGGCGCTGTCGCCGTTGGTGTTGACCAGGGTCGAGGGCGTCAGGCCGGGCAGGGCGTGCTTCAGCACCGTTTCCAGGCCGAACATGTTGGTCATGCCGGCGGTGTTGGCGGTCTTGCGCTCGCGGGTGGTGTCGTTCTGCACCTGGGCGCTGTCGTCGATGGTGATCAGCACCGTGAGGATGTCGCCGACCTTGGCCGCGCGCTGGTCGTTGAAGAAGGTGCGCGCGCCGGCCCGCCAGATCGAATTGGCCGAAGCCGGCCGGGGGCTCTCGTCGTGGGCGTGGTAGGCCGACAGCACCGACGGCTGTTCGGCCAGGGTCGGGGTGGGATCGCCCACGGGGGTCAGCTTGGGGCCCCTGATTGCTTCGTTGGCGGCGGCGCAGGCCGTCAGCGGCAGCAGGGCGGCCAGGATCAGCAGGGCGGACGGACGGCGGGATACGGACATCGGAACCTCAGTGCAACAGGGCGAGGAGGGACGGATTGAGACGGGCTTCGGCCCTGGCTTCGTCGGCCTGGGGACCGACGAGGGCCTGGCCAGGTCCGGCGGCGACGGCCTGGATGATCTTCTTGGATTCGGTGTTGACGGCGTTGAAGGTCTGGCCGACCACGGCGTTGTCCATCGCCTTGGCCTGAAGGGTCAGGGTGATGCCGTCCTGGCTGTAGATCAGGGCGATGACATCGTCCTTCTTGATCACCTGGGGCTGGGTCACGTCGTGCTGGGCCACGGACTGGCCCTGACGCAGGTAGCGCCGGGCGGCCATGCCGACCACGCTGTCGGCCGAGCGCGGCGCGTCCGGAATGGGGATGGCCGTGCGGCTGGGCTCCACGTCGCCGGCTTGAATCACGTCGCCCGGGGCGATGTCGCGGGTGTAGGCCAAGACGGGAATTTCATGAGTCGAGGGGCCGGTGATCACCAGATCGCCGCCGCTGCCGCCGACGGATGACGACGAGGACGCGTGCTGCGCGCGCGGCGCGCCCGGCTGCACGATCAGCCGGCGGATGCCGCCTGGATTGTTCCAATCCAGCCCGTGCGCGCGCGCGAACATCTGCACCCGGCCGGCGTCCAGCACCATGCCCAGGCCCGCCCTGCCGGAGGCCACGACCACGTCGGCCTGGTCGCCCGCGCCGTCGAACAGATCGCCCAGGGTGACCTGGCCGTTCTCATCGGCCGGAGCGGCGCGCAGGGCGACCGGCTGGTCCGCCCGGGCCGGCGCGGCGTGAAGACCGGCCAGCGCCAGGCCCGCCGCCACGATCAGCGCCTTGGCCATGGCCCCCGCGCGGTTCATTACGACTTCTCCTGCACCGAGGTGGCCAGCATCTGGTCGGCCGTGGTGATGACCTTGGAGTTCATCTCGTAGGCGCGCTGGGCGCTGATAAGGGCCGTAACCTCGCTCACCGCATCGACGTTTGACGCCTCGGTGTAGCCTTGCAGCAGGGTGCCCAGGCCGTTTTGGCCGGGTTGGGCCACGACCGCGGCGCCCGACGCCCCCGAGACCTGCCACAGGTTGTCGCCGAGGCCTTCCAACCCCGCCTCGTTAATGAAGCTGGCCAGTTGCAACTGGCCCAGGTTCGAGGGCGTGGACGAGCCCGGCACCGTGGCCGACACCAGGCCGCTCTGGGAAATGGTGATGTTGGTCGCGCCGGTGGGAATGGTGATCTGAGGCAGGATCGGATAGCCCTGATCGGTGACCAACACGCCGGAGTTGTTGACCGACAGGTTGCCGGCGCGGGTGTAGGCGGTCTCGCCCGAGGGCAGTTGCACCTGCAGATAGCCCGCGCCCTGGATCGCCACGTCCAGCGGGTTGCTCGTCTGGGTCATCGATCCCTGCTGGGTGATGCGGTAGATCGAGCCGGCCTTGACGCCCGAACCGACCTGCAGGCCCGTCGGCACCACCGTGCCGGTGGAGTCCGACTGCGACCCGACCTGCTCCTGGTCCTGGTACAGCAGGTCCTGGAACTCGGCCCGCTGGCGCTTGAAGCCGACGGTGTTCATGTTGGCGATGTTGTTCGAGATGACCTCGACGTTCAGTTCCTGGGCGGCCATGCCGGTCGCGGCGGTGGAGAGGGCGCGCATTCAAAGAGTTCCTTAATTGACCTTGCCGAGACGCTGGATGGCCTCGTCGTAGACGCTGCCAGAGGTGTCCATCAGGTTGGCGACCTGCTGGTAGGCGCGGCTGACCTCGATCAGGCGCGTGATCTGGGTGATGGGATTGACGTTGGAATCCTCGATCATCCCCTGCTGGATCTTGGTGTCCGTCGCCGGCTGGGGACCGATGTTGGAGACATTTTGATAGTAGCCCCCGCCCTGCTTTTGCAGGGCCGACAGCGAGGCGAAGCGCACCACGCCGATCTTGCCCACCACCTGCAGGCCCTGAGCGACCGTGCCGTCCTCGCCGATCACGGGCGCGGGCTTGGTCGGGTCGATCACGATCGGAGAGCCGCCGTCGCTCAGCACTGGGTCGCCCTGGGCGGTGACCAACTGCCCTTGGGCGTCGATCCCGAACCGGCCGTCGCGGGTGTATGAGGGCGCGCCGGAGGTCTGCACCTGGAAGAAGCCGTCGCCGCGCAGGCCCAGATCGAAGGTCCCGCCCGTCTGGCGCAGCGCGCCTTGGGCGAAATCGCGGGCCAAGCCGTTGTCGACGACGAACTGAATCTGCCGGCTGTGCGTGGCGCCCCACGGGGTCTGCGGGTCGTTGGCGGTCATCAACGATTCGACCTTGAAGCCGGCTGTATCGGCGTTGGCGATGTTGTTGGCGACGACGTCGAGTTCCTTCCGCAGGGTGATCTGCTTCGATAGGCCGACGAAAAGGGCGTTGTCCATTAACGGGCTCCCGGGTTCGGTAGGGTTAAATGCAAACCCCGGGCCAGAAAAAAATATATATAAAACAATCGACTATAAAGTTAACGGCGGCGCCGGGTGCGGACTCGGCCCGGCAAAATCTGCAGGTCGGCGAGGGGCGGAAAAATGAATCCTTAACCATGTCGGCCGGATTCATAAGCGTGCCCCGGAGAGCCGATCCAAGGGGCGCGGGGCCGTGGACGGACGCATGTTTGGGAAGAAGAAAGCCAAGGCCGACGAGCACGGCGCCGAAGCGGAAGCCGAGGCGCCAGCGCCCGGCGAGGCGGGGGCCGAGGGCGAAGGCGCGCCAGCCAAGAAGAAGGGCCTGCCGGTGATGCTGATCGCCGGCGCGGGCGCGGCGGTCATCGTCCTGGCCGGCGGCGGCGCGGCGGCATTTCTGATGCTGGGCAAGCACGGACCGCCGGCGGCGGCGAAGAAGGAAGTCAAGAAAGAGGTCAAGAAGCCCGACCCCAACAAGAAGCCGGATCCCAACGGCCCCCAGGTGGCCGACGGGCCCAACGGGGTGGTGTTCTACACCCTGCCCGACATCGTGGTGAACATGCAGACCGCCGACGGCAAGCCCAGCTTCCTCAAGCTTAAGCTCACGTTGGAGCTGCCGGACCACGATACGGCCGACGCGCTGGATCCCAACCTGCCGCGCCTGCAGGACATGTTTCAAACCTTCCTGCGTGAGCTGCGGCCGGAAGACCTGGCCGGCAGCCAGGGCGGCTATCAACTGCGGATGGAGATCCTGCGACGGGTGAACCTCGTAATCGCCCCATCCAAGGCCAATTCGGTGCTGATCGAAGAAATGCTGGTCAACTAGCCCATGGCCGAAGAGAGCGAACAAGGCGCGATTGGGGAGGGCGGCGACGCCGCCGCTTCGGCGTGGAGCGAAGGGGAACTCGGCGCCGAGCGCATTCTCAATCAGGACGAGATCGACAGCCTGCTGGGCTTCGACCTCAACGAAGACGCCGCCGAACGCAGCGGCATCCGGTCGATCATCAACTCGGCGCTGGTCTCGTACGAGCGCCTGCCGATGCTGGAAATCGTCTTCGACCGGCTGGTCCGGTTGATGACCACCTCCTTGCGCAACTTCACCTCGGACAACGTCGAAGTCAGCCTGGACAACATCTCGTCAGTGCGCTTCGGCGACTATCTCAATTCGATCCCGCTGCCGGCGATCCTCGCGGTGTTCCGCGCCGAGCAACTGGACAACTACGGCCTGCTGATCGTCGATTCCAACCTGATCTATTCAATCGTCGATGTGTTGCTGGGCGGCCGGCGCGGCTCGGCGGCCATGCGCATCGAAGGGCGGCCCTACACCACCATCGAGCGCGTGCTGGTCCAGCGCATGGTCGAGGTGGTGCTCAACGACGCCCGCGCGGCGTTCGAGCCCCTGACCGCGGTCAGCTTCAACCTCGACCGGCTGGAGACCAACCCGCGGTTCGCCGCTATAGCGCGGCCGGCCAACGCGGCCATCCTGGTCAAGCTGCGCATCGACATGGACGACCGGGGCGGCCGCATCGAGCTCTTGCTGCCCTACGCGACCCTCGAACCGATCCGCAAGATGCTGCTGCAGCAGTTCATGGGCGAAAAGTTCGGCCGCGACAACATCTGGGAAAGCCATTTGGCCACAGAGTTGTGGACCACCCAGATGGAGGTCCGCGCGGTGCTGGACGAGCAACAGATCAGTCTTCGGCGCGTGCTCGACCTGAAGGTCGGCGACACCCTGATGCTCAACGCCACGCCCGACAGCCAGGTGGAGATCCGCTCGGGCTCCATCGCCCTGACCCGCGGGCGCATGGGCCGGCGCAACCATTCCGTGGCCATCCGCTGCGAGGAACCGCTCAACCCCAGCGCCCGCCAAGCCATCAAGGACCTGTGATGAGCCCGATCGCCCTGATCCTCAACCTGTCCCTCGGCGCCCTGCTGATCGGCGCCATGATCCTGGGCCAGCGGCTGGACAAGCGGCTGCGCGCCCTGCGCGACAGCCACAACAGCTTCTTCAAGGCGGTGTCCGAGTTGGACCACGCCGCCGACCGCACCCAGGCGGGGCTGAACGAGCTCAAGGCCGCCGCCGAGGACGCCCGTAACGATCTGGCCGGGCGCATCAACGCGGCCCATGCCCTGTCCGACCGGCTGAGCAAGCTCCTGGCCGAGGCGGACGCCAAGACCGACGCCTTGTCGCGCATCCAGGCCCAGATCAAGGCGCCGCGGCCGATCCTGTTGCGCACGCCCATCGAGCCGCAGCCCGCCGCCGCGCCCAAGGCCGCTCCCACCCCGCTCCAGGCCCGCGCGGCCCAGACCCCGTCCCAGCCCCAGGCTCGGCCCGCCGCGACCGCGCGCTCGCGCGCCGCGGTCGATGACGAACTGTTCGAAACGGCCCCCGCCGGCCTGTCCGCCCTGGCCGGAGGCCGTCGATGAAGCCGCGTTTTCCGCGAGTCCTGCCCCTGATCGTGATCGCCGCCGGCGGCGTGCTGGCGGTGCGCCTGATCGCCGGCGCCGCCTCGGTTCCCGATATCGTGGCCGGCGCCCAGGCCTGGGCCGAGGACATGACGCCAGGGGCCAAGATCAAGGCCGCGTCCTCCCCCGCCGGCCTGTCGACGCCCGCCGGCAAGTCGGCTGCGGCGCCCGCCGCGCCTCCGGGCGACATCATGGCGGCCAAGCCCACGCCCACGCCGGCCGTATGCGCGCCTTCGCCGGCCGAGTTGGCCAAGCAGGCGGGCCTATCGCCTGCGGAATTGCAGACCCTTCAGAATTTGGGCGCGCGCCGGACCCAGCTCGATCAGCGCGAGCAGACCATGCAGACTCAGATGGCGCTGCTGGCCGCCGCCGAGACCAAGGTCGACGCCAAGCTGCAGCAACTGGCCGGGCTGAAGACCGACATCCAGGGACTGCTCGGCCAGGCCGACGCCCAGAAGGCGTCCGAGATCGATCACCTGGTGGTGGTGTTCCAGAAGATGAAGCCCAAGGACGCCGCGGCGCGCTTCTCCCTGCTGGACGACAGCGTGCGCCTGCCGGTGGCCCTCAAGATGAAGGACGCCGCCCTGTCGGCCATCATGGCCCAGATGACGCCGGCCGAAGCCAAGGTTCTGGCCGAGCGGCTGGCGCAGGGGCCCGCCTCGCTCGACCAGGCCCGCGCCGCTCTCAGCTCCAACGCCCCGACGCCGGCGGCTGCGGGTCAAGCCGGCGCCGCGCCGGCCAAGCCGGCCGCCACCGCTTCAGCCGCTCCGCCTTCGGCGGCCGCCAGCGGCAAGGGCTAGGGGCTCGCCCATGCGCCTGCCGCCGGCTTTGCGCTGGACGAGCATGGCGGCGGCCCTTACGGCGGCCGCCGCGCCGCCAGGCGTGGTCGTCTGGGCCCGGCCCAGGGCCGCGCATCCGGCGTCGTCGCAGACCTCGCCCCTCGACATCCGCGTGGGCCAGGCGACCAACCTGTCGCACATCGAGTTCCGCTGGGCGGGCGGCGCGCGCTATGTCGCCCGGCGCGACGGCCAGACCCTGACCTTGCATTTCGAGCGCCTGGCCGATCCGGACATGTCGCTGCTCAGCGTCGATCCGCCGCCGTTCCTGGACAAGGCCGTGCTGCGCAAGACCAAGGGGGCGACCGATATCGTCCTGACGCTCAAACCCGGGGCCGACGCCAAGGCCGGCCAGGCCGATGGGGCGATCTTCGTTAATCTGTTCCCCGCGCCTACGGACGCCGCCGCGAGCGCGCAGACCGCCCCGCCGCGTCCTGACCCCCTGCCGGCCGGCGGCGTGGTGCGGATGAAGAGCGAGATCGCCAACGGCCAGATCCTGCTGCACTTCGCCTGGAAGAATCCCCTGGGCGCGGCCGCCTTCCGCCGGGGCGACGCGCTGTGGCTGGTGTTCGATACTCCGGCCAAGCTCGATCTCTCCAACGCCCCCCCGCAGACGCCGATCTTCAAGAGCGTGCGCGCGGTGTCCGGCGACGGCTTCAGCGCCATCCGCGTGGAATCGCCCAGCACTGCGGTCGCCCGCGCCTGGGCCGACGGCGGGACCTGGACCCTGGCCATCGGCGCCGGGCCTCAGCCGTGGCCCGCGCCGGTTAACGCCGAGCGCGACAACGCCGCCCCCCTGCCGACCCTGCGCGCCCAGATCGCCGGCGCGACCAAGGCGGTATGGATCGACGATCCGGCCGTGGGCGACCGGATCGGCGTGGTCACCGCCCTGGCCCCGTCCAAGGGCATGGCGTCGCGCCGCGCGTTCGTCGACTTCAACCTTCTGCCCTCGGCTCAGGGGCTCGCGCTCGAGCCGATCGCCGACGACCTGACGGTGTCGTTCGACACCGACTGGGTGCGCATCAGCCGGCCCAAGGGCCTGGCGCTGTCCACGCCGCAGGCCCTGGCGGGCGGCGGCCCGGCGTCGATCGGTCTGCCCCAGCCGGCGGCCCTGCCGGCCCTGATCGACTTCGCCAACTGGTCGCGCACAGGGGCCGGCGGCTTCATGACCCGCTACGGGGACCTGCAGAACCGCGCCGCCGACGAGATCGAGCGCGAGGCGGGCGGCGACAAGAGCGCCGGGGTCAAGGCGCGCATGGGCCTGGTCCGATTCCTGGCGGGCTCGGAGCTGTCTTACGAAGCGATCGGGATGCTCAATCTGACCGCCAAGGCCCACCCCGAGATGCTGAGCGATCCGGAGTTCCGCGGCATCCGCGGGGCGGTGCGCGCCATGGCCGGCCGCTATAAGGAAGCAGAGAACGACTTCTCGGTCCCGGCCTTGGCCGACGATCCCGCCAGCGCGCTCTGGCGCGGCTATATCGCGGCCAAACAGAGCGATTGGGCCGCGGCCAAGGACGCCTTCGTCCGGGGCATGCCGGCCATGAACCAGTTCGCGCCGATGTGGCAGGCCCGCTTCGCCCAGGCCTACGCCGACACCGCCCTTCAGACCGGCCAACTCGACGTGGCCAACACCGAGATCGCTCTGTCCTTCGCCCAGACCAAGGATCCGACCGAGGTGCTCAAGACCCAACTGCTGCAGGCGCGGCTGCTGGAGGCCGAGGGAATGCCCAAACGCGCCTTGCCCCTGTATGACGCGGTGGGCAATTCGTCGCTGGACCAGGTCGCCGCGCCGGCGATCATGCACGCCACCCAGATCCGTCTGGCCACGGGCCAGATCACGGTGGCGCAGGCGGCCGACACCTACGACAGCCTGCGTTATCGCTGGCGCGGCGACGCCACCGAGCTGCAGGTGATCCGCACGCTCGGCCAACTCTATCTGAGCCAGGGCCGTTATCGCGAGGCGCTGGAGGCCATGCGCGCGGGCGGGGTGGAGAACCAGGATTCGCCCGACGCGGTGGCCCTGCAGAACGACATGCACAACGCCTTCCGCGCTCTGTTCCTCGATGGCCGCGCCGACGGCATGCAGCCTGTCCAGGCCCTGGCGCTGTTCTCGGACTTTCAGCAGCTGACGCCGATCGGCGCGGACGGCGACCTGATGGTGCGCAAGATGGTTCAGCGTCTGGTCGATGTGGACCTGCTCGATCAAGCCGCTTCGCTTTTGAAGTACCAGGTCGACAATCGCCTGGATGGCGTTGCAAAGGCTCAGGTTTCCACCGACCTGGCGACCATCTACCTGATGAACAAGCAGCCCGAGCCGGCGATCGAGGCGCTGAACGACTCGCGCGTCACGACCCTGCCCGTAGCCCTGGCCAACCAGCGCCGGATGGTCGAGGCGCGGGCCTGGCTAGCGCTGAATCAGAACGACCACGCCCTGGAATTGATCGGCAAGGACGCCTCGACCGACGCCAACGACATCCGCGCCGAGGTCGCCTGGCGCGAACATCAGTGGCCGCAGGTCGGCGCCCTGCAGGAAAAGGCGCTCGGCGACCGCTGGAAGCAGCCGGGGCCCTTGAGCGACGACGAGGAGGCGCATCTGCTGCGGGCCGGCGTGGCCTACAGCCTGGCGCTGGACGACACGTCGCTGGCGCGGCTGCGCGCCCATTTCGGGCCAATGGTCGACAAGGCCCGCTCGGCCGACGCCCTCAAGGTGGCCCTGGCCGGCACGGCCCAGATGCAGGGCAACCCCGGTGATTTCACCAAGATCGCCGGCGAGGACGACGCCTTCTCCGGCTGGGTGTCGCGAATGAAGGCCCGCTTCCATGCGCCTTCGCCCCCGCTGCCCGCGCGCGGCAAACTGGCCAGCGCCGACTCCGTCATGCGCGGCTGACCGGACGGATTAGCCCGATCCGTGCTGGAAGCTTTCGATCAGGCTGCCGGCGACCAGCCGCCAGCCATCGACCAGCACAAAGAAGATCAGCTTGAACGGCAGGCTGATCACCACGGGCGGCAGCATCATCATGCCCATGCTCATCAGCACGCTGGCCACCACCAGGTCGATCACCAGGAACGGGACGAACAGCAGGAAGCCGATCTCGAACGCGCGCTTGAGTTCGCTGATCATGAAGGCCGGCGTCACCACCTGGATCGGCGTGTCCGCCGCGGTTTTGGGCTTGGCGATCTTGGACAGGCGCACGAACAGGGCCAGGTCGTCGGGCTTCACCTGGGTCAGCATGAAGGCCTTGACCGGGGTCGAGGCGGCGGT
>DATKPD010000005.1:0-39706 GCA_035524315.1 Caulobacteraceae bacterium
CGCCGCCTACACCCTGCAGGAGATGCTCACGGTCAAGTCCGACGACGTGGCCGGCCGGACCAAGGTCTACGAGTCGATCGTCCGCGGCGACGACACGTTCGAGGCCGGCATCCCGGAAAGCTTCAACGTGCTGGTCAAGGAAATGCGCTCGCTCGGCCTCAACGTCGAACTCGAGAACAGCTGATCGGCGTCTGACGCCAAACGAAACTAGGCCGGGGAGGGGCCGTCAGCCTCTCCCCATCAGCCTCGGAATTGTCTGACGAACTGGAAATCCAATGAACCAGGAAGTCCTGAATATCTTCAATCCGGTCCAGGTCGCCCCGACCTTCGACCAGATCCGCATCTCCCTCGCCAGCCCGGAAAAGATCCGCTCGTGGTCGTTCGGCGAGATCAAGAAGCCCGAGACCATCAACTACCGGACCTTCAAGCCCGAGCGCGACGGCCTGTTCTGCGCCCGCATCTTCGGTCCGACCAAGGACTACGAGTGCTTGTGCGGCAAGTACAAGCGCATGAAGTACAAGGGCATCATCTGCGAGAAGTGCGGCGTCGAGGTCACCCTGGCGCGCGTGCGCCGCGACCGCATGGGCCACATCGAGCTGGCCTCGCCCGTCGCCCACATCTGGTTCCTCAAGAGCCTGCCCAGCCGCATCGCCCTGATGCTGGACATGCCGCTGAAGGACATCGAGCGGGTGCTCTATTTCGAGCACTACATCGTCACCGAGCCGGGCCTGACCTCGCTCAAGCAGTACCAACTGCTGAGCGAAGACGACTATCTGCGCTGCCAGGAAGAGTTTGGCGACGACAGCTTCACCGCCGAGATCGGCGCCGAAGCGGTGCGCGGCATGCTCAACGCCATCGACCTGCACGCCACGGCTGAAAAGCTGCGTGAGGAGCTGGCGGGCAACCCCTCGGAAATGAAGCAGAAGAAGGCGTCCAAGCGCCTGAAGATCATCGAGGCCTTCATCGAGTCCGGCAACCGCCCGGAATGGATGATCCTGACGGTGATCCCGGTCATCCCGCCCGAGCTGCGCCCCCTGGTGCCGCTGGACGGCGGCCGCTTCGCCACCTCCGACCTGAACGATCTCTATCGCCGGGTGATCAACCGCAACAACCGCCTCAAGCGCCTGATCGAGCTGCGCGCGCCCGACATCATCATCCGTAACGAGAAGCGGATGCTGCAGGAAGCGGTCGACGCCCTGTTCGACAACGGCCGCCGCGGCCGCGTCATCACCGGCGCCAACAAGCGTCCGCTCAAGTCGCTGGCCGACATGCTCAAGGGCAAGCAAGGCCGCTTCCGTCAGAACCTGCTGGGCAAGCGCGTCGACTACTCGGGCCGTTCGGTCATCGTGGTCGGTCCCGAGCTGAAGCTGCACGAGTGCGGCCTGCCCAAGAAGATGGCGCTGGAGCTGTTCAAGCCGTTCATCTACGCGCGGCTGGACGCCAAGGGCCTGTCGGGCACCGTCAAGCAGTCCAAGCGCATGGTCGAACGCGAACAGCCCCAGGTGTGGGACGTGCTGGAAGAGGTGATCCGCGAGCATCCGGTCCTGCTCAACCGCGCCCCGACCCTGCACCGCCTGGGCATCCAGGCGTTCGAGCCCAAGCTGATCGAGGGCAAGGCCATCCAGCTTCACCCGCTGGTGTGCGCCGCCTTCAACGCGGACTTCGACGGCGACCAGATGGCCGTGCACGTCCCGCTGAGCCTCGAGGCTCAGCTGGAAGCGCGAGTCCTGATGATGTCGACCAACAACATCCTGTCGCCCGCCAACGGCAAGCCGATCATCGTGCCCTCGCAGGACATCGTTCTGGGCCTCTACTATCTGTCGCTGGCCAAGGACAAGGAACCGGGCGAAGGCAAGCTGTTCGTCGGCAACGCCGACATCGAGGCGGCCTTGGAAGCCGGCGTCGTGACGCTGCACTCCAAGATCAAGGCCCGCTTCACCGAAAGCGACGAGCACGGGGTGGTCAAGACCAAGGTCATCGACACCACGCCGGGCCGGATGAAGATCGCGGCTCTCTTGCCGCATCACCCTGCGATCGGCCACCGTCTGGTGGAAAAGCCGCTGACCAAGAAGGAAATCGGCAACCTGATCGACATCGTCTATCGCCACTGCGGCCAGAAGGCGACGGTGATCTTCGCCGACCAGATCATGGGTCTGGGCTTCAAGGAAGCGGCCAAGGCCGGCATCTCCTTCGGCAAGGACGACATCGTCATTCCGGAAAAGAAGAAGAAGCTGGTCGCCGAAACCCGCAAGCTGGTCGAGGAATACGAGCAGCAGTACGCGGACGGCCTGATCACGCGCGGCGAGAAGTACAATAAGGTGGTTGACGCGTGGGCCAAGTCCACCGACCGCGTCGCCGACGAGATGATGCTCGAGATCTCGACCAAGAAGTACGACGAGAACGGCCGCGAGAAGGAGATCAACTCCATCTACATGATGGCCCACTCCGGCGCGCGCGGCTCGCAAGCCCAGATGAAGCAGCTCGGCGGGATGCGCGGCCTGATGGCCAAGCCCTCGGGCGAGATCATCGAAACGCCGATCATCTCGAACTTCAAGGAAGGCCTGACCGTGCTGGAGTACTTCAACTCCACCCACGGCGCCCGTAAGGGTCTGGCCGACACCGCCTTGAAGACCGCCAACTCGGGTTACCTGACCCGCCGTCTGGTGGACGTGGCGCAGGACTGCATCATCACCGAGGAAGATTGCGGCACCACGCGGGGCATCACCCTGCGCGCCGTGGTCGAAGGCGGCGATGTGCTGGTCTCGCTCGGCCAACGCATCCTGGGCCGGGTCACGGCCGAGGACGTGAAGGACCCGAACGGCGACATCGTGCTGCCGGCCGACACCTATCTGGACGAAGCCCTGATCGAGACGGTCGAAAAGGCCGGCGTGCAGTCGGTCAAGGTGCGCTCGGTGCTGGTGTGCGACGCCAACCCCGGCGTCTGCGCCACCTGCTACGGCCGCGACTTGGCCCGCGGGACCACGGTCAACATCGGCGAAGCGGTGGGCGTCATCGCCGCCCAGTCGATCGGCGAGCCGGGCACCCAGCTGACCATGCGCACCTTCCACATCGGCGGCGCGGCCCAGGTGGCCGAGCAGTCGTTCTTCGAAGCGACCAACGACGGCGTCTACCGCATCACCGGCGGCGCCAGCGTCCAGGCGGCCGATGGCTTCCTGGTGGTGATGAGCCGCAACCTGCAGGTCACGGTGCAGGTCGATGGCAAGGACCGCGAGGCCTACAAGCCCCCCTACGGCGCGCGCCTGCGCTTCAAGGACGGCGATGTGGTCAAGCGCGGCCAGCGCCTGGCCGAATGGGACCCGTACACCACGCCGATCATCACCGAAGTGGGCGGCAAGGTCCGGCTCGAGGACCTGGTCGAAGGCCTGTCGGTGCGCGAGGAAGCCGACGAAGCCACCGGCATCTCCAACCGGGTGGTCGCCGACTGGCGCGCCAGCCCGCGCGGCGCGGACCTGCGTCCGGCCATGGCGGTGATCGGGGCCGACGGCGCCTACAAGCGCCTGGCCAACGGCGGTGACGCCAAATACCTGCTGCCGGTGGGGGCCATCCTCTCGGTCAGCGACGGCGACGAAGTGAAGCCGGGTGAAGTGCTCGCCCGTCTGCCCACCGAAAGCGCCAAGACGCGCGACATCACCGGCGGTCTGCCGCGGGTGGCCGAACTGTTCGAGGCCCGCCGGCCGAAGGACTGCGCGGTCATCGCGGAAATGGACGGCCGCGTCGAGTTCGGCCGCGACTACAAGAACAAGCGCCGCATCAAGATCACTCCGGAAGCCGTCGATGGCGAACAGGGCGAGGCGGTCGAGTTCCTGATCCCCAAGGGCAAGCACATCGCCGTCCACGACGGGGACACGATCCGCAAGGGCGAGTACCTGATCGACGGCAACCCGGATCCGCACGATATCCTGCGCATCCAGGGCATCGAGGCGCTGGCCGACTTCCTGGTCAATGAGATCCAGGAGGTCTACCGACTGCAGGGCGTGCCGATCAACGACAAGCACATCGAGGTGATCGTTCGCCAGATGCTGCAGAAGGTCGAGATCCTCGAGCCCGGCGACACCGGCCTGATCCGGGGCGATCACCTCGACAAGCCCGAACTGGAAGAGGAAAACCGCAAGGCGGAAGCCCGCGGCGGCCGTCCGGCCATCGTCCAGCCCGTGCTGCTCGGTATCACCAAGGCGTCGCTGCAGACCCGCAGCTTCATCTCGGCCGCCTCGTTCCAGGAAACGACCCGCGTGCTCACCGACGCTTCGGTGCACGGCAAGATCGACACCCTGGAAGGGCTGAAGGAAAACGTGATCGTTGGCCGCCTGATCCCGGCGGGCACGGGTTCGTACCTGCGCAGCCTGCAGCGCGTCGCCGCCAAGCGCGACGAGCAACTGGCCCAGCAGCGCGACGCCGCCATGGAAGCCCTGCCCGAGGAAATCGCCGTGGAAGCCGAAATCGGCGCCTAGGCCTTGATCGAGTGACGATTGGAACGGCCCAGGAGCGATCCTGGGCCGTTTTCGTTTGTTCAGTCTGCTAGGATTGAACCATGCCCGAACCGATGCTTCCTGGCGCCGAGCGCGCCCTGACTTCGCGTGAGTGGTCGGCCCTGTCGCCCGGCCTCAGGGAAGCTTTGCACGCGGCGCGGGTCGAACCGCGTGTCGTCGCCCGCGCGTCGGCCCCGGCCCGGTTGGCGAGCCTGCTGCGCGGGGCGACGCCGATCATGGTGATGGGCCGGCGCATTTTCTGGCCCCGGGCCCTGGACGACGTCTCCGGCGCCTGGAACGGCCGGGGCATGGCGGTGCTCCAGCACGAGTTGCAGCATGTGCTGGAATTCGCCACCGGCGAGCTCAGCGTGCTGCGCTACATCACCCGGCCCAACAACTGGCGCTACGAGTACCGCATCGGTCCGGGCTCGCGCTGGCGCGACTTCGGCGCCGAACAGCGAGCCTCGATCGTCGAGCACCTGTGGCTGATCGAACGCGGCGTCATGGCCGACCCCGCCGGCGGCGCCCACCATCGGCGGGTGATCCCGTGGGCGGGCTAGCCTAGTCCTGCGCCATCTGCGCGCCCCCCGGCGCCTTGCCCTCCATCACCAGCCGCACCGGCGCCCAAGTGGCGCGGTGTTCGGGGCAGGGGCCCAGGCGCTGCAGGGCCTGCACATGCGCTTCGGCGTGGTAGCCCTTGTGCGCGGCGAAGCCGTAGCCGGGATAGAGGCCGTCCAGTTCCACCATCACCCGGTCGCGCGCGGTCTTGGCCAGGATCGATGCGGCGGCGATCGAGCATGACAGGCTGTCGCCCTTGACCACGGTCTTGACCGGGCACGGCAGCTTGAACGCGTAGTTGCCATCGACCAGGGCGAAGGCCGCCGCCGGGGTCAATGCCGCGACCGCACGGCGCATGGCCAGGCCGGTGGCGTGCAGAATGTTCAGCTCGGCGATCTCGGCCACCGAGGCGAACCCGACCGCCCACGCCAGGGCCGAGGCCTTGATCTCCACTTCGAGCGCTTCGCGAGCTTTATGGCTCAACAGCTTGGAGTCGTTCAGGCCTTTGGGAATCCTGGCAGGGTCCAGGATCACCGCCGCGGCCGACACCGGCCCCGCCCACGGCCCGCGTCCCGCCTCGTCCACGCCGCACACCGGCCCAGGCCCGCAGGCGCCCTCCAACAGCATGTCGGGGCCGGCCCGCTTCATGCGCGCTCGCCCAGGCGCAGGACGGCGTCGTGGCGATGGCAGCCGGTCACATGGTCGTTGACCATGCCCACCGCCTGCATGAAGGCGTAGACGATCACCGGCCCGCAGAACTTGAAGCCCTTGGCCTTGAGCGCCTTGGCCATATCCACGGCCACGGGCGTCTGCGCCGGGACCTGGTCGAGGCGCGCGAAGCCGTTCTGGATCGGCGCGCCGCCGACGAAGCTCCACAGGAAGGCCGAGAAGTCTTCGCCCCGCGCCTGCATGTCCAGATAGATGCGCGCGCCCGAAATGGCTGCGTCGATCTTGGCGTTGGAGCGGACGATGCCGGCGTCGGCCATCAGGCGCGCGCGGTCCGCCTCGCCGTAAAGCGCGACCTTCGCGGGATCGAAGTTGTCGAACGCCGCCCGAAAGGCCTCGCGCTTGCGCAGGATGGTGATCCACGACAGGCCCGCCTGGAACCCGTCGAGCACCAACTTCTCCCACAAGGCGCGGCTGTCGTACTCGGGCACGCCCCACTCGGCGTCGTGATAGGCCTCATACAGCGGATCGCCCGCCAGACCGCGCCACCCGCAACGAATCACGTCCGCATCCATGGGGTCAGTCTGATCCGGGCTCGGTGGGGCTGGGAAGGGTTCCTTCGGGCCACCAGGCGGGGATGTCGAGCGCGACCTTGCGTCCATCCACGGTTAAATCGCCGCTCAGGGCGCGCTCCAGGCGCAGCAGGGCCATGGCGCGGCCCTCGACGCCCGACAGCACCTCGCCCGCGCGCAGGTCGCCGACCGAGACCTGGGTGCCATAGGCCGGCGCAGGGCCGTCGAACGCGATCGGGACCATGCGCGTCTTGACCCCGCTGCGCCGCTTGACGCGCGAGGTCGTCTCCTGGCCGACGTAGCAGCCCTTGTGGAAATCGATGGCGTTGAGCAGGTCGAAGTCGGCCTCCAGCGGAAAGGTCTTATCGGCGATGCAGTCCAAGGCGGGATCGGGCACGCCGAGCGCCAGGGCGTGGGCGCGATAGGCGGCCTCGTCCTCGAGGGCCGCCTCCGCGGGGGGCTCAACCCCGTAGCCGCGCCAGCCCAGCGCCTCCAGGCGCGGATCGGCCAGCCAGCCTGGACCCGGCGCCGCGCCCCGCGCCGCCCACACCGCGCCGGGCGCGGGTTCGATCTCGACCTTGGCCCGTAAGCGGTAAAGCCTGAGCCGCTGGACCAGCGCCGCCCGTCGCTCGGCCAGCACGTCGATCAACGCGCCCTCGCCGTCGGGGTCGGCGGCCACGATCAGGTCGAACAGCAGCTTGCCCTGGGGGGTCAGCAGCAGGGCGGCGCGCGCCTGGCCCGCCGCCAGCGACTCCACGTCGTTGCTCAGCAGGTTCTGCAGGAAGGGACGCCAGTCGGGGCCGCGCACGGCCACCAGGGCGCGGCTCACCAAGGGGTGAAACACCGTTCCGCTCATGGCCGCGCGTCCGCGAAGCGCTTGGGCGCGGGGGACCAAGGTCCTATAGAGGCAAGGATGAAGGCCAAGCGCTTCCCAATCCTATACATCAGTTCCTCGCGCATCGGCGACGCGGTCCTCGCGTCCGGCCTGCTCAAGCGGTTGCACGACGAGATCCCGGACGCCCGCTTCACCGTGGTCGCAGGGCCGCCGTCCGCTCCGCTTTACCGCGATCTGCCCAATCTGGACCAGATCATCGTGATGGAGAAATCCAAAGGCGGCGGCCACTGGTTCAAGCTGTGGCGCCAGGTGCGCGGCCGTCGCTGGGGCTTGGTGCTCGACCGGCGCGGTTCGTCCATCGCCCGTTTCCTCAGCGCGAGGAAACGCGCGATCCACCGGCGGGTGGGCGAGCGCGAGCCCGTGCACAAGGTGGTCGAAGCCGCGCGCCTGCTCAAGCTGGCCGACGATCCGCCGGCGCCTTTCCTGTTCACCAGCGACGAGACCGAAGCCCGCGCGCAGGCCTTGCTCGGCGACGGCGGCCCGATCCTGGCCATGGGTCCGGCCGCCAACTGGGCGGGCAAGACCTGGCCGGTCGAGCGCTTCGCTCTGACGGCGGTCGAACTGATGAAGCCGGGCGCGCCGTTCGAGCACGGCCGCCTGCTGATCCTCGGCGGGCCGGACGACCGGCGCGCCGCCGAACCCCTGCGCCGGTCGCTGCCGCGCGAGCGCTGGATCGACCTGACCGGCCAGGCCGACCTTCTGATCACCTACGCCGCGCTCAAACGCGCCCGCCTCTATATCGGCAATGACTCGGGGCTGATGCACCTGGCGGCGGCGGCGGGGACGCCCACGGTCGGACTGTTCGGCCCGTCCGACGAGCGGCTCTACGGACCTTGGGGACGGCATACCCGCGTCGTGCGCGGCCCACGCAGCTTCGCCCAGATTCAGGCTGTCGATCCCAGCCTAAGCCAGCCAGTGTGCCACATGCTCGACCTGCCGGTCGCCCAGGTGGTCGCGGCGGCCAAGGACCTGTTCGCCGCAAGCGAGCCCAAGCCCGGGTCCGAGCCGCCGGGCCGCAAACAGCCGGCCTAAGCCTGGCCCGCGAAACGCCAGGCCAGGGTCTCGCCGGCGTGGAAGGGCTTCAAGCCGCCGACCTGGTCGGCCACCTGTTCGGGCGCGGTCTCGCTCGCGCGTTCGAGCACGATCCGTCCCTCGTTGAGCGGCAGGCCATAGAAGCGCGGCCCGTTTTCCGAGGCGAAGGCCTCCAGCTTGTCGAGCGCGCCATCCTCCTCGAACGTGGCGGCGTAGCTCTCCATCGCGAAGGGGGCGTTGAACAGGCCCGCGCAGCCGCACGCCGCCTCCTTGCGCCCGATGGCGTGCGGCGCCGAGTCGGTGCCTAGGAACAGCTTGGGCGAGCCCGAGGTCGCGGCTTGGCGCAGAGCCAGCCGGTGCCGCTCGCGCTTGGCCACGGGCAGGCAATAGAAGTGCGGCCGGATGCCGCCGTCGAACATGGCGTTGCGGTTGATGCGCAGGTGATGCGGCGTGACGGTGGCGGCGATGTGAGGGCCGCTTTCCAGCACGAACGCGGCGGCCTCGGCGGTGGTGATGTGCTCGAACACCACCTTCAGGGCTGGGAAGTCGCGCGCGATCTTGGCGAACACCCGCTCGATGAACACCGCTTCCCGGTCGAAGATGTCGATGTCGCGGTCGGTGACCTCGCCGTGGACCAGGAGCGGCATGCCGATCGACTGCATCGTCTCCAGCACCCGCGCGATCTTGGCCACGTCGGTCACGCCATGTTCGGAATTGGTGGTGGCGTGGGCGGGATAGAGCTTGCACGCGGTCAGCACGCCCTTGGCGAAGCCCTGGGCGATATCCTCGGGGTCGGTCCCGTCGGTCAGATAGGCGGTCATCAAGGGCTGGAAGTCGCTTCCGGGGGGCAGGGCGGCCAGGATGCGTCCGCGATAGGCGGCGGCCAGGGCGGCTGTGGTCGCCGGCGGCTGCAGGTTGGGCATGACGATGGCGCGGGCGAACTGGCGCGCGGTGTAGCCCACCACGGCGCTCAGCATGTCGCCGTCGCGCAGGTGCACGTGCCAGTCGTCGGGCCGGCGCATGACGAGTCGATCCGGCGGGTTGGCAGGCGGGTTGGCGGGCGAGGCGGCGGGGGAGGAGGCGCTGGACATGGCGCGGACCCTAAAGCGGCTTGAGGACAGGGGGAACCCGCAAGAAAAAGCCCGCCGGCGGGGTGCGCCGGCGGGCCTGGTCTCGCGTTGCGCGACGGCTTACTTGCTCAGGGTGCAGGCGCGGTTGGTGCCGGCCGCTTCCTTGCAGGTGAACACGTCGGCGACGGTCTCGATCGGCTTGGGCGCGTAGGCCACGATCATGCCGCTGCCTTCGCTGCACGCCACCTCGACGAAGTCCTCGCCGCTCTGGCTGCGCACGCCGGTGATGTAGCGCGCATTGGTCACGGTGCAGGTCTTGCCCTTGGATTTGATCTCGGCGGACAGGTTGGCATAGGTGTCGGCCGGCTTGGACAGCTTGCAAGTCGGCAATCCGAGGGCGCCGACCGCGCGCAGGCAGTTCATCACGGTCGGGTCGCCGCCCGAACCGGTGGGCAGAAGGCTCCACACCGAGCCGGCGTTTTCCTTGCAGGCCAGCTCGACCACTTCGCGCTTGGCGGCGCCGTTTTCGAAGCCCAGGCTCTGATACTTCGACACCGTGCAGGGATAGCCGATCTGCTTGGCTTGCTGTGTGTAGATGTTGGCCTCGGCGGTCTGGGCCACGTCGGCGTCTGTCAGGGTGCAGCCGCCCCCGATGTTCTGCGCCTTGGCGCAGGGGATCACCTGCTTGGGCGCGCCGCCCGCCGCTTCGAAGATGTAGCCCGACTTGCCGTCCGCGCAGCCGATTTCATAGTAGCCGCTGCCGTCGGTGGTGGTCAGCAGCCAGCGGGCGCCCGTCATCTGGCAGGCCGCGGGGTTGGACGGCTTGGCCAGCGCCATGATCTGCTGCTTGATTTCATCGTCGCTGGTCAGGGCGCATTTGCTGCCGAACAGGCCGGCTTCGGCGCAGGTGACCGCCATGAATTTCTTGGTCGAGCCGGGCTGGGGCTGAAGGAACACGTAGCCGCGGTTGTCCGAGCAACGCGCTTCATAGATGTCGATCTTGTCGGTAGCGCTGCCGCCGATCCAGCGGCCGCTCGTCACGCTGCAAGGCGGAGAACTCGCCGTGGCCAGCAGAGGCGTCAGGCCCGTCGCCGGGTTGGCGTTTTCCGGCAGGACGCACATCTGGCCGGGCTTGCCGCCCTTGGCCACGGTCTGGTCCGACATGGTCTTCAGCGCCAGGCAGGTGTAGAACTGCGCGGGCTGGTTGGCGCTGGAAACGATGAAGTAGCCAGGGCCGTTCTTGCAGGCGACTTCGTACACCTTGCTGGCGACGTCCTTGCCATCGACCTTGGACGTGCCGTTGCCCACGAAGTAGGCGTCGCTCAGGTCGCAGGTCAGGCCGACGCTTTGCAGCACCGCCGGCGCATCCTTCATGCCCTGGGTCTTTTGGCCGGCATCGAGGCCCGCGGCGGACGCGACGCCATAGCCGGTGAAGGCCATCAGGACGGCTGCGATCAAGCCGAACCGGAAGAGTTTCATTCGAGAGTGCTCCTGGGTGTATTCCTTTGCCGGCGACTTAAGCCTCCGGTTTCGGCGTGGGTCAAGGTTACCGCGTTGTTCTGGCCGAACCGCGGCCAAACGCGGCCTCATTGGGGGCAAACGCACACCGCGCCCATTGGGCCGGGAACGATCTGCATTATGAAGGTCTTGTGATTGACGCCGCCGCGGGCGCGCCCTAAGGGCCGCCCCGGAAAGGGCTGCAAGGCCCATGCTCAGCCATCGTCGCGAATCGCCCCGCCATCATGTCCGTGTCCAGTCTTCCTCCCGACCTGACCGCCGTCATCGCGCCCGAGCAACCGCACGACGCGGCGGCGGTGCACGCCCTGGTGGCGCAGGCTTTCGGGCCTGGACGCCTGGCCAAGGCCGCCGAGCGCCTGCGCGAGAACAACGCGCCCGACCTGGGCCTGTCGTTCGTAGCCAAGGCCGGGGGCGAGGTGGTTGGCTGCGTGCGCATGTGGCCGATCCTGATCGGCGAGACACCGGCCGTGCTGCTCGGCCCGTTCGCGGTCGACGACGCCTGGCGCAGCCGCGGCCTGGGCGGCGAACTGATCCAGCGGGCGTGCGAGGCGGCGCGGCGGCAGGGATGCTCCGTGGTCCTTCTTGTCGGCGACGAGCCGTTCTTCCGCCGCTTCGGCTTTGTCGAGCCGGCGGCGGGCCAGGTGGTGATGCCCGGCCCGGTCGACCGGCGGCGGCTTCTGTGGCTGGACCTTGCCGGCGCGCCTTTGCCGAGCGGACCCGTACGCTCCGGCGGCATTTGACGCCTTCCCACGAGCGTCTGCCTCGCTTACCTCTGGCCCATGGGCGCCAGCGTTTCGCAGCCGGATCGAGCCGTGTCCGCCTCGCTCTCGACGAGCGGGCCCTCCCTGCGCGCGCTGATTGCCAAGCGGCTCGACCCGGTCGACTCCGTTCCTGCGCCCGGTGCGTTTCGCTCCGACCGCGACCTTAACCCCGAGATGGACGCCGCCGCCTTCCCCGGGGGCTACTATCCGGCGGCGGTCCTGATTGGCCTGATCGAGCGGCCGGGCGGTCTGAACGTCCTCCTGACCCGGCGCGCGGACACCCTGCGTCAGCACGCCGGCCAGATCGCCTTTCCCGGAGGGCGCAGCGATCCGGGCGAAACGGCGGGCCGCACGGCCGTTCGCGAGGCGCAAGAGGAGATCGGGCTGCAGCCGTCCCAGGTCGAGTTGCTCGGCCAATCGACGCGCTTTCGCCTGTTGACGGGGTTCGACGTCACGCCGGTCGTGGGTTTCGTCGCCGCCGACTTTCAGCCCGCGACCGATCCGCTGGAGGTGGCCGAGGTGTTCGAGGCGCCGTTCGCCTTTCTGATGGACCCGGCCAATCGCGAGCGGCGTCTGCGCGAGGCGCCCGGGCCGCCGCGCTGGCACTATGCCATCACCTGGGGCGACCGGGTGATCTGGGGCGCGACGGCGGCTATGCTCAAGGGCCTGCACGATCGGCTGTGGGGCTCTTTCGGTGACTGACGGCCTGATCCTGGACGAACCCTGGGCCAAGGCGCCGGCCACCCAGGCGGTGATGGCGGCCCTGACCGCGTCGGGCGGCCCTGACTGCGCGCGCTTTGTCGGCGGTTGCGTGCGCAACGCCCTGCTGCGCCGGCCGGTCGACGACGTCGACATCGCCACCACCCTGGTCCCGGATCAGACCATGCGGGCCCTGACGGCCGCCGGCGTGAAGTGGGTTCCGACCGGCGTCGAGCACGGCACGGTCACCGCCATCTCCCACGGGCGGCCCTACGAGATCACCACCCTGCGCCGCGACGTGGCCACCGATGGCCGACGCGCCGTGGTGGCGTTCAGCCTGGACTGGGCCGAGGACGCCGCGCGGCGGGATTTCCGCCTGAACGCGCTCTACATGGATGGGGCAGGGCGGGTGTTCGACCCGTTGGGCCAAGGCGTGGACGACGCGATGAGCGGCCGGATCGTGTTCGTGGGCGATCCCATGACCCGCATCCGCGAGGACTATCTGCGCATCCTGCGCTTCTTCCGTTTCTTGGCGTGGTACGGGCGCGGCGCGCCGGACCCCGCCGCTCTGGCCGCGTGCGCGGCGCTGAGGGATCTGCTCGCCGACCGACCGGGCGAACGCATTTCCAAGGAACTGCTCAAACTGCTGGCCGCCGACGATCCTCGGTCGGCGGCGCGCCTGATGCGCGACGCCGGCGTTCTGGACATGGTCATGCCCGTCGCGGGGCTGGAGCGCCTGGAGGCGCTGGTGGGCCTTGAGCGGGACGCGCTGGGCGAGACCGATGCGGCGCTGCGACTGCTGGCGCTGATGCCCCAGGTCCCGTCCGAAGTCGCGCGCGCGGCCGAACGCCTGCGGCTGTCCAACGCCGATCGCGACCGGCTGCTCGCGGCCCTCGCCGCCGCTCCGCCCATCGCCCCGTCCATGGACGCCCACGCCGTGCGGCGGTTGATATACAAGGCGGGCAAGTCCGCCGCGCGTGACCGGATCAAGCTGGCCTGGGCCGCCGCGCCGCAGGCGCCGGGCTGGCGGGCGCTGTTGCAGCGAGCCGACGCCTGCGCCGCGCCAGTATTCCCCCTGACCGGTCAGGACGCCATCGCCGCCGGCCTGGCGCCGGGGCCGGTGGTCGGGCGCGCGCTCAAGGCGGTCGAGGCCTGGTGGATCGATCAGGACTTCCCGGACGACCGACCGCTCGCCCTGGCGCATTTGAGCCGCGTGGCGCACGCGATGGGTGAGCCCTGAAACGGCCGTGAATCGGCGTCAGCCTTCGCTCTCACACAGTTTTGATGCGCCGTCGCATGAACTTAACGGGCCCTAAGAGTCCGCATCGCTCTATAGCGGGGTCCGGTTGCTTTGAGCCGCCGGCGCTGGCACGGGCCGGCGCCGCGCTCATCAGATAAATATTGGCGGTCCGGACCGCGCGTTACCGCTAAGCTTGAAGGATGCCCATGATCGCCAAATCCAAGGCGCGCCGCCTGTCGAAGATTTTGGCCGCGGCTTCGACCGCCGCCCTGCTGTGCGGCTTCCAGGCGACGCAGAACAGCCGGCCCTCGCTGTCGGACGCGGCGATGGCGGTCACCAACCCCGAGGCTCCGCCCGTCAAGCTTCCCGCCAATGTGCTGGAGGCGGCCAGCGTCTACATCGCTTACATCGACCGGGCGGCCGGCATCAGCCCGGCTTTCACCGACGGCCCTTCGGTCCAGGACAGCCTGCGCCGCGCTGAGGCGATCGAAACCAAGCAGATGGCGCGGGGCATGACCGCCTACGCCGCCATCGTCGCCCTGCAGGAGCCCACCTTCGTCGCCTCGGTGCGCAAGTTCGGCGCCGATCCCGTCCAGCGGGGGCAGGTGGCCCAGGCCCTGCTGGCCGATCCGCGCTACGCCACGGCCTTCCCCGGCGCCGACCGGGCGGCTGGCCTGATCGTCGCGGCCCTGACCGACCAGGGCCAGCGCGTCGAGGACACCGGCAAGCGGGTCAAGCAGGCGGCCTATGACGTGCAGCACCAGTCGTGGTCCAAGGGCGTCGTCAGCGATCGCGACGGGCGCCTGGCCCTGGCCAAGTCGCTGTCGGAAACCCAACTGACGGCTGACGCCGACGCGGAGAGCCGCATGCAGCAGGCCGCCACAGGGGCCACGCCATTGCTGGTGTCCGGCGCGGCGGATGCGGGGCCCTATACCCCCACCATCGAGCGGGCGCTGGCGGTCGCGGCCATGGCCGCGCTTGGCGACGGCGGCGAGGATTTCTCCGAGCCCCTCAACGCCCTGCTCACCGTGCCCGAGCAGAGCGACTGCCTGCACGACGCAAAGCTCGACCTCTATGAATGCCTGGCGGTGGCCAAGCCGCACTATGAGGATGTGTTCTGCCTGGGCCAGCACGTGCTGGCCGACGCCGGGGCCTGCATCATCAAGAGCGTGACGCCCTACGTCGCGCCGCCGCCGGTGTTGATCAAGGCCACCGACACCAAGCCGGCGCCCGTCAAATCCCGGGCGCGCAAGAAAAAGGTCGTCAAACACTAGGCCGCCGCAGGCGCGTCATTTGCCCGTCATAGCCCAGTTGCGGGCGCGGACTTTAGCGTGTAAACAGCCCCACCCAATTTATCCGGTCTGAGACCGACGCCGCGCTTTGGCGCGGCGGTTTCGTTTTGAGGCAGTGGCTATGGCCGAGATCGTTCTGAACGTGGAAGTCCGTGAAGGCGTTGGCACGGGCGCTTCGCGCTCGGTGCGCCGCGAAGGCAAGGTGCCGGGCGTGCTGTACGGCGGCCCGCGCGGTCCCGTCTGCATCGCGGTGCCCAGCAACGAGTTCCGCAAGGCGCTCTACTCGGGCAAGCTGCTCGGCCACATGGTCACCCTGCGCCACGGCGGCGAGGACCAGACCGTTATCGCCAAGGACGTGCAGTTCCACCCCGTGTCGGACGAGCCGATGCACTTCGACCTGTACCGCGTCGACGAGCACCAGCTGATCAAAATCGCCGTGCCGGTGCACTTCAAGAACGAGGACGCCTCGCCGGGCATGAAGGCCGGCGGCGCCTTGAACATCAACCTGCACGAAGTCGAGCTGGAAGTGCCGGCCGACTCCATCCCCGAGGAGCTGGTGGTCGATCTGGCGGGCCTCGAAGTGGGCGCGGTGATTCACGCGGGCGACCTGAAACTGCCGGCCGGCGCCAAGGTGTCCAAGCACGACGCCGAGCTCACCGTCGCCTCGATCGCCATGTCCTCGGCCTTCAAGTCCGACGAAGCGGCCGCCACCGAAACCGCCGAAGGCTGATCGCGGCTGAGCGGGTAGGGGATCGGCCATGCTGATCCTGGCGGGCCTCGGCAATCCGGGCGCCAAGTACGAGAAGAACCGGCACAACATCGGCTTCATGGCGATGGACGCCATCGCGCGCCGGTGGAGTTTCGGGCCCGAGCGCTCGTCGTTCCAGGGGCTGATCCGCGCCGGCGCGATTCCGACGCCGGGCGGTGAGGTCAAGGCCATCCTGCTCAAGCCGCAGACCTTCATGAACGAGAGCGGGCGCTCGGTGGGCGAGGCGATGCGCTTCTACAAGGCCGAGCCGCCCGACGTGACCGTGTTCTACGACGAGCTTGACCTCGCGCCGGGCCGCTTTCGCATGAAGGCCGGCGGCGGGGCCGCGGGGCACAACGGCATCCGCTCGATCATCGCCCACATCGGCCCGCATTTTCGCCGCGCGCGCATGGGCATCGGCCACCCCGGGCACAAGGACCGGGTGATGGGCCACGTGCTGTCCGATTTCCACAAGGTCGACCAGGCCTGGCTCGCGGCCCTGTGCGACGCCTGCGCCGACGCCTTGCCGATCCTGGCGGCGGGAGAGGACGAGCGCTATCAGGGCGAGGTGATGCGCCTGGCGCCGGCCGAGAAACTCGACACGCGCAAGGCTGGACGGGAGGCCGCCCCCTGATGTTCGGCATCGGTCCTATCGTTCTGTCCCTGGCCTTCTCCATCGGCCTGTGCGTCCACGTCGTGCGCACCGGGCGCGAGGCCTTCTGGCTGTGGGTGATCCTGCTGTTCCAACCCCTGGGCGGGATTGTCTATCTGGTGGCCATCGTCCTGCCGTCGCTGATGGGCGGCCCGACCGCGCGGCGCGCGGGCGCGGCGGCGCGCGCCACGCTCGACCCCACCCGCGACTATCGCCAGGCCCAGCAGGCGGTTCAGGATACGCCCACGGTGCACAACCGCATGCGCCTGGCCGAGGCGGCGGGCGAGCTCGGTCGCTGGGACGAGGCGCTGACGCAATACCGGCAAGCGGCCCAGGGCGTGCACGCCGAAGACCCCGCCCTGATGGAAGGACTGGCGCGCGCCCTGGTCGAGCTGGGCCAGTTCGCCGAGGCGCTGCCGATCCTCGAGCGCCTGGGCCTGGACGGCGAGCCCGGCCACACGCCCCAGATCGGCCTGCTGTTCGCGCGCGCCTATGAGGGGCTTGGCCGGCCCAGCGATGCGGACCGCTATTATCGCTCCGCCGGCCTGCGCACGCCCGGACTGGAGGGCCTGGCGCGCTACGCCGCCTTCCTCGCCCGCGCCGGCCGCGCCGACGAAGCACGCCAGATGTTGACCGACATCGACCAACGCCTGGCCCGCACCAACGCCCGCTTCCAGAAGGAAGGCCGCCAGTGGCGCGATCTTGCCGCGGAGGCGATCGCCCGGGCCCGGTAGGCCGGGGGCGATGTTTGGGGTCGCCAATCGCGCCCACGCCCGTATAAGACCCCCTCACGAAACCCATCGAGGACCTGATGGCGCTGAAAGTCGCGATCGTCGGCCTGCCCAATGTGGGCAAGTCCACCCTGTTCAACGCCCTGACCCAGACGGCGGCGGCCCAGGCGGCCAACTATCCCTTCTGCACCATTGAGCCCAATACCGGCGACGTGGCGGTGCCCGAGCCGCGCCTGGACGTGCTGGCCAAGATCGCCGGGTCCAAGGAAATCATTCCCGCGCGGATCAACTTCGTCGACATCGCCGGCCTGGTGCGCGGCGCCTCCAAGGGCGAGGGCCTGGGAAACCAGTTCCTGGCCAACATCCGCGACTGCGACGCGGTGGCCTATGTCTCGCGCTGCTTCGTCAACGACGACATCACCCATGTGGAAGGTCGCGTCGATCCGATCTCGGACCTCGACATCATCGAGACCGAGTTGATGCTGGCCGATCTGGAGAGCCTGGAGAAGCGCTCGGTCGCCTTGGAAAAGAAGGCCAAGGGCGGCGACAAGGAGGCGGCCCTGACCCTGTCCCTGGTCAAGCTGGCGCTGGAGCAGCTCAATCAGGGCAAGCCCGCCCGCCACGCCAAAGTCGATCCGGACCACGCCAAGGCGTGGCAGATGCTGCAACTGCTGACCGCCAAGCCGACCCTCTATGTGTGCAACGTCGAGGAAGAGGCGGCCGACAAGGGCAACGCCCTGTCGGCGCTGGTGGCCCAGCGGGCGGCGGCCGACAACGCCAAGTCGGTGGTGATCTCGGCCCAGATCGAGAGCGAGGTGGCCATGCTCGACGCCGCCGAACGCGCCGAGTTCCTCGAGACCCTGGGCCTGGAAGAGCCGGGCCTCAACCGCCTGATCCGCGAGGCCTACACCCTGCTGGGCCTGCAGACCTATTTCACCGTTGGGCCCAAGGAGGCGCGCGCCTGGACCATTTCGGTCGGCATGACCGCGCCCCAGTCCGCCGGCGTAATCCATACCGACTTCGAGAAGGGCTTCATCCGCGCCGAAACCATCGCCTATGACGACTACGTCAAGCTGGGCGGCGAGGGCGGCGCCCGCGAGGCAGGCAAGATGCGCCTGGAAGGCAAGGAGTACGTGGTGCACGACGGCGACGTCATGCATTTCCGCTTCAACGCTTGAGGCCCGGCGCGCTAAGACGGGCCCGCTAAGACGGACAGTGTGCGCGTAAGCTTGGAGGATCGACGTGAAGCTCATCAGCAAGGCCGACGGGTTCGAGTTCGAGACCTATCACGCTCAGCCGACCGACGCCCGGCGGGGCGGGTTGGTGCTGATCCCCGAGATTTTCGGGGTGACGGCGGGCATCAAGCGCATGGCCGACGGCTTCGCCGAGGCCGGCTATGAGGTGCTGGTCCCCCACGTGTTCGACCGCTGCGAGCGCGGCTACGACGTCGAGCGCAAGCCCGAGACCTTCGAGACCGGCTTCCGCTATGTGCAGGAGGTCGGATTCGACCGCGTCATCGGCGACGTGCAGGCCTGTATCGACGCGCTCAAGGGCCCGGTGTTCATCACCGGCTTCTGCTACGGCGGCACGGTCACCTGGCTGGCGGCGGCGCGCTGCACCGGCCTGACGGCGGCGTCCGCCTATTACGGCGGATCGATCAAGGATTTCCTGAACGAAGCGCCCAAGGTTCCGATTATCCTGCATTTCGGCAAGAAGGATCACTACATCCCCGCCGAGACGCGTGAGGCCATCGCCGCGGCCTATCCCGATGCGCCGATCTATCTCTACGACGCCGACCACGGCTTCTATTCCGACGACCGGCCGGACTATCAGGTCGAGCCGGCCGCCCTCAGCAAGCTGCGCACCCTGCAGTTCTTCCACCAGGCCGCGAGCGGCAAGATCGAGGCCTAGGCCCGCGGATCGCCCTCGGCCACCTCGATCGCCTGGCGCACATGGGGATGGCGCTCCAGGCGGCGGGCCAGGACCGCCTGGGCGAAGATCACGCCGATGCCGGCCGCGTATCCGGAGAACACCCCGGCCGGATAGCGTCCGCCCGAGGCCACGCCCGCGATCTGCAGGTAGATGAACAGGGCGGCGAACACCAGAAGGCCCAGGCCCACCAGCACCGAGCGCACGGTCTGGCCAAAGCCGGCCTTGAAGCACAGCCAGACATAGCGCTCCACCCAGCTGCGTCCGGGCGGAAAGACCATGAAGCCGACCAGGCTCAGGCCGAGGAACAGGCCGGGAAAGCCGAGCGTGAACAGCGCCTTGCGTTGGTCGGAGCCGGGCAGCACCCGCCAGGCGTGGATCACCGCGCCCAGATAGACCAGGCACGCGAACAGCAGGGCGCTGTTCTGCATGCGTCTGAAATTGCGCCAAGCCCGGGTATGGGTCATCGCCGCCTAAGGTAGGCGCCGCCTTGGACGAACGCCACCTTGGCCGCGCGATCCTGGCCGCTCAGTGTCCGGGAAAATCGATCAGGGTGGTGACCGGCACGTTGAGCTGGCTCAGCCGCTCCGAACCGCCCAGGTCGGGCAGGTCGATCACGAAGCCGGCGGCCACCACCTCGGCCCCCGCGCGGCGCAGCAGCTCGACCCCGGCGATCGCGGTGCCGCCGGTGGCGATCAGGTCGTCGACCAGCATCACCCGCTCGCCCGCCTCGCAGGCGTCCTGGTGCATCTCCAGCGCGTCCACGCCGTATTCCAGGGCGTACTCCACCGCATGGGTCGCATGGGGCAGCTTGCCCTTCTTGCGCAGGGGGATGAAGCCCGCGCCCAGCTGATGGGCGATGGCCCCGCCCAGGATGAAGCCGCGCGCCTCCAGACCCGCCACCTTGGTCACGCCCAGGTCCTTGAACGGCTCGACCAGCCGGTCCACGGCGTGGCCGAAGGCCTCGGCGTCGCCGAACAGGGTGGTGATGTCGCGAAAGATGATCCCCGGCTTGGGATAGTCCGGGATGGTGCGGATGGCGGCGCTGAGATCCATGGGCGGTGACGGGTCCTTTCCGGCGCGGGGAACTTAGCGATCATCGCCGCCGGTTCAAACAAAAAGGCCCGCCGGGGGGCGGGCCTTCCGCGTCCTGACGCAGGTCGGTCAGTGACCGACCTTGCTCCAGATCTGCCGATAGCTGGCGTAAAGCACCCCGGCGAAGATGCACAGATAGATCAGCACGGCGAAGCCGGTCTGCTTGCGCTCCTCCTGGTGCGGCTCGGCGGCCCAGGCGAGGAAGGCGGCCACGTCCCACGCTTCCTGGCTGACCGTGGCCTTGGTTCCGTCGTCGAACGACACCAGGCCGGGCTTCAGCGGCGGGGGCATGGAGATGGTCCCGCCCAGGGGCACCTGGTCGGCCGCGCCGTTCCAGAAGCTGGTCAGGTCGCCCGAGAAATAGGGGTTGTAGTATTTGCCGGGCGCCACGGTCAGGCCGGCCGGCGGCGCGGTGAAGCCGGTCAGCAGCGAATAGATGTAGCGCGGGCCGCCCTCTCGCGCCTTGGCCATCAGGGACAGGTCCGGCGGCGCGGCCCCGCCGTTGGCGGCCTTGGCGGCGTATTCGTTGGGGAAGGGCGCCTTGAAGTGGTCTGACGGGGTGGCCGGACGGGTGATCGACTCGCCCGTGTCGGTGTCGATATCCGGGACCATGAAGTCCTTGGCGATCGACTTGGCGTAGGGGCTGTCGTTGGGGTTGGGATACTTGGCGTCGTAGAACGGCCCGCCCTTGTCCGCCAGGTTGCGGTAGGACAGCAGGTTCATCGAGTGACAGTTGGAGCAGACGTCGTGGTACACCTTGTACCCGCGCTGCAGCTGTTCCTGGTCGAACTTGCCGAACGGCCCCTCGAAGCTCCAGTTCACGTCCTTGAGCGGGGCCTGCGTCGTGGCCGCGAACGCCGGGGCGCTGAGCGCCAGGCCGGCCAGGGCTGCGACGATGGTCAGTTTACGCAGCATCTGACTCAACCCTTCTTTTCGGCTTGCGCGGCCGCGCCCTGGGGCAGGGCGGGGCTTTTCAGGACAGGCTCGGAGATCGACTCAGGCACGGCCAGCGGCGTTTCCGTCAGGCCGAGCAGGGGCGTGATCACCAGGAAGTAGGCGAAGTAGTACAGGCCCAGCACCCGCGACAGCCAGGTGTAGCTGTTCAGGTTGGAGTCGATGAAGGTGAAGCCGGCCAGGCCGTTGAAGATCTTGTCGTCCGGCTCGTGCGAGCCGCACAGGCCCAGCAGCAGGGCGTCGGCCACGAAGATCAGGAAGAACAGCCGGGCGCTCGGGCGATAGCGCATCGACTTGACCTTGGACGTGTCCAGCCAAGGCAGCACGAACAGCATCCCCACCGCGCCGAACATGCACAGCACGCCGGTCAGCTTGTCCGGCACCGCGCGCAGGATGGCGTAGAACGGCAGGAAGTACCATTCGGGCACGATGTGCGCCGGCGTCACCAGCGGGTTGGCCGGCACATAGTTGTCCGGGTGGCCCAGTGAGTCGGGCATGAAGAACACGAAGCTGGCGAACAGGATCAGGAAGCACACCATCGCGAACCCGTCCTTCACCGTGTAGTACGGATGGAACGGCACGGTGTCGGCCTTGGACTTCACCTCCACCCCGCGCGGGTTGTTGTTGCCCGGCACGTGCAGCGCCCAGATGTGCAGCACCACCACGCCCGCGATCATGAACGGCAAGAGGTAGTGCAGCGAGAAGAAGCGGTTGAGCGTGGGGTTGTCGACCGCGAACCCGCCCCACAGCCAGGTGGTGATGCCCTTGCCCACGATCGGCAGGGCCCCGAACAGGTTGGTGATCACCACCGCGCCGAAGTAGGACATCTGGCCCCACGGCAGCACATAGCCCATGAAGGCCGTGGCCATCATCAACAGGTAGATGATGCAGCCCAGGATCCACAGCACCTCGCGCGGCGGCTTGAACGAGCCGTAGTAGATGCCGCGGAACATGTGGATGTAGACCGCCAGGAAGAACATCGAGGCGCCGTTGGCGTGGATGAAGCGGATCATCCAGCCGTGGTTCACGTCGCGCATGATGTGCTCGACGCTGTTGAAGGCCATGTTGCCGTTGGGCACATAGTGCATCGCCAGGATCACCCCGGTGATGATCTGGATGCCCAGGCACATCGCCAGGATGCCGCCGAAGGTCCACCAGTAGTTCAGGTTCTTGGGCGTCGGGTAATCGACGAAGCTGTCGTGGGCCAGCCGGATGATGGGCAGGCGCGAGTCCAGCCAGCGGGTGAAGCCGGTCTTCGGCTCGTATGTGGATTGTCCGCTCATGATCAGCCGATCTTGACCTTGGTGTCGGTGGTGAAGGCGTAGTTGGGCAGGATCAGGTTCAGCGGCGCCGGACCCTTACGGATGCGCCCCGCCGTGTCGTAGACCGAGCCGTGGCACGGGCACAGCCAGCCGCCATACTCGCCCAGGCCGAAGTTCGGCACGCAGCCCAGGTGGGTGCACACCCCGACCAGGATCAGCCATTCCGCCTTGCCCGGCTTGTGGCGCGAGGCGTCCGTGGCCGGGTCCTTCATCGGGGCGTGGTCGTCCTTGACCGCCTCGGCGATCTCCTTGGCCGTGCGGTGGCGCACGAACACCGGCTTGCCCTGCCACTTGACCACCACCTGCTGGCCCAAGGAGACCTTGCTCAGGTCGAACTCGATCGAGGCCAGGGCCAGGACGTCGGCCGAGGGGTTCATCTCGTCGATCAGGGGCCAGGCGAACGCCGCCGCTCCGCCCACCGCCACCGTCGCCGCGGCGATATGGATAAAATCGCGCCGGTTCGGATCACCGGCCTCGTGCTGCCCCGACACCGGGCTCGCCTCAACCACCGTATTCGCCACCGCTGGTCACCTCTGGTTGGATACGCGCGCGACAGCGCGCGGCGCTAGGGACGCTCTCGACCCCGAATGGGTCATCTGCAAAAAGGGCATAGGAGGAGAGCGGCCTGAATCGAGGCTCGGGGCGCAAGGCTGGCCCATGTTTCCCCCTTTGTGAACGTAGGCGCTGTGCGCCGATCGTCTCTCGCTCTGTATGGATCGATTAGAATGCGTTTGGCCCTTTTTCAACCGGACATTCCGCAAAACCTCGGTGCGGCCATCCGATTGTGCGCTTGCCTGGCGGTTTCCCTCGATGTGATCGAGCCCTGCGCCTTCCCTCTGTCCGATAAATCGCTCAAGCGCGCGGCCCTGGATTACGGCGACAAGGCCCAGATTCGCCTGCATTCGGGCTGGACCGCCTTCCTCCAAGCGCGCGAACGCGCCGACGGCCGGCTGATTCTCTTCACCACCACAGGGGCGCGGCCCTACAGCGGCTTCGGCTATGCGGCAGGCGACACCTTGCTGTTTGGCCGTGAAAGCGCCGGCGTTCCGCCCGAGGTCCATGACGCGGCCGACGCCCGGCTGTATATCCCCATGGCGCCCGCGCCGGGTTTGCGCTCGCTCAACGTCGTCACCTCCGCCGCCATGGCATTGGGCGAGGCGCTGGGGCGCACGGGCGGGTTCGCCGTTTCGTCCCCCGGCCCGACGTCCTGAAGGAACGCCGCCCATGTCTCTGTCCCAGCCCGCGACCCAGACCCCCCACGATCTGGCGGCCCGCCAGGATCAGGCCCGCGTCTGGTTCGAGGACCTGCGCGACCAGATTTGCGCCGCTTTCGAGGCGTTGGAGGACGAGGCCCCGCCGGCGCTTTATCCGGGCCAAGCCGGCCGCTTCACGCGCACGCCCTGGACCCGCGAGGGCGGCGGGGGCGGGGTCATGAGCCTGATGCGCGGGCGCCTGTTCGAGAAGGTCGGGGTGCATGTGTCCTCGGTCCACGGGACTTTCACCCCCGAATTCGCCAAGTCCATCCCCGGCGCCGAGGCCGACGGCGCCTTCTTCGCCACCGGCGTCAGCCTGATCGCGCACATGCGCTCGCCGCGCGTGCCGGCGGTGCACATGAACACCCGCTTTATCCGCACCACCCAGGGCTGGTTCGGCGGCGGGGCCGACCTGACCCCGCTGCTGGCCTTCCAGCGCGACCAGGACTTCCCCGACGCCATCGCCTTCCACGCCGCCATGAAGGCCGCCTGCGACGCCCACGACCCCGCCTGGCACGCCAAGTACAAGGCCTGGTGCGAGGAGTACTTCTTCCTGCCCCACCGCGACGAGCCGCGCGGCGTGGGCGGCATCTTCTATGACCGCCATGACTCGGGCGACTTCGCCCGCGACCTCGCCTTCACCCAGGACGTTGGGCGGGAGTTCCTGGCGGCCTATCCCGCCATCGTGCGCACCCGCATGGCCGAGCCGTGGACCGAGGCCGAGCGCGAGGAACAGCTGATCCGCCGCGGCCGCTATGTGGAGTTCAACCTGCTCTACGACCGCGGCACCACCTTTGGTCTCAAGACCGGCGGCAACGTCGAATCGATCCTCTCGTCCATGCCGCCGGTGGTGAAGTGGCCCTAGAACAGCCCTTGGCCATCGCGGCGGCCTGCCAGTGCGGCGCCGCGGCGATCGAGCTGACAGGCGCGCCAATCCAGAGCGTGAGCTGCTTTTGCGACAGCTGCCGCACCGCCGCGCTCGGCTTCGAGCGCGATCTGGGCGCGCCCCCGACGGTCAACGCCGAGGGCGGGGTCGATTACTGCCTCTATCGCAAGGACCGGGTGCGGATCGTCCGGGGCGGCGAGCATCTGCGCGAACATCGCCTGCGGCCGGACTCGCCCACGCGCCGCGTGGTGGCCAGTTGCTGCCAGTCCCCCATGTTCGCCGACTTCACCCCCGGCCACTGGCTGACCGTCTTCTGCGCCCGCGTCCCCGGTCACCCCGCGCCTCAGATGCGCATCATGGCCAAGGACCGGCCCGAAGGCGCGCCGCTGCCGAACGACATCCCCACCTACGCCGCCCAGCCGCCGGCGATGCTATTCAAGCTGCTCGCCGCCTGGGCCGCGATGGGGTTTCGGCGTCCGAAGATCGGGGGGTGATTTGGCTGTGTTGCGCGGACCGGCGCCTAGGTCGCCAGCTCGACCGTCAAAGCCGTCCGGGAATGGCTGGCGAGCAAAACAACCTGGTCGCCTTCATCCAGGTCCAACGGTCGGCGAAAGCGGTAAAGGACGTGCATCCACCCGTTGGCCCCGGCGCCTTGACGAGGCCGGTTTTCGTAGACCGACTGTTCGTCTAATTCGAGCCACAACCATTGGGCGACGCCGATGCACCGACCCCGTCGGGTCGCCGTCACTGAAAGCGTGCGGCGGTCTGCGGGAAAGCTGGTTTGCATCAGGTCAAACCTAAAGAGCTCAAAGTCATCTGAAAGGACGTCGTGCTGCAACCGGTCCAGGTGCAGGCCGACCTTTCCCGGCGCCAAGACATCAAAGCCCGAAAGATCGAAGCCCGTGGATCGGGAGGCGAACAGTTGGGCCTCGACAGCCGCTCCCCCGAGCAGATAGCCACGGGCCGCCGCTTGCCGGGGAATCACGGCCGCGCCGTCAGTCAGCAGATGGCGCCGCGCATGCTCTATCGTCGGTAAAATGGCCTCTGAGAGTACCCCGCTGGCGAATGTCTCGGTGACCAGCAGATCGGCCCGTTCGGCCATGTCTTTGCCGATTTCCAGCCGCTCAGAATGCTTTGCGTGCAGGGTGATGCGGTTTGAATATCCATTGACCTCGATGATTCCGGCGGCGACGCGGGCGATAGGCTCAAGGACTTCGCAAGTCGTGACCTCAGCCGCACCGGCGCGGGCCGCCATCATGGCCAGGAGTCCAGAACCGGCGCCGATGTCCAGAACCCGTTTGCCTGGCGCGGCGCGGCGCAAGGCTGCATCGTAAGCGGCGTTGCGCTCGTCATCCGCCACCATGGGGAAATGCCATGCCGGAGCCGCCCTGGCGCACGCCAGATTCAGGTTCTCTCGCGCATCGACGTATCCGGGATCGATCTCTAAGGCCCGGCGGTAGCAATGGATGGCGGCGAGATCGTCGCCTTTGGCCTCCAGAACCGAACCGAGGTTATTGAGCGCCTCAGCGAACCGCGGCCTGAGCAAGATGGCGTTTTCGAAGGCTTCTTGCGCCGACGCAAGATCGCCCTGCGCCATGCTTACGACGCCAAGGTTGCTCTGCACATCCGGATTGGCCGGATCCAGCCTGGCCGCCAACCGAAGGAATCGTTCGGCGGCGGGCAGATCGCTCGAAGCAAACGCCACCAGCCCCATCTGATGATTAGCCAGAACGTTCTGGGGGTTCTGAACCAGAATTTGGCTCAACAAGTCGCGTCCTGAGACGAGATCGCCCGCTTGGCAGTGAGCCAGCGCTTCAGTCAGCTGGTTCTGCTCAGATACATCCATTGGTCGTCCCCGGCCCGGACCGAGGGCATGTGTCCCAACCCGTCCGTGGCACGACTTTGTTCGCGGCGACGCGACCAATCGTTACACGCCGCCGCGCCTATTCGTGAAATTCTTCGCCAAGCCTCATCGTCCGTGCCGCCCCAATGCGGGCGTTCTGAAGGGACGCCCAGGGTGGCGGCGTCAGGCCATGGGTTGTTTGCGGCCGCCAAACCCCCGCCGCCTCAGTCCCCGCCTTCCAAAAACGCCCTGATCCATCCGCCCACGCGCCGCCCGTCGTCGGGCAGGTCGAGCGAGGCGATGGCGGCGTCGGCTTCGGCCTCCGTCAGGCTCTTGCCACGGCGGATCGTCATCAGCGCCTTGGCGAACTCGGGCGTGAATTCCGGGTGGCCCTGGAACGACAGGGCGCGCTGGCCGGGGTAGGCGAGGGCGGCGAAGGGGGTGAAGGCGCTGGCGGCGATCACCTGGGCGCCCGGCGGGGCCTGCACCACCTGGTCCTGGTGCGACGCGGCCAATGCGATCTCGAGGGGGGCGATCTCAAGGGGGGCGATCTCGGCCGCGCCGTCCATCCACGGCGCGCGCGCCGAGAGTTCGTACACGTGGCGGCCGATGCCCCAGCCCTTGGGCGACTTGATCACCTGGCCGCCGAACGCCTGGGCCATGGCCTGGTGGCCGAAGCACACGCCGACCAGAGCCGCCTTGCCCTTGGCCGCCTGCAGGAAGGTCATCAACTGGCCCACCCACGGCAGCGGGTCATAGACCCCGGCGGGCGAGCCGGTGATCAGATAGCCGTCATAGGCCTCGGGCGCGTCGGGCCACTGGCCGCGATCGACGGCGAAGCGGGCCATCGGGCCCAGGCCAACCAGGGCCTCGAACATGTCGGGATAGTCGCCGTGGCGCTCGGCCAGATCGCCTGGAGGAACACCGGTTTCCAGGATGGCGAAGCGCATGGCCAAGGCCCTTAGTCGAACAGCTTGGACACGGACTCTTCGTTGGCGATCCGGCGGATGGCCTCGCCCATCAGGGGGGCGACGCTGACGTGGCGCACCTTGGCGCAGGTGCTGACGTTGTCCAGCGCCTCGATCGAGTCGGTGATCACCAGTTCCTTGAGCGAGGAATTGGTCAGCCGGTCGATGGCCGCGCCGGACAGAACCCCGTGCGTGACATAGGCCGACACCTCCTTGGCCCCGTGCTCCAGCAGCGCCTTCGCCGCGTTGCACAGGGTGCCGGCCGAATCGACGATGTCGTCGAACAGGATGCAGCTGCGGCCGGTCACGTCGCCGATGATGTTCATCACCTCGCTGTGGCCGGGGCCCGAACGGCGCTTGTCGACGATGGCCAGGTCGGCGTCCAGCCGGTTGGCCAGGGAGCGGGCGCGCACCACCCCGCCCACGTCGGGCGAGACGATCATCAGGTGGGCGGATTTGGCGTAGTGGGCCTTGATGTCCTCGGCCAGCACCGGCGTGGCCACCAGGTTGTCGGTGGGGATGTCGAAGAAGCCCTGAATCTGGCCGGCGTGCAGATCCATGGTCAGCACCCGGTCGGCCCCGGCGCGGGTGATCAGATTGGCCACCAGCTTGGCCGAGATCGGCGTGCGCCCCCCGGTCTTGCGGTCCTGCCGGGCGTAGCCGAAGTAGGGCATCACCGCCGTGATCCGCTTGGCCGAGGCCCGCGACAGGGCGTCGATGCAGATCAACAGCTCCATCAGGTTGTCGTTGGCCGGAAACGAGGTCGACTGGACCACGAACACGTCCTCGCCGCGCACGTTCTCGTCGATGGTGACGAACACCTCATTATCGGCGAAGCGGCGCACCTGGGCCCGGGTCAGGGGTGTGTCGAGGTGATCGGCGATGGCTTCCGCCAAGGTTCGGTTAGAGTTGCCGGCGAGCAGCTTCATCGGGCCCTCTCAGTTGATGGCGGGCCTTCTAGCAGGCGTGGCCGTGCGGCACAAAGGTCCGTACCGCGACAAAGCGCAACTGTGGCCCTTCGGCGCCGCTCAGGTCACGTCGGGTCAGGTCCGGTCAGGCTGATCGCCGACAGCAGCCGGCCATAGTCGCCTTCGCCCCGGTGCATGGCGCGGCGGTTGGAGAAGAACAGCATCTCCTCGCTCACCGTGTCGCGGCCGATCCATTCCGCCCGGCGCACGCCCGACTGCGCCAGCCGCTCCAGCACGAACCCGGCCAGGTCGAACTGCCGCTTGTCGGGAGAATCGCCGGGCGCGAAGAACCGTTCCGATCCGGGCGCCTCGGCGGCGAACCGCTCCAGGAACTCCAGCCCGACCTCGTAGGACGCCTGGGCGATGCACGGCCCGACCGCGGCCACGATCGCGCCGCGCCGCGCGCCGCGCGCCTCCATCGCCGCCACCACGCCCTCCACGATCCCGCCGAGCGCCCCGCGCCAGCCCGCATGCGCCGCGCCGACCACGCCCGCCTCGCCGTCGGCCAGCAGCACCGGCGCGCAATCGGCCGACAACGCCCCGCAAACCAGGCTCGGGGCGCCGGTCACCACCGCGTCGGCCTCGGGCCGTGCGCTCCACGGCGCCTCGACCGTCACCGCCACGGCGGAATGCACCTGATAGGCGGTGAGCAGGGCTTCGGGGGCCGCGCCCATGGCCGCCGCCGCCCGCGCGCGGTTCTTGGCCACGGCGGCCGGATCGTCCTTGGACCCCAGGCCGACGTTCAGGCTCTGGTAGATGCCTTGCGAGACCCCGCCCCGGCGCGAAAAGAACCCGTGGCGCACGCCCGCCACCTCGCTCAGCAGGGGCGACCTCAGAATCGCGAGATGGCTCATCGATGCTCCTCGAAGCCGGGCGGGACGGGGCCTTGCGACGCATGGATCGCCAGCGCCTTGAACAGGGTTCCCATCTGCTCGGGCGCGGTCAGCCGCGCAAGCTGCCGCCCGATGATGTCTGCCCGATCGGGCCGCGCCTTGGCCAGCGCGTCCGCCCGTTCGAACAGGCCCAGCCGCGCTAAAAGCTCGCCCTGGGGCAGGATTGCGCTGGCCTTGGCCCCGCCTGCCTCGGCGGCGGCCGCGACCGCCGGGAAATCGGCGTGCACGGTCAGGTCGGCGCCGGCCTCCAGCGGCGAGACCTTCTGGTGACGGCGCAGGGCCTGCAGGGTGTCGCCCGCCTCGGGCCGGTCGCGGCCGTAGTCGATCAGCAGGGCCACGCCGCCCTGGCGCGCGATGCGCGCACCCAGCGCCTGGGCGAAGGCCTCCTGCGCCGGCGACACCTCGACCACGTCGCCTGGCTGGGCGAAGGGCGCGTCGGGGCCGGCCGGCCGCGCCGCCATGCCGAAGGTCAGGGCGTCGTCAGCGTCCAGCCCCACCATGCGCTCGGCCCAGCCCCGCTCGGTGCGGACGAACTGGCGCGCGGGCAGGCAGTCGAGCAGCTCGTTGGCGACCAGCAGGATCGGCCGCTCGCCAGGCAGGTCTTCCAGGCTGTCGGCCCAGCGCGGGACCAGCGGTCCGCCCGACAGGCGCGCGCCCTGGGCCTGGCGCAGCACCGGACTGGTCTCGACCAGCCACAGGTCGGCCGCGGCCAGGAACGCCGGATCGAGCCGCGCGGCGCGCAGCATGTCGCTCATCAGGGTCCCATCCCCCGGTCCGGCTTCGACCAGGGCGAAGGCGGCCGGCCGGCCGAGCCCGCGCCAGGCCTGCACCGCCCACAGGCCGATCAGCTCGCCGAACATCTGCGACACCAGGGGCGCGGTGATGAAGTCGCCGTCCTCGCCCAGGGCGGGCCGGGCTGCATAGTAGCCGTCGTGCGGATCGTGCAGGCGCCAGGCCATGTACTGGGCCACGGTCAGGGGGCCATGGGCGCGGATATGCGCCTTCAGCCGGTCGTCCGCGCTCATCCCTCGCCAGGCTCGGACAGGTCGGCCTGGGCCGCGTCCGCCGCAATCGGCGCCGGCAGGCGCCAGGCCCGCACCAGCAGCACCGCGCCCACGATCAGCATCGGCGCCGACAGCATCATGCCCATGGTCAGGCCGAGCGGGAAATCGGGCATCTGGGCGTCGGGCTGACGCACGTTTTCCAGCGCGATGCGGCACAGCGCGTAGCCCACCAAGAACAGGCCCGTGGTCGCCCCCTCACGTTGCAGCGCCTTGAACCGGTGGGTGGCCAGGCGCAGCACGGCGAACATCACCAGGCCCTCCAGTGCGGCCTCGTACAGCTGGCTGGGATGGCGCCGCACCAGGCCCGCCGGGCAGTCGCCGCCGTAGCTCGCCTCGATGGTCTTGTTGCAGAACACCATGCCCCAGGGAACATGGGTCGGCCGGCCCCATAGCTCGCCGTTGATGAAGTTGGCGATACGGCCGAAGAACAGGCCGATCGGCACGGCCGGGGCGATCAGGTCGCCGACCCGCAACGGCCGGATCCTGTTGACGACCGAAAAGCCGACGATGGCCAGGATCACGCCGATCAGGCCGCCGTGGAACGACATGCCCCCCTGCCACACCTTGAGGATCTGCACCGGATCGTTCCAGATCACGCTGGTGTCGTAAAACAGCTCATAGCCCAGCCGCCCGCCGATGATCACGCCCAGGGTGACCCACAGCACCAGGTCGTCGATCTGAGCCGGGGTTGCCGGGGGCGACACGGGCCCCCACAGGCGGGCGTTCCGCACCAGGCCCACGGCGTAGCGCCAGCCGAGCAGGATGCCGGCGACATAGGCCAGGGCGTACCAGCGGATCGCCAACGGACCCAGATGCAGCATCACGGGATCGAAATCGGGAAAGATCACGGGCACATCCTCGGCGTCTCTCTGTGTCGGTGCGGCGCTGCTTAGCAGGCCGTCGCCCGTCGCGGCGAGCCTCTTGCAACGTATTGCAGGTGCGAACGGCGCCTCGCCGCCGCCGCCGAACCCCTATATAGGGTAATCGAGGCTTTCACCGCGAGGACAGGTCATGCAGACCCAAAACCCGTTCCTGGACGAATTCTCCAAGCTGACCACGGCGGCCATGGGCTTGGCCCAGGCGGCGACCGAGGAGGCCAAGACCGCCATGCGCGCCCAGGTCGACCGCGTCGTGGCGGAATTCGACTTGGTGCGCCGGGACGAATTTGAAGCGTTACAACAGGAACTTATCGCATTGAAGGCCGAAATCGCCCGCCTGGCGGGCAAGCCGGCCAAGACTGCTCGCTCCAAACAAGAAGCCGATTGAGACGGCGTGCGATTAGCGCGTTAGGCTTTCACTGAAGACGTCGATTCTCGTTCGCGCGCCTCGCGGGCGGGACAAAAGGGGACGCTGACCGTATGGATACGCCTCAGTCGGACGAAGACCTGGACTTCGCCGTGGACCCTCTCGACGTGGTCGAGCGCGTTCTGGCGGCCGAAAACCTCAGCTTCGACCGGACCGACGATGGCGACCTGGCCTTCTCGCTCGTGGGCGACTGGAAGGACTACGAACTGTGGTTCGCCTGGCGCCCGGAAGCGGACTGCCTGCAGTTGTGCCTCTCGCTGGACATCCGCAGCAAGAAGTCCAAGCGCAGCCACGCCTACGCCCTGCTGTCGATGATAAACCAGCGCGTCTGGCTCGGTCACTTCGAGTTGTGGCCCGAGGACGGCGAGATCGTATTCCGCCACGCCCTGGCCCTGCCGTCGGGCGACCGGCCGACTCTGTCCCAGGCCGCGTCGATGATCGACGCCGCCGTCGAGGGCGCGGACCGCTTCTATCCGGCGTTCGATTTCCTGATCAACGGGGGCAAATCACCCGAGGACGCCATCGCCGCCTGCATGTTCGAGACCGTCGGCCAGGCCTAGCTCTGGGGCCGCCGACGCCCTAAATCGCTCCAGACGGGTAAGGAGCGCGCATGACCGCTGATTTTCAGGCCTCGGGGCCCCTGCTGATGCTCGGCGCCGGCCGCATGGGCGGAGCGCTGATCGAAGGCTGGGCCAAGGCCGGGGTGCTGGATCCCGCTCGCCTGATCGTCGTCGAGCCGCATCCGTCCGACGCCCTGCGCGCGCTGGGCGCGCCGATCAATCCGCCCAACGAAACGCTGCGCCAGGCGCGCACGGTGCTGCTGGCCGTCAAGCCCCAGATGTGGCGCGCCGCCGCTCAGACCCTCGCACCGAATCTGGCGGACGAGGCCGTGATCGTGTCGATCGCCGCCGGCGTGTCCCGCGCCGACATCTCCGCCGGGTTCGGCGGCCGGCGGACGGCGCGCGTGATGCCGACCACGGCGGTGGCCATCGGCAAGGGCGTCGCCTCGATCTTCGCGCCGGACGAGGACGCCCACGCCCGCGCCCACGCCCTGTTCGATCCGGTGGCCGCCACGGTCGATCTGGCCGACGAGGCCCTGATGCACGCCGCCACGGCGGTGTCGGGATCGGCGCCGGCCTATCTCTACGCCTTCATCGAGGCGCTGGAGGACGCGGGCGTCATGGCGGGCCTGTCCGGGCCGGCCGCCCGGCGTCTGGTGCGCAACACCATCGTCGGGGCCAGCGCCCTGCTCGAGAGCGGGGGCGAGGAGCCCTCCGAACTGCGTCGCCAGGTGACTTCGCCCGGCGGCACCACCCAGGCGGCCCTCGAGGTGCTGATGGGGCAGGGCGGTCTTGGTCCCTTGCTCGAAGGCGCGGTCGCCGCCGCCGTAGCGCGCTCTAAAGAATTGGCGGGCTGAGCCATGTCTGGTCCCCCGAGCCCCTGGAGCCCGCCGCCGCCGCCCAAACCCGAACCGGCCAGACGCATCTATCGCCGCCCGCTCGACCGGCGCCAATGGAGCTGGCTGCTTTTGGTGCTGTTTGCGGTCGGCGCGGGCCTGTGGGCCATGACCGAGGTCATGCCCGATCAGGCGGCGTTCGACGGCGACTGGTCCCAGGCGGCTCAGTGGGCGCTGCTGGCGACCATTGTCGGGTCCGGCCTGGTGCGCCTGCGCATGCGGCCGCACGAGGCCTTGCGTAACATCCTGCTGTGGATCGCCATCGCCGCGGCGCTCGGCTTGGGCTACGCCGCCTGGACGCAGGCCAAGGCCCCGCCACACAACGGGCCGCCGCCGGTTCAGGTGGTCCCGCGCCTGCCGGGCCCCGCGCCCCAGCAGGTCAGGCTCGACGGCCCGCCGCCGTTCAGCCCGGTAATCGCACGACGGCTCTGAGGCCGCCCAGTGGGCTCCGCTCCAGGGTGACGTCGCCGCCGTGGCCGCGGGCCATGTCGCGCGCCAGGGCCAACCCCAGGCCCACGCCCTTTTCGTTCTGGTTGCGCGACTCGTCCAGACGGCTGAACGGGCGGAAGGCCTCTTCGTAGAGGTCCGAGGGTATGCCCGGCCCATTGTCGTCGACGAGGACCTCCACGCCGCCCCCCTCCATCGCGCGCGCCTCCAGTTCGACCCGCTCGCCGTGGGCCGCCGCGTTCATCACCAGATTTGCCATGGCGCGCTTGAAGGCGTTGGGACGCACGCTGGCCATCAGCTCCGGCCCCGCCCTCAGACTGACCGCCGCGCCTGCCCGCACGGCGCCTTGCGATACCGCCTCGATCAGGCCCCGGATCGGAACCATCTCCACGCTTTCCCCGCTCAGGCCGCGGGCGAAGGCGAGGTACTCGTCGATCATGTGCTCCATTTCGGCCAGGTCGCGCTTCATCTCCTCCAGCCGCGCGCTGGGCTCGGCCAGGGCCAGTTCCAGCTTCAGCCGGGTGAGCGGGGTGCGCAGGTCATGGCTGACCGAGGCCAGCAGGGTGGTGCGCTGCTCGATGTGACGTTGCAGCCTTTCCTTCATGTCCAGGAAGGCCTGGGCCGCCTGGCGCACCTCGCGCGCGCCATAGGGCTTGAAATCGAACTCCGCCCCGCGCCCGAAGGCTTCGGCGGCGTCGGCCAGCCGCTCGATGGCGCGCACCTGATTGCGAATGAACAGCACCGCGATGGTGGTCAGGATCACCGTGGCGCCCAAGAGCCAGATGACGAAGATGTGGCCGTTGGTGGCGAAGGCGCGGTCGCGCGGGGCCAGCACCCGCAGCACGCCCTGCTTCACCTTGACCCGGATATCGACATAGGCGGGGTAACGGGTCGTGTCGAACCAGTAGGGATCATCCAGCCGGTCCGACAACGCCTGGTCCATCGACTGATCGATCGGCAGGAAGATCGAGAAGCGGCGACGGGTGGGCAGGTCGCGCCCTTCCTGCAGCACGATGGACAGATCGAGCGAGCGCTCGGCGCGGTCGGCGATGCGGCCGAGCGAGGACGGGTCGCTCTTGTAGGCGTCCACCACCCATGCCACGTCGCCCGCCAGCCCGTCCGAGAGCCGGCTGGTCACCGTGCGCCAGTGCGCGTCGAAGAAGGCCCAGGTCACGGCGATCTGCATGATGCAGACCGGCAGGACGATGATCAGCAGCGACCGGCCGAACAGCGAGGTCGGCGCCCGGCGCTTGAGCGCGCTGGGCAGCAGCATCTTGGGCCAGACCTTCAGCCAGGCGGATTTGGCGGCGGCGTCAGGCGTCATCGGGCGCCAGCATATAGCCCACCCCGCGCACCGTCTGCAGGTAGCGGGGGTTGCGCGGGTCGGTCTCGATCTTGCGGCGCAGTCGGGTGACCTGCACGTCCACCCCCCGGCCGCCGCCCTCGGCGTCGAGCGCCAGCTCCATCCGGTCGACCGGCTGATGCGGCTGGGCCGCCAGGCGCCGCAGCAGCTTGCTCTCGCCCTCGGTCAGGCGCACGGGCGCCAGTTGGCGCGTCAACTCGCCCCGCGCCACGTCGAAGGCGCACACCCCCAGCGACAGGCGCGCCGGCGGGGTGGGGCGGGCGCTGGCGGCCCGGCGCAGGATCGCCTCGATGCGCAGCACCAGTTCCTGCGGCTCGAACGGCTTGGCCATGTAGTCGTCCACGCCCACGGTCAGGCCCTGGATGCGGTCGTCGGCCATGCCGCGCGCGGTCAGCATCAGGATCGGCGTCTGGGCCTTGGGGCCCGGTTCCGCGCGCAGCCAGCGGGTCAGCGACAGGCCGTCCTCGCCCGGCATCATCACGTCCAGGATCATCAGGTCGAAGTCGATCACGGCCACCACCCGACGGGCGGCGGCGGCGTCGGCGGCGCCGGTCACGCGAAAGCCGGCCCGCGCCAGGAATTCCTTCAGCAGATTGCGGATGCGGTCGTCGTCGTCGACAATCAGCAGGTGTCGGTCTTCGCTCATGGCTCCTCGCCGTCGGCCGGCGGGGCGATGCTCAGACGCGCGCCGGCCACCGAGGCCAGGATGCGCCGGGCGCCGGCCACCGCGTCCAGCCCACCAGAGCGGTAGGCGAAGGCCAGGTGCCCGCGCAGCCGTTCGGACACCCGCGCCTCGAACGCGCGCCCCTCGGCGGTCAGCTGGGCGGGCCGGCGCCGTGCATCGGCCTTGCCGGGCGTCTTCTCGATGTAGCCGGCGCGCTCCAGGTCGGCCATCACGCGGCTGGCGCCCTGCTTGGACAGGCCGGTCAGCTGAGCCAGTTCCTGAACCCCGATCCCGGGCCGGCGCTTGAGCAGAAAGGCGGCGCGGTAATGGCCGCGGCCCAGGCCCGACGGGTGGTCCTGCAGCGCCGCCTCGGCCGTCGACCACAGCGCCGCCTCGGCCAGGATGAACAGCTCGACCGAGGCGTCGAGCTCCTCCTCGCGCAGGATCAGACGGGCGTCGGGCGAGGGGCTCATGCGCGGCGCGCCTCGGGGGGGCCGGGGCGCGCCCCGGTGTTGACGATGCGGCCTGCGGAGGGTCTAAGGGCCGGACGGAAGGAGTAATTCATTATGGCCCTATTGCCCTACGATGATCGCGACGGCTGGATTTGGCTGGACGGCCAATTTGTACCGTGGCGCGACGCGAAGGTGCACCTGCTGACCCACGCGCTGCACTACGCCTCGGCGGTGTTCGAGGGCGCGCGCATGTACGGCGGAGAGATCTACAAGCTGCGCGAACATTCCGAACGTCTGCATCGCTCCGCCAACATCCTCGACTTCGAAGTTCCCTACAGCGTGGAGGAACTCGACCGCGCCTGCAAGGAAACCGCCGAACGGATGGGTCTTGAGGACTGCTACGTGCGTCCCATCGCCTGGCGCGGGCCCGAAGCCATGGGCGTGTCGGCCCAGGCGACCAAGATCCACGTGGCCGTGGCCTGCTGGGAGTGGCCCAGCTACTTCAATCCTGAGGAACGCAAGCGCGGCGTGCGCCTGACCCGCGCCAAGTACAGCCGACCGGCGCCCTTCACCGCCCCGACCGAGGCCAAGGCGTCGGGTCTCTATATGATCTGCACCATCTCCAAGCACCTGGCGGAGAAGGAGGGCTATACCGACGCCCTGATGCTCGACTGGCGCGGCTACGTCGCCGAATCGACCGGCTCGAACATCTTCCTGCTGCGCGACGGGGCCCTGCACACGCCCACGCCGGATTGCTTCCTCAACGGCCTGACGCGCCAGACCGTGATCGCCCTGGCGCGCGCCAAGGGCATCGAGGTGATCGAGCGGCACATCCATCCGGACGAACTGGGCACCTTCAGCGAGGTGTTCCTCACTGGCAGCGCCGCCGAGGTCACGCCCGTGGGCGAGATCGCCGAGCACAACTATCAGCCGGGCCAGATCACGCTCGAACTGGCCGACGACTACAGTCGCCTGGTGCGGCGCCAGCTTCAGCCCGCCTGATCGCCGGCTGGGGTATCCGGGTCAGACTGGCGGCGGCCGAGATCAGTTGCGGCCGGGCCCTGACCGCCGCCATCGCCGCGGCCTGACCGGGCCCGCGCACCAGGGCGTGCGACAGCAGGCTCGCGCCCCGGACCCTCAGGCCGATGCCGCGCGCCATCTCGCGTGAGTAGGCGGCCACATCGCCGCCCTGTAGATGAATGCGCGCCGCCAGGGCGGCCGAATGCAGGGCGATGGCCACGCCGTCGCCGGCGAACGACGGGATCACCGCGGCCTGATCGCCCAGGGGCCAGGGCCCCTCTGTCCGCCGCGCCACCAGGCCGTAGGGGATCGCGGCCAGGGCCAGGGGCCTGGGCCACAGCGGTGCGGCGCCCGTCAGTCGCCGGTCGAGCAAGGCGCAATCGGCGCGGGCCGAGGCCAGCACAGCCGGCCATGCGCCCAATTGTGAGAGCCGTTGGCGGCGCACCACCAGGCACAGGTTGGCCAGGCCGTCCTCGATCGGCTCCAGCCCCAGATAGCCGCCGCCGAACAGCATGAGCTCCACCGCGCCGCTCAGGGCCTCGGTTTGGCTGGGCGCCAGCCGCCAATGCATCTTGAACGCCGCCAGGTCGCCGTGCAGGCCGGCCGGCCGGGGAAAGCCGCGCAGGTCGTGCTTGCCCACGCCCAGAAACGCCTCGCCGCCTCGGGCCGCGCGGCCGTCGTCGGCCTCGGCGCGCCAGCCCCCGGCGTCCGGGCGCAGCGCGCGCACGCGAAATCCGCGCACGACCTCGGCGCCCTCCGCCTGGGCCAGACCGATCAGCGCTTCGTCCAGGCGACGGCGCGACAGGCTCAGCGCGGCGAAGGGCAGGGCGCTCTCGGCCACGTCGCGCCCGCGCGACAGCCGCGCGCGGCCGATCGGAACGGCGCCCAGCGCGGCCAGGTCGAGGCCCAGCGCCTCCAGCGCCTCGACCGCCTCACCGCTGAGAAATTCGCCGCACACCTTGTCGTGCGGCCCGCGTCGCCGCTCCAGCAGGGCGACGGGGCGCCCCGCGCGGGCCAGACGGACCGCCAGGGCCGCGCCCGCCGGCCCGGCGCCGACAATCAGGGCCGGCCCGCGCCTAGACACCGGCGACCTTGGATACGCACAGCCTGAAGGGGAAGCGGGCGCGCACCTCAGCGCCCGCGACGCCCGCCGCCTCAAGATAGCCGCGCCAGTCGGGCGGGCGGAAGGCGCGCCGGATCGACACCGGCCCGTCATGGCCGACGAATGGGTGCCACCGGGCCACGCGCGCCAAAAGCGCGAACCCGGCCCACGACAGCGGATGGCGTTCCAGGTCATTGACGAACCAGCCGACGGCGGCCCGCCGGTCCATCCAGGCCAGGAAGCGCACCAGCTGCGCGTCGTCCAGGTGGTGGGTGAACAGGCTGCTCAGGATCACGTCCGCCGGGCCGTCGTAGTCGAAGGCGTCGCAGGTGGTCCAGGCGATGGCGGGGGCCGAATCGCTAGCGGCGCCGGCCGCCCTCGCGGCGAAGGGATTGCGGTCGATGCCGATCAGCCGCGCCGCCAGGCCGCGCCGCGCGGCCCAGCGCGCGATCCGTCGCAGGCCGTCGCCATAGCCCGAGCCTACGTCCACGATGACCAGCGGCCTATCCTTGGGCCACAGACCGGCTTGGTCCAGCCGGGCCAGGAACGCCAGGGTCGGCCGGTGCGTCATCGTCACGGCGTTGGCCTTGGCCAGATCGCGCAGACAGCCCTCGAAGGTCTCGAATCCCACAGCCTCGTCGTCCATCCATTCCGCCTCGTGGGCGCGGCGGGAGAAGTCGGGCAGGGCGCGGGCGGCCATCTGGGGTCTCATGGGCGGAATCGCCGTCCAGATCATACGCCGTCATCCGGGCAAAGTTCACGGCGGCCCGGGCGGTGGGCGCCCAGACCCTGGGCGAACCGTTAATTTTGCGCCGCGTGCGGCGGCGCCTTGTAAGTCTGCCGCCCTAATTTGAACCTTTGACGGACTAAAAACGTTTGGGTTGTCTATTGGTGTGTCTAGGGATCGGGGCTTGTCCCGCGCACGACGGAAAAGGGGAAGTCCTCATGGCCAAGGCTGTACCCACGACAACGCGTCCGGTCGCGACGGCGGCGGGCGTTTACCGACCGCGCACCTCGTCGATCCTCGCGGGCATGGCCTTCCTGTTCCTCGCCATCGTCGGCGCCGTGGGCGTCGACTGGGCCGAGGGACCGGCCATGGTCCTGGGCGAGGTCGCGGGCATCGTCGCCCCGGTGGTGCTGATCGGCTTGGCCGGCCTGATCATTTATCGTATCTGCCAGCGCGCGTCCGACCAGGGCTGATCCGAACGCAGCGGTCTTGCCGCACAAGCCATGCTTCCGGCGCGCGCGCGCGCGTGCTAACCGCAGGCGTGCTCCGGCGGGCCCGTAGCTCAATGGTTAGAGCCGGCCGCTCATAACGGTCTGGTTGGGGGTTCGAGTCCCTCCGGGCCTACCACGCACGTTTTTGAGGCCTGATTTCATTGGCCTTGGCGGTCGGGATGACGGTCGTCACCCGGTCCAGGTTGTTCAGCTTGAGCAGGAGGCTCTTGGTCTTGGCGTGGACGATCATCGGCGTAACAGACGCCTCAGGCGTTGCCACCAATTAGGCCGCGCCGGCGTCTTGACGATCTCCTGGCGCCGGTCCGCGCGGGCGAGCTTCTCCAGGAAGTCCGGGTCGGGCGTGACGTTGGGATCGAAGGGCTGCATCAGCTCAGCGCCTGACTGCGCGCCTCGAGGTGCAGCGCCAGGAACTTCCAGGTCTCGTCATTGTCCTTGGCGCGGGGGATCTTGACCACCTCGATGTCGTGCGGGCGCACCTTGTATGACACCAGGAAGCCCCCCGACGCCAGCGTCGGCTCGGGCTCCAGAGGGGCGATCTTAATCAGGACGATCCTTTGCTTGG
>DATKPD010000006.1:0-45301 GCA_035524315.1 Caulobacteraceae bacterium
CCGCGACCCCGGACAGCGGGCAAGAGTCTGGAAGGCCGCGCCTTTCTGCACGACTACGACTGGAAGCAGGACAGGAGCTTCTCGGTGTTGGAGCTGATCCTGACAGCGCCCGTGGTCGTGGCGAGCTGGATCAGCCTGCAATATTACGGCTCGACCGTCGCGCCGCAGGTGTTCGGCGGCGGCAACAAGCTGCTGCACAACGTCACCGGCGGAATCGGGGTGGTCGAAGGCAACGGTGGGCTGTTGCGGGCAGGTCTGCCCTGGCAGTCCGTACATGACGGCGGGGCGCTGGCCCATTCGCCGCTGCGCCTGTCGGTCTGTCTGGAGGCGCCGCGCGAGGCGATCGCCGATGTCTTGCGCCGCCATCCACAGGTACGGGCCCTATTCGACAACGGTTGGCTGCACCTGTTCGCGCTGGACGACGCCGGACGGATGGCTTGGCGGTACGTCGGCGACCTGCGGTGGGCGGCGATGGCCGGCGCCGAAGCGCCGCCCGAGCTCGCGCTCGCGGTCTGACCGGCCGTGAGCCCCGCACAGAAAGACCTGCGCATGGACGTCGGCGTCAGACATCTCGCCGCGCTGGAGTCCGAGGCGATCCACATCATTCGTGAAGCGGTCGCTGAGGCGCGCAATCCAGTGATGCTGTTCTCAGCTGGTAAGGATTCGACCGTGATGGCCCATCTGGCGGTGCGCGCCTTTTACCCGAGCCGTCCACCGTTCCCCCTGCTCCATGTCGACTCCACCTGGGAGTTCCAGTCGCTGCTGGAGTTCCGCGACGCCTTTGCGCGAGACCATGGCTTCGAGCTCATCGCCCACGCGAACGAGGCGGGGCGGACGGCGGGAATCAACCCGTTCGACCACGGCGAACGCTACACCGCGATCATGCGCACCGAACCCTTGAAGGCGGCGCTCGATGCTGGCGGCTACGACATCATCTTTGGCGGAGCCCGCCGTGACGAGGAGAAGTCTCGAGCCAAGGAAAGGGTCTTTTCCATCCGCAATGCGGCCCACGCCTGGGAGCCTCGTGCGCAGCGGCCCGAACTTTGGCGACTCTACAATGCCCGACTAGCCAAGGGACAGACGGCCCGCGTGTTTCCACTGTCCAACTGGACCGAAAGTGACATCTGGGGCTACGCCCTTCTCAAAAACATCGAGTTAGCGCCGCTCTACTATGCCGCCCCACGTCCTGTGGTCCAGCGCGGCGACGCCTTCATCGTGGTCGATGACGAAAGTCGGATGCGCTTTTTGCCGGGTGACCAGTTGTCGATCCGCACGGTCCGCTTCCGCACGCTCGGCTGTTGGCCGGTGACCGGCGCGATCGAGTCGACAGCCACCGACCTTCGCGCCGTTGTGGGAGAAACCCTCCGCGCGTCATCCTCCGAACGTCAGGGGCGCATCAGCGATGGGGAGGATGGAGGTTCCCTCGAGCAGAAAAAGCGCGAGGGCTATTTCTGATGTGTGCGCCCTGGGGGCGTGCCCACGATAAAGTCCGGGGCGGTGCTGACGTCAATGCACGCCATGGAAAGCATCATCGGGCCGATCCCACGAGAGGAACTGGGGATGATCGTCGGTTCGGCCATGATGCAAGCCCGCAGACGAACTTCGGGCGCGCCACCACGCAGGATTTCGGCGCGGCCTTCGACTTCGTGCGGCGGGCAAAATTTTCGGAGCACGGGTTGATCGTTATGGGCTGCCGGAACGAGCAACCGGCGCCGCACAAATCCGGTGCAGTGAGATGTCGAAACGTGGCGAAAACGGTCGGAAAATAGCGTAGGAAGGGCGACGCCGGTCAGCGCCGAACCACTTGATTTGTAATGGAAAAGTGACGCAATTTCAAGCACATAGATTGTCCGTCGCCCCTATGATGGACTGGACGGACCGGCATTGCCGGGTCCTGCACCGGATGATGTCGCGCCGGGCGCTGCTGTATACCGAGATGGTCACGACAGGCGCGGTGCTGAACGGCGACGCCAAGCGGATGCTGGCGTTCTCGTCGGTCGAGCATCCCGTGGCCCTGCAGATTGGCGGGTCAGAGCCGGCCGAGGTGGCGGCCGCCGCGCGCATCGGTGAGGACTTCGGCTATGACGAGATCAACCTCAACGTCGGCTGCCCCTCGGACCGGGTGCAGAGCGGTCGCTTCGGGGCGTGCCTGATGCGCGAGCCCGAGCGCGTGGCCGAGTGCATGGCCGCGATGGGCGAGGCCGTGCGCGTTCCGGTCACCGTCAAATGCCGCATCGGCGTGGACGAGCAGGATCCCGAGGAAAGCCTGTTCGGATTGGTCGACCGGTGCGCAGAGGCCGGCGTGCGGGTGTTCGCGGTCCATGCGCGCAAGGCGTGGCTTGAGGGGCTGAGTCCCAAGCAGAACCGCGACGTGCCGCCGCTCGACTACGGCCTGGTCCATCGCCTCAAGGCCGAGCGGCCGCATCTGACCATCGTGCTCAACGGCGGTCTGGGTTCGCTGGATGAAGCCTTGCCTCATCTGGAGCAGGGCTTGGACGGCGTGATGCTGGGACGGGCCGCTTATCACGAGCCGGGCCTCCTTGGCGAGGTCGACCGGCGGGTGTTTGGCCAGGCGACCGGCGATGTGGCGCCGGAGGCCGCGGTCCTGGCCTATCGGCCCTATGTAGCCGAGGAGCTGGCGCGCGGAACCCCGTTCTACGCCATGGCGCGGCCGATGCTGGGCCTGTTCCACGGCCTGCCGGGCGCGCGGGCGTGGCGGCGAATCTTGACGGAAGACGGCGTGCGTCCCGGCGCGGGCTTGCCGGTGCTGGATAAGGCCCTCGATCAGGTTCTGGCAGCGCGCGAAGCGCGCGCAGCGGTGATCGCAGCCCGCGCCTAGGGTCGCAAGATCAGGGCGCGCGGCGTAGCCTCGAACTGCGATAGGCGTCCAAGGTAGCTCATGCCTAGGAGCGAGGTCGTGAGGCCGTGCTGCACCACCAGGGCGTCCACGTCGTCGACCCGGGCGCCGGCCACCGAGAGGCTGGCCAGATGCACGCGTGCCGCGCGGCTGTCGCCGTTGGCGGTGTGCACAGGCACGGTGTAGGCGAGGGCCGAGGGGGCGAGGCCCAGGCGCTGGGCGTCGGTGTCGGTCAGCGCCACTTCGGTGGCGCCGGTGTCGACCAGGAACCGAACCGCCGTGCCATCGACCGAGGCCTGCGTCCAGTACTGGCCATCGGGCGCCTTGGTCAGTTCGGCCGCGCCCCCGGGCAGATCGGCCGACCGGCGGTCCGCCGCCTCGGACGCCTCGGGGCCGCGCAGGGCCTCCGCGCGGGCGGCCGCCGAGGGCGCGGCGGCGTCTTGAGCCGTCGCCGTCTGGCGCATCAGCCCCTGCGCCATGCCCACGGCCGACAGAGTCCCGACCGCGGCGATCACCGCCAACCTGATCATGAAAACACCCGCCACAACGGGGTCTTATGTCTAACCCCTAAGCCGCCAGTTTAGCGGCGATGGGTTTGCAACGCGTGAATCGCTTGCCTTGGGCTCGGCCGCCTGCCTATCAGCGGCCCTCTGCCATAGGGGAGCGGTCATGACGGCCAGCCCGTTCGACGACATCAAGGCCTTGATCGCGGGCCTGCCCGAAGCCTCCGCGCCCGCTCGCGCGCCCGCTCCGGCCCTGGGCCGTCTGGGGCGGGTCGCCGCCTGGTTGGGCCGCTGGTCCAAGGCCGATGGGCCGCGCATCCTGAGGCCCGTCGTGGCGCTCTACGCCGGCGCCTACGCCGCCGACCAAGCCACGGACCTGCGCGCGCGGTTGGAGACCATCGCCGCCGGCGGGGCGACGATCAACGCCCTGGCCCAGGCGGCGGGCGCGGGGCTGGAGGCCTTCGACCTGGCGGTGGACAGGCCCATCGGCGACATGACCCAGCGCGCCGCCATGAGCGAACGCGAGTGCGCCGCCACCATGGCCTTCGGCATGGAGGCCCTGGCCAAGCAGCCGGACCTGCTGATCCTGGGCTCGATCTCGATCGAGGCCGAGCCGGCCTGCGCCGCTATCGCCATGGCCCTATTCGGCGGCCCGGCCTCGGACTGGACCGAGCTGTACGTCGAGCAGGTTGACGCGGCCGTGGCGCGGGCTTGGAACGAGATCGGCCATGCGCCCGATCCGCTTGAAGTCCTGCGCGAGGTGGGCGGGCGCGAGATCGCCGCCATGGCCGGCGCCATCCTGGCCGCGCGCAGCCAGGGCGTTCCGGTGCTGCTCGACGGCTTCGGCGCGGCGGCGGCCGCTGCGGTGCTTCATGCCATCGCCCCCGGCGCCGTGGCCCATGTCCGGGCCGGCGACTTGGCGCCCGCGCCCGGCCACGCCCGCCTGCTGGCGCGGCTGGAGATGGAGCCGGTGGTCGATCTGAGCGTGGCCCTCGGCGAAGGCTGCGGCGCGGCTGCCGCGCTGGGCGTGCTGCGGGCGGCCTGCGAGGTCGGCTGAGACGTCCCCTGAGCTTATCGCTCCAGCACCCGGAAGATGAACGAATATTGGTCGTCTGGCCCGGCAGGATGCTCCTCGCGCCGAACCTCACGCCACCCGCTTTCGTCGAAGGGGGGCAGGACGGTGTCGCCCGGGACCTCGGCCTCAACCTCGGTGATGTAGAGTCGGCGCGCACGGGGCCAAGCGGCGGCGTAGAGGCTGGCGCCCCCAATCACGCATACCTCTTCGGCGCCGTCGTCGGCCGCATGCTCGCGGGCGATCTGCAGCGCCTCGTCGAGCGTCTCGCACACCACCGCGCCGCTCGGCTCGAACGAGCCGTCGCGCGACAGCACCACGTTCAGCCGACCGGGCAAGGGCTTCTTGGGCAGCGAGTCCCAGGTCTTGCGGCCCATGATCACGGGCTTGAACAGGGTGGTCGCCTTGAAGAGCGCCATGTCCGACTTCAACCGCCAGGGCAGGGCGTTGTCCTTGCCGATCACGCCATTGAGGGCGCGGGCGAACACCAGAGATACGATCGGCAGCTTCACACCGCGACCGGGGCCTTGATGTGCGGATGGGGGTCGTAGCCCTCCAGCACGAAATCGGAGAGCTCGAACGCGAACAGGTCGGTCTTGGGCGCGATCCTCAGCGTGGGGAACGGCCGCGGCTCGCGCGCCAGCTGGGTCTGGGCCTGCTCGACATGGTTCAGATAGAGATGCGCGTCGCCGAAGGTGTGCACGAACTCGCCGGGCTCAAGGCCGGTCGCTTGCGCCATCATCAAGGTGAGCAGGGCGTAGGAGGCGATGTTGAACGGCACGCCCAGGAACAGGTCGGCCGAGCGCTGGTAAAGCTGGCACGACAGCCGGTCCACGCCGTCCGCGTCGGGCGCTACGAAGAACTGAAACAGGCAGTGGCACGGCGGCAGGGCCATCTGGTCCACGTCGGCCGGGTTCCAGGCCGAGACGATGTGCCGGCGGCTGTAGGGATTGCGCCTCAGGCCCTCCAGCAGATTGGCGATCTGGTCGATCACCCGGCCGTCCGGCGCGGCCCATGAGCGCCACTGCTTGCCGTAGACTGGACCCAGTTCGCCCGCTTCGTCGGCCCATTCGTTCCAGATGCTGACGCCCTGATCCTGCAGCCAGCGCACGTTGGTGTCGCCGCGAAGGAACCACAGCAACTCGACCACGATCGACTTGAGGTGCAGCTTCTTGGTGGTCAGCAGGGGAAAGCCCCGGTTCAGATCGAAACGGATCTGACGGCCGAACACGCCCAAGGTCCCGGTGCCGGTGCGGTCTTCACGGCGCGCGCCATGGGCCAGCACGTCGGCCAGGAGGTCCAGATATTGCCGCTCGGGATGGCTGGCGGCGAGAATCGGCGCGATGGCGTTCATGGCCGAAGTCTAGCGAAGGCGGGGGCCTCCCGCGATGGCGCAGAAGGCCCACTCCCGAGTATTAGTACATATGCTGCCCGCCGTTGATCGACAGGGTCGAGCCGGTGACGAAGCCGCCATCCTCGCTGCACAGGAAGTTCACGGCGCGGGCGATTTCCTGGGCCTGGCCCAGGCGGCCGACCGGAATGCGGGCCACGATCTTCTGCAGCACGTCGGCCGGCACGGCGGACACCATCTCGGTGTCGATATAGCCGGGCGCGATGGCGTTGACCGTCACGTTGAACTTGGCCCCTTCCTGGGCCAGGGCCTTGGTGAAGCCGTGGATGCCGCTCTTGGCCGCGGCGTAGTTGACCTGGCCGTACTGGCCAGCCTGGCCGTTGATCGAGCCGATGTTGACGATGCGCCCGAACTTACGCTCGCGCATGCCGGCGAACACCGCCTTGGCCATGTTGAAGCAGCCGCCGAGATTCACCCGGATCACCTCGTCCCACATCTCGTAGGTCATCTTCAGCATGGTGCCGTCGCGGGTGATGCCGGCGTTGTTGACCAGCACGTCGACCGGACCGAGATCGGCTTCGACCTGCTTGACACCGGCCAGGCACGCCTCGTGGTCGCCCACGTCCCACTTGTAGGCCTTGATCCCCGTTTTCTCGGTGAAGGCCTTGGCCTTTTCGTCGTTGCCGGCGTAGTTGGCCGCGACATTCATGCCGGCGGCCTGAAGCGCCAAACTGATGGCTTCGCCAATGCCACGGCTCCCGCCGGTGACGATCGCAACACGGGCCATTCTCTGTCTCCTCCCGGTAAGGTTCGATGCTGAACCAGGGGGCCAAAAAAGCCCATTCGCGTCGCCGTGGCTAGTGCGCCCAGGACCTGAATCCAAAGAATTAATAGGGTTCGAGGCGTTTGCGCCGCCGTCCGGCGGCCGCGTGTGAACGAAGCCGATGAATCCCGTTCAAATCGAGTTCATCCGCGCGGGATCAAGGTCTGCTCCAACATGCGGCCGTAGATCGAGCCGTCGGAGACCGGATATGAAAAAGCTGATAACGGCGGCCTTGGCCCTGTCGCTGCTGGGCGCGGCAAGCGCTCGGGCGCAGGGCGATCCCCGTCACGACAATGGACCTGGGCGGGCCGAGCAAGAGCGCCCGGAACTAGGACGCGGCGCCCAAGGCGGTCCCGCCCCGCACGGGCCGGCGCCCCAAGCTCCGCGCCAGGCTTCGCCACAAGGCCCGCCCTTGGCGCGCGGCTATCAGGGCCCTGGCGGCGCGCGGCCGCCCCAAGGCCAGTTCGGCCCGGCTCAAGGTTATCCGGGCCGAGGGCAGGGCGCGCCTCAGGCGCAAGCGCCGGGCGGCGATCGGGGCGGATATCGCGGCAACCAGGGGGCTCCGCAGGGGCCTGCCCGAGGCGACTACGGCCGAGGCAATGGCTTCAATGGCCCCGCCTTCAACGGGTCCGGCGATCGCGGCGGCCACGAATGGAACGCGCCGCGCCGCTTCCAGGGGCGGCCCTACTATCTGCCGCGCGGCTTCGGCTGGCGCGCCTGGGCGTTCGGCGAGTACCTGCCCGGGCCGTTCTTCATCAACGATTACGTGATCTACGATCCGTGGAATTACGGCCTGCCCCAGCCGCCGCCGGACTTCGAATGGCTGCGCGTGGGCCCCGACGCCCTGCTCGTGCGGCCAGCCGACGGCTACATCCTGGACGTGGCTCGCGGCCTGTTCGACTAGGTTTCGCGCGCGATCGAGCGGGTCGAGTCGACCTTGGCCGCTTGACGCGGGAGCGGAAAAGGGGTCGAAAGCGCCCTTTCAACGGCCGTCCTCTGAGAAGGGGGCGGCCGTCCTTTGCGCTCCGGAGATATGCCATGCGCGTCTACTACGACCGCGACGCCGACCTCGCCCGCCTGCTCGACAAGAAGATCGCCATTGTCGGCTATGGTTCGCAAGGCCACGCCCATGCCCTCAACCTGCGCGATTCCGGCGTGAAGAACGTAGCCGTCGCTCTGCGCCCCGGCTCCGCCAGCGCCAAGAAGGCCGAAGGCGAAGGGCTCAAGGTCATGACCGTGGCCGAGGCCGCCGCCTGGGCCGACCTGTTGATGGTCCTGGCGCCCGACGAGCACCAGCGCGAGATCTACGCCAAGGACATCGCGCCCAATATCCGCGACGGCGCGGCCCTGCTGTTCGCGCACGGCCTGAACGTCCACTTCGGCCTGATCGAGCCTAAGCCTACCCTCGACGTGCTGATGGTCGCGCCCAAAGGTCCGGGTCACACTGTGCGAGGCGAGTACCTCAAGGGCGGCGGCGTGCCGTGCCTGATCGCCGTGCATCAAAACCCCTCGGGCAACGCGCTGGACCTGGGCCTGGCCTATGCCTCGGCCATCGGCGGCGGCCGCTCGGGCGTGATCGAGACCAACTTCCGCGAGGAATGCGAAACCGATCTGTTCGGCGAACAGGCCGTGCTGTGCGGCGGGCTGGTCGAACTGATCCGCGCTGGGTTCGAAACCCTGGTGGAAGCCGGTTACGCGCCGGAAATGGCCTATTTCGAGTGCCTGCACGAAGTGAAGCTGATCGTCGACCTGATCTATGAAGGCGGCATCGCCAACATGGACTACTCGATCTCCAACACCGCCGAGTACGGCCAGTACGTCACCGGCCCGCGCATGATCACCGCCGAGACCAAGGCCGAGATGAAGCGCGTGCTGGAGGACATCCAGTCGGGCAAGTTCGTGCGCGACTTCATGCTCGAGAACAGCGTCGGCCAGCCGTTCTTCAAGGCCACCCGCCGCCGCGCCGCCGAGCATCCGATCGAAGAGGTCGGCGGCCGCCTGCGCGCCATGATGCCCTGGATCACCAAGGGCAAGCTTGTCGACAAGGCCCGCAACTAGGACCCAACCGCCATGCGCCGCATCGCCTCGCTCTATATCGGCGGGCCCGATGCGGCCATGCCGGAGGGCGCCAACCGCCTGACGGAAAAGCGCATGCTGTGCCAGGATCGGGGGTTCGCGCCCGTCCTGTCGACCGACGGCGTGCTGGTCGAGACCGAACCGTCCGAGGCGATGGCGCGCGAAATGTACGCCGACCGCGTACAGCGTTTGCGCCAGGCCGACGCGGCCATTCTCAACTTCACGCCCTGGCGCGGCCCCGGCTGCTATTCGGGCGCCGCGTTCGAGGCCGGCTTCCTGGCCGCCCTGGGCAAGCCGGTGTTCGCCTATCTCAACGTCGAGACTGAGGACGAGGCGGAGCTCAAGACCCGCATCGGTCACTCGATGGGCCTGGAACTCGACCGCAAGGGCGTGGTGCGCGACGGGTTCGGCGGCGAGGTCGAGGACTTCGGCCTGCCCGAGGACCTGATGCTGTGGGCCGAGGCGCGCCGCCTGTTCGTGATCGTCACCGCCGACGTATGGAACGACCTGACCGGCTTTGAGCTGTGCCTTGACGCGGTGAAGCTCTACTCGGACTGACCCTAGCGCGGCCGCGCGCTTGACGCCCCGCCAAACGCCCGCGCCAGGCGATTGACCGCTTGCTCCAGTTCAGCCGGGTTGAGCCGGGCGAACCCCAATCGGGCGCCGGCCACCGCGCCGCCGTCCATGGCGAAGGCGGCGCCGGGATAGAAGCGCAGGCCAAGGCCCGCCGCCGCGTGCGCCACGCCGTTCAGATCGGCCGCCGGGTCGGTCTCGGCCCAGATCGCCAGGCCGCCGTCGGGCAACTGAAACTTCAGGTGGTCACCGAGCTTGGCCCGCAAGAGGTCGGCGAATATGCGCCGGCGCTCGTCATAGAGCTTCAGCGCCCGCCGGCTGTGGCGCTTGATCTCGCCCGCCTCGATCAGTTCGGTAATGGCGCTCTCGGTCGTCGGGTCACCCTGGCGGTCGATCAGGGCGGCCTCGACCGCCAGCCGCTCGATCACCGCGGGCGAGGCGGCCACATAGCCCACGCGGATGCTGGGCGTGAGCAGCTTGGACATCGAGCCGATATAGACCACGCGGCCCCAGCGGTCGGCGCTGGCCAGGGGCAACATCGGCTGGTGGGTGAAATGGAATTCGTGGTCGTAGTCGTCCTCGATAATGGTGAAGCCGAACTGCTCGGCCAGCAGCAACAGGCGCATGCGCCGTTCGGGCGGCAGGCCGACGGTGGTCGGGAACTGGTGGTGCGGTGTCAGGTAGATGGCCCGCACGCGCCGACGCCGGCACACCGTCTCCAGTTCGTCCAGCAGCACGCCCCGTCCGTCCAGCCCGACCGGGACGACCTCGGCGCCCGCCGCGCGGAAGGCCTCGCGCGCCGGCGGATAGCTCAGCTGCTCCATCACCACCGCGTCGCCCGGCCCGCCGAACACCCGCGCTGCCAAATAAATGCCCATCTGGCTGCCTCGAACCATGCAGATGGAGTCGGGCGTAGTCGAAAGTCCGCGGTCCAGATTGAGCATGGTGGAGATCGCCCGGCGCAGACCGAAGGCGCCGCGCGGGTCGCCGTAGCCCAGCCGATTGACCCTAGCCGAGGCGGTCAAGGCGCTGCGGTAGGCCCGTCCGAACTCCAGCATCGGGGCGATGCGGGTGTCCGGCGAGCCGTCGTCGAAGGTCAGCACATCGTCGTCGGTCCTAAGTATCGGTAAGTCCGGCTTGGGTCTGGCGAAGCCAAAGGCGCCGCCGACCGACTGACTCTTTAGAGCATCTGACTGTGCATCTACGGTCGATACGGCTACAGTCGGCAGGTGTTTTGACACGAATGTGCCGCGTTTTGACTCGGGTGACACCCAGCCCTGAGTATTTAATTCATCATAAGCCAAAACGATCGTCTTGCGACTGACGCCTAGGCCTTCGGCCAGATCGCGCGTGCCGGGCAGGGCGTCGCCCGGCGCCAACCGCCCCCGGCGCACCTCGTCGATGATGGCGTGGGCGATCTGCAGATAGACCGCCGTGCCCGATCCCCGGCTGATGACGATGTTCACATGCCAAGGTCGCAGCACAGGCGCGGGCCTCCGGGGTCCAGGCGGGCCATCTGGACCCCCTGACATTTTAGAAACTGGATATTTCGCGGAGTCCAGAGCGGCGCCTAGCCTTGATACAGATTTTCGAAATGGCGTGCGCGGACGAGATAATCGTTGACGGCGCACTGCTGAATAACTTTGGCTCTAATCAGAGAGTGCGCAGCAATGAACAGCAATGGACTAAAGCCAAACTGTCTGAGTTTTTCAGAATTGCTAGCTCAGGCCGTAGCGTTGATTTCACCCACCATGACAGCGGCGCTGATCGTGCCGGTTATGTATGGAAATACGGGGGATTACAGCTGGTTTTCCTATGCGGTCGGCACAGTGATGTTGCTGTTCGTGGCCGCCAACCTCAACCAATTCGCCAAGCGATCCACCGGATCTGGCTCCATGTACGCCTATATTTCGCGGGGCATGGGGCCTAAGGCGGGAGCCATTGGCGGATGGGCCCTGATCTGGGCCTATCTCGGCATCTCAATGGCCGGGGTGACCGGTTTCACCATTTTCGCGGGCAAGCTGCTGGGGATGGCGGGGATCAACGCGCCGCCCCTGCTGCTGTTCGCGGTATGCGCCGGCGCGGCCTGGATCTGCGCCTGGAAGAACGTGCGCCTGTCGGCCCTGCTGATGCTGGTGCTCGAAGGCTTGTCGATGACCCTGATCGTGGCCTTGTGCTTCATCGTGCTCAGCGCCCACCACTTCGCCGTCGACACCGCCCAGTTCGCGCTCAATAAACTGCCCCTCGGCAGCCTGGGCCTGGGCGTGGTGGTGGCGATCTTCAGCCTGGTCGGGTTCGAATGCGCCACGGCCTTCGGCGACGAAGCCAAGGACCCGCTGCGCACCATCCCGCGCGCCGTGACAGTCAGCCTGATCATCTCGGGCGTGTTCTTCGTGTTCGTCACCTACACCATGGTGCAGGGCGTGCGGGGCTACTCCCAGCCGCTTAGCGCTCTGGACGCGCCGCTCAACACCCTGGCCACGATCTACAGCGTTCCGGCCTTCGCCATCCCACTGTCCCTGGGCGCGATGGTCAGCTTCTTCGCCCTGTGCCTGTCGTGCGTCAACGCCGGCGGCCGCATCATCTACGCCATGGGCCGGCACGGCATCTTCCACGAGTCGACCGCCAGCGCCCACGCCACCAACGAAACCCCGCACATCGCCGTCACGGTTATGGCCGCCTTGGCGTTCCTGGTCCCCACCGGCCTGACGCTGGGCAAGGTGGCGACCCTGGACGCCTTCAACTACGTCGGCACCATGGCCGCCTTCGGCTTCATGGTGGCGTACTTCCTGGTGACGGTGGCCGCGCCGGTCTATCTCAAGGCGCGGGGCGAGCTTAAGCCGCCGCACCTGGTGATGGCCGCCGCCGCGATCCTGCTGCTGTGCATTCCCGCCGTGGGCACGGTTTATCCCCTGCCGCCCGCCCCGGTGATGTACTTCCCCTATATCTTCCTTGCCTACATGCTGATCGGAGTGGCGTGGATCCTGGCCTACTACGGACGCAAGCCCGCCGCGTCCGAGGCCGTGCGCAAGGATTTGGAACTGGCCCACGGCCAGCCCCAGTCCCTGGCACAAGCGTCCTGATCGGTCCGAGCCTGGCTCCTGCAGCCCTGACGTGATCAGATCAACCCCGCCGCGTCGTCCAGCGCGGCGGGGACCTGATTTTGAAGGAGGTCGTCGTTGAATGGATCGGTGCAGTCGATCTGGCGCCACCCGGTCAAGGGCTTCACGCCCGAACCGATGCGACACGTGGCGCTAACCGCCGGCGCCTGCTTTCCGTTCGACCGGATGTACGCCGTCGAGGACGGCCCTTCAGGCTTCGACCCCGCCGCGCCCAGGCACATCTCCAAACAGAAGTTCACCGTCCTGGCCAAGATCGCTGCTGTGGCCAAGATCCACACCCGCTACGACGACTCCACCGGTGTGCTTCAAGCCGAGGCCGAGGGCCGTCCGCCGATCCGCGCGGCGCTGGACGACCCGGAGGGGCGCGAAACCTTCGCCGCCTGGCTCGCCGGCTTTCTTGGCGAGGAAATCAGCGGCCCGCTCAAGGTGCTCCCGGCGCCGGGGGCGCACCGCTTCATGGACGACGAGGAAGGCTTCATCTCGATCGTCAACCTTGCCAGCGTGCGCGACTTCGAGGCCAGGACCGGCCGGGCGGTCGATCCGCGCCGCTTCCGCGCCAACATCTACGTCGAGGGGTGGGCCCCGTGGGAGGAGAACCGCTCGACCGGCCGCGCTCTGCGTCTGGGCGAGGTGGAGTTGGAGGTGGTCAAGCCGATCCCGCGCTGTGTCGCCACCCACGTCGATCCCGAGACCGGGGACAAGGACATCGACCTCGTGCCCGCGCTGTGGGGCGCCTACGGACACCGGCTGTGCGGCGTCTATGGTCGGGTGCTCAGCGGCGGCCGCGTAAGCGTGGGCGACCCCGCCAGCCTCGACTTGCCGGATGCGCCGGCCCTGAAGACGGCGGCGGGTTAGGCCGCGTGCCCAAGACCGCCCTGATCTATGTCGCCGCAGCCCTGGCCGAAATCGCCGGGTGCTTCAGCTTCTGGATGTGGCTGCGCGAGGGCAAGCCGGTGTGGTGGATCGCCCCGGGCGTGGCCTCGCTCGTGCTGTTCGCCACCCTCCTGACCCAGGTCGACGCCTCGGCCGCCGGCCGCGCCTACGCCGCCTACGGCGGCATCTACATCTGCGCCTCGCTCTTTTGGCTGTGGGCGGTGGAAGGCGTGAGGCCGGACCGGTGGGATGTGATCGGCGCGCTTGCTTGCCTGGTCGGCTGCGCCGTGATCATCCTCGGGCCCCGGACGGTGCGCTAGGTCCAGCCCAGCGCGGCCTCGCCCCGCAGGATCGCCTCGACTTCGGGGGTGTGCTTGTCCCCGCCGCGTGCGTGGAGCACCAAGGCGGGCAGCAGGACGAGCGGCGCCTTGCCCGTCTTGATCGCGCGCACCAGCACGCGTTTCGCCGGCGCGTCGGCGAACGGCGAGACCGGTCGGATGCGCATGGATCCCGCGCCCTGGCCGAGCAGGGCCAGGATGTCGGCCAGACGATCGGCGCGGTGGATCAGGGTGATTGTGCCGCCCTCGCGCACGGCCTTGAGCAGAAAGCGGGTCCAGGTCTCCAGGCCGCCGTCGGCCAGATAGGCGCCTTCGCGCTCGGGCGCGGGGCCGCGGATCGCCGCGCGGTCGTCAAAGAACGGCGGGTTGGCGAGGGCGGCGTCGAACGGCGCCAGGCCCAGGGCTGCGAAGCGCTGACCCACATCGCCCGCGACCGCCTGGACCCGCTCGTCGAGGCCGTTGGCGGCAATGTTGCGCCACGCCAGAGCCAGGGCGTCCGGATCGCGCTCCACCCCCACGAATCGCGCCCCCGCCCGGCGCGCGCCGGCCGCCAACAAGGCTCCGCCCGCGCCGCAGCCCGCCTCGATCACTGCCTGCCCGGGTTCAGCGTCGCACGCGGCGGCCAGGAGGGCGGCGTCCAGGCCGGCGCGATAGCCCACGCGCGGCTGATTCAGGGTCAGCCGACCGCCGAGAATCCGGTCCTCGCTATAAGGGCTTTGCGGGCTTTCAGCATTCATGGTCAATTTGGCCTTGCGCGCCGGGTCCTTCCTCTGCTTGACCCTGATCTATCGGGCGACCATTGTCCCGACCGATTTGCCGAGCTTGGCCGCAGCGGCCGACAGGGAGTCCGCGTCTTGGATGCAGTAAAGCAGCTCATCGCCCGTCCGGCAGGTTCTGTCGATGGGTTGGTGCGTTTGGCGGAAGCGGACATGGCGGGAGTCGACGCCCTGATCGTCGAGCGCATGCAGAGCCCTGTGCCGACCATTCCGGCCCTGGCCGAGCATCTGGTCGCCGCCGGCGGCAAGCGCCTCCGTCCGCTCCTGACCGTGGCCGCCGACCGCCTGGCCGGCGGGCGCGACGAGCACTGCCTCAAGCTGGCCGCGGCGGTGGAGTTCATTCACACCGCCACCTTGCTGCACGACGATGTGGTCGATGGCTCGCAGCTGCGCCGGGGCAAGGTGGCCGCGCACCTGATCTGGGGCGGGGCCTCCAGCGTGCTGGTCGGCGACTATCTGTTCGCCCGTGCCTTCGAGCTGATGGTCGAGACTGGTTCGCTGCAGGCGCTGGGCATCCTGTCCAAGGCCTCCGGCGTGATCGCCGAGGGCGAGGTGCTGCAGCTCACCCGGTCGCACGACCTGAACCTGGACCAGGCGACCTATATCGAGATCATTCGCGCCAAGACCGCCGAACTGTTCGCCGCCGCCGCCGAGGCCGGCGCGGTGGCCGCCGGCGCCACGGACCATCAGGTGGCGGCGCTGCGCGAATACGGCCTGTGCCTGGGCCTGGCGTTCCAGCTGACCGACGACGCCCTCGACTACGGCGGCGTGACCGAGACCCTGGGCAAGAACGCCGGCGACGACTTCCGCGAAGGCAAGCTGACCTTGCCCCTGATCCTGGCCGTGGCCCGCTCGGGCGCGCGCGAGGCGCCGTTCTGGGAGCGGGCGGTTGGGCGGCTCGAACAGACCGAGGCCGATTTTCGCCGTGTGCGCGAAATCATCCTGGGCGCCGGCGCACTGGACGCCACTTTAAATCTCGCTTCCGACTACGCCGACCAGGCACAGCGGGCGCTGCAGCTGTTCCCCGACAACGAATGGCGCCGGGCGCTGGAAGACCTCGCCAGCTTCGCGGTCAGCCGGGCGGCCTGAGGTCAGAGCTTACTTCAGGCCGACAACGCCTGGTCCACGGCTATGGCCACGTCCTCCAGCCGCGCGTCGTGGTCGAACACGGACCAGATCAGATGAGGATTGGGCCGGGTCTCGCATCCGCCCAGGCACACCCAACACGGTTGGCCGATGGCGGCCGCCAGGGCCGTGAAGGTCTCGTGGTGATGGAAGGCGCTGGCCAGCACCACCACCTTGGTCTCGGCGGGGCAGAACAGCAGATTGGTCAGGGCCGCGCCGCCTGGCGAGACGAACACCTCGACGTCCGCGAAGTACGCGATCTGGTCGGCCACGCTCTTGCCGGCGGGATCGAACACCTCGAATCCGCGCCCGGCCAGATAGTCGTGGATCGCCGCTTCATTGACCGTGCGTCGCCCACGGTCCTGCGGCCTGCGCACCACCACCCGCTTGCCGGGCCGGGCCTTGCCGTGGCGGGACATGCGCTCGCGCAACAGCCGCACGGCCTGGGGATGGGGCAGGTTCAGGCGCGCCGGCCGAGGCAGGTATAGGCCGTTGAGGATGATGCGATCTTCCGGCGCGCCGGGCAGCACATGGACCACGGCGCCGGGCAAAACCCGATCGAGCACTTCCTTGCGCCACCCGTCGAGGGCATGTGTGGTGACGAACTCCACCTGGTCCGCGCCGACCGTCCGGTCCAGCATCGCCGCCGCGCCCATCGCATCCATAACCCAGTGGTAATAGTTGAACGGCGCCGCCGGCAACGGGACCAGCAGCTTGTCCCCGCGCGCGACACGATCGTTCGCCGGCAGGCCGATCAGCGCGCGTCCTTCGCCGATCATCAGCACCGGCCGCACGAACAGCTTCAGATGCTGCAAGCCAAGGGCAGGGCCTTCGGCGATCAGTTGGCTTTCCAGCGCCAGCGTCAGGCCCAGGCTGAGATCGCGCATCACCGGCAAGGGCAGGGCCTTGGGAGCGGGATAGTCGAGGGCCAAGGCCCGGGTCACCGGCGCGCCGTTGGTGATCGCCACATAGGCGCCCGTCAGCCTCTGGTGTTCGCCGAGCGCTATCGGCTCAAGGCCCGTCTTGCGCGCCAGGCCGTCCACATCGGTCACGCGCGCCGCGATCAGCTGTTGGTACTGCTGGCGCAGAAAGGCGGTCGGCAGGAAATCACCCGAGCGCTTGTCCACGCCAGGATCCAGCAACTGATCGGCGAAGTTCAGGTAGATCGCCACGAAGGGGTTGGCGCTGGGCGCCTGGGCCGCCCGCGCCAGCGACTCGCGAGCGCGGCGCAACTCGCCTGCGTCGATCAGGGCGCGCGCAAGATGCAGCCGGTAGAACGAGACGTCGGGCGAATAGGCGACGGCGCGCTCGTAGTCGGCGATGGCGGCGGCGAAGCCGTACCGCTGAAGGGTCGGGATGCGGTCGTGCTCGTAGCCCAAAGGAATTTCGATGTGGCGGGGAAACACCCCCAACGCCTCGTATTCGGCGTGCTCGGCGGCCCATCGCGCGAGGAGGTGCTGGATGTCCGCCAGCCCAAACCAGCCCTCCGCGGCCAGACCCTGCTCGACCATGCCACTGTAGAACCTCTCGGCTTGGTCGAAGTCGCCCGCGCGCGTCAGGAAGGCGCCGAAGAAGACTGAGAGAAAGGCTGGCTGATTCAGAAGCTGGCGCTCACCGAGGCCGGCGATGTCTCGGTCGTCGAGATTGGCGGCGATGACCGGTTCGGATGAGCCTTCCCAGGCGATGCGCGCCGGGTCCGAGCAGGGCAGGAAGAAAGAGCGCACCTTGGTCTTGGCGCGCGTGACGTCGATGCGCGCCGCCAGATCCCGGGCAAGGTCGATGTCGGCCTGCAGCGTGCGGGGATAACCCGGCCAGCGATGCTCGCGGTGGAACAGGCTGCAGCTCTCGCGGATGATCTGATCCAGGAAGCCGTCGTCTTCGACGCAGTAGTCGTATGCGGGAGCGATCGTCCCCTCAGAGCTCGGCCAGCCGATCACGACACCCGCTCGCGAAGATCAGGCCCACGCGAGTCGCGACGACCTTGCCCGGCCAGGGTCGCGCGGGGGTCGGCGAGGGTCAAGCGTGTCGGCGGGCGGGGGCGGCGGCCCAAAAAAAAGGCGCTGAAGGCGTTCGCCCTCAGCGCCCTCGATGGTCAGGCGAGACTGCTCAGGCGTGACCGCTTACTTGCAGCTTGCCGCGAAGCGCTGGATACGGCCGCAGGCTTCCTCGAGCACCTTTTCCGAGGTGGCGTAGGAGATGCGGAAGTAGGGCGACAGACCGAAGGCCGCGCCGTGCACCACCGCCACGCCCTCGGCTTCCAGCAACTCGCCCGCGAAATCCGCGTCGCTCTCGATCACCTTGCCCGAGGGCGCGGTCTTGCCGATCAGGCCCGCGCACGACGGATAGACGTAGAACGCGCCCTCCGGCTTGATGCAGGTGATGCCGCTGGCCTGATTGAGCATGGACACCACCAGGTCGCGGCGCTTCTTGAAGGCCTCCGCGCGCGGCGCCAGGAAGTCCTGGGTGCCGTTCAGGGCTTCAACCGCCGCCGCCTGGGCGATCGAGCAGGGGTTGGAGGTCGATTGGCTCTCCAGCTTGCGCATAAGCGAGATCAACGCCTCGGGGCCGCCGGCGTAGCCGATGCGCCAGCCGGTCATGGCGTAGGCCTTGCTGACGCCGTTGACCGTCAGGGTGCGGTCGTAGAGCTGCGGCTCGACCTGGGCGATCGTGGCGAACTGGAAGCCGTCGTAGAGCAGGTGCTCGTACATGTCGTCCGACATGATCCACACGTGCGGGTGCCGAAGCAGCACGTCGGCGAGGGCGCGCAGCTCGGCGGCGCTGTAGGTCCCGCCGGTCGGGTTGGACGGCGAGTTGAGGATCAGCCAGCGGGTGCGCGGGGTGATCGCCGCCTCCAGGGCCTCGGCCTTCAGCTTGAAACCGTCTTCCTCGCGCGTTTCCACGCGCACCGGCTCGCCGCCGGCGAGCAGCACCATGTCGGGATATGACACCCAGTACGGCGCCGGCACGATCACCTCGTCGCCTTCGCCCAGGGTCGCGACCAGGGCGTTGTAAAGCACCGCCTTGCCGCCCGGGGCGACGTGGATCTGGCTGCGCTTGTACTCCAGGCCGTTTTCGCGCTTGAACTTGGCGGCGACCGCGTCCTTCAGCTCGGGCGTGCCGTCCACGTCTGTGTATTTGGTCTTGCCCTCGCGGATGGCCTTGATCGCGGCTTCCTTGATGTTGTCAGGCGTATCGAAGTCCGGCTGGCCGGCCGCCAAGCCGATCACGTTCTTGCCTTCGGCGATCAGGGCGCGCGCCTTGGCGTCGACGGCCAGGGTGGCGGAGGGCTTCACGCGCTTCAGGGCGGCGGATTCCAGGGACATGGAGGGGCTCCGTTTTTCTTGACGGCGGGGGTTTAGCCGGTGTCGCGCCGCTGCGCCACCGCGATGGGCGATTTTGCCGCCATTGCCCTAGGCGCTTGTTTGCCTGACCGCTTGCTCCGACACCCGCGGTTCGCTATATCGGCCGCCATGTGCAAGCGCGCGACCATCGCCGTCACTCTTCAACTCACGGGGCTTAGCCGCCCCTGGGCGCTCTAAGGCCGCGTTTGCTCGCGGCCCGGCGCGCAGGGGTCTTGAACCACGCTGCGACGTCACCCCCGCGAAGAGAAATGCATCATGTCCGTACAATCTGAAGGCTCTGCTCCGGCGAGCAAACCCGCGTCGTCCGACAAGGACCGCGTGATCATTTTCGACACCACCATGCGCGACGGCGAACAGGCGCCGGGCGCCTCCATGTCTCTGGACGAGAAGCTGGAGCTGGCCAAGATCCTGGAGGAAATGCGCGTCGACGTGATCGAGGCGGGCTTCCCCATCGCCTCCAACGGCGATTTCGAGGCGGTCAGAAAAGTGTCCGAGATCGTCACCGAAAGCACCGTGTGCGGCCTGGCCCGCGCGGGCGTCAAGGATATCGAGCGCGCCGCCGAGGCGATCCGGCCGGCCAAGCGCGGGCGCATCCACACCTTCCTGTCGACCAGCCCCCAGCACCGCGACTACATCCTGAAGATGTCGCAGGACGAGATCCTGGATCTGATCACCAAGTCGGTGACCCACGCCCGCAACCTGTGCGGCGACGTGGAATGGTCGGCCCAGGACGCCACCCGCACCGAGCGCGACTTCCTGCGCCGCTGTGTGGAGGCGGCGATCAAGGCGGGGGCCGGCACGGTCAACATCCCCGACACCGTCGGCTACACCTATCCCACCGAGTACATGGAAGTGTTCCGCGACCTGATCGACAACGTTCCGGGCGCGGACACGGTGATCTTCTCGACCCACTGCCACAACGATCTGGGCCTGGCCGTGGCCAACAGCCTGGCCGGGGTGCAGGCGGGCGCGCGCCAAGTGGAATGCGCGATCAACGGGCTGGGCGAACGGGCGGGCAATGCGGCGCTGGAAGAGATCGTCATGGCCTTGCGCGTGCGCGGCGACCGGCTGAAGCAGCACACCGGCATCGTGACCGAACAGATCACCCGCGCCAGCCGCTATGTCTCGGCCATCACCGGCTTTCCGGTGCAGTTCAACAAGGCGATCGTGGGCAAGAACGCCTTCGCGCACGAGAGCGGCATCCACCAGGACGGGATGCTGAAGAACGCCTCCACCTACGAGATCATGACCCCGGCCAGCGTCGGCCAGGGCGCGACCAATCTGGTGATGGGCAAGCACTCGGGCCGCCACGCCTTCCGCGACAAGCTGCAGGCCCTGGGCTATGCGCTGGGCGAGAACGCCCTGAACGAGGCGTTCACGCGCTTCAAGGACCTGGCCGACAAGAAGAAGCACGTTTACGACGACGACATCATCGCCCTGGTCGACGACAGCCTGGCCTCCACGGCCGAGCGCGTCAGCGTCCAGCGCCTGCGGGTGGTGGCCGGCACCGAGGGCCAGTCCGCCGAACTGACCCTGGCGGTCGACGGCGTGGCCCAGTCGGCGGAGTCCACCGGCGACGGTCCTGTCGACGCCGTGTTCAACGCCATTCGCCAGATCGTGCCGCACGAGGCCGAATTGCGCCTGTTCCAGGTGCACGCCGTCACCGAGGGCACCGACGCCCAGGCCCAGGTCTCGGTGCGGCTGGAGGACGGCGGCCACATCGCCACCGGCCACGCCGCCGACACTGACACCCTGACGGCGTCGGCCAAGGCCTACGTCAACGCGCTCAACAACCTGATGCAGCGCCGCGAAAAGACAGCGCCCGAACCCCTGGTCGCCAGCGGGTTCTAAGACCTTTCCCCATTGAGGGGGAAGGGCAGGGTTGGCGGTGAAGTTCTCGATCTTGCCGCCATCTCGCACTCGTCGCTCGCATCGCATTCACCCTCATCCCCGCCCCTTCTCCCTTCGAGGGAGAAGGGAGGACTGAAGACATGTTCACATGGATCTGGATTCCCGCCACCGTCGCGGCGTCGGTGCTGCAGGTCGCGCGCAACGCGCTGCAGCGGGGGCTGCTCCCCAAGTCGGGGCCCTGGGCGGCCACCTTGGTGCGCTTTCTGTTCGGCCTGCCGTTCGCGGTGGTGTTCGCGTTCGTCGCCCACGCGCTGACGCCGGGCGCCGCCGCGCATTTCACGCCGCTTTTCTGGTGGGCCGCGATCTCGGGCGCGATCAGCCAGGTGGTGGCCACCGCCGCCTTGCTCGTGGCCATGCGGCGAGCGGGCTTCGCGGTTGGCACGTCGATGCAGCAAAGCTCGCTGCCGCTCGCCGCGATCATCGGTCTGGCGGTGTTTCACGATCAATTGAGCGCGATCGCCTGGAGCGGCGTGGCCGTCACCACCGCCGCCCTGGTCGTCCTGACCTGGCCGCGGGAGAGCGGGGGACCCCAGCCCATTTCTGGCGGCGCGTTCGGCGTGCTGTCCGGCCTGACCTTTGGCTATGCGCTCAACGCCTACCGCCAGGCGGCGGTCCAGTTCGACCCTGGCCATCCGATCTTCGCGGCGGTGTCGACCGTCAGCGTCACCCAGGCGATGCAGACCGTTGGGCTCAGCCTGCTCCTGGCGATCTGGGACCGGGCCGCGTTAAAATCGGTGTTCATCGCCTGGCGTGCGTCGCTGGGCGCGGGCCTGTGCGGCGCTCTGGCCTCGAGCTGCTGGCTGACGGCTCTGGCCCTGACCCCGGCCGCGCCCGTGAGGGCGCTGGGGGTGATCGAGGCGCCGGTGGCGGCCCTGGCCGGGCGGCGGATGTTCCGCGAACGGTTGAGTGCGCTGCAGTGGATCGCCGGGGCCCTGGTGGCGGCCGGCGTGGCGATGACCGCCTTGGGCTAGGCGGCGAAGCCCGTGGCCGCAAAGCCCCGTGGCGCCGGGTCGCTGCGGTGCGAAAAGCCTTGAAATGAGGGTACCGACAGGGCAAACGGTCGTGTCCGCGCGATGGCCGCTTGCTGATCGGCGTCAAAGCGCCCGCGGACGTGTCGCCCTATCTATTTCCCTTTCGCCATCGGCCAAGGCACTGCATGTTCTCGTCTCTCTTCGGCGTTATCTCGAACGACATCGCCATCGACCTCGGCACCGCCAACACCCTCATCTACATGAAGGGCAAGGGCATCGTGCTCAACGAGCCGTCCGTGGTCGCCCTGCGCAATGTCGGCGGACGCAAGGTGGTGCACGCGGTGGGCATCGAGGCCAAGCAGATGCTGGGCCGCACGCCCGGCCACATGGAAGCGATCCGTCCCATGCGCGACGGGGTCATCGCGGACTTCGAAGTGGCCGAGGAGATGATCAAGTACTTCATCCGCAAGGTTCACAACCGTAAGGGCTTCGTGAACCCCAAGGTGATCGTGTGCGTGCCGTCGGGCGCCACCGCGGTCGAGCGCCGCGCCATCAACGACAGCTGCCTCAACGCTTCAGCCCGTCGGGTCGGCCTGATCGACGAGCCCATGGCCGCCGCGATAGGGGCGGGTCTGCCGATTCACGAGCCGACTGGTTCGATGGTGGTCGACATCGGCGGGGGCACCACCGAGGTGGCCGTGCTCAGCCTGTCGGGCATCGTCTACTCGCGCTCGGTCCGCGTGGGCGGGGACAAGATGGACGAGGCGATCATTTCCTACATGCGCCGCCACCATAACCTTCTGATCGGCGAGACCACCGCCGAGCGCATCAAGAAGGAAATCGGCACCGCGCGCGCGCCGGCCGACGGCGAGGGCCTGGCCATCGAGGTCAAGGGCCGCGACCTGATGCAGGGCGTGCCGCGCGAAGTGCGCATCTCCGAAAAGCAGGCGGCCGACGCCCTGGCCGAACCGGTCGGGCAGATCGTCGAGGCGGTCAAGGTGGCGCTGGAAGCCACCCCGCCGGAACTGGCCAGCGACATCGCCGACAAGGGCATCATGCTCACCGGCGGCGGCGCCCTGCTGCGCGGCCTGGACGCCGAAATCCGCGACCACACCGGCCTGCCTGTGACCGTGGCCGACGATCCTCTGTCCTGCGTCGCCCTCGGCTGCGGCAAGGTGCTCGAACATCCGCGCTGGATGAAGGGCGTGCTGGAGTCGACCCTGGCCTAGGGTCTAACAAGCTCCGTATCATTGCCGGACCCGCGTGCTGGAGACGGTCTTTGTCCTATCGCGACGGACATTTTCAAGATCTGAAGGTCCCGCTCACCTGGACCGTCGCCGTCGCCGTGCTGGTGGCGGCGGTGGTCGCGGTCGCCCTGCTCGTCAGCGATCGGCGCGAAAGTCTTCAGACCTCGGCCTATGGCGCGGCGCGGGCCGTGGCCGACACGGTCAATGCGCCCGCGGGCGAGGCGGTTTCGGCTCCCAGCCGGGTCACGTCCCAGGCGGTCGACTATCTGCGCGACTACTTCTTCGCCATTTCCGAGAACCGCCGCCTGCGCCAGCAACTGGCCGACATGCAGGGCCTGCGCGATCAAGTGGCGGCGCTGCAGAACGTCAACGCCCGCTACCAGGCCCTGCTGGGGTTCCGCACCGATCCCCCCGTGCCCATGACCACAGCCCACGTGGTGCTGGACGCGCGCGGTCCCTTCTCGGACACGCGCCTGGCCGACGTGGGCAAGGAGCATGGCGTACAGGTCGGCAACCCCGTGATGAGCGAGCGCGGGTTGGTGGGGCGCGTGATCGGCGTCACCCGCGGGGCCAGCCGCATCCTGCTGCTGACCGACGTGGCCAGCCGCACGCCGGTGCTGATCGACCGGACCGACGCGCGGGCCATTATGACCGGCGACGCCAGCCCGACGCCCAAGCTGGAGTACATGCGCGGCATTGCGCCCCTGCGCCAGGGCGACCGGGTGCTGACCTCCGGCGATGGGGGCCTGGCCCCGCGCGGGCTGCCGGTGGGCACGGTGGTCAAGGGCCTGGACGGGGTGTGGCGCGTGCAACTCGACGCCGACGAGTCGGCCATCGACTATGTCCGCGTCCTGCTGTTCACCGATTTCACCAGCCTGGCCGACCCCAAGGAGCTGGCGGCCACGCCCTTGCCCGCCGGGCCGCCGGCGCCCGCCACGCCCCGGGCGGTGAGCATGGCCGCGCCCTCGGACGTGGCCAAGGCCGCCGCCGCGCAGGCCGCCAAGGTGCAAGCGGCGGCCGCGCTCAAGGCCAAGCTGCCGCCAGCATCGCCCACGCCCGCGCCGCCCGCGCCTGGCGCGCCGCCAGGCATGGTCACCGGCCGCGGCGCTGGCGTGGTCACGCCGCCGGCCGTCTCGCCGCCGCCCGACCAGGGAGCCGTCCAGTGAGCCAGCGGGCCAACCGGATGACGTTCTGGGGCTGGATGGGGGCGCCCGCTCTGGTGTGCGTCGGCGCCACCTTGCTATTCGCCGCGCCGATCCGCGTGTTCGGCCTGCAACCGCCCGAGCCGATCTTCCCCATGGTCCCGGCCTTCGCGTGGGCCGTGCTGCGGCCGTCGCTGGCGGCGCCGTTCGTGCTTCTGCTGCTCGGCCTGTTCTTGGACCTGACTTGGGGCGCGCCCACCGGCCTCTGGAGCATTTCGCTGATCGTGGCCTACGGCCTGATCCTGCTCTCGCGCGGCATGATGAGTGGGCAGGGGCGGGCGATGATGTGGATGTGGTACGCGTTCGCCTGCGCCCTCGCCATGGGCTGCGCCTACGCCGCCACCGCCCTGGAGGCCGGCGTGCCGCCCAGCCTGCTCGCCGTCTTTTGGCAATACCTGCCCACGGTCCTGCTCTATCCCTTCGCCGACCGCCTGATCGAGCGGTTCGAAGACGCCGATGTGCGCTTCCGATGAGCATCGAACCGGCGATCTTCTTCAACGAGGTCAACGAGCGGCAAGGGTCGTTCCATCGCCGGGCCCTGGTCATGGGCGGTCTGGCCGGCATGGGCGTGCTGGCGCTGAGCGGCCGGCTGCTGGAGCTGCAGCTGATCGAATCCGGGCGCTACCGCCAGCTTTCGGCCTCCAACCAGTTCAACTACCGCCTGATCCCGCCGCCGCGCGGCCGCATCTTCGACCGCAACGGCATCGAGCTGGCGTCCAACCGGCCCAATTTCCGGCTGCTGGTCTCGCGCGACGACGTGGCCAACCTCGACGACGCCCTGGATTCGGTGGGTCAGGTGATCGAGATCACGCCCGACCGGCGCAAGGCCCTGCAGCGCGAATTCGACCAGTCCTCGCGCTATGTGCCGGTGGCCATCGCCGACGACATGAGCTGGGACGCTTTCGCCCGGGTCAACGAGCGCCTGCCCGAACTGCCGGGCGTCACCCCCGACATGGGCGAGGTGCGAGTGTACAACTACGGCGGCGCCTTCGCTCACGTGATCGGCTACGTCTCCAAGGTCTCGGAATCCGACCTCGACAACGCCGGGCCGGACGAAGATCAGCTGCTGCTGCACCATCCGGGCTTCCGCATCGGCAAGCAGGGCGTGGAGAAGTCGCAGGACCTGAACCTGCGCGGCAAGGCCGGCGGCCAGAAGGTCGAGGTCGACGCCAAGGGGCGGGTGGTGCGCAAGGACCCGCGCGGCGATGTGCAGCCGGTGCCGGGCAAAGACATTGTCCTGACCCTCGACGCCGACATTCAGAACCGCGCGCTGGACGTGTTCGGCGACAATTCCGGTGCGGCCGTGATGATGGACTGCCGCACGGGCGACGTGCTGTGCCTGCTGTCGGCCCCCAGCTTCGACGCCAACCTGTTCGTCAAGGGCGTGCCGGCCGACGATTACAAAGCCCTGGCCGACTACGACCGCAAGCCCCTGCTCAACAAGGCCCTGACCGCGACCTATCCGCCCGGCTCGACCTTCAAGACCATGGTGGCCCTGGCAGCGCTGGAGAACGGTTACGACCCCCACACCGTGCATGTGTGCAACAAGGCCTGGGCCTGGGGTGGGCGGGTGTGGCACTGCGACGAGGCCCACGGCGCCCAGGACCTGCGCGGCGCCATCGCCACCTCATGCGACATCTACTTCTACCAGTGCGCGCTCAGCGTCGGGCCCGACAAGATGGCGGCCACGGCGCGCCAGTTCGGCCTGGGCGGGATCTACGACATCGGCATCCCCGGCCAGAAGCCCGGCCTTGTGCCCGACACTGCCTACAAGCGCCGCGCCTTCAAGCACGATCCGGTGTGGCATCCGGGCGAGACGCCCTCCATGGGCATCGGTCAGGGCTATCTCAATTTCAATCCGCTGCAGCTGTGCGTCCAGGCCGCGCGCCTGGCCAACGGCCAGAAGGCGCTCAATCCGCGCTTGATCCGCTCGATCGGCGGGGTGCTCCAGCCTGAGGGCGACGCCGCGCCGGACCTGCCGTTCCAGAAGAACAATCTCGACTTCGTGCGCGACGCCATGGCCGCGGTCACCAGCGGCAACGGCACCGCCGCCGCCACCGCCCAACTGGGCCTGGGGCCGATCAAGATGGCGGGCAAGACCGGCACCGCCCAGGCGCACAACTATACCGGCGGCCACGGCCAGCACGGCGCGGTGGGCGAGTGGGCCACCCGCGACCACGCCTGGTTCATCGCCTTCGCCCCCTATGACGATCCGCGCTACGCCATGAGCGTGCTGGTCGAGCACGGCGGCTTCGGCGCCACCGCCGCCGCGCCCATCGCGCGCGAGATCATGCGCGTGGCCCTGCTCAAGGACCCCGAGATGCGCGCCCGCATCGAGACGCCCCTGCCCATGCCGGCGATCCCCGACAACGGCCAGCCCGCGCCCGGCGCCGCGCCGCCCGATCCCACGGACGCCGTTTCCGGAGCGTCCACATGACCGCCAGCGCCCTGACCCGTCCCGGCCAGCGCGACCGGCTGATCGTCAAGCTGGGCGAGATCGACTGGCTGTTCTGCGCCCTGCTCACCGCCATCGCCGGGATTGGCGGGCTGATGCTCTATTCGGTGGCCAATGGCGCTTGGGAACCGTGGGCCGCCAAGCATCTGATCCGCTTCGGCCTGTGTCTGCTGCTCTGCCTGGTCCTGGCGCTGATCGACATCCGGGTGTGGTTCACCTGCGCCTATCCGGTCTATCTGATCGGCCTGGTGCTGCTGGTGGCGGTCGCGGTTCACGGCGACTCCTCGCTGGGGGCCAAGCGCTGGCTCAACCTGCACTTCACCCGCATCCAGCCGTCCGAGATCATGAAGATCGGCCTGGTCCTGGCCCTGGCGCGCTTCTACCACGGCCTCAGCGCCCAGGACGCGCGCCTGTCGTGGAAGCTGCTGGCGCCCGCGGCGATGATCGCCATGCCGGTGCTGCTGGTGGCCAAGGAGCCCGACCTCGGCACCGCCATCCTGCTGGCCCTGACCGGCGGGGCGGTGGTGGTGCTGGCGGGGCTGTCGCTGCGGATCATCGGCTTTGGCGCCCTGGGCGTGCTGGTCGCCGCGCCGATCCTGTTCAAGGTGATGAAGCCCTATCAGCGCGACCGCCTGTTCACCTTCCTGCATCCCGAGCAGGATCCGTCGGGCTCGGGCTACCACATCCTGCAGTCCAAGATCGCCCTGGGCTCGGGCGGTCTCTTGGGCAAGGGCTTCGAGCTCGGCTCGCAAAGCCAGCTCAACTTCCTGCCGGAAAAGCACACCGACTTCATCTTCGCCACCCTGGCCGAGGAGTTCGGCTTCATCGGCTGCTTCTCGGTGCTGATCCTGTACCTGACCGTGATCCTGATCGCCCTGCGCACCTCAAGCCTGGCCCACAGCCACTTCGGCCGCCTGGCCGGCGTGGGCGTCACGGCCACCTTCGCCCTCTACATCTTCATCAACGGCGCCATGGTCATGGGCCTCGCGCCGGTGGTGGGCGTGCCCATGCCCCTGATGTCGTTCGGCGGCACGGTGATGGTCACGGTGATGGTCGGCTTCGGCCTGGTGCAGTCGACCAAGGTCCACCGCTATACCGAGGTGACGAGCGGCAAGGGCGCGCTGCTTTAGGCAACGGCGTGCCCAGCAGCCGCTCATCCCGGCGTTCACAGCGCTGAACGGAAAGGAAGCTTAGAGCCCCGCCGCTGCGTCCGTCGCGCGCACCAGGCCGTCGATCACGCCGGGCTCGGTCGAGGCGTGGCCTGCGTCCCACACCACGTCGAACCGCGCGGCGGGCCAGGCCTTCTGCAGCTTCCAGGCGGCTTCCATCGGCGTGACCACGTCGAAGCGGCCCTGCACGATCCAGCCGGGGATGTGGGCGATGCGGCCGATGTTGTCGAGCAGCCAGCCGTCGTGCTCGAAGAAGCCGCGGTTCTGGAAGTAGTGGCACTCGATCCGGGCGAAGGCGATGGCGAAGTCCGCCTCGTTGAACTTGGACGGCCGCGCCTCGGGGCCGCGGATCGAGATGGTGTCGCCTTCCCACTGGCTCCAGGCCGCCGCCGCCTCGCCGCGCACCGAGCGGCTGGCGTGGGTCAGCCGGCGATAGTAGGCGCCGATCATGTCGCCGCGTTCCTCCACCGGGATTGGCCGCACGAACCGCTCCCACGCGTCGGGGAACATCATCGAGGCCCCATCCTGGTAGAACCAGCGCAGCTCGCGCTGGGTCAGCAGGAACACGCCGCGCAGGATCAGCGACTCCACCCGGTCGGGGTGAGCGATGGCGTAAGCCAGTGCCAGGGTCGAGCCCCACGAGCCGCCGAACACGGCCCATTTCTCGATGCCCAGACGTTCGCGCAGGCGCTCGATGTCGGCGATCAGGTCCCAGGTGGTGTTGTGCTCGAGCGAGGCGTTGGGGCGCGAGCGGCCGCAGCCGCGCTGGTCGAACAGCACCGTACGCCAGCGCTTGGGATCGAAGAACCGGCGCATGGTCGGGTTGATCGCCCCGCCCGGACCGCCGTGCAGCACCACCACCGGCTTGCCCTTGGGCGCGCCGCACACCTCGTAGAACACCTGGTGCCCATCGCCGGTGTCCATCCAGTCGAAGGCGTGCGGCTCCTGCTCGCCGTAGAGAGAGCGGCGGGGCCCCGACTGACCCTGGGCGGACGAGAAGGGCGGGTTGCGGTCCATGGGTCTCCTTATCGCCAATTGCGCGCCCCCATCCAAGTCTTAGCTTGGCGCGCCGTCCTTGCCGAGCCCGGCCAGCGCCAGGATTGCCCATCCGGCCAGCAGCAACAGACCGCCGATCGGCGTCACGGCGCCCAGCCATCGCGGCGCGCCCACGGCCATCAGATAGAGCGTGCCCGAGAAGATCAGGGCGCCGGACAGGAACAGCCACGCGCTCAGCCGGGCGCGCTGGAGGCCCTGGCGCGCGAGGATCACGGCCACAAGGGCGGCGAGGGCGTGGACCAACTGGTAGTGGCCGCCGGTCTCCAGCCAGCCCTTGGCGACCGGGTCGGTTACGCCGTGCGCGCCGAAGGCTCCGGCCGCGACGGCGAGAAAGCCGCTGGCGCCGGCCAGACCAAGCAAAAGGCGCGAGGATTTGTCCATGGCGGCGGTCCTATCCCGGGTGTGATGTGAGGGCGGCCGCGGCGGCGCGCGCCGCGGCTGTCAGGTCGTCCAAGGTGAAGCCGTCGCCCAGGGCGGGCACGTGCAGGAACGCCGTCGTCGGCCGGGCGGCGAGCACCCGGTAGAAGGTGAAATTGCACAGGTAGTCGCCGGCGTCATCCGACAGGGCGATGGGCTGGCCCGCCTGCGTGATCGCGTCGCGCAGGGCGAGGGCGGGGACCGCTGTCCGCCGCTCGGCCGGGCCAGAGGGGTCGATCAGATCGCCGGACCAGGTCTGGCCCTCGGCGTCGGGGTGGGTCGGACTCGCGCGGTTGCGAGCCCGCGTCTCGACCCGAAAGCCGGGTGCGCCCACCGCCACGCCGATCAGGAGGATCGCGGCCGCGTCCTCGGCGACGTCAAGCACTGCCGGCGCGGCCCCGGCCCAGGTGGTCGGCAGGATGGCGTAGAGGGCCTGCGCGCCGGGCGGCGTCCAGCCTTCGTCGCGCAGCCGGCGCACGACGGCGGCAGCGGGATTGTCGGGCGCCTGGGGAAAGGCCCCGAAGCCGGCGATCAGCAGGCGGCTCATCCCCACAGCGCCGTCGGGGGCGGCTCGATCATGGAGCCGATATAGCTCAGGCCGGGCTCGCGGTCCTTGGCCAGGAGCAGGGGCCCGTCCAGATCGACGAACGCCGCGCCCTGGGCCAGGATCACGGCCGGGGCCATGGCCAAGGATGTCGCCACCATGCAGCCGACCATGATCTCCAGCTCCATCGCCCGCGCGGCCCGCACCAGGGCCAGGGCCTCGGTCAGGCCCCCGGCCTTGTCCAGCTTGACGTTGACGCAGCTATAGCGCCGCGCGCACGCGGCCAACTGCTCGCGCGTATGCAGGCTCTCGTCCGCGCACAGCGGCACGGGGCAGTCATAGCCCTCCAGCGCCTGGTCCTCGCCGGCCTTCAGCGGTTGCTCCACCAGTTTGACGTCCAGCGCCTTCAGTTCGGGCGCCAGGCGGACCAGGGCGTCGAAGTCCAGGCCCTCGTTGGCGTCCACGATCAGGCGCGCCTTAGGCGCGGCCGCCCGCACCGCGCGCACGCGGTCCAGGTCGTCAGGGCCGCCGATCTTGAGCTTGAGCATCGGCCTGCGGGCGTTGGCGCGGGCCTGCTCGGCCATGATCTCCGGAGCCGCGAAGCTGAGGGTGAAGGCGGTCTTGACCGGATCGAGCCTGGCGAGTCCGGCCAGGGCCCAGGCCGGTCGCCCGGCGCGCTTGGCCTCCAGGTCCCACAGGGCGCAGTCCAGCGCGTTGCGCGCCGCGCCGGGGGGCAGCAGGCCTTGCAGCGCCGCCCGGTCCGCGCCCGCCTCGATGGCGGGGCGCACGCTTTCGATCTGGTCGATCACCCCGGCGATGCTTTCGCCATAGCGGGCGTAGGGCGTGCATTCGCCGCGACCGGTCTGTCCGTCAGCCGCGATGTCCACCGTCACCACCTGGGCTTCGGTCTTGGCCCCGCGCGAAATGACGAAGGCGCCGGCGATGGGCCAGCGTTCCTCGCGCACGCCGAGGACGGCCATCAGTTCAGATCGCCGACCGCGGCGTCGAACAGCACATAGGCCCGTCCTGCGTCGCTGGCGAGCCCGCGCGCCAGGGCCACCCGCGTCTGGCCGCGGCGCACCGCGTCGTTCAGCCGGGCGGCCTGCTGCTGCACGAACCGGTCGGCCTGGGCGCGCAGCAGCTTGTCGGACATCACGCGCCGCGCCAGCTTGCGGATCGCGGCCGGGGCCAGCCGGTGGGCCGCCTCGCGCGCGCCCAACAGGTCGCCGATCTCGATCGCCGTGGCGATCTCGTCCAGCCGCGCTTCAGGCAGCAGGGCCACCGGATCGATGCCCAGCGCGCGGATCTCCGCCACCAGGCTTTCCTCCACGCCATCTTCGCTCTGGGCGGCCTCTTCACCGCCGAGCGAGGTCAGAAGCTCGGTCCAGCTCCAGCCGTCCGCGCCCAGGTCGGCCTCGCCCCCGGCGCGCTCGCCCGCAGGCTCGAACACGGTCTTGAGCGCGTCGTCCGTCTCGGTGGGCGTCAGCTTCAGCCGTCGACGGGCGTCGCCCAAACCGGGGCCCAGGCCCGCGCCCGATCCGGCGTCAGCGGACCGCGAGGGTTCGGCGCTCTCGCTCACGCGCGGCCGCAGCAGGGGCGGCGCGCGCGGAGCCGGGGCGGGGCCGCCGCTGGCGCGCGAGGCCGCCCCCGTCCCGATCACGCTCATCAGCCGGACCGCCTCGCTCAGCATCTCGTAGTTGCGCTTGACCCGGTCCTGGAACGCCGTGTCGATCGCCTGCAACTCGGCCGAGGCGGCGCGCGCGGAATCCAGAAGGGCGCGGGTCGCTTCGTCCAGGGCGGCCTTGATCTGCTCGCCGCGTTCGGCCGCATCGGCCGGCAGCCGCGCCTCGCGCGCCTCGATCTGGGCCAGGCCGCGCTGAAGATCGTCCAGCGCCGCCTTGGCCGCTTCCACGCCCCGGTCGAGCCGGGCCATCGACTGCACGGCGGCGTCGTCGATCAGTTCGACCGAGCGCTGGATCAGGGCGTGCGCTTGGTCCAGCCGGTCGTCGAACGCCGCATCGGCCTTCTGGCCGGCCTCGAACGCGGCTTCCGACAGCTGCTCGACCTTGCGCTTGGCCGCTTCGCTGGCGGATTCGGCGGCCTTGTGCGCGTGCTCGGCCGCCACGCTCAAGGTGTTGATCGCGCGCTGGGTCTCCTCTTCCAGGGCCCGGCGCTCGAAGGCGGCGGCCTCGGAGAAGGCGCCCAGCGACTGCAGGGCCGCGCCGCCCAGCAGGTCGCGTTCGGTCTGGGCCTGGTCGCTCATGTCGCGCAGCTGCTGGGCCGCTTCGTCGATCAGGCGGCGCAGCACGTCGGCGCTGGACAGAGCCGCGGTGCTCAGGCTTTGAGACTGGTGCTCGGACTGGCGCAGAATCGCCTCCAGCTGGGCGGCCAGGCTCTCGAAATTGACCGCCAGATCCTCCTGATCGGTGCGCAGGGTATGCGACAGGGCCACCAGCGCGGCCCGCTGCTGGCTCAGATTTTCCTCGATGGTGCGCACCTGGTCGCCCACGGTGACGCCGGCCGCCTCCAGCCGCACGGCCTGGCGGCTCAGGTCGTCGCCGGCGATGCGCGCGGCGTCTGTGGCTTCGCCCGCGGCGGCGGCCAGGTCGGCGGCGCGCGCGGCGAGGGCCGCCTCGGCTTCCTGGATCTGGGTCTGGGCCAGGTCGCTGGCTTCGGCCACCATGCGGGCGTGGCGGGTGATGATCTCCGAAACCTCGCTCGCCTGAACTTCCAGCTTGCCCGACAGGGCTGAGAAGCCCTGGCGCTCGTGGCCCAGGCTCTTAACCAGCACCGCGCCGGCGCGCTCGGAGTGGCCCACGGCCTCGAACAGGCGCTGGACCTCTTCGGCCAGGCCGTGGCGCAGCTGCAGCAATTGGGCGCGGGCCTGCGACATGGTCTGCAGGGCGCTGTCGACCTCCACGCGGATCGAGTCGACCGTCGAGCCTGTGTGGGCGGCGGCCAGGGCGGCGGGGCCGAGAATTTCGTCCGACAGGGCGCGCAGGCGGCGGGTCTCGCCCAGCAGCATCAGGCCCTGGCGCAGGGCGAAGGCGCCGATCCAGATCAGGCCGATCGGCGCCAGCGCCACGATGGCCAGGACGGTGGCGGCGAAGGGCTCGTAGGCGAAGGGGCCCAGGCGCGAGCGATAGCCGAACGCGAAGGCCGCCAGGCCCCCGCTCCACAGCACCGTCGCCGCCGCCGCCAGCAGGTAGAGCAGGGCGGAGGGGACCTCGGCGCCGCGTTTGTGCGCCACCGGCGCGAAGGCGGCCAGGTCTTGCGCCTTGGCGCCCGTTGGGGCGGCCGCTGGGGCGGACGTGGTCTTGCGGGAGGCCGCGGCCACCGGCGCGCTGCGCCCGGGCATCGGCGGCGCTTCCAGCCGCATGGCGTCATCCAATAGCCCAGGCGGGGGCGCCTCGGCGAAATCCGGGTCGGAAAAGTTCAACGGCCTGTGCTTCTTGCTCATGCCTGCCGTGGCGTGATCGGCAGGGCTCGACGCGAGCGCTGCACCGCGACCCTAGCGGCGAACACCGCGGCCGAAAAGGGCGAACACCCCCCGCGCCGCGGGTCAAGGGCTGAGCTTGGCCACCGCGGCGATCGGCGGGGCGCCGTTCGCCTGCCGGCTGATCGGCTGGCACCAGTCGAAGCGGGGATCGGTCAGGCGCGCGGCCATGCCCATCTGGTACAGCTGATCGCCCAGATCGGCGCCGTCCAGCGCCACCAGGCCCAGGTCGCGGTTGTACTCGTCGACCTTGCCGGTCGGCTTGAAATCGACGGTCTGGGCGTGCGCCACCAGATCGCGCACATAGGCCACCTCGTCCGCCGCCAGCAGCGCCTCGGCCCAGCAGCGCGAGTGCAGGGTGCTCTGCGGCGTGGACGCATTGGACAGGCGCACGTGGCGGCCGTCGATCACGTAGGTGTCGGCGTTCAGCACCAGCATCCGATCGGTCAGCGAGGCGGGCGAATTGTGCACCAGAGGCTTTTCCGGCGCGGCGCGGCAGGCGCCCAGGCCCAGCGCCACAAGCCCCGCCAGCGCCAGCAGGCGCGCCCTCGCCGCGGCCGGCGATCGGCGGCGCAGGCGCGGCGATGTCGAGGACGGGCTGAGCACGGCGCTGCGGGACCTGCCAAATCGAGGACGCATCAAGCTGCGCCGTATGTCGAGACGCCAGCGTCTAATATCAAGACGGCCGGGGCGGCGGCGACAAAATTCTTCGCGCTGCAGCATTGGGGCGCAGGGGGCCGCGACGCTGCGGGTTCGCCACAGGAGGCCGCGAATGCGACGTCTTTCCGCCGCCGAACGGCAGACGGCGCTTGCTATTCGCGAAGGCTACCTCTAGGGCGAGGTGCTGACTCATCTAAATGCAAACGAGCAAGACAATGGCGACCGGTACTGTAAAGTGGTTCAACACCACGAAGGGCTATGGTTTCATCCAACCGGACGCGGGTGGCGCGGACGTGTTCGTGCACGCTTCGGCCGTCGAACGGGCGGGCCTGAACGCGCTGAACGAAGGCGACAAGGTGTCGTACGAACTCGAGAAGGACCGTAAGTCGGGCAAGATGTCCGCCGGCCAACTCGGCAAGGCCTAATCCGGCCCGCGGAAGCTTCGGCTTCCGCCCCTTCTCTATCGACACGCGCTGAAGGGGCCCGCTCGCGGGCGACCTTCGGCTGTGTGCGCGTGGCCGGCAAGCGCATCCAGCGTCTTGCCGCCCGCATCCCGACATGGCATCGATGGCCGTGGCTCGGAGACCTCGCGCGCTCCTGGCCGCAGGCATGCCGGTTTAGCTCAGTTGGTAGAGCAGCGCTTTTGTAAAGCGAAGGTCGCGGGTTCGAGCCCTGCAACCGGCACCATCACGCGCTCCAGCGGCGTCTTGGCCACCTGGAAAAATTCTTATAAATTCAGTATATAGAGGGCTGCGGCTTCCAAAGTCCTCTGAACATGTTTGCCTCGATCTGGGGTACATGTGGGGTAGCTTTGCGGGGTAACATCCGCGATCGCCTCCTTGGCGGCTGTCCAGGCTTCTTCCGGTGAGGTTCACATTAGGGGGCAACGCGCCCTCGATGGCTGATCCGAAGTATGAGGCTCTGGCCTGTTTGGCTGTACCAAACGCTTCACCGTTCGGTGCACCCGCAGCCATGTCCCCGATCCACTCGTCTCGGACCCGTGTGCCGCGGCGATGGCGCGCGGGGATTTTAGCAACTCGCTCAGCCAGAAAGCTTTGCGCTCCGGCTTAAGCTTGTCCCACCAGTGCCCATCGGCATGCCGCCCGACAGGTCGGCGTTGTCGACTACGCTCACCGCCCTTGCAGGGCCGCCAGCTGGCTTCCAGCGCCTCCAGCTCGTACGGCTCACCGCGCCTTGAGCTTGTCGGCGAGGGGCTGCCAGGTGTCTGCGGGGGTGTCCTCGGTCAGCTGGAACCAGACGTGCAGGCCCCCGCCGCTGGCGACCATCATGGGCATGTGCACGCCTAGGGCCTGGGCCAGATCCTGCACCGCCCGGATCGCGTCCTGGCGCTTGGCGTAGCCCTTGGCGGGATCGCCCTTGACGTCGATGTCGAGCCACAGCGGGCGGCAGAACGCGGCGTTGTCGGCATCGCGCAGCCCCTCCTTACGACGCTCTCAAAAGATGCGCACGCGTCGTAGATGTCCAGGGACGTGTTAGCAAGTGTGCGCTCGACAGCGGCCCGCGCCGTGGCTTTGTTGTCGAACGCGCGGTGCTGGAGACCAGCAGGCGATTTGAAAGCTAGAAGGATAAGTCCTTGATTTGGAATCCCAGCCCAAAAAGCTGTCGACACTGGCGGGGTTGTCACCATCGCCTTCTCGTAGATCTCTGAGTGTGCTACGCGTCGGGCCGCCGGGCCGTTGGATTGGCAAGCCACGCGCGGATTTCCCGGACCCTGAACGCCGACGCGTGTGCGGTGCGCTTCACGGGTGCCGGGAAGCGCTTCTGATTGATCATGGCGTAAATGGTCGACTGGACCAGCCCCGAGGCCGCTTGGCCCGCAGCCATCGGGCGAACCCCTCGTCGGGCAGTTCATCTAAGCGAACAGCCTCGCGCCGCTTACGGATCGGGCCCGGTGCCTCAGCAACGTCTATCATCTCCAAATCCAGCGGTTGTGATCCGCTTAGAGAGACTGGCGCGCAAGTAATTAATAGAAAAGCGCGTCCGGTTCGGGATATTCACTAGATTTAGTTCGTATGTGTTAGCGTGATAACGCAAATAAGTACTCCAAGTAATTGCTGAGAGGGTTGTAGTGGTGTCGATATTAGCTAATAAACACTGGATGAGTGTTTTTGGTCCGCGCGACGACCTGCGAGATTGGCGTGCGGTGAAGGCACCGTTTCGTGTGCGAGTTGTGGCGCGGTTGATGTCCGCTCCCAACCATTGCAATCCTTAAGGCAAAGCTCGGCAGGGAGCGTGGGGCGAGGAGGGCTTGATGTTGGCGGAGCGATACGCGGGATTCACTCTGGAATGCGTTCTATCCATCTGGTGGGCGATGGCTTGGCGGGTGGCCCTTTCCTCCATGCTGGTAGGGGGAGCCTTGGGCATAAGCGCGGGCTTCCTACTCGGCCTAACGGGGAACACTCCGGCGGTGGGCGCTGGAGTCGGCGCGATCCTGGGGTGGCTGGGATCGATCCCTTGCTCGATCTGGGGGCTGCGGGCGGCGCTAACCAAGTGCTACGGTAACTTTACCATTCAGTTGATCGAAAAACCAATTCGATCACCGATCGAAGTTATTAATAAATCACCAGAAGATGTGCGCGCTGGTGAAATAGAAGACGCGGTGGAAGTTGACAAATGGAACCGTCAGACCTTTTGGCCAAGCGGGGCGATAGCTATTGCGGCATTGGTGTTGGTAGTGAGCGCTCTTGTGTATATCAGCGGAAAAGGGTCGGTGCCCGTCTCAACTTTGTCGCAACCGCCAGTCGACATGTCGGCGTTTGGCCCTGCGGCCGGTCCAGCCTCAACGCCAGCAGCCGCTGCAGCCAGCGCAACAGCGCCAGTGGTAACCGCGCAAGAGGCTCAAGCAATTCAGCTTGGAATGCCCTTAGAGCAGGTTCAGAGGATAATTGGCTCAAAGGGAGTTCGGACATCAAGTATGCGCGTAGGCGACCGCGACCTTGAGACCTACGCCTGGACCAACGACGACAATGGTTGGCAGACTAATTTGACAATTGAGTTCGAGAACGGCCTAGTCCAAAACATAACTACTCCGCTCGGCCAGCTGCCCAAGGGGGCCGCAGTTCCCAGCGCCGACCCGTCGGACACGCCGTAACGCAGCGCCGTGTGCAAGTTCAACGACACCCCTCTCGATCCTGAGTCCACCCGAACCATCGTGCTCTTGGCGGAGGCCCATGAGGCTCCCAAGTGGTGGGACGGGAAGAAGCCGAAGGAACGTAATGCCTCCAAGGCGGCGATCAGAAAGCTGATGGCTGAAGCGTTCGCCAGGGGTAGGTCTGCAGGCAATCAACGTCCGAAGGAGGTTGTGGCGGCCTTGACCTCACCGAAGATCAAGGCGCTGCTGGCGGAGGTAGCGGAGGGGCAACTGCGAAAGCGAGAGCGGTTCGACCGGGCGGTCAGCCAGCCCCCAACTCGCTCAAAATCGCGGCCAAGGAAGTCTAAGCCGAGGGGCTAATCCCGGGCGCAAAAGGGCCGCTACCATCTAGCTGACTCGAAAATATGCGGAATGGGGGCAAAATCAGCCCTGGAGGTCATTTTGGGGGGCAAGTCTGGCTCAGCGAACAAAGAAAACTATATATTTCAGTTATATATTCCAGTTGCGAGTCCTCGAGCCGCCTGAGACCCTTGCACCCCCCATCCCTGCCTGGAAACCCGGCGCCGGCGGCTTTAGAGCGCGCGCCGGTGTCCGGCCGGCTTTGCACGCCTTCCGCGCGGCTTAAGAAGGGGCATGAGGCAAGCCTTGGGCAGCGGCGCGGGTGGGCGGATCGCGGCGGTGTACGCCGGCCTGATCGGCTTTAACCTCGCCATGTGGATCTGGGCCCTGGCCGCCTTCGCCGGCCGGCCGGCGCTGCTGGCGACGGCGCTTCTGGCCTACGCTTTCGGCCTGCGCCACGCGGTCGACGCCGACCATATCGCCGCCATCGACAACGTCACGCGCAAGCTGATGAACGCGGGCCAGCGGCCGGTGGGCGTGGGCCTGTTCTTCGCCTGCGGCCACTCGGCGGTGGTGGGCCTGGCCGCCGCCGCGGCCCTCGGCGCCGCCCAGCATCTCGATCTGGATCGGCTGAAGGCCGTCGGCGGCCTGGCCTCGACCTTGGTGTCGGGCCTGTTCCTGGTGTTCGCCGCGGCCATGAACCTGATCGTGCTGGACGGGGTGTGTAAGGCGCTCGGCCGGTTCAGGCGCACCGGCGCCTACGCCGGCGAGGACGTCGAGCGCCTGCTGGCGGGCCGGGGCCTGGCCGCGCGCATCCTGCGGCCGGCGTTCGGCCTGATCAGCCACAGCTGGCACATGTTCCCGCTGGGCGTCCTGTTCGGGCTGGGGTTCGACACGGCTTCGGAGATCGTGCTGTTGGGTCTGTCGCAGGCCGAGGCCGCCAAGGGCTTGCCGCTGGGGACGCTGATGGTGTTCCCGGCGCTGTTCGCCGCGGGCATGACCCTGATCGACACCAGCGACGGGGTGCTGATGCTCGGCGCCTACGACTGGGCATTGGTCAGGCCGGCCCGCCGGCTCTACTACAACCTGGTCGTCACCGCCCTGGCGGTGGTCGTGGCCGTGCTGATCGGCGGGATCGAGCTGCTGGGCGTGGTCAGGGACCAGCTTGGCCTGACCGGGGGGGTATGGAGCGCGGTGCAGGCGCTGGGCGGCGACTTCAGCGGCCTGGGCTTCGCGGTCGTGGGCCTGTTCGCCGCCGCCTGGACGGGCTCGGCGATCTTCGCCCGCCTCAGGGGCGAGGCTGCGCCGGACTAGGGCTCTTTCTCGCCGCGCTGATGCGTGTGGCCGTCCCCGCGCCCATGCCCATCATGCCCATGCCGGTGGTGCAGGTCGGGATAGTGCGGATGGGCGTGGCGCAGGGGCTCGTGGCGGTGCCAGTGCACGTGCGGCTCGCCCGGCGGGTCGTCCGGGCCGTGGCGGTGCTGGTGATGGGCGTCGTGCACATGCCGGTGATCGTGGGCCATGGCCTCGTGCCTGTGCTCGTGATCGTGCCGTTCCGACAGGTGCAGCCATACGCCCACGCCCATCAGCGCCGCCGCCAGCACGAGTTGCACGGTGACCGGCTCGTGAAACAGCGCCAGGGCCAGGGCCGCGCCCAGGAACGGCGCGCAGGAGAAATAGGCGCTGGTGCGCGCGGCGCCGAGGCCGCGCAGGGCCAGGATGAACAGCACCACGCTCACGCCATAGCCGAAGGCGCCGACGGTCATGGCGGCCAGGACCAGGCCCGCCTTGGGCAAGGCCGCGCCCCGGGCCAGGGCCAGCGCCAGATTGACCCCTCCCGCCGTCACGCCCTTGATCGCCCCCAGCTGAACCGGATCGGCGCCGGACAGCTTGCGGGTCAGGTTGTTGTCGATGGCCCAGGCGAGACAGGCGCCGACGATGGCCAGGGCCGGCCATCCGACCGCGCCGACCGCGCCCCCCGGCCAGGCCAGCACCATGGCGCCGCCCAGGATCGCCGCGGCGCCCGTCAGCACCCGCCGGTCGGCGTGCTCGCGGAACACCAGCCACGCGATGGCCATGGTGGCCACGCCCTCCACGTTGAGCAGCAGCGCCCCCAGGCTGGCCGAGGCGCCGGCCAGGCCGATCATCAGCAGCGCCGGCCCGGCCACCCCGCCGCTGGCGATCACCAGGGCCAGCCACGGCCAGTCGGCCTTGCGAACCGGCGCCTCGGCCGCCAGGCGCAGCGGCCGGCGCGCGGCATGGATCAGGGTCAGGCCCAGCGCCGATCCCACATAAAGCAGCCCCGCCAGCATCAGAGGCTCGACGCCGTCGCCGATCAGCAGCTTGGACAGCGGCGTGCTGAACCCGAACAGCGCCGCCGCCGCCAGGGCCATGAGCGCGGCGGACCGACGGGCGCCCGGCGGGGGCGGGGAAGGGGGATCGGCCATCGGCGGAGCCGCGCGCCTCAGCCGCCGCGGGTTATTGCGACATCTCGGCGTAGAAGGCGTCCAGCCGCGCGGGGTTGTTCCACTGCGCCGGATTGATGGTCCAGCCCAGGTCCTTGAACGGAATCTTGGCCACGATCTGGTCCTTGGGCACGCCGGCCTTGACCAGGGCGCGGGCGTCCTCGATCACCGCATCGACCCGCCGACGATAATCCTCGAACTGGGCGCGGGTCAGCGGGGCGTCGCCGTGGCCCGGGATCAGGGTGTCGAAGTCGAGCTTGTCGATCTCGGCCAGGTTCTTCTGCCACCCCAGCATGCTGCCGCCGTCCGGATAATCGACGTTGGGATTGGCCGAGACCTCGTCGCCCGAGCAGACCACCTTCAGATCAGGGAAATAGACGATGGTGTCGCCGCCGGTGTGGGCGGCGTTGAAGTGATAGGCCTCGGCCACGGCGCCGGGGATGGTCACCGTGTAGCGGCGGGTGAAGGTGATGGTCGGCTCGGCCGAGCGCACCTGCCCCGGGGCCACGGCATAGGTCCGCACCAGCTGCTGTTCCACATCGTTGGCGATCACCGGTACGCCCGCGGCCTCGAACCGGCCGGTGTTGCCCGCGTGGTCCTGGTGCACGTGGGTGACGATCACATCCTTCACCGGCAGGGCGGACACGCTTTGGATCGCGCGCAGCAGGTCATTGTAGAGGACATCGCCGGGGTTCTTGGTGTCGACCAGGATCAGGCCGTCCTGGCCCACGCGCAGGGTCGAATTGCCGCCGTTGCCCAGGATCATGAACAGGCCGGGCTTGACCGGTTTGATCACCGCCGGCGTGAAGGGCGGCGGGGGCGCGGGCATGGGCATGGGTTGGGGCGCCGCCGCCGTCTGGGCCCAGGCCGCGCTCGAGAGGATCAGGGCCGCGCCGAGCCCGCCAAGATGGATCGCCGATTTGAACACGCTCGCCCCTCCCGCCGCCGGCCCGCCTTGAGCCGCTGCCGGACCTTAGGCGAGCGGGCGGGAAAATTCCACGGCGCGGCTTGGTTCTTCAGATTCCCGCGGGGGCGGCTTATATGGCGCTTCCCCTGGCCCTGAGCCTCCAGCCGAAAGCCGACATGGCCCGTATCCTGATCACCTCCGCCCTGCCGTACATCAATGGCGTCAAGCACCTGGGCAATCTGGCGGGATCGATGCTGCCGGCGGACGTCTACGCGCGCTTCCAGCGGGCGCGGGGGCACGAGGTGCTCTACATCTGCGCCACCGACGAACATGGCACCCCGGCCGAACTGGCCGCCGCGGCCGCCGGCCAGGACGTGGCGAGCTATTGCGACGAGCAGCATCAGGCCCAGCACGCCATCGGCCGCCAGTACGGCCTGTCGTGGGACTGGTTCGGCCGCTCGTCCTCGCCGCAGAACCATCGCCTGACCCAGCATTTCGCCGAGGTGCTGGAGGACCGGGGTCTGATCGAGGAACGCGTCGACAAGATGGTCTATTCGGTCGACGACCGCCGCTTCCTGCCCGACCGTTACGTCGAGGGGACCTGCCCCCATTGCGGCTTCACCCCCGCGCGCGGCGACCAGTGCGACAACTGCGGGCGGCTGCTCGACCCGACCGACCTGATCGCGCCCTATTCGGCCATCTCCGGGTCTCGCAACATCGAGGTGCGCCAGACCCGCCACCTCTATCTGCTGCAGACCAAGCTTGAGGGCGAGATCCGCGGCTGGATCGACGGCAAGGCCGACTGGCCCGCCCTGCCGCGCTCGATCGCCTACAAGCACCTGGACGAGGGGCTGATCGACCGGGGCATCACCCGCGACCTGGCCTGGGGCGTTCCGGTCACGCGCGGCGGCCTGCCCAGGCCGGGATTCGAAGACAAGGTGTTCTACGTCTGGTTCGACGCGCCGATCGAATACATCGCCGCCACCCAGGAGTGGGCCGACAACCCCGAGGACGGCCTGGCGCGCGACTGGCGCCCCTGGTGGCGCACTGACGCCGGCGCCGACGAGACCCGCTATGTCCAGTTCATGGGCAAGGACAACGTCGCCTTCCACACGGTCAGCTTTCCGGCCACCCTGATCGGCTCGGGCGAGCCGTGGAAGATGGTCGACACGCTCAAGGCCTTCAACTGGCTCAACTGGTACGGCGGCAAGTTCTCGACCTCGCAGGGACGTGGCGTGTTCATGGACCAGGCCCTGGCGCTGCTGCCGGCCGACTATTGGCGCTGGTACCTGACCGCCAATACGCCCGAAAGCTCCGACACCGCCTTCACCTGGGAGCAGTTCCAGTCGGCCGTGAACCGCGATCTGGCCGACGTGCTGGGCAACTTCGTCAATCGCATCCTGAAGTTCTGCGAGAATAAGTTCGAAGGCCGGGTTCCGGCCGGCGGCGGGCCCGGCGACCTGGAGCTGAAGCTTTACGCCGACATCTCGGCCAAGCTGGCCGAACTGACCGAGCAGATGGATGCGATCGAGGTGCGCAAGTCGGCCCAGGCCCTGCGCGAGCTGTGGGTGCTGGGCAATCAGTACCTGCAGGAGGCCGCGCCCTGGACGGCGATCAAGACCGATCCCGCCCGAGCGGCGGTGATCGTGCGCACCGGGCTCAATCTGGTGGCCCTGTTCGCCCGGGCGTGCGGGCCTATCCTGCCGTTCACGGCGGAGAAGATCGCCGAAGCGGTGGGCGAGGCCTATCCGGGATCGTGGCCCAGCGCCGATGCGGCGGCGGAGTTGTCGCGCCTGGAGCCGGGCCGGCCGGTGCGCGCGCCTGAGGTGCTGTTCCGCAAGGTCGAGGACGCCCAGGTGGCCGAATGGACCGAACGCTTCGGCGGCGCCGGCTGATCCGGCGCTAGGCTGCGTCCGGTCCCGAAGGCGGCTGGTTGTCGAGGTCCAGCGGCCGCTGCGCCTTGCGCTTTTGCGCGGCCCGGTGCTGGGCGGTGATGTTGCGGCGGATCAGCGCCAGGATCAGCACCGCCAGCAGCGCCAGCATGATCGCCATCTGCGCGCGCCGGCTGAGGTTCAGGCCCGGCATGCCCGAGGCGTTGGCCGGCGGGGTGGCTACGCCGGCGCCCCCGGCCTGATCGGACCTGGCCGAGCTTTCATCCGAACCTTGGCTGGAGGCCTGGTCCGAGGCCTGGATCGGCGCCTGGTCGCTCTGGCCCGTCAGCTTAGCCATGAAGTGCGCCAACGACGGCAGGCGCAGCCCCGCGCTGGCGTCAGGGGCGGGCGAAGGCGCTGGGATCGACGTAGCGGGCGCCGCGACGGCCGGGGCGGCTGGCTGGCTGGAGGATGGGGGACCGGACGGCGCTTGACCGGCCGGCGCCGTATGGGCGGGCGCGGCTTTGACGACGGGCTTGGCGGGCGCGGTCGACGCCGCCGGAGCATGATGCGGGGCGTGTCGAGCAGGCAGAGTCAGGGCGGGATGAGGGCCCTGGGCCTGAGGCCCGTGCGCTCGAAGGCTGTGGACCCGCTTCACAACGCGGCGGCCGTGCACTGTACGCACCACGTATTGGACATGACGGCGTCGGGGGTGACGCTCTGGCTCGGCATAGACCGGCCCCTGCGCGCCCTGGTCGCCCGGAATCTCGATCGCGCCCCGGTCGGCGGCTCCGGCTGCGCCCGGCCCATAGATGCGGGCGCGGTCGGTGGGCGACAGGTCTTCCGGATTGGGGATCGGATTCATCGTCACCACCTGCGAGCCGTCATAGGGCGCGGGCGGGTAGGACGCGGGCGGGGGCGGGGAGCCGCCGGCGAGCGGCGGAGGCGGCGCCTGGGCTGGCGGCGGAGGCGGCGGAGCGGAAGGCTCGGGCTCGGAGGGGCTGCACGCGGCCAAGAGCGCGCAGGCCGACGCGGCCAACAGGGCCGCGAACCAACGGGGTTTTTGCACCGACGCCATCATCTCTGACTGTTCCAGTCCGGGACAGACTCCCGGCGCGCTGCGGCCAATCCTACCCGACCCAAGCAGGGTTCGAGCCAGAATCAAGGCGTTACAAGCCCGCGCCGAGCGCGCGGTCGCCTCCCAGGCGAGTCAGGTCTGGGCCTGGTGGACCGCGTAGAGCGCCACCGCCGCGGCGGACGATACATTGAGGCTCTCCACGCCCCCCGGCATGGGAATGCGCGCCAGGGCGTCGCAGTGCTCGCTGACCAGGCGGCGCAGCCCGTCGCCTTCCGAGCCCAGCACAAGCACCGTGGGCCGCTTGTCCAGCACCTCGGCCAGGTTGGCCCGCGCCCCGCCGTCCAGGCCTACGGCGCGCCAGCCGGCCTCGGCCAGGCTTTCCAGGGCGCGCGACAGATTGACCACGCGGGCGTGCGGCAGGTGATCGACCGCGCCGGCGGCCGCCTTGGCCAGGGCGCCCGATAGGGTCGGGGCGTGGCGGTCCTGCAGGATCACGCCGCGCGCCCCGAACGCGGCGGCCGAGCGGAAGATCGCGCCGACATTCTGCGGATCGGTCACCTGGTCGAGCATGACCAGCATGCCCGATCCGGTCTCGATCAGATCCTCCACGGCTGTGGGCTCCGGCGGGTCGGCCAGCAGGGCCACGCCCTGGTGCACCGCGCCGGCGGGCAGCATTCCGCCGATGTCGCCCGGGCCCACCCGCTCGGGCCGGATGCCGCGGGCGAGGGCCTCCGATTCGATCTCCTGCGCGCGCGCGCCGTTGACCACCAGCCGGCGCAGGCCGCCCCGGGCGGGATTGGCCAGGGCCGCGCGCACCGCGTGCCAACCCCACACCCAGTCGTGGCTGATCTCCGCGCCGCGCCTTCTGGCGCCAGGCTTTGCGCCGCCGTGGCGCTCCGGGGACGGCTGACCCGGGCCCCCGTCGCGGGGGGCCGAAAAGCCATGGCCGCGCGGCTTGTCAAAAGCCTTTGCGTTAGGCTTGGACCGGTCGTTGCGTTCGCGGGGAGGGGACACTATAAGACGCGCTCCAATTTGGGGCCCCCGGGGCCTTCGGCATTTTCACCTGCGCCGCTCTAGCATCGGCGCGGGCCTATGCGGAAGGATTTCGGAAGCTTCGAGCGCGCGCGAGGGGGAATGTCCCGAGCGGCAAAGGGGGCGGACTGTAAATCCGCTGGCACAGCCTTCGTAGGTTCGAGTCCTACTTCCCCCACCACGCGCCGGTCGAAGCAGGGCTCCTGAGACGAGGAGATCGCGGCGACCCCGCTCAGCCGGCTTTCGGCGACGGCGGGTATAGCACAATGGTAGTGCAGCAGCCTTCCAAGCTGAGGATGCGGGTTCGATTCCCGCTACCCGCTCCAAATCTTCTTTAGACTTAGAACCACGCCACGAGCGACGCGAAGGGTTAGACGATGGCCAAGGAAAAGTTTGAACGCAACAAGCCGCACTGCAACATCGGCACGATTGGTCACGTTGACCATGGCAAGACGACGTTGACGGCGGCGATCACGATCACGCTGGCGAAGGCTGGCAACGCGAAGGCGATGGCCTAC
>DATKPD010000007.1:0-38360 GCA_035524315.1 Caulobacteraceae bacterium
CGGGACCGGCGCCTATGCGCCGACCGGGCTGGGCCGCGGGGTCCGGCCGATACTTGTTTCGGACCCGAGACGATCGTCTGTTCGTCCCGTGCCCAGTCTCCTCTGCCTCGGCCGGCGCCTATGGGGCGATCGGACCTTGAAGCGCATCCGGCACCTGCTACTTGAACAGGGACAGGATGATCTGGGGCGACTGGTTGGCGATCGACAGCGCCTGGATGCCGAGCTGCTGCTTGGTTTGCAGAGCCTGCAGTTGCGCGCTTTCCGAAGCCATGTCCGCGTCGACCAGGTTCGAGACGCCGGTCTGCAGGGTGGATTGCAGGCCTTGGACGAACTTGAGCTGGTTGGCGACGGCCGTGGCGCCGGTGCCGATGGTGGCCAGAGCGCTGTTCAGGTTGGTGATGTCGGTGTTCAGCGTCGTCACATAGGCGCTCGCGGCCGCGGCGGTCGCGAACGAGGCGGCGGCGGCGATGGTCAGGATCGTACCGCCGAGCGACAGGTTCTGAGCCTGCACGGTCAGCTTGGTGCCCGTGTCGCTCGCCAGGGCGTAGATGTTGGTCGCGGTCGAGTTCAGGATGTTGGTCCCGTTGAACGACGCGTTGTTGATGATCGTCGTGATCTGACCGAGCAGCGACTTGAAGTCCTGGTTCATCGAGGCGCGGCTGGTGGCGTCCAGCGAGGTGTCCGAAGCGGCCAGGGCCTTGGACTTCAGCTGCGTCAGCAGGTCGGAGACCTGTTGGCCGGCCGACATAGCCACGTCCGCGGTCGAAGTGGCGCGGTTCAGCGACTGGGTAACGGAATCCAGCGCCGAGATCCGGCCCGACATGGTGTTGGCGATCGACCACACGGCGCCGTTGTCTTGGGCGGTGTTGACGGTCTTGCCGGTGGAGATGATGTTTTGGGTCTTCTGCAACGCCGCCTGGGTCATCGACAGGTTTTGCAGGGCGACGAGGGCGCCGGCGTTCGTATTGACGCTATAGCTCATTGGGGTAGTCCTTTTCTAAGGTAGCTCCCGCGCCTTTTGGCGCGGTTGGGAATTATTCCCAGGAACGTTCCGCCCATTTGACCGCCGAAAGGCGGACGCATGCAGGCGACGTCGAGTGAACAATTGCAGGGAGTGAGTTAAATCGACGTGAATGAAGCGTGGTTAATTATACGTTTACTATAATTAACCTTCATGCCCTGGAATCGTCTGCGCAGTGAGTTTTCGCCGGGCCGCTTTGGGCCGCGATGCAGATCGAGGAATAGCAGCGCGAGGCGTCAAGCCATCGCCGTGGTCCGACCGCTTGGGTGATGGGACAGTGACCGTGGGGGAGGGACGTCCGACAGCGCGCCGTCAGGGCGCACGCCAAGCCGGCCTGACCAGCCAAGCGCCTCCATGAGGCCGCCCCCGGGTCGGGGGCGTCCGCGCTGGCGCTCATCTCTGGATAAAGAAGTCTGCCGACCCGGCGCCCGCGCGCCGTACGACATTCGTCGTCAGACCCTGGCCTTCGCTGGGGTCCGAACCGGTGTCCTAAAGATCGTCGTTCGGATGGGCGGGCGGCTGCCACGGCTTGGCGGTCGGATCGAACGATCCAAGGCCGGTCACCTCGCCCGACGCCAGGACATGGCCCTTCATCGCACCGAGCAGGGCGTCCAGGCTCGCGCCAGGGTCAGTGGCGATCACGGTGTCGAGCGCGAACACCTGCAGGTGGTAGACGCGCCGCGAACCCGGGGGCGGCCGCGGACCCATGTAGGGCTGGGCGGCGCCCTTCATGTTGGGCCCATAGCTGGAGCCGGGCGGATTGGCGGTGGGTTGCATGTCCGCGGGCAGGGCGGTGACGCTGGCCGGAATGTTGTAGATCGACCAATGCAGGATCGGCGGCTTGTGCAGTACGGTGGCCGCGTGGCCGGTGTCCTGCATGATCACGGCGTAGCTCTTGGTGCCGGCGGGGCCGGGCGTCCAGGACAGGCCAGGGAAGTGGTTGCCCCGGTAAAGCGTGTTCTCATAGGGAATGTCGCCGCCGTAGGCCCAGGCGGGCGTGGTGACCATCAGCGGCGCATTGCTGGCGGGTGACAGATCGACGAGGGCGTTGTGAAAGATCGGCCCCCGGGCGTCGGCGGTCGGCTGGGCGAGGGCGGGCGCGGCGGCCAGAGCCAAAACCGCCGCTGCGGCCAATCCTGAGAACTTCATCACGCTTTCCTCGACCTGACGCGCCATTGGGCCGGCGCGATTCAACAGGACTATTGCCGGATCGCTTTGGAATGGGAAGCGCCAAGCGGCCGGTCGCACGCCCCGCGCGCCCATCCCCGTACGATTTCCGCCGCGATCCGTGAAAGCCTCGACTCCGCCAAGGCAACGTTTGTTCTTGCCGCACGTTGATCTGGCGACGCGGTTCTCAACGCGCTTTCCCCGGACGGTCTCAGGACCCCGGACCAACGGCCAATACATCATGAACAAGATCATCCTCGCGCTGGCCACAGCCGGCGCCCTCACGCTGATGGGCGCATCCGCGCAAGCCGGGCCGGTTTCCGGGGCCCTGATCGGCGCGGGCAGCGGCGCGGTCGTCGCCGGTCCTCCCGGCGCGGTCGTCGGCGGTGTCATCGGCGCGGTCGTCGGCGGCCCGAACCTGCACGACTACCGCCGCCACCGCGTCTATATGGACGGCCAGCGCCATTACTACATCAGCCACCATCGCCGCGTTTACTACTGATCCCTAGCGTGACGGCTGGCGCCCGCTCTGGCGCGTCAGCCTCCGCGCATCGCCGCATGCAAACGCTCCGCAAAACATCCATCCGGCGCTGGCGCCGGGCCCTCCCACGGGGCCTGATCGTCGTCGGCGTCCTCGTCTTGCTCGCGGCCTGCGATCGCGCTTCAGGCTCGGCGGTCGCCGTGTCCGACGCCCATCCCGCCGCGATCATGCCCAGCGCCGCCAACCGGGCCGCCTCGGACTACGTTGACAGCGTCGTCGGCGACGAACTGTTCGAGACGCGCACCGCCGCCATCGCCGCCAGCCGCGCCACGGACCCGGACGTCAAGGCCTACGCCCGCCTGATGGCCCGCGACTACGCGGCCTCGCGCGCCGACATGACCCAGGCGATCGCGGCGTCCGCCCAGGACATCGCCCCGCCCGTGGTCATGTCCGACCATCTGCAGTCTATGCTTGACGAACTGGGCCAGGGCTCGGGCCCCAACTTCGACAAGACCTACATCGACCAGCAGATCGAGGCCCAGGAAGAGACCCTCGGCCTGACCTCGGCCTATGCCGAGGGCGGCGCCGCGCCCTCGATCAAGGCGGCCGCGGGCCGCCTGGCGCCCCAGATCCAGGCCCACCTCGACCAGGCCCGCGCCATCGAGGACGCCCTCAACAAGAAGCTTTGATCGTGGCGGGCCACCGCGGCGGCCCGATCCCGCAGCGCGCGCCGGATCTAGACGCCGTTGCGTGATCCCCGACAATCGCCACTGAGAACGTAAAGAGAACTTGCGCCCCGGAACAAACCATGTACGCTCACTTCATCGGCGGCGCGGGGGCAGGGGCCTTCGAGCGAATGCGGCAGGGGCCGCGGTCAGAATCGGCTAAGAAGGACGCGTTCAATGACTCAATCGGTGTTGCGGCTAGTGGGACGAGAAGACGCAGACAAGCAGCGCGCCCTGGAGGCCGCTCTCACGCAGATCGACCGCGCCTTCGGCAAGGGCTCGGTGATGAAGCTGGGCGACAAGGGCAAGATCGTCGAGATCGAGTCGGTGTCGACCGGTTCGCTCGGGCTCGATCTGGCGCTGGGCATCGGCGGCCTGCCGCGCGGGCGGGTGGTCGAGATCTACGGGCCGGAAAGCTCGGGCAAGACCACCTTGGCCCTGCATGTGGTGGCCGAGGTGCAGAAGGCCGGGGGCACCGCCGCCTTCATCGACGCCGAGCACGCGCTCGACCCCAGCTACGCCCACAAGCTGAAGGTCAATCTGGACGATCTTCTGGTGTCCCAGCCCGACACGGGCGAACAGGCGCTGGAAATCTGCGACACCCTGGTGCGCTCGGGCGCTGTGGACATCGTGATCATCGATTCGGTGGCCGCCCTCACGCCCAAGGCCGAGATCGAGGGCGAGATGGGCGACAGCCTGCCCGGCCTGCAGGCCCGTCTGATGAGTCAGGCGCTGCGCAAGCTGACCGCTTCCATCTCCAAGTCCAAGACCCTGGTGATCTTCATCAACCAGATCCGCATGAAGATCGGCGTGATGTACGGCAGCCCCGAGACCACCACCGGCGGCAACGCGCTGAAGTTCTACGCCTCGGTGCGCCTGGACATCCGCCGCACCGGCTCGGTCAAGGTGCGCGACGAGATCATCGGCAACAACGTTCGGGTCAAGGTGGTCAAGAACAAGGTCGCCCCGCCGTTCCGCGAGGTCGAGTTCGACATCATGTACGGTCAGGGCATCTCCAAGCTGGGCGAGATCATCGACCTGGGCGTCAAGGCCGGCGTGGTCGAGAAGTCGGGCTCATGGTTCTCCTACAACAGTCAGCGCATCGGCCAGGGCCGCGACAACGCCCGCGAATTTCTCAAGGCCAACCCCGACATGGCCGCCGAGATCGAACAGGCGGTGCGCAAGAACGCCGGGATCATCGTCGAGGAGCTGCTGGTCGGCCCCTCCGCCGAGGACGACGCCTAGTTCCATTCAGGTTCCGGCAAGGTCGCGGCGCGGGCTTCACCCCGCAACCGTCGCCCGCGCACCCGCGCGATCTCGCCGCCAGGCGCCCGGTTTCGCACACCGGGCGCCTCTTCTTTTGGGCCGCGCGTCCGGCCCGCGGCAAGGCAGGCGCGGCTTTCGGCCGGCCCGGCGTCGGCTTTCCTTTGGCAAGCGCGTCGGCCTTGGCTAAGGGAGGCGCTGAACCATATTCGGGCGAGTGCGATTTTCGCGCGCCTGGAAGGGGTCCACGTCCGGAGTGCTCATGCCGAGCTTGAACGAAATCCGCAGCGCCTTTCTCAGCTATTTCGCCGGGGAGGGACACGTCGTCGTCCCCTCCGCGCCCCTGGTGCCGCAGAGCGACCCGACGCTGTTGTTCGTCAACGCCGGCATGGTGCCGTTCAAGAACATCTTCACCGGTGCGGAGACCGCCTTCGCCCCACGCGCGGCCTCCTCGCAGAAGTGCGTGCGCGCCGGGGGCAAGCACAACGACCTGGACAACGTCGGCTACACCGCTCGCCACCACACCTTCTTCGAGATGCTGGGCAATTTCTCGTTCGGCGACTACTTCAAGGAACAGGCGATCGAGCACGCCTGGACCCTGATCACCCGCGACTGGGCCATCCCCAAGGACCGCCTGACCGTCACGGTCTACCATACCGACGACGAAGCCTTCGACCTGTGGAAGAAGATCGCGGGCCTGCCTGAGCAGCGCATCATCCGCATCCCGACCAAGGACAACTTCTGGGCCATGGGCGACAACGGTCCGTGCGGCCCCTGCTCGGAGATTTTCTACGATCACGGCGCGCACATCCCGGGCGGCCCGCCCGGCTCGCCCGACGAGGACGGCGACCGCTTCGTCGAGATCTGGAACCTGGTGTTCATGCAGTACGAGCAGGACGCCAATGTGATCGTCGGCGAACTGCCCAAGAAGTCGATCGACACCGGCATGGGCCTGGAGCGTATCGCCGCCGTGCTGCAAGGCGTGCACGACAACTACGATATCGACCTGTTCAAGACCCTGATCGGCGCCTCGGTCGAGCTGACCGGCGTCAAGGCCGAGGGCGAGGCCCGCCCCGCCCACCGCGCCATCGCCGATCACCTGCGCTCGTCCTCGTTCCTGATCGCCGACGGCGTCTCGCCGTCCAACGAAGGGCGCGGCTATGTCCTGCGCCGGATCATGCGCCGGGCCATGGCCAAGGCCTATCGCCTGGGCGCGGCCGAGCCCCTGATGCACCGGTTGGCTCCCACCCTGGTGGCGGAGATGGGCGCGGCCTATCCCGAGCTGGTCCGGGCCCAGCCGATGATCGTGGAGACCCTTCGCCAGGAGGAGGAGCGCTTCCGCCGCACGCTCGGGCGCGGCATGGCCATCCTCGACGAGGCGACCGGCCAGCTCGGCCCCGGCGGCGTCCTGCCGGGCGAGACCGCCTTCCTGCTGCACGACACCTATGGCTTCCCCCTGGACCTGACCCAGGACGCCCTGCGGTCACGCCAGATGACCGTGGACGCGGAAGGCTTTGACACGGCGATGGAGCGCCAGCGCGGCATGGCGCGGCAGAACTGGGCGGGCTCGGGCCAGAAGGCGCAGACCGCCGAATGGCTGGCCCTGCGCGACCGCCTGGGGCCGACCGAGTTCATCGGCTACGACCTTGTCGACGGCGTGGGCGAGACCCTGGCGATCGTCAAGGACGGCCAGGTGGTCGACAGCGCCGGCGAGGGCGATGTGGTTGAGATCCTGTTCGATCGCACGCCGTTCTACGCCGAGAGCGGCGGCCAGGCTGGCGATCGGGGCCTGGCTGAATGGCCCGGCGGCCGCGGCGTGGTGCGCGACGTCCAGAAGCAGGCCGGCGAACTCTTCGCCCACACGGTCCAGATCGCCGAGGGCAAGTTGGCCGAGGGCGACCGCATCAGTCTGCAGGTCGACGCCGAACGCCGGCAGAAGACCCGCGCCAACCATTCCGCCGCGCACCTGGCGCACGCGGCCCTGCGCCACGTGCTGGGCCCGCACGTCGCACAGAAGGGCCAAATGGTCGACGGCGAGCGCATGCGCTTCGACTTCAGCCATGGCGGCCCGCTGACCGCCGACGAACTCGACCGCATCGAGACCGAGGTCAACGCGGTGATCCGTCAGAACGTCCCGGCCACCACCCGCGTCATGTCGCCCGAGGCGGCGATCGAGGCGGGCGCCGTGGCCCTGTTCGGCGAGAAGTACGGCGAGAGCGTGCGCGTGCTGGCGCTCGGTCACGCCCTGGACGGCCAGGGCGACTATTCGGTGGAGCTGTGCGGGGGCACCCACGTGGCGCGCACCGGCGACATCGCCCTGTTCAAGATCGTGTCCGAGAGCGGGGTGGCCGCGGGCGTACGCCGCATCGAGGCCCTGACCGGCGAGGCCGCGCGCCGTTACCTGCTCGACCAGGCCGGCGTCGCCAAGGGCCTGGCCGAGCAGTTCAAGGTCCCCGTGGCCGAGGTCGCCGGCCGGGTCGAGGCCCTGCAGGCCGAACGGCGCGCGCTGGAAAAGGCTCTGGCGGACGCCAAGCGCCAACTGGCCGTGGGCGGCGGCGGCGCGGCCGCGGCGATCGAGGAGATCGGCGGCGTCAAGCTCATCGCCCGGGTGCTCGACGGCGTGGGCGGCAAGGAACTGCGCGGCGTGGCCGAGGAGTTCAAGAAGCAGGTCGGTTCGGGCGTGGTGGCTCTGGTCGGCACCGCGGACGGCAAGGCGGCCCTGACCGTGGCCATCACCGCCGATCTGGCCGGCCGGTTCAACGCCGCCGATCTGGCCCGCGCGGGCGTGATCGCCATGGGCGGGCAGGGCGCGGGCGGCAAGCCCGACTTCGCCCAGGGCGGCGCGCCCGACGCCGCGGCGGCCGAAGAGGGGCTGAAGGCGATCAAGGCGGCGCTGGGCTGAGCGCGTCCGGGGCCTGATCGCGCCTGAAGTTTTTCTGGCGCGCGGCGGCGGTCGGCTTTGCCTATAGGTCCGCGCGTCGATCGACGCTTGGCCGTGCAGGAGCGCCCCATGGACAACCACTTCGTGCGCCCGGGCGTTCTGGGGCAGGCCGCCCTGGCCCTGGCCGACGGCTTCGCCCGCGTGCTGCTCGACAAGGGCCTGATCACCCAGGCCGAGTATGTACGTGGTTTCGATCTGGCGATCGGCGAGTGGGAGAAGGCCGCGGGCCATCCCCAGCAGGACGAGGTTCTGGCCGCCCTGCACAAGATCCATCCCGAAGGACGGTAAGGGCCAGTCGGGCGCGGGCCCTCCGCGAGGCGGAGAGCCCGGCCCGGAAGGTTAGCCCATGGCCGCTTCGAGGTTCGAAGCCACCTTGTCGAGGAAGCCTTCCGTCGACAGCCAGCCCTGGTGGGCGCCGACCAGCAGCGCCAGGTCCTTGGTCATGTCGCCGGTCTCGACCGTGTCGATCGTGACCCGTTCCAGGGTCGCGGCGAACTTGGCCAGGGCCTCGTTGCCGTCAAGCTTGGCCCGGTGCGTCAGACCGCGCGTCCAGGCGAAGATCGAGGCGATCGAATTGGTCGAGGTCGACTCGCCGCGCTGGTGCTGGCGGAAGTGGCGGGTGACGGTGCCGTGGGCGGCCTCGGCCTCCATGGTCTTGCCGTCCGGCGTCATCAGCACCGAGGTCATCAGGCCGAGCGAGCCGAAGCCCTGAGCCACGATGTCGGACTGCACATCGCCGTCGTAGTTTTTGCACGCCCACACATAGCCGCCCGACCACTTCAGCGCCGCCGCGACCATGTCGTCGATCAGGCGGTGCTCGTAGGTCAGGCCCGCGGCCTTGAACTTTTCGGCGTATTCGGTCTCGTACACTTCCTGGAAGATGTCCTTGAAGCGGCCGTCGTAGCGCTTGAGGATGGTGTTTTTGGTCGACAGATACAGCGGATAGCCGCGCATCAGGCTGTACGCGAACGAGGCGTGGGCGAAGTCGAGGATCGACTGGTCCAGGTTGTACATGGACAGGCTGATGCCGGCGCCGGGGAATTCGAACACTTCGCGTTCGATCACTTCGCCGCTTTCGCCTTCCCACTTGATGGTGAGCTTGCCCTTGCCGGGCACCAGGAAATCGGTGGCGCGGTATTGGTCGCCGTAAGCGTGGCGCCCGACCACGATCGGCTGGGTCCAGCCCGGCACCAGCCGCGGCACGTTCTTGCAGATGATCGGCTCGCGGAAGATCACGCCGCCCAGGATGTTGCGGATGGTGCCGTTGGGCGACTTCCACATTTCCTTCAGGCCGAATTCCTTCACCCGCGCTTCGTCGGGGGTGATGGTGGCGCACTTCACGGCCACGCCGTACTTCAGCGTCGCCTTGGCCGCGTCGATGGTGATCTGGTCGTTGGTCTCGTCGCGCTTCTCGATGCCCAGGTCGTAGTACTCGAGCGGCAGGTCCAGGAACGGGAAGATCAACTTGTCCTTGATCAGCTTCCAGATGATCCGGGTCATCTCGTCGCCATCGATATCGACGACGGGGTTCGCGACTTTGATTTTCGACATCGGCAGAGCGGCTCCAGAGGTCCCGAGCGGGGCGGCGTTGAGGGCGCAGTCTCGCCTAAGGGCTCACAGGACCCTCGGCGGCGCAGCGACGGTGCTATAGACGGTTGCGCGGCGTGGGGAAACCACATGACGCCTGGGAAAGACTTTGGCGCTGGAAAATCTGTCAATGAGCGAGAGTGCGGGCGCCCCTTGCGTCATTTTGAATGAACCGCAGCTGGCCGAGAACATCGGCGCGGTGGCGCGCGTCATGGCTAATTTCGGCCTGGCGGACCTGCGCCTGGTGCGTCCGCGCGACGGCTGGCCCCAGGAGCGGGCCTGGGCCTCGGCTTCCGGCGCCGACTGGCCGCTGGACGGCGCGCGGGTGTTCGATCGGCTGGAGGACGCCTGCGCCGACCTGCACCGGCTTTACGCCACCACCGCCCGCCCGCGCGAGGTGGTGCTGCCGATCTGGACCCCGCGCGAGGCCGCCGCCCAGCTGCACGTGGCCGCCAGCGAAGGACTGAACAGCGGTCTGCTGTTCGGGGGCGAGCGCGCGGGGCTGGAAACCCAGGACATCGCCCTGTGCCAGGCCATCGTCACCATCCCGATCGATCCGCGCTTCCGCTCGCTCAACCTGGCCCAGGCGGTGGCGATCAACGCCTATGAGTGGCGCACCGCCGCGGCGGATCGCCCGCCGCCCGCCTTTCGCGAGGGCGCGCCGCCGGCCGACCAGGCCATGCTCGACGGCCTCTACGGCCATCTGGAAGGCGAGTTGGAGGCCGCAGGCTTCTTCCACCCGCCCGAGAAGCGCCCCTCGATGGTGCGCAACCTGCGCGCCATCTTCGCCCGCGCCCTGCTCAACGAGCAGGAGGTGCGCACCCTGCGCGGCGTGGTCACGGCCCTGAGCAAGGGGCGCGGCCGGGTTCTGGCCAAGCTGGCGCAAACGCGGGGCTCGGACGCGGCGCCGGATGTGGACTCGGGCGGCGCCCCCGAATCCTAACGAAGTCTTAGTCTTGGCCGCCTATCCTGACGGTGAGCGGAGGACTGGCGCCATGATGGAAGTCGTCAACGGCTATGTCTGCCTGTCGTCCTGCGACGTGGCCCTGGCCGAGCAAGGCAAGAACCCGGCTCATCCCGACCTCAACGCCACGCAATCGAGCGTGGACAAGACCGGCGGGGCCGACGCGGCCACTTCCGCCGGCGGTTTCCAGTCCCAGCCGTCGGTCACCTTCGGCGGCGGCTTGAGCCAGACCGGCGCCAACCCCCCATCGCTCCCGGGCGCCTCGGCGTCCGCGCCCTATCAGCCCGGCGCCGTCTTCAGCCTCACCGCCTAGGTCAGGCCGCGCGGCGCCGTTGACTTTGCCGGCCGCCGCGGCCATACACCCGCCTTTCCCGTCCCTGACCCGCATCAGGGGCGAGGAAATCTATGACGGATGACGCGAGGCCGCCGTTGCAATCGCCGCTCCAGATGGGGAGGGGCCGGACCGCGTCGATTGAAAAGAGAATATCCATGTCGAAGCGCCACTCGGCGAAGTACAAGATTGACCGGCGTATGGGCGAGAACATTTGGGGCCGCCCCAAGTCGCCTATCAACCAGCGCCAATACGGCCCCGGCCAGCACGGCCAGCGCCGCAAGTCCAAGGTGTCGGATTTCGGCCTGCAGCTGCGCGCCAAGCAAAAGCTCAAGGGCTACTACGGCAACCTGACCGAAAAGCAGTTCCGCCGCACCTACGACGAGGCCGCCCGCCGCAAGGGCAATACCTCCGAGAACCTGATCGCGCTGCTGGAAAGCCGTTTGGACGCGGTGGTTTACCGCGCCAAGTTCGCCCCGACCCCGTTCGCCGCGCGCCAGTTCGTCAACCCCGGCCACGTCCTGGTCAACGGCAAGCGCGTCAACATCGCCTCGTTCCGCGTGCGCGTGGGCGACGTGGTGCAAGTGCGCGAGCGCTCGCGCAACATGGCCCTGGTGCTCGAAGCCATCCAGTCGGCGGAGCGTGAGACGCCCGAATATCTGCAGGTCGACGCCAAGCATCTGGCGGTCACCTTCGTCCGCGCCCCCGATCTGGCCGAAGTGCCGTATCCGGTGAAGATGGAGCCGAACCTGGTCGTCGAATTCTACGCGTCTTAATCGGACGCCGAATTCGAGCTATGCGAAGGGTCCGGGAAACCGGGCCCTTTTTGCATTTTGGAGCCCCGATGAGGCGCGCTCAAACGATCCTCCAGGCGATCTTCCAGGCCATCGCCACTGCCGCCGTGCTCGCCGCGCCCGCGTGGGCGCAGGCCCCCATGCCGATCAATGGCGTGCGCGTGGACGCCGACGGCGTGACCTTTCGCCTGCCGGTGAGCGCCTGCGCCACCAAAGCGGACTACACGGTGGCCATGCTCAAGACGCCCGGACAGATCATGCTGCTGATCGCGCCCCGCCGGCAGGGGGCGTGCTCGCCCACCGGCCCAGGCCACATGGACCTGACCTATAGCTATGCCGATCTGGATCTGAGGGCGGGCGCGCCGTTCGTCCTGGGCAACCCGCTGGTAGGCGCGCCGTGAAATCCCCGCGATGCAGGGGCGAGCGCCGGCCCTAGTGGGCGGCCGCTTCGGCGGCCACGCCCTTATCGGCCATGAAGCTCTTCAGTTCGCCGCTCTCGAACATCTCGCGCACGATATCGCAGCCGCCGACGAACTCGCCCTTCACATAGAGCTGGGGAATGGTGGGCCAACTGGAGAATTCCTTGATGCCTTGGCGCAGGGCCTCGTCCTGCAGGACGTTCACGCCGACGTATTCGACCTCCAGATGGTCGAGGATCTGCACCACGGCGTTGGAGAAGCCGCACTGCGGGCTGTCGGGCACGCCCTTCATGAACAGCACCACGGGATAGTCGGCGACGGTCTTTTCGATGAATTCGCGGACGGGGTCGGTCACGGCGGGCCTCGCATCAATGTCGTCCCCTCAGCTAGGGAGCCTTGGGCCCTGGGTCAACCCGTTCCGGGTCAAGCGCGCCGCGCGTCCTGCCCCAAGGTGGAAAAGCGCGCCATCTCGATCTGTGCGGGCAGGCTGGACGGCAGTTCGCGCTCAGCCACGGCGGCCAGGGCCTGCAGATGGCCCACATCGCGCGCTTCCACCTGCACGGTGGCCAGGGATGGCTCGGTCAGCGCATAGGCGACGGCCAGTTCCTCGGCCGTCCATTGCGGCGTGGTGTTGAGAAAGCGGTAGGGCTGGGCGTTGGGCGTCTCAGCCTTGGCGTTCCAACCCAGCAATAGCCGCCGCGGCGCTGCCTGCGACACGGTCAGCATCGCCTCCGGATAGGGCGAGGTGCCCAGCACGGACATGTTTCGCTCCTCCGCCGCCCGCAGCCGTCGCCGCTCGAGCGAGCCCGAAAGCATGCTGAAGGGCAGGGTCAGCACCTCAAATGCCCCGGTGGAAATATAAGCGTCCATCGATTCACCCTGGCCGGCGACGCCGATGTTCTGCACCAGGCCCTGGGTTTTCAGTTGCCGCAGCATCTTCAGGCCCTCGGGCCTCAGGTCCTGCGGTCCGGGGTCGTCCAACTGCACGAGATCGAGATAGGCCAGGCCAGTACGCGCGATCACCGCCTTGGCCAGGCCCTCCAGGGCCACGGGCGAAAAGGCCTCTCGGGCATAGGCCGAGGGCATCACCGAGGGTCCAAACCGCCAGGCGACGAACAGCAGCCGCCGCTCGACCGTGCGCAACGCCTGGCTCACGCCATCGACCAGGGCCGGATTGCGGCCGGCGACCTCGAAACAGTTGATGCCGCAGCTGAGGCCCGCCAGCACCAGCTCCGACCATTGGCCCGCGCTCCGCGCGAAACGGTCATCAAGCTTCAGCGAGATGGCCGAAACCGCCATGGCCCGATGCGCGAGGGGGCGGTAGCGCATGTCAGGTCGGCGGGGCCGACGTTTCAAGCGCCAAGGCGTGCAGTTCGCCGCCGACCTTGCCCTTCATCGCCTGGTACACGAGTTGGTGCTGGCGCACCCGAGGCAAACCCGCGAACGCACTCGACACAATGCGCGCGCGATAATGATCCCCATCGCCCGCCAGGTCCTCGATCGCGATTTCGGCGTCGGGAAAAGCCTCGCGAAGATCGGACTCGATCTGGGCGGAGGTCATGGGCATGGACGGAATCCTGGCATGAACAGCTGATTTGGTTATCGACTGTAAACCTTAAGAAGCGCCTACGCCCGGGCCATGAAAGCCGGCAGCCAGCCCTCGTGAGCCGTCCTCAGGCGGTCCAGCGACAGCGATAGAACGCCTTGCACGGCCAGGGCTAGACCCCCGGCTAGGCCGATTTTATCGGCGACCACGCCCGCCGCCGCGGCGTCGTGCACGATCTGCGACACGGCGTCGCGCTTCACCGCCAGCAGGTAGCGCGCCTGATCCTCGCCGAACAGCGCCGCGTGCAGCGGCAGGCCCGTGTCCTCGTTCAGCACCACGCCCACGCCCGAGGCCAGGGCCATCTCTGCTGCGGCGGCGATCAGGCCGCCGTCCGACAGGTCGTGCGCCACGCTGCACCGTCCAGAAGCGATCAGACCGCGCACGAAGGCGCCGTTGCGGCGCTCGGCGGCCAGGTCGACCGGCGGCGGCGCGCCGTCCTCGCGGCCCAGCACCTCGCGCAGGTACAGGCTGGCGCCCAGTTCGCCGCGCGTCTCGCCGATCAGAAGCAGCACGTCGCCGCTTGTCATCCCGCCGAAACCGGCGCGGCGGTCATAGTCGTCGATCAGGCCGACGGCGCCGACGGTGGGGGTCGGCGGAATGGCCGCGCCGTTGGTCTCGTTGTAGAGCGAGACGTTGCCCGACACGACCGGGAAGTCCAGGGCGCGGCACGCCTCGGCCATGCCTTCGATGGCGCCGACGATCTGGCCCATGATCTCGGGCCGTTCGGGATTGCCGAAGTTGAGATTGTCGGTGATGGCCAGGGGCAGGGCGCCCACCGCGATCAGGTTGCGCCAAGCCTCGGCCACCGCCTGCTTGCCGCCCTCGTAGGGATCGGCCTGGACGTAGCGGGGGGTGCAGTCGGACGTGACCGCCAGGGCCTTGCGCGTGCCGTGGATGCGCACCAGCCCGGCGTCCGCCCCGGTGGCGGAGTCGGCCAGGGTGTCCGCCATCACGTGCCGGTCGTACTGCTCCCACAGCCAGCGCTTGGACGCCATGTCGGGGCAGGACATCAGCGTCAGCACCGCCGCTTCGTAGTCGCTGGGCGCGAGGGACCCGTCCAGACCCAGATGACGGGGCTTGGCGGCAGGCGTATGCGGCCGGTCGTACAGCGGGGCGTCGTCGAACAGCGGGGCCAGCGGCACATCGGCCACCACCACGCCCTGGTGCTTCAGCACCATGCGGCCGGTGTCGGTGGTCCAGCCGATGGTCGCCGCATCCAGGCCCCACTTGGCGAAGATGCGCTGGCCGTCCGCCTCGCGGCCTGGCTTCAGGATCGCCAGCATGCGCTCCTGGCTTTCCGACAGCATCATCTCGTAGGCGGTCATGCCCTCTTCGCGCTGGGGCACAGCGTCAAGGTCCAGTTCGATGCCCACCCCGCCCTTGCCGGCCATTTCGACCGACGACGAGGTCAGGCCCGCCGCGCCCATGTCCTGGATCGCCGCCACGGCGCCCGAGGCCATGAGCTCCAGCGTCGCCTCGATCAGCAGCTTCTCGGCGAAGGGGTCGCCGACCTGCACGGTGGGACGCTTTTCGTCGGAATCCTCGTCGAACTCGGCCGAGGCCATGGTGGCGCCGTGGATGCCGTCGCGGCCGGTCTTGGAGCCGAAATAGACCACGGGCAGGCCCGGCGCCGGGGCGGCCGAGTAGAAGATCTTGTCGGCGTCGGCCAGGCCCACGCACATGGCGTTGACCAGGATATTGCCGTTGTAGCCCGCATGGAAATTGGTCTCGCCGCCCACGGTCGGCACGCCCACGCAATTGCCATAGCCGCCGATGCCGGCCACCACGCCCTCGACCAGCCGCCGGGTCTTGGGATGGCTTGGGTCGCCGAAGCGCAGGGCGTTGAGCAGAGCGATGGGTCGCGCGCCCATGGTGAACACGTCGCGCATGATGCCGCCCACGCCCGTGGCCGCGCCCTGATAGGGCTCGATGTAGGAGGGGTGGTTGTGGCTCTCCATCTTGAACACCACGGCCAGTTTCCGGCCATCCGGCCCCTCGCCGATGTCAACCACGCCGGCGTTCTCGCCGGGGCCGCAGATCACCCGCGGGCCGGTGGTCGGGAACTTGCCCAGGTGCTTCTTGGACGACTTGTACGAGCAGTGCTCGCTCCACATGACCGAGAACACGCCCAGTTCCACCGGACTGGGCTCGCGACCCAGGCGCGCGAGGATCAGCGCGTATTCTTCATCCTTCAGCCCGTATTCGCGGGCCAGTTCGGCGGCGGTCTTGTGCGAGGTCGCGGTCATGGGGCCGAGTTAGCGGATTCAAGCCCCGCTGTCAGGAGCAAAGGCGTCCCGCGTCAGGGCGTCTCACCTATGGGCGCACGGCCTCAGGGCGCTGTGGAACAGGCCGCCGCGCCGAGCGCCTGGAACCGGGTCCGGGTCTGCGCCAGCAGGCTGTCGCGGGCGTCGATGTTGGACAGCACGAAGCTCTCCTTGGCCAGGGTCGAGTCGTCGCCCTCGACCGACACGGTCAGCGGTTCGGATTCGGCCACCGCCGAGATCACGCCGCGGCCATAAGGCCAGTCCAGGCCGAACGCCACCTGGCCGGTGTTGTTGGGGCCGGCGGTGATCGTCTTGCCGTCAAAGCGCCAGGCGCGGCCGTTCCCGGCCTTCACCGCGACCGACAGCGTGTCCAGGTTGACGTTCGCGGGCGTGTGGAAGCGGATCAGGACGCCATTGGGCTCGTCCATCCGCGCCAGGGCGCTGGCGGGATAGGTGATCCACAATGTCACGCCTGGGCCGGTGGCCACCGGCTGCCACACCAGTTGCGGTCCGGGGGGCTGGCCTGGCGCGGCGGCGACGATCTCCATCACGCCTCCGGTGCGCGACTGGGCCTGCGCCGCGCAGGGCAGCGGCTGGTTCGCCGACGTCGGGCTCTGGGCGAACGCCAGGGCGGGCGGCGCCAGGCCCAGGGCGAGAGCCGCGAGAACCGTGCGGCAGGCTGTGACTTTGGGATTCATGGCTCTTCTCAAGCCCAGGTCGGCCCGCATGGCAAGGGATTGCCCAACAGCCGAGGCCAGGGGGGCGAGGACAGCCTGGGCAAATTTCGTTTCATTTGACGCCGCCGGGCGCGGGGCGGACCCTACCAGCTCCGTGACGTTGGAGGCGCATATGGCTGACAACAGAGGGAGTTCCGGCATCACCCTGGCGGTGCTGGTCGTCGCGTCCCTGGTGACGGCCGCGCTGCTGATCCATCTGCATCAGATGACCGATTGGTCGCATGGCGCGAGCCACACCGCCGCCATCGCCCGCATCGGGCTCGATCCGAACCGGCCCCGGCCCTAAAGGCCCATCACGCTGCGGAACAGGGTCGCCCCGTCGGCCGAGCCGAGCTCGGGCTCGAAGGCCCGGTCCGGGTGCGGCATCATGCCCAGCACATTGCCCTGAGCGTTGACGATGCCGGCGATGTCGCGCGCCGAGCCATTGGGGTTGTCGCGGTAGCGGAACACCACCTGGCCTTCGCCCTCCAGGCGCTCCAGCGTCGCCTCGTCGGCGAAGAAGTTGCCTTCGCCGTTGCCCACCGTCATGCGCGCCTGGCGCTGGCCGCCAAAGCCGGAGGTGAAGCGCGTGTTGGCGTTGACCACGTCCAGGTCCACGTCCTTGCAGATGTACTTCAGCGCCCGGTTGCGCAGCAGGGCGCCCGGCAGCAGACCGGCCTCGCACAGGATTTGAAACCCGTTGCAGATGCCGATCACGGCCACCCCGTCGTTGGCGGCTTGGACCACCGCGCGCATCACCGGCGACTGGGCGGCCATGGCCCCGCACCGCAGATAATCGCCATAGGAAAAACCGCCCGGCAGCACGATCAGGTCCAGGCCCTCGGGCAGGGTGGTCGCCTGGTGCCACACCATATCGACCGAAGCGCCGGTGGAGCGCTCGATGCCCACGGCGCAATCGCGGTCGCAATTGGAGCCGGGGAAAACGACGACGGCGGCCTTCATCGCGGTCAGACCACCTCGACGCGGAAGGACTCGATCACGGTGTTGGCCAGCAGGGTCTCGGCCATGGCCTTGGCCTCGGCCTCGGCCTTGGCGCGGTCGTTTCCGGCCACCTCGAACTCGATGGTCTTGCCCACCCGCACATTGGCTACATCGCCCCAGCCCAGGCCGTGCAAAGCGCCCTCGATGGCCTTGCCCTGAACGTCAAGCACGCCGGGCTTCAGATAGACATGCACCTTGGTCTTCATGCTCGGCTCAGTCCTTACGCGGCGCCGCCTTCGATCACGCGCGGCATGTCCTTCATGATTCCCAGGCGGCGCGCCACTTCGGTGTAGCTCTCGATCACATTGCCCAGGTCGCGGCGGAAGCGGTCCTTGTCGAGCTTTTCGTTGGTGGTCGAGTCCCACAGGCGGCAGCTGTCGGGGCTGATCTCATCGGCCAGGATCACGCGCGAGAACTCGCCCTCCCACACCCGGCCATATTCGATCTTGAAATCGACCAGGGTGATGCCGACGGCGTTGAACATGCCCAGCAGGAAGTCGTTGACCCGCAGGGTCATGGCCAGGATGTCGTCGATCTCCTGGGTGGTGGCCCAGTTGAAGCAGGTGATGTGCTCCTCGGTCACCAGCGGATCGCCCAGCTTGTCGTCCTTGAAGTAGAACTCGATGATCGAGCGGGGCAGGGGCTGGCCCTCGGGCAGGCCGAAGCGCGTGGACAGCGAGCCGGCCACGATGTTGCGGCACACCACCTCCAGCGGGATGATCTCCACTTCGCGGATCAGCTGCTCGCGCAGGTTCAGGCGCTTGATGAAGTGGTTCATCACGCCGATCGTGTTCAGCCGCGTCATCACATATTCGGAGATGCGGTTGTTGATCACGCCCTTGCCCTCGAGCACAGCTTTTTTCTGCGCGTTGAAGGCGGTGGCGTCGTCCTTGAAGTATTGAATCAGCGTGCCTGGCTCAGGCCCCTCATAGAGGATCTTGGCCTTGCCCTCGTAAATCTTCTTGCGGCGGGTCATGGAAGCGCTTCCCGTCAGAGTGGCCGGACAAATGCAAAACGCGCGCGACCGATCCGCGCGCGCCATCCGACTCGGGGCTTATCTGGGATAAGACCTCAGGCACAGTAAAGGAATGGGCCGCGCGGCGCAAATCGCGGGGTGCGACCACATCGCCGACAGCGCTCGTCGCGCCGCCAGGGCTAATCGGCGCATTGCGGGCGGGCGTCCGGCGCTATAATGCAGCGCGAGAGTTCACTTGGGGCAGACATGACCACCTTCGACGATCGCGAGCTGGGTTTCGAGAGTAAGTTCGCGCACGACCAGGATATGGATTTCAAGGCCCAGGCCCGCCGCAATCGCCAGCTGGGCCTGTGGGCCGCCGGCCTGATGGGCCTGGAGGGCGACCACCGCGACGACTACGCCAGCGCCGTGGTCAAGTCCGAGGTCGATCTGCCCGGCGACGAGGACGTCCTGCGCAAGGTTGCCAAGGACCTGTCGGCCTCTGGCCTGAAGGTGACCGAGGGCGAGGTGCGCTCCAAGATGGACGAATTCCTGGCCATCGCCCGCGAGCAGCTCAAGGCGGGCTGAGGCTCAAGGCCGCGCAGCCTCGAACGGCATCCAACCACGAAGTTCGCGAAGTCAGCGCCGCATCCTTCTTGTCCTTCGTGACCTTGGTGGTTCAGCTCTTTTTCGGCTACGCCCCGAACACCCGCTCAAACACGAAGTCCACGTTCTTGGTGTGGTAGCCCAGGTCGAACAGGGCCTCCAGTTCGGCGTCGGCCATGTGCGCGTTGACCTCGGGATCGGCCTTGAGGAAGTCCAGGAACCGACCTTCGCCGCGCCACACCTTCATCGCGTTGCGTTGCACCGCCGAATAGGCCGCCTCGCGCGCCATGCCCTTTTGCGTCAGGGCCAGCAGCACCCGCTGCGAGTGGACCAGGCCGCCCAGGCGGTCGAGGTTTTTCTGCATGTTCTCGGGATAGATCAGCAGGCGCTCCATCACCCCCGCCATGCGGTTCAGGGCGAAATCCAGGTGGACGGTGGCGTCGGGCCCGATGCCGCGTTCCACCGACGAGTGGCTGATGTCGCGCTCGTGCCACAGCGCTACATCTTCCAGCGCCGGAACCACCGCCGAGCGCACCAGGCGCGCCAGGCCGGTCAGGTTTTCGGTCAGCACGGGGTTGCGCTTGTGCGGCATGGCCGACGAGCCCTTCTGGCCCACATCGAAGAATTCCTCCGCCTCCAGCACCTCGGTGCGCTGCAGGTGGCGCACCTCGGTCGCCAGGTTCTCGATCGAGGCGGCGACCACCGCCAGGGCGGCGAAGAAGGCCGCGTGCCGGTCGCGCGGGATCACCTGGGTCGAGACCGGCTCGACAGCCAGCCCCATCTTGGCGGCCACGTAGGCCTCCACGCGCGGATCGATATTGGCGAAGGTGCCGACCGCGCCGGAGATGGCGCAGGTGGCGATGTCCTCGCGCGCGGCGACCAGGCGCGCGCGGCCGCGCACGAAGGCGGCGTAGTGGCCGGCCAGCTTCAGGCCAAAGGTGGTGGGCTCGGCGTGGATGCCGTGGCTGCGGCCCACGGTGGGCGTGTACTTATGCTCCAGGGCGCGGGTCTTGAGCGCCGCCAGCACCCGGTCGACGCCCGCGATCAACAGGTCGGCCGAACGCTTGAGCTGCACCGCCAGGCAGGTGTCGAGCACGTCCGACGAGGTCATGCCCTGGTGCAGAAAGCGCGCCTCGGGCCCGACGATCTCGGCCACATGGGTCAGGAAGGCGATCACGTCGTGCTTGACCACCCGTTCGATCTCGTCAATCCGGTCGGAGTCGAACACCGCGTCCTTGCCCTTGGCCCAGATTTCCGCGGCGGCCGATTTGGGCACCACGCCCAGGTCGGCCATGGCGTCGGCGGCGTGGGCCTCGATCTCGAACCAGATCCGGTATTTGGTTTGCGGCGACCAGATGTCGGCGGCTTCGGGCCGGGCGTAGCGGGGGATCATCGGCGGGCTCTCCTGGACCGGTCTTGAGGTCGGCAGGGGCAGATGGCCGGGGCAGGGCGGGGTGTCAAGCACGGGGTCGTTTCTCGCCCGGGAGGAATCCGCACCCGTCTGGGGTGAATAGGCCAAGCGTGCAGGGCTCGGGCGAAGTAAGATCGCCCCGACGGAGCTTTACACTATGACCAGACATCTTCTGTTCGCCGCCGCTAGCCTTGCTTGCCTCGCGCTTGCGCCCGCCAGCCGGGCCGACGATCACGGCGACGGACGCGTTCAATTGGTCGGCGGCTGCCCCGCCATTGCCGGACGCCCCGATTGCCCGGGCGCGCCGCACGCGCCGCCGCCTCCGCCGGGCGGATACCCCGCCGCCGCCCAGCCCGGCCAGTGCTACGCCCAGGTGCGCAGCGCGCCGGTCTATGAGAGCTATTCCGAGCAGGTGATGACCGCGCCGGGCCGCCACGAGACGCGCTATGTCCCGGCCCAGTACGAGTGGCGCGAGAAGTCGGTGCTGATCGCCCCGGCGCGCACCGTGCGTCATGTGATCCCGGCCACCTATCGCACCGTGACCGAGACGGTGGTGGTCCAGGCCGCCAGCGTCCACGTCGAACAGATTCCGCCGGTCTATGAGACGGTCACCGAACAGGTGGTCACCCGGCCCGCCCACACCGAATGGCGGCGCACCTTCGTCGGCCCGGATGGCGTGATCCCGCCCGGCGGCCAACTGCAGCCCACCGGCGAGGTGGTGTGCCTGGTCGAGGTGCCGGCCGAATACGGCGTGGTCACTCGCCAGGTGGTGCGCGAGCCCGGCCGCGTGGTGCAGACGCCGATCCCGGCCGTGACGCAGCAGGTCACCCGCCAGGTGATCGACCAGCCCGAGCACGTGGTGATCGATCAGATCCCCGCCCAGTACGGCGTGCAGCGCTACAAGGTGCTGGTGCGCGGACCGCACACGGTGCGCGTCGACGCTCCGCCGGCCTACGAGACCCGCACCCATCAGCGGATGGTCTCGCCGGGCGCGCTACAATGGCGTCAGGTCGATTGCGCGACCAAGGCGCCGCCGCCGCCGCCCCCTCCGCCGCCGCCGGCCTGTCCGCCGGGCGCCGCGCCGCCTCCGCCCCCGCCGCGCTGAACCGGCCTTTGCCCTAGGCGTTTTGCGTCACAGGCCCGCTTGTCACGCGCAGCGGGGCGTGTTGCCTGTCGCTTTCAACGGGCAAGGGAATGGCCGCGATGGAACTGGTGATCGGGACGCGCAGGTGGTCGACTTGGTCCATGCGGCCATGGCTGGTGCTGCGGCGGATGGGCCAGCCGTTCAGCGAAACCCTGATCGCCCTGCGCTCGCCCGACACCGCCGCCAAGCTCGCGCCCTACGCGCCCTCGGGCCAATGCCCGGTGCTGATCGACGGGGGCGTGACGGTGTGGGATTCCGTGGCCATCTGCGAATATCTGCACGACTGCTTTCCCGAGGCGGGCCTGTGGCCGCACGACCTGCATCGGCGCGCTCTGGGCCGGGCGGCCGTGGGCCAGATGCATTCGGGCTTTCCCTCGCTGCGCGGCGAGTGCCCGATGGATTTGACCGCAACCCCGGCCTTGCTCGATCTGACCGAGGCCACGGCCGGCGACGTGCGCAAGATGGTGCGGCTGTGGACCCGGCTGCTGGACGTTTCGGGCGGCCCGTTCCTGCTGGGCGCCTGGTCGATCGCCGACGCCTACTTCACCCCCGTGGCCACGCGCTTTCGCACCTATTGCACGCCCCTGACCGACTACGGCGACGACGGCCGCTGCGGAGCCTACGGCGCGCTCCTGCTGGAACAGCCGGAATTCCTGGAGTGGGAACGGCTGGCCAAGGCCGACGCCTGATCCCGGGTAGCGCGCCGCGCGCCCGGTTCGATTCCCCGCGGCCTTATGCTATGGCGAGCCGATGAGCGATGACACGACCCGCCCCGTGCTGAAGCCCCCCGGCGGCCAGACCAAGGTGCTGCTGCATTCGTGCTGCGCGCCCTGTTCGGGCGAGGTGATGGAGGCCATGCTGGCCTCGGGCATCGACTACACGATCTTCTTCTATAACCCCAACATCCACCCCGAGCGCGAATACCTTCTGCGCAAGGACGAGAACGTGCGCTTCGCCGAAAAGCATAATGTGCCGTTCGTCGACGCCGACTACGACACCGACAACTGGTTCGCCCGCGCCAAGGGCATGGAGTGGGAGCCCGAGCGCGGCGCCCGCTGCACCATGTGCTTCGACATGCGCTTCGAGCGCACGGCGCTCTACGCCCACGAGCACGGCTTTCCGGTCATGACCAGTTCGCTCGGCATCTCGCGCTGGAAGAACATGGCCCAGATCAACGACTGCGGGGCGCGCGCGGCCAAGCCCTACGAGGGCCTGAGCTATTGGGACTTCAACTGGCGCAAGGGCGGCGGCGCGGCGCGGATGATCGAGATCTCCAAGCGCGAGGCCTTCTACCAGCAGGAATACTGCGGCTGCGTCTATTCCCTGCGCGACACCAACCGCCATCGCCGCGAGACCGGCCGCCCGGCGATCGAGATCGGCGTGCAGTACTACGGCGCCGATCAGCCGAAGGACGCCGCCGACTAGGCGTCAGCTAAATCCGCCCCAACGCCTTGAAGCTGGCCACGCCCTCGCGGCCCACCACCAGATGGTCGTGCACGGCGATCTTGAGCGCATCCAGCGCCCGCACGATCTGGCGCGTCATGTCCACGTCGGCGCCGGACGGCTGAGGATCGCCGGAGGGATGGTTGTGCAGGAGCCGAGCACGAAGCGGCAAGTGATTGATATCAGTTGGGATTTTATTCATCCGCGCCCGATGCAGGGGGCGGGGAGTGGGGGCGGCATTTGGCGGCCGAAACGGTGGGTACCGTCCCCACCCCTATGAGCACCGCTCGATCACCGCGTAGCGCGGCACTGCACGACATTCTTCTTATCCCAGGCTTCAAGCTCAGTCACTGGGTAGAGGACGCCCTTCCCGACCTTCACGTACGAAGGACCAATCCGCATGGCTCGCCAGTTGCGGAGCGTGCCGGGTGAGATCTCTCCCCGGTAACGCTCGGACACCTCGTCAGGCGTGAGGTACTGTGCGTTCGACATCGTTCAGCTCCTTTTTCTGCGGAGCACCGGGCGATCAGGGATCCTCCCGTGGCTGCACGATCAGCATCGGCGCTGCGATTCGCGCTCGGAAGGGGGATCCAGGTAGCGTAGCAGAATCGGCGCTGACCTCGTGCTAATGGGCGGATCGGCTGGTGATTGGCCCGGGGTAGCCGCCGCCAGTAGCGCCGCAGGCTGATTGGCCTAACGAGCTTAGTTGCAGCGGATTTCGCAGCCGAGAACGCGATCGATAATTGCCGCGCAAGCGATTCAACCGGAAGAGTTGTGTTTCGGCGCCCCTATCGTAGCTTAGCCGCCAGAGCGTGATCGGGACCGCTTGGACTTCGAGACGCGATCAGAGAGGAACCGGTCCTGGCTGCGCCTGAGATCAGCTTTAACGATGCGCTGCGCCTGGCGACGGTCACGGTGCCGGCCCCGATCCGCACCCTGGCGGGCGGCCGCTTAAACCTATGTGTCATCCAGCTTGGACAAAGGTCCCTCCACGAGATCACGCATGACCTCGGGCGGCCTGCAGCTTGTGCGGCGCTCACCCACATCCTGGCCGGCGGCGGGGGCCACGCTGCGCCTCTGCTTCGGGACATTGCGCCCGGCTTGTCCCCCGTCGTCTTGGTCACGCCGGAATACGCATTCGGTCATGGTGACTGGGCGGAGCTCGACGGTCTCGTACGTCAGCAGCAGCGGCCAATCGTCCTCATCGCGGGCTTCGGCGCGACACCCGCCGCGAGCGTCGAAGCCTGGGCCGGAGAGGACGGCGAGACAATCCGGCGCCTTAGTTGGGATCCGCAGTCCGCCCAGCTGTCCGCGGCCCGTCCGATCAACGGTGCCTGGTGCTGGATTCACGGCTTTGGCCTCGACACAATTTGCGTGGCGTTCCTGAAGAACCACATGGAGCAGGCCACCGAGCTGGTCTCGCTAGAATGGATCCAGGCCGGGACCCATCTTTTGCGGGTGTCGTTTCAGGATCTTGAGCTCTTTCCGATGATCTGTGCGGACATGGTGCAAACCTTCGCCCAGGGCGATGGAACGGCTGTGCATCGGGTTCGCGCCGCCCTGCCGGACGGAGCTGCGGCGGGGAAGCCGGTCCTGGTGACGGGTTCGCTTGTTCAAGGTGAACCGAGCAATCCGAACTGGGCGATCGCTATCGACAATTGGCTCCATCACGTCGCACCGGGACGCGACACGCTCGTGGCGCTGACGAATGTCGCCATCGACAAACCACTCTGGCCAGAGCCGCAGGACGCTTGGCGGTCCCTGACGGGTGTTTTCAATCGCATGGCGCCGATCCCGAAGAACCAAGCGAACCTGCGAGTCACGCGTGGCGTTGCTACCCCGAGCGTGCGGGGCGCTGTTTTGCGCTTGACCACACCCTATGTGACGGGAGGTCCGTTGGCTTGGCCCGACTACGGCCCAACCGGCGAGCAGTTCTTCTGGCACGTCGCCATGGGCGCGTCGCTGGACACCACTGGCGTTCGCCTTCCGATCGAGCGCCCACCGGACGTGGAGAACATCGAACTCGCCCGCTTTACGCGTCGCGCGCCGATTGAAGCTACCTGGTGCCCCCGAGTGGCCGCGGGCCTTGATATTGTGCGCGCTCACATCGCGACCGACACTTCGCCAAAGGCTGCAGAACTCTTGTCGGGCCTTCTTTACGGGGTCCATGTCACAGCTGATTGCTCTCCGGAGAAGGTCGGAGAAGAGCCCAATGGCGCGGCGCTGGCGCAGGCGATTCATGCGCTCGCGACGCTGGTGACGGAGGCCGAAACCTTCGCTTGGCGGACGGGTGAGGGGCAAGCCGGTCAACTGGTGCTGCAGGAACCCGGCGTAAATATCTTGGTCTGGCGGGACCCGATCCGGTCCGGCCGCCAGATCGTCCACGCCGTCGGCGAGTGGACCGACGGGCCCGAGCATCCGACGCTGATTGTGCTGGCCAAAGGCCACTATGGGCAGGTCGAGGAGGGGGTGGCCGTGAGGCACCCGAGGGACAACATCGCCTCTGGACCCGACTCCAGCGCGCCCCTCAACCTCGGCGGCGGGCTTGCCGAACACGCGAGCGACATCACCGAACGCCGGGCTATCCGTAAGGCCGTTCTGGTCCGGTTGGATCACGTTACCGAGCTCTATGTCGACTACGATCCGGCTCAGGATGCGGAACGCATGGCGCAACTGATCGAACGACTGGCGCAGGCGGCGCAGGCAGCATGACGAAAGCAGACTGGATTGCTCGCGGCGTGGAGGCTTTGGGTCCGCTTTGCACGGCGGTCGGGCTCTCGGCCGAGCTTGACGTCGAGGCGCCCGACGGAGTGTCGCTATGGAGCGGTTCCTACGCCGCTGTAGCGTTCTGGCCGACCAGCGAGACCCAATTTACGGCCGAGGCGGGACGGGCAGAGGCGTGGTTCGCGGATTACCTCTTCGGCGAGGAGCGTCGTCGCAATGCCCGGGTCGTTGATGGGTATTTGCTCCTCGCATTTGATCGGCCCGTCACGGAGGCCATTCAAAGCGCCGTTCGCACCGTCGAGCTGTCCACGCAAATTTGCCGCAAGCACGCGGTTTGGCCGGAGGAAGACGGGATCTGGCGGCGGCTCGACGCGGTCACGGTCTTAGGGTTGCCAGACGGCGTCACCTCTGCCTCCGGAGAACCTACGTGGCCGGTCCTCGACGCTGAAGCCGCCGCTCTTTGGTCTCGCATCCAGAAATCCGGCCCGAAACGCGCGGCAGAAGCGGAAGATCGTCGCCTATGACCGGACCGCTGATCACCGAGAAGATCAAGATCTCTGCGTTCCGTGGCATCACAGAGCCACTCGAGCTCGACTTCACCGCGCCGGTCACTTTGGTCTACGCCCCCAACGGCACCGGCAAGACGACCTTCTGTGAGGCGGTCGAATGGCTGTTGACGGGCCAGGTTGAGCGCCTGCGCGAGGGATCGTCGTGGAGCGACGAGGTTCTGCAGTCGGCATTCCTGGAAAATGTCGCGCCGCAGGTCGAAGCTAGGCTTCGCATCGGCGAGGCCGCGCATAGGGTCTGGCGGACTCCCGAGGGCGCCTGGATCGACCAACGAACCGGGAACCCGAGGCGGGCTGGTGACATCCTGGAGATGTTCGCTCCGACTGCGGCTGCGCCGAACAAGCACCACAAGAGTGCGATCAGCCTGCGTCAGCACTATCTGCGGGGGACGCGTTTCCTGACAAGCGAGGCGCTCGCCTCCCTCGTCGATAACTCCCCGGGGAGCCTCGATCGACGCAAGGACGTGTTCGCTGATCTGCTCGGCATTCGCCATTTGCGTGACGCCGAACAGGAGAGTGAGAAGTACGCTAATGAGCTGGCGACTTTCCTGAAGATCGTTGACGGCCAGCGCAGCACCCTAGCCTCTGAAGCGGTCCAGCTGCGCGGCGAGCTCAAGGACTCGGTGTCTGGGGTGCGGAGCGCTGATGCCAGCTTGGTGGCGGCGGAAGGACTATTGGGCCTGACCCCGTTGGGTTCGAATATCCCCGATCGGATCGAGACCGTCGTCGGCGAGATCGCCAAGCGGCGCTCCGAGCAGGCTCAAAGATCCGAGGCTATGGACGCGCTGGCACCCGTCTGGTCACGCAAGGCTGAGCTCGACGCTCAGATCATCGGCCTTCGCCCTGTCGAGTCCGAGGCGGTCGAAGCTTTCGAGGCAGCGCAGGCCGAGCGCAAGCAGGCCCAAGACCTGGTGCAGGATCGCGAGGCGGCCTTCCAGTCCGCAAACGCCCAAGTCGGGAGACTGGAGGCGGCAGAGGACGCCCTTCGAACGGCACTTGAACCAGTGCTGCGCGCGGCCTTGCTTGCGGACCCCTACCTTGCGGGCGTCACCCCGACCTTGAACAGTCTGGTTGCGAGCGCGCCGGAAGTGCGTTGGGACGCGACAGCCCGGCAAGCCAAGCGCACGCAGTTGCGTGATGCGGTCGACGCGGAGCCTCGCGTCGACCGGCTCATCGCGGAACAGAGCCGCCTCGCCGAACAACGGGCGACGGTCGCTGGCCAGTTACTGAGCGCCGACGAATTGCAGCGTCTGCGCACGGAAGCCGACGAAAAGGAAGCCGCGGCGACCCGCGCCCGGTCGGACGCCGAGGCGCTTGCCGGACCGATCGCGACCCTGCAGTCCGCGGGCCGTATGGTCGTCGATCACCAACATGACGACGACACGGATTGCCCTCTCTGCGGCCACGACTGGGCGGACCGCGCGAAGTTTCTGGAGGCTGTCCAACGCACCCTGAATGCTGCGCCAGCGGTCGTGGCCGCGGCGCGCTTGGCCGCCGATTCCGCGGCGACCGTGGCGACGGCGGCGCGCAGGTTCGTGACAGATGCTGTGCAGCGGCAGGCTCAGATCGAAGCTCTGGACAAGGAGGCGCGCGACGTGGAGGCGCGCCTTGAGGCGGAACGTCGGATCCTCGGCGCGATGGAGGCCCCCATGACCGGGCCGGAGCGACGGAGCGTCTTGGATTGGGCCGAGCGAAGGTTGAATCTGGCCGATGCTCTAGCAGCGCTCAGTGCGACGCAGACAGACCTGTTGGCGATAGTGAGCCCCGACGGGCTTCGCTTCCTGGACCCTGCTGCCCCGATCGCCAGCTTGCGCGATCGCCTCGACCAAACCGTCACCGCGCGGCGCAAAGTGCTAACTGAGGTCGCTAGCGCCGCTGGTCGCGCCCTGGAGGTCGCGCAGACCACAATGGCCGAAAAGGTTGCGGCCGAGGGCGCTAAGAAGGCGGCGCTCGAAGCGATCCGGCGCGAAAAGGCGACGGCCGAGGCCGAACGCGCGGCGATCTTGGCGCTTTGGGCCAGGGCAGCGGGCATTGAGGCATGGACGTCAGACGGTCTCGAGCGATTGCGCCGCGACGTGGCCTCCGCTGTCGCTAATCTTGACGCCGCCGAGAACGAGGTCGCCGCGGCGCGCGCGTCCTGGGCGGTGGAGGCCAAGCACGCCCGGCTGGCGAAGATCGAAGCGGACCTGGCACCGATCAACGCGAAGTATGCTCGGTTGAAAGCGAGCCGTGATGTCGCAAGGCGACTGCAGGTGACCTTCCGCGACAGCTACATCGCCACCAGCCAAGCGCAGGTCGGCGGCCTGAGCCGCGTCGTTAATGGCTTGTTCCTGCGCATGCATGCCAACCAGATTGTCGATCGCATCGATCTTGGGCAGTCGGAATCATTCCTGCACTGGTTTGCAGACGCCGGCGACGCGCAGCTCGATCCTGGTCGGGATTTCAGCCAAGGCCAACGCCAGGATCTTGCCTTGGCGCTGTTCCTGGCCAGGGCCCGAGGTCTCGGCGGCACCTTCTTCCTGGATGAGCCGGTCGCGCACCTGGACGACCTCAACCGGGTCGGGCTCATGGATGTGTTTCGGGCTGTGGCAACCGAAGGGGGCGGGCGCATCCGATTGGTGATCACGACCGCGAGCCGAAGCCTCGCCCGCCACATGGTCGAAAAGTTCGGGGCCGTTGGGCCAGACTTAGGGAAGGACCCGCCCATGCGGGTCATCGAGTTGACTGGGAATGGTCGACTTGGGGTTCGGCAGCAGCAGGTCTATCCGCTTGGAGCTTAGGTCAGCGTCGGAACAGCGGTCGTTATGCCAGCAAGGTTTAACGTCCGGTCCCTCGTGCTGAGCCGATGGCCGCTTAACCGATCTAGACGATCCAGCAGCGGTTTCCGCGCATCGCGCAAGGGGGCAGGGGAGTGGCCGGAATATCTTACTTTCAACGCTACTCGCAGCGGGAGAACCACGTCACCAACAACACACTGTTGGTGCTGCGCCACCTTTACCAGACGGCGTCCGGCAAGCTTGAGCAGGTGGTCCGTGAGCTCGTCGGACAGGAGGCCGTGAACCTGGGTCTTACCTTTCACCAGCAGACGCGCGGCTCTGCGAGCGTGCCCGACGGCCTCATTAGCCAGGCGCCATTCCGCCTGTACTTCGAGACGAAGCTCGGCCCGTCGCTCGACCGGGACCAGATCCTCCGCCACATCGAGAGCATTGCCGATGACCGAACGCCGGCGTCGGGGGAGGCCTTCCTCGTGGGCCTGTCGACTGAGTCCATGCCCGCCGCCGAACGGGAAGCCCTGGGCGCCATGGCGAAGGCTCAAGGCGTCGTGTTCGCGGCTACAACTTTCGCCGAACTCGTCGCTGCGTTGGACGCGGCTTGCGCGCCGCATGACGTCGCCTTGCGCGCCGTGCTCGACGATTTCACCGAATTCCTGGCTTCGGAAAACCTCCTGTTCCAGAGCGACGATTGGATGCTCGTCGTCCCATGCGGGATTTCGCTCGCCGACAACCAGCGGTTCGGCGTTTATTACGATGGCGTCGATCGTCCCAAGCGCTCGCCCTGCGCCTTCCTGGGCGCCTACAGCGAAAAGGCCATCCGCTTAGTTGGGCGCGTCACGGCCGTTCTGACTTGCCGCTATATCGATGGCGTCGCCGAGGTGATCGAGGTTGAGCGCGGTACCGCGACGGACAACGCTCTGAAGCGGATCGCCGCCGTAATCGAGGCCACTTCCTACTACGACCTGCGAACCCAGCCGCAGCGCTACTACGTCGTCGATGAGTTTGCGCCTACGAACCTCATCAAGCGCGACAAGGGCCCGGTCCGCGGCGCGCAGTATTTGCAGATCTCGCCTTTGCTGCCAGACGGCGCGCCGGTGCGCGGCGTGTCGAGCAGGGACTTGGCTCAGAGGCTGGACGGACGATTCTTCCCCGCGCCTTGAAGTTCGCGGAAGTCAGTTTGCTATTCGCAACGCCAACTTCGATGGGGCCAGGCGAGCTGCAGGCCCGGTGCCGCGGCCTGTAAACCTTCTCACGAGACTCCGTCGCTAAAGCTGAACCGATAACTGCCAAGTCATCGATCGGGTGCGAGCGATGATCTCCGGCACAGATGACATCAGAAGTTCCCCGGTTCGCTTGTTGAAGAGAGCCACCCGGTGTCGCGGGCCCAGCAACTCGGCTGCGGTGATCTCGCTCTCCGTCAGCGCAAAGAAGAAGCCGCCGAAACCAGACTGCACCCGGGCCTGATTGGCCGTCTTGATTTCGATGAAGGTGATTTGCGGGAGCAGCGTGCGAACGAGGGAGCTGTCGGTGAAGTCGATGGTCTGCGGCACGGCGAGCGCGTCGAAGCTCGAGGCCTTGATTGAGATCCCCGTTTCCGAAAGCGCGTCGAGAAGGACACGGAGGCCCGTACCCTTCGGGCGGGCCACCCAGTCCTCCATCGCCAGCCGCGCTTCGAGTTCGCCTGCGGCGCCGCTCTGGTTGGCCAGCCGGGCCAGGTGGGCGCGCTTGGCGGCGATGACCTCAACGGGGTTCAAGGCGTTACGCCGCCCGTTCAGCTACGAGATCCATCAGCGCTTCATAGCTGTCCACCACGTCGTATTTCACGCGGTCTTCGGAGATACGCTGGCCGATCTCATCGAAGAACTTTCTCGCGCAGGCGATTTTGGTGTTTTCGATCTCGCGAAGCTTCAGCGATGACATCGTGCCTTTGGTCTCGGCCACGAAGTAGATGTGCTTCACGGCGCCCGCTCGGAAGGCAATGGCCCAGTCGGGGTTGTAGTCCCCCACCGGGGTCGGGATCAGGAAGCCGCGCGGGAGCTTGGCGTAGACGACGACCTCGTCGCTGGCGTCGAGCTCTCCGGCGAACCGGCGCTCGACGTCAGAGTCCGTGATGACGTAGTCGTAAATGTGGTGCTTCAGCTTGGCGCTCGCCCCGGAGAAATCCTGTCCGGTTTGGTTGGCTGTGAAGATATCTATGTCGTAGCGATCGGAAAGGCCGTCGTAGGCGAGCCTTTCAATGACCATAGTGGCCTTTTGCTCGCTGATGATCCGCGACGCTTCGCTGATGAAGTGCTCAGGGTTGTCCCTGAATTGCTCGAACACCCGCGGTTGGATGCCGGACAGGATCTCGGCAACCGTCCTTCGGGTCAGTTCCGCGCTCTCGCCGATCTTGCCGAGAAGGTCGTACCGCACGGTTGAATGGATGGACCCGCCGCGCTCCGTCGTGGAGTCGGTGAGCTCGAAGCCCTCGCCGGCCTTCAGCTGTTCATCCGTGAGGGCGTCACTCTGCCGTCCGGTATGGACGGTATACTGAAGGGGCGTGACGCGAAGCTGGCTCTCAAGCGCGTCCACGCATTTGCGGACCAGCTCGTCGGAGTCGAATTCGACGCGATAAACCGCCTTGCGATTGATGCGCGCCCAGAGCGCCTGGAATTCCTTCTTATCGAAGTTGTCGTTCAGCGGGTTGGTCTTCGGCTTGCGGCCATCCGCGACCTGCGGAAGCTGCGCCTCGCTGAACACGCTGTCGATCAGCTGAAACACCTGCTCGGCGTAGGGCTTGAGATCGGCGGGGAGCTCAGCGAGCGCACCGCCGGCTTTGGCGGTGTGGTACTTGTCCACAATGTTCTTTTGCCGGTCCACGTACCCATTCTGGACGAGATAGAACTCGATGCCTGCCGCCATGTCGGCGGAGACCTCAACGGGACCGCCTTCGGTGGCCAGCAGCTTGCCTCGGAAATAGGCCTCGTTCGCGTGGCGGGGCCGAGACGACAGCGTTTCGGCGATCTCCCTCTGCAATCCAGCAACGAAGTCCCGATAGCTTTCGCTCGCCACCACGGTGAGGACATTGATGTCGTGCACGACGGCGGGGTTGTCCATCCGATCACCCTGCTGGTTCACGGATAGGCGAAGCCCGCGGCCGACCTCCTGTCGGCGGGAGATGGTGTTGTCGCTATGCTTGAGCATGCACATGACGAACACGTTCGGATTGTCCCACCCCTCACGCAGCGCTGAGTGAGAAAAAATGAACCGGACGGGTTCCTCTTGCGAGAGCAGACGCTCCTTGTTTTTAAGGATCAAATCGTAAGCATCGACATCGTCGGACAGGCCTTTGTCCTCTCCGGATTTTTTGATTTCGGGGTCGATCAAACGTTTCTGCTTGTCGATCGAAAAGTAGCCCTCGTGGACCTTGGCCGGCAGATCGCGATCAAGAAAGGCGCGGTATCCCTCGTCTGACAGCGGCAGTTCGGACAGATACTCCGCTTTCAGCTGTTCATATTCTTGCTCGAAGATCCTAGCGTATTCGCCCTTCTCGTCTGCCTGAGCATAGTCACGATACCTCACGACCTCGTCGATGAAGAACAGCGACAGCACCTTGATGCCTTGGTCGAAGAGCTGCTTCTCCTTGTCGAAATGCGCCTTGATCGTTTCTCGGATTTGGATCCGCCGGATATCGCGTTCGGCAACGTCGCCGACCGCGTCTCCGGCCCGAAGCACCAATCCGTTGGTGAATTCGACGGTGTCGTTCCGCGCGTCGATCTGGGAGATCGTGAAGCCGTCGCGATATTGGTCCAGCTCGCCGGACACGACGAACAGGTCGTCCCCGAACTCTAGCCGTCTGACCAGCCGCTTGATCTCGCCGGACTTGAGCCTCACCTCGAGCTCGACCCGGGCGATCGGAGCCTTTTTCGAGATCTCAATGCTCTCAAGGTAGAGGTACGCGTTCGTGCCCGCGAGCCCACGCGTCTGGATCCCGCGCACCGCAATCTTCTTCACCAGCTTCTGATTGTAGGCGTCGAGCGCGTCGAGTCGATGGACTCGGTTGTGCTGCGTCCTGTGGGTCGCCGAGTAGCGGAGGATCATCAGAGGCTTGAATTTGGGGAGCGCTTCGATCGTCGCGGCGCCTTCCATCTTCTGTGGCTCGTCGAGGATCACGATTGGCCGGTTGCCGGCGATCACGTCGATCGGCTTGCGGGACTGGAAGTCGTCGAGCTCGTCATAGATGCGGCGGTTGTCAGCGCTCTTCGCGGCGAACGCCTGGACGTTGATGACCATGATGTTGATGCCGGCATCCGACGAGAAGCTCTCTAGCTCGTTCAGCTTCTTCGAATTGTAGATGAAGAACCGCGCCTTCTTGCCGTAGATCTCAGCGAAATGATCCGCTGTGATCTGCAGAGATTTATACACCCCTTCGCGGATGGCGATGGAGGGTACCATGACGATGAACTTTGACCATCCATAGCGCTTGTTCAGCTCGAACATGGTCTTGATGTAGCAGTACGTCTTGCCGGTACCCGTCTCCATCTCCACATCGAGATTGAACTTGCAGCCTGCTCGAGACACCAGGGCGTTCGAGATCGGGAGGTTCTGGCGACGTTGGACATCCTTGATGTTGGCCAGGACTTGGTCGTCGCTGATCGCAATGTCGGCGTTCTTGAACCCATCTTCGAAGACGCTCGCCTGGGCCTTCAGGCCGGGGTCGATGCGGTAAGTGACGCCGTTGACCATCGGCTGTCCGCCAAAGCAGTCGACCACAGCCTCGACTGCGTGGGTTTGGTAAGGCTGGACCTTGAACTTGAGCTTCATGGCCGGGCCTCAGATCGCCTTGACGTCGGTGCCGGGCGACAGCTGCTTGAGGATTTGCTCCGCATTGATCTTCGCGGCGTCGGTCGCGAACCCATTGTCCCGGAATACGAGACGCAACGGCTCGGCGGCGGCGAGCTCTTTGACCAGAGTCTCCGCGATCCCTTTGTCAAAGCAGGCGATCAGGGCGTTCCCGTCCACGAAGAACACCGTTTTGCCCTGCACGACTTCCCGACGGATCGGCAGCGCGAGGTCCACACCCCAGTCGACGAGAATCTGGAAGAGCAGGTCCTCGGCGCGCCGGTCGGGCTTGATATTGTCCACGGCGGCAAGGAGGTCGGCTTGGCCGAGCTCGTCAGGCCGGTAGTAGACGTCCTCGAAGTTCGAGCTATCGACCTTGAGGACGCGGAAACCCACGTCGCCGCTGGCGGCCTTGTGGCCTTCGGTCTTCGAGATCGCGGCGCCGGCGCGGCGAATGCGTTCCTTTGAGATCTCCGACACGAACGGCCTCAAGCCAACCTTGCGGCAGAATTCGAAGGCCTCCTTCGCGTCCTTGCTCTCCTGGCCGATCGCCTCGGGATATTGGACGCTGATGAACTGTCGGCGCCCACCCTCGCGGTGGTTCAGCTCCATCACGGCGTGCGCCAGGGTTGAGGAGCCCGCGAACAGATCCATGCAAATGTCATCCGGCCCGCTGGCGAAGGACACGAGCCTTTCAAGGAGCGCCACGGGCTTCGGGTTGGAGAAGACCTTTTTGCCCTCCGGGAACAACGCCTTCAGGTCGTAAGGGCCCGTGCGCCCATCAAGGTCGAACACGCTCGAGAATTTATCCTCGAATTCCGATGCGTAGACCTTCAGCTCAATGATCTTGTCTTCGTCTTCGCCGAAGAGAATTCGCTCCTCGGCCAGCAGTCGGTCCATTGTCTCTTTGGGAAAGCGGTAGCCCATCAAGGGTTCTTTGCAGGGCTTTTTCGTCTTGGGATGGATGACGTCGTACCGATAACCCTCTTTGCCCGGGTTGTGGACGCTCTGACTACCGGTGTAGACGCCGCCAGCATCGATGTATTTGTACCTATCAAGCGGGCCTAACTGAGACTTGTTTTCTCGAAACCACTCCGAGTAGGCCCTCTGAAGAGCCTTAGGGTCCTTGTGTTCGGACACCAACCGCTCACCAATCTGAATCAAGACGTCCTTGATGTCCGAGACCGAGCTTTTCCACACGCCTTCGAGGTCGGACTTGGACTTGGCGAACACATGAATGCTTTCATGTTCGACCGCGATGTTGGTCGGATTGTTGTCCGTGGCGTTCTTCCAAATCACCGTCCCGACGAAATTCGCTTCGCCGAAGATCTCGTAGCAGAGGTGGAGGACGTTTGCGGTTTCGCTGTCGTCGATCGAAATCATGATCACGCCGCTGGGCGCGAGCAGGTTTTTGGCGACCCTGAGCCGAGAATACATCATGCTAAGCCAATCCGAATGGAAGCGGCCGTTGGCTTCCGAATTGGCGATCAGGCGGTTGCCAGTTTCGTCGGACTGGTTCGATTGCTTGAGATATTCGAACGTGTTGCCGACGAAGTCGTCTCGATAGACGAGATTGTTGCCCTTCTTTCGATTGTAGGGCGGGTCGAGGTAGATGAGCTTGATGCGTCCGAGAAAGGACTCTTGCAGCAACTTCAGCGCGTCGAGGTTGTCGCCTTCGATGAAAAGGTTGTGGGTTGCGTAGAAGTCGCGGCTCTCATCCTCGGCAGGGCGAAGCGTCTTCGCGATCGGCGCGTTCGCGGCCAACAGGGCGTCGCGTTTGCCGGGCCAGTTGAGTTGATACCGCTCTTGCGGCCCTTCGACGATGTGGTCCGCGAGCTCCTGGCGCAGCTGGTCGAGATCGACCCCAAGCTGAAGCCGACCTGAGGCGTCCCGCGCCTCCGTCACTACCCCTGGAAACAGCTCGCGCAGCTTCGCGAGGTTTTCTTGCGTCAGGTCGGGCGTGTGCATCTTGAAATCGTTCATACCGGTCGTCCTAGACAATCCCCCACGCCGTGCACTCCTGCGGCGCCTCAGGTGGCGGACTCGCCTTTGAGATTAGCCAGTTCCTCCGCGGCGGCCCGGAGCTCGGCGTTGATCGCCACCCGCTTGTTGAACTGCCGCTCCCGCTTAAGGCGGGCGGAGATTCGTTCAACCTCTCGGCTCTTGGCGCGGATGGCTTCGACCCGGGCGACCCGCTCCTGGAGGCTCTCGTCGCGACCACCAGAGACGGGAAGCAAGGCCGTAAGGATCGCCTCGTACAACTTTCCCAAATTGAGGGCGACCGGCAGCGGCGCCCGCGGCGTCTTCTCCGGAACCCAATCCGTCGAAAAGTACTCGCTGACGACCCACTTGGCGGCATCGGCTTCGCTTGGTCGCTTGAGGGCCGCGATGGCCTTTCGCTTTCCGGACCAGGTCAACTCGAAGATCAACGGGAACGGGATGGCCCGGTCGATCGCGCGAAGCACCGCGTGGTCCAGCTCGCCCGTTCTCAGACCTATTTCGAAGACCTGGATCTCGCTCACCGACCGCGTGGCCGACAGATTGATCGTCTCAGGCGCCAGCTTGTACCTCCAGACGATCTGATCCACCTGCGTGACGAACAGGTCCTTCAGCGCGGCGCCGGCGCCGGCGTGTTCGTAGATCCGGGTCTTGGGAACAACCCGGCCGAAGGCTGCCGATCTCGGATAGTCGAACAACCCCGTCACGCCGGTGACTCCTCCACGACCAGGAATGCGATCAGCTCGAAGTCATTCAGTCCGGCAATCGTGTGCACGAGGGCCGTGGTCCGCCCGCCACTGAAGAGGCTGTCGAGGTCCTTCTCTTCCTTCACCTCGATCATCGACCGGATCGCGGCGCTCAGGAGCTCCGAGCATTGCTCCATTTTTCGCCCATCCTGGGTGCGTTCGTTGAAGAGACGGCACACCTGTTGGATCGGCTCGGAGCGGCCTTTGCAGCTCGTACGGATCAGGTCGAGTAGCCGCTTGACCTGGGTGTGATCCACGACGACCTCGCCATCGGCGGCCACGTAGACCAGGTAATAGGGGTGGAGGCGGTTCTGCTGATTGACGTTCACACTGTCGTGGACGTTCTTGAGCGCGAAGATCACGCCTGGAGCGAGGCCAAGCGCGGGTTGCGCCGGCACGACAGCATGCATGCCGTTCGGCAGATGCTCGAGCTCTCCGTGCTCTTTGATGTGGTTGAGGAGGTCCATCCGGAAGTCGTTCAGGCCGAGGTCGGTGATCGACACTCCCGTTCGGACGTCCTCCAGCTCGATCACCTCCTCCTGCAAGCGTTTGAGCTGCTCCTTCCGGTACGCGATGTCGCTGCTCTTGGCCGTGAGCACATTGTCGTCGCCTGTCGCCGTCACGTCGGCGATCACCATTCGATTTTCGACACGCTCTTTCAGGTTGATGTATTCATCGAGCGATATGTCAGGCCAATAGTTAACGAGCTGAATTCTAGAATTCACGGATCCAATGCGGTCGATGCGCCCGAACCGTTGAATGATTCTAACCGGGTTCCAGTGAATGTCGTAGTTGATTAGGAAGTCGCAATCCTGGAGGTTCTGTCCTTCGGAGATACAGTCAGTGCCGATCAGAATGTCGAGTTCACCGTCTTCCTGTGGCAGTACGAGGGACTTCTCCTTCGACCGGGGAGAAAACAGGGTGAGGATCGACTGGAAGTCGTAGCTTCTCTTCAGGGTGCTCTTGGGCGTCTCGGAGCCGGTCACTTTTCCGGACTGAAGCCCGTGGGACTTCAGGAAGGCCGGCGCCAAGTTGGCGTAGAGGTAGTTGGCCGTGTCTGCGAAGGCCGTGAAGACGATAACCTTGCGATTGCCTTGGTTGAGGGGTTGGGCGACCTTCTCGGCGATCACCGTCTTCAGGTGCTGGAGCTTGGCGTCGTCATTCGGGCCGACCTTGTCCATGGAGGCGATCAGCTCCTGGATGATGACGAGATCCGCCTCGAGGTCATGTCTCCACGAATGCAGGTCCATATCGGCCAAGCTGATTTGGATCTTCTTGCCCACGGTGAATTCGTCGAGCCCGGAGAGATCCTCGTCGTCCGGGTCCAAGCTCGGGTCCCCGAGGTAGTCGCCGACGGAGGTGGCGGCGCCGGACGCCTCGAACGTTGAGATTGCCTCCAGAGTCCGGGAGATGTTGCCGCCCAATGCGCGCAGAGTGAGCCGAAAGGCTTCGACCGAGCTCTCCAAGCGCTTGAGGAGATTCGTGGTCATCAGCGCCTGGAGGCTTCGCTCGCGGTCTGCCTGTCGCAGCCGTCCCCGTCCGCCCTCGACCTGGGTGTCGTAGATCTCTTCGTATTTGCGGAGGCGGCTCGGCAGGATGTAGCTGATCGGGGCGTAGACGGCGAGCCGCAGGACGGAGAGCCGCCCGAAGATGTCGTTCAGCCCGAGCACGTCAGGTCGATGCGTGATCGGGCACTGGTAGGATCGTGGCGGGAGCCTTTGCGGGAACCGTCCGATGTCCTTGGTGTCGTAGAACGTCTCGATGTGTTTCCGCGAGCGGGCGATCGTCACCGCGTCTAGCAAGTCGAAGAAATCAAAGTCCAAGGCCCTCAAGATCGCCGCGGCCGTCCGCTCCTGGGGCGGAAGGTCGGACCAGGTGTTGAATGCCTTCT
>DATKPD010000008.1:0-179808 GCA_035524315.1 Caulobacteraceae bacterium
GCAGCAGGACCACATTCCCGCCGTGGCCGTGTCGGTGGTTCAGAACGGCCAGGTGCTGCTGAAGAAGGCCTACGGCTTCGCCTCCGCCGGCCGCCCGGCGGACCCGGACGCGACCCTGTTCCGCCTGGGCTCGCTGTCGGCCAGCTTTACCTGGATCGCCGTGTTGCGCGAGGTCGAGCATGGACACATGCGGCTGGACGCCCCGGTCAACATCTACCTGCCCGAGAAGCTCCAGGTGCACGACCAGGGCTTCGCCGATCCGGTGCGGCTGCGTGACTTGATGGACCACGCCTCGGGTTTCGAGGACCGCGCGCTCGGCCGCCTTTACGAGCGCAATCCCGCCCGGGTGCGGCCCTTGGAGACCTACCTGCGCCAGGAGAGCCCCAAGCGCGCCCTCGCCCCAGGCCAACGCTCGGAATTCACCGACTATGACGCCGCCCTGGCGGGCGAGGCGGTGTCGCAGGCGACCGGCCAGCCGTTCGAAGCGCTGATGGAACAGACCCTGCTGCGCCCGCTCGGCATGGCGAACACCAGCTTCCGCGAGCCGCATCCGGCCACGCCCGTCCTGCCCGATCCGCTCAGCCCTGCCCTGGCCGGTGATTTGGCGCAGAACTACCACTGGACCGGCAGCGCCCTGGCGCGGCGGTCATTCGCCTACGCCAGCCAGATAGCGCCCGCCGCCTCGGCCTCGTCCACCGCCGCAGACATGGCGCGCTACATGATGATGCTGCTGGGCGGCGGCGTGCTCGACGGCCAGACCGTGTTCGGCGCGCCCACGGCCCAGGCCTTGCGCACCCCCCTGATGGCGCCGCCCGGCGCGCCCGGGTGGACCTATGGCCTGCAGCAGCAGCCTCTGCCCGGCGGGGTCGAGGGCCTGGGACTGGAGGGCCCGGGGCTCTCCTCGCACGCCGACATGACCCTGGCGCCGACCCTGGGCCTCGGGGTCTTCTCCGCCGGCGACAGCGACACCGCCCAGGCCCTGACGGAGGCCCTGCCGGAACTGATCGTCGAGCATTTCTATGCGCCTCCGCCCGGCCCGCCGCCCGCCGGCGGCGCCGACGCCGGCGCGCTGAAGTCCGTTTACGCCGGGCACTATCTCAGCGAACGGCGGCGCCACGACGGCCTGGAGAGTTTCATCGACCGGCTGACCCGCACCGCGACGGTCGACGTCCGGCCCGGCGGCCTATTGGTCATCCGCTCGCCCGAAGGCGACGGGGTGTGGGCGCCCGCCGGGGCGCCCGGCCAGTTCGTGCGCCTGGGCCAGGCGCCGGCCACCTCGGTCTTCGTGGTGCAGGACGGCCGCGCCGTGCGGTGGTTCGCCCCGTCCGGGCGCCAGTCGTTCGAGCGCGTCGGCTGGTTCATGCGCCCGGCCGGCCTGATCGGCGTGGCGCTCGTGGCCCTGGTCGCCAGCCTGTCGGTGCTGATTGGCCTGGGCGTGCGCGACCGGCGCGACTTGCGCCAGACCACCATGCAGCGCCGCGCCAGCGCGCTTCAGACCACCGCTTCGGTGCTGTGGCTGGTTTCGGCGGCGGTCACCGTCGTCTGGTGCTGGCGGGTGACCGCCGACGAGGCAGGCGCCCAGTTCGACTGGCCAGGCGTACTGGTGGTGCTTAGCTCGGCCTGCGCCCTGATCGCCGCCCTCGCCAGCGTTGGCCAGCTGCTGGCCCTGCCGGCCGTGTGGCGCGGCGGGCGGCGACTGGACAGCTGGACCGCCGGACGCAAGCTGACCTTCACCCTGACGGTGGCGATCTTCATGGGCTTCTCGGTGCTTTTGGCCCTGTGGGGCGCGCTGGAGCCTTGGAATAGTTAGGGCGCGGCGCGGCGCGCCCGCACCCGCACCGTCAGCCGCTCGCGCTCGCCGGCCCGGCGCTCGACCAGCAGGCGAGCGACCTGGGCGTCGTCGTGGAAGGCGTAGCCCTTGATCGCGTCGAGGATGGCCTTGGCCACGTTATCCAGATCGAGCCACGGCGGATCGCCCACATATTCCACGTCGATCTCGACCTCGAACTCGCCCCAGGCCGCCCGCGACCCGCGCCAGGTCTTGCGAAAGAACTCGTAGATCAAGGGCTTGTAGTACTTGGCCTGGCTGGTCAGTCCGTCGACCACCAGCACGAACTGCCCCTCGGCCTCGCGCGCCTTGACCTTGCCCGACTGCACCCACCCCTCGTCCATGGCGCCTTGTAGGACGATCCGAGGGCCAAGGTCACCCAATCAAGCGGCCTATGGGGTTGAACTCTGCGCGCCCATGGCTAAACCAGCGGCAGCCAATTCGGGGACATAGACAGATGACCGGCACGCGCACGGAAACCGACACCTTCGGCCCGATCGAGGTTTCGGCCGACAAGTACTGGGGCGCCCAGGCGCAACGCTCGCTCGGCAACTTCAAGATCGGTTGGGAAAAGCAGCCCTTGCCGATCGTGCGCGCCCTGGGCGTGATCAAGCGCGCCGCCGCCGAGACCAACATGGCGCTGGGCCATCTGGACCCCGCCATCGGCGCGGCCGTGATCCAGGCCGCCAACGAGGTGATCGAAGGCAAGCTGGACGAGCACTTCCCCCTGGCGGTGTGGCAGACAGGCTCGGGCACCCAGTCGAACATGAACGCCAACGAGGTGATCTCCAACCGGGCGATCGAGATCATGGGCGGGGTCATGGGCTCCAAGAAGCCAGTGCACCCCAACGACCACGTCAACATGAGCCAGTCGTCCAACGACACCTATCCCACGGCCATGCATGTGGCCTGCGCGGAGGAGATCGTGCACCGTCTGCTGCCGGCGCTGGAAAAGCTGGCCAATGCGCTGAACGACAAGGCCGGCGCCTGGGCCAACATCATCAAGATCGGCCGCACCCACACCCAGGACGCCACGCCCCTGACCCTGGGCCAGGAGTTCTCGGGCTACACCCAGCAGGTGCGCAACGGCATCGACCGGCTGAAGCTGACCCTGCCCGGCCTGATGCAGTTGGCCCAGGGCGGCACGGCGGTGGGCACCGGCCTGAACGCGCCGATCGGCTTCGCCGAGATGGTGGCCGACAAGATCGCGCAGATCACGGGTCTGCCCTTCACCTCGGCCCCCAACAAGTTCGAGGCCCTGGCCGCGCACGACGCCATGGTGTTCAGCCACGGCGCGATCAACACTCTGGCCGCGAGCCTGTTCAAGATCGCCAACGACAACCGCCTTTTGGGCTCGGGCCCGCGCTCGGGCCTGGGCGAGCTGTCGCTGCCGGAAAACGAGCCGGGCTCGTCGATCATGCCCGGCAAGGTCAATCCGACCCAGTGCGAGGCCATGACTCAGGTGTGCGTGCAGATCTTCGGCAACAACGCGGCCCTGACGTTCGCCGGCAGCCAGGGCCATTTCGAGCTGAACGTCTACAACCCGGTGATGGCGTACAACTTCCTGCAGTCGGTCCGCCTGATGGCCGACGCGGCGGTGAGCTTCACCGACAACTGCGTGGTCGGCATCGAGCCGCGCGAGGACAACATCAAGGCGGCGCTAGAGCGCTCGCTCATGCTGGTGACCGCGCTCGCGCCTAAAATCGGCTACGACATCGCCGCCAAGATCGCCAAGACGGCGCACAAGAACGGCACCACCCTGCGCGAGGAGGCCGTCGGCGGCGGCTACGTGACGAACGAAGAGTTCGACGCCGTTGTGCGGCCTGAAAAGATGATCTCGCCAGGCTGATATCGCTCGGCTTTATCAAAGTCGGACGCCACTGTTCTGTATCCGAACGTGCGATTTGGTGGCAACGTCAGGCGGCAACTGAGGCGCCGCCATGTTCGGATATATATCGAGATTGCTTGATAGCCGCAGTCTTTCGCCGCACGGCTTTTGCCTGCTTTGGCGGCCCGAACTGCTCTGGACGCACGTAATCTCCGACGCGTTCATCTTCCTGGCCTACATGACCATCCCCGCCGCCCTGGCGGTGATCATCCGCAAGCGCAATGACATCCCGTTCAGCTGGGTGATCTGGTGCTTCGCCCTGTTCATCACCGCCTGCGGCTTTACCCACTTCATGAGCATCTGGACGCTGTGGAACGCGGACTATGGCGTGGAGGCTCTGGTCAAGGTGGTCACGGCCCTCGCCTCGGTGGCCACCGCCTTGGCCCTGTGGTGGCTGATCCCCGTGGCCGTGGCCATTCCCTCGCCCGCGCGCCTGCGCCAGGTGAACCAGGAGCTGGAACGCCGGATCCAGGAACGCGACGAGGCGATCGCCGCGCTGCAGCGCGAGACCGCCGAGCGCCAAAAGGCCGAGGCGGCCTTGGCCCAGGCGCAGAAGATGGACGCCCTGGGCCAACTGACCGGTGGCATCGCCCACGACTTCAACAACCTGCTGCAGGCCATCCACGGCTCGCTCGACCTGATCCGGCGCCGGTCCGAGGATCCCGCGCGCGTGCGCCAGCTGGCGGAAGGGGGGATCGACGCGGCCGAGCGGGGCGCGCGCCTGACGGGGCAACTCCTGGCCTTCTCGCGCACCAAGCAGCTCAAGCTCGACACCCTGATGGTCAGCGATCTGGCGGCGGAGATGCGTGAGTTGTTCACCCGGGCGATCGGCGCCGACATCGACCTGCGCTTCGATCTGGCCCGCGACGAGGCGCCGGTCATGACCGACCGCAACCAGGCTGAACTGGCCCTGCTCAACCTGGTGATCAACGCGCGCGACGCCATGCCCGGCGGCGGGCGAGTGGTCGTCAAGACCGAACGGGTGACGGTCGAGGCCGCCGAGCCCGACCTCGCCCCCGGCGATTACATGAAGCTGAGCGTGATCGATAGCGGCGTGGGCATGGCGCCCGAGGTGGTCGCCCGCGCGTTCGACCCTTTCTTTACCACCAAACCGGTTGGCCAGGGCACGGGCTTGGGCCTCAGCCAGGTGTACGGCTTCGCGCGGCATACCGGCGGAATAGCCCGTATCGCCAGCACGCCGGGAACCGGTTCGATCGTCAGCATCCTCATCCCAATCGTGACCTCGCCCGTCCGCCGCGCCGCGCCGCTCAAGGCCGGACAGCCTGTGTCAGCCGTGGCCGCCGGACGTGTGCTGGTGGTGGACGACGACGACTCGGTGCGCGGCGTGGCGGTCGAGGCTCTGCGCTCGATGGGCGTTGACGTGCTGGAAGCCTCGAGCGGGGCCCAGGCCCTGGGCTTTGATGACAGCGAGCCGCCCGACCTGGCCCTGCTCGACTTCGCCATGCCCGGAATGAACGGCGCCGATCTCGCCAGGCGGCTTCGCGAGCGTTGGCCGGAGTTGAAGATCCTGTTCGTGACCGGTTATGCCGACATGCAGCAGCTGGATGGCAACCTGGGTCCCCAAGCCCACATCCTGCGCAAGCCCTACCGGTTCGAAGACCTGCAGGCGGCCCTGACCGAAGCGCTCGCTCCGGTGCAGATCTGAACACGGCGGGCGACTTGGCCATCCGCCCCTGGCCGCCGGCCGCGGGGCCGACTATGACGGACGCCGCCCTGCCCGTTCGGGTTGGGCCTTTGCTCCACATCCAGGCCCGATGCTGACCAACTACGCTTACCGCGACGCCATGGCCCGCCTGACCGGCGCGGTGAACATCATCTCCAGCGACGGCCCCGCCGGACGCGCGGGTTTCACCGCCTCGGCCGTGTGCAGCGTGACCGACGATCCGCCGATGCTGCTGGTGTGCGTCAACCGCTCCAGCCGCCAGGACGCGCTGCTGCAGGCCAACGGCGTGCTGTGCGTCAACACCCTGGCCCACCAGCAGGAGCCGATCGCCCGGGCCTTCGCCGACAGCCGGCTCAGCCTGCCGCAGCGGTTCGCCGCGGGCGACTGGAGCGCCATGGCGTCGGGGGCGCCCGCGCTTGACGGGGCCCTGGCCGTGTTCGATTGCCGTCTGGAGCAGCGCCTGGAACAGGGCACTCACGCCGTGCTGTTCTGCCACGTCCTGGACGTGCGCGTCGCCGACGGCGAACCGCTGGTTTATTTTGAGCGAACGTTCCGCCAGCTCCAACGTCCTTAACCGCCAATAAAGAAGCGGCCGCTAGCGTCGGGCGATGGTCGTCAACGTTCGTTCAAGACCGCTTCCGCCAGGTGCTGGCCAGGAGCGCCGCCGGTCCACGCGCCGCCCCGTCACGCTTGGCGGACGCCTGTTCTTCGGCCTGGCCGGGCTCAGTATCGACTGCGTGATCCGCGACCTGTCCGACCACGGGGCGCGCGTGGCCGTGCCCCAGGCCAATTGGCGCGGCTCGCGCGAAATCCGCCTGTTGTCGCTGCGCGAGGGACGCATCTACAGCGGGACCGTGATTTGGCAAAAGGGGCGCTATCTGGGTCTGGACTTCACCCACGTGGCCGATGCGATCAACGACCAGACCCCTGAACTGGCCCCGATCCACGCGGCGTGGCAGGCGTCGTTGGCCAACCCCTGACCGGTCAGCCGCCGGCGTAGCCGTCGTGGCCCCAGGCCTCGAGCCGCTCGATCAGCGCCTCGTGCTCGGCCCACAGGCCCTTGGGCAGGTGTTCGCCGAACCGCTCGTAGGCGGCCGGAATCAGCGAGGCCTCTTCCTTCCACACCGAGCGGTCAACCGACAGCAACAGGTCGAGGTTGTGTTCGCTGAGATTCAGGCCCGACAGGTCGAGCGAACCCTTGTTCGGCAAGCGCCCGATCGGCGTGTCGTGGGCCTCGGCGGCGCCTTCCAGGCGTTCGACGATCCACTTCAGCACGCGGCTGTTGTCGCCGTAGCCCGGCCACACGAACTTGCCGTGCATGTCCTTGCGGAACCAGTTCACGCAATAGATGCGCGGCAGCTTGTCGGCGTCCGCGCGCTCGCCCATCGCCAGCCAGTGGCCGAAGTAGTCGCCCATGTTGTAGCCGCAGAACGGCAGCATGGCGAAGGGATCGCGGCGCAGTTCGCCGACCTTGTTCTCCGCCGCCGCCGTGCCTTCGGACGCCACGTTGGAGGCCAGGAACACCCCATGGCGCCAATCGAAGGCTTCTGTAACCAGCGGCACGGCCGTGGCGCGGCGACCGCCAAACAGGATGGCCGAGATCGGCACGCCCTGGGGATCCTCCCATTCGGCGGCGATGGTCGGGCACTGGCTGGCGGGCACGGTGAAGCGAGCGTTGGGATGGGCGGCCGGCTCGCTACTGTCGGGCGTCCAGGAGCGGCCCTTCCAGTCGGTCAGATGGGCGGGGGGCTCGTCGGTCAGGCCTTCCCACCACACGTCGCCGTCGTCGGTCACCGCCACGTTGGTGAACACGCTGTTGGCGTAGAGCGAATCGATCGCGTTCTTGTTGGTCTTGATCCCGGTGCCCGGGGCCACGCCGAAGAAGCCCGCCTCGGGATTGATGGCGTAGAGCCGGCCGTCCTGGCCGAACCGCATCCAGCAAATATCGTCGCCCACCGTTTCGGCCTTCCAGCCGGGAATGGTCGGCTGCAGCATGGCCAGGTTGGTCTTGCCGCACGCGCTGGGGAAGCCGGCGGCGATATAGTGGACCTTGTTTTCAGGCGAGGTCAGCTTGAGGATAAGCATGTGCTCGGCGAACCAGCCGGCGTCGCGCGCCATCACGCTGGCGATGCGCAGGGCGTAGCACTTCTTGCCCAGAAGGGCGTTGCCGCCGTAGCCCGAGCCGTAGGACCAGATCTCGCGCGTCTCGGGATAGTGCACGATGTACTTGGTGTCGTTGCACGGCCAGGGAACGTCGGCCTCGCCGGCCGCCAGGGGCGCGCCGAGCGTATGAACCGCCGGCACGAAGAAGCCGTCATCGCCCAGGGCGTCCAGCGCGGCCTTGCCCATGCGCGTCATCACCCGCATGGAAATCGCGACATAGGCGCTGTCGGTGATCTCCACGCCCAGGGCGCTGATCGGCGAACCGATCGGCCCCATGCTGAAGGGCACGACATACATGGTCCGTCCGCGCATCGCGCCCTGGAACAGCGGGTGCAGGATGGCGCGCATCTCGGCCGGGGCGATCCAGTTGTTGGTCGGGCCGGCGTCCTCGGAACGCTCCGAGCAGATGTAAGTGCGGCTCTCGACCCGGGCGACGTCGCGCGGATCCGAGTTGGCGTAGAAGGAATTGGGCCGCTTTTCCGGATTGAGGCGCTTGAGGGTGCCGAGCCGGACAAGCTCGTCGGTCAGGGCGGTCCACTCCTCGTCTGAGCCATCGCACCAGTGCACGCGGTCGGGCTGGGTAAGCTCGGCGATCTGACGAACCCAGTCGAGCAGCCGTCCGTGGCGGGTCGGCGCTGCGTCGAGGCCCGGGATCATCGTCACAACCGCATCCATCAACCGACATCCTCCAACATGCGTATTTTAACCAAAATCGCGGCCGAAACCGCCAATTTCCTCGTGGTTAGACACCCTGAAGGGCCCGTACAAGCTTGAAACCGATTACATCCCCTCAACGCGTAATTCGGCACAATCGACGGGCGAACCAACCATCGCAGCGCGCCAGGGGTGAACACAATAGAATGCGAGCATGACAAGACCGCCGAACGTCGGCCGGCGGTCTTGACCATGCATACTGACGTGGCCCTAGTGGCTGGCCGCGATCAGGCTGGCGATCACGCCGGTCGCTGCGGCGGCCAGGATGTAATTGCCGTCCACTTTGCGCCACTCATAGCCATGCGGCGGCCGGCGCAGATGATGCGCGCGGTAATCGACCGGCGCCCCACGCCGCCAGTCGTCCGGCGCGATCCGCCCGCCCTTGCGCCAATCAGCGTGCCGGACGTAGCCGGGAGGACCGCCGCTCGGCCCCCCGTGGTGATCGTCGTGCGGTTGGGCCATGACCGGCGAGGTCGCGATCAGCACGGCCGCCGCCGCGAAGATGAGGGTGGAGGTTCTTTTCACTATATCGCTCCCGATCCAGGTGGTTCTGGGCCGAACGCGAGCGGCACGCTTTGGTTGCGAGCTTCACGGCCAACTTGTGCGACGGCTAGACAGCGAAAGATGATCGACGCAGCCTGCCCCGGGGCGGCGTTGAGAGACATGACATGAGCCAGACCGGCGATCCGCCCCTGCTGCTGCGCACCGCCCTCGTCCGCCACGCCGGGGGCGATTTCGCCCAGGCGGAAACGCTCTACCGGCGATTGCTGCAAGACTATCCGGCCCACGCCCAGGCTCTCGGGCTGCTCGGGTTGATCCTGTCGGACGGTCCGCGCCAGGCCGAGGCCGAACAGGTTCTCCGCCGCCACCTGGACCTTGAGCCCGGCGCGGGCGCCAGTCTGCACGCCCTCGGCCGGATCAAAACCCGCCAGGGGCGCGAGGGCGAGGCCCTCGGCCTGCTGCAGCAGGCCGCCGCCGCCCTGCCGCGTCTCGCCCCGGCGCACAACGACCTCGGCGCCTGCCTTCACAGCCTGGGCCGTTCGTCCGAGGCCCTGGACGCGCTCGAGCGCGCCGTGGCGCTGGATCCCGCCTACGCCATGGCCCAGGCCAACCGGGGCTTGGTGCTGTCGGCGCTGCACCGCTTCGCCGAGGCTGCGGACGCCCTGCTGGGCGCGCTGGCCCTGACCCCGCCGGACGCGGGCGACCTGCGGCTGGCCATTCTGGTCCAACTGGCGCAGGCCGCGCGCAAGGCCGACCGGGCCGAGGACGCCCTCGAACCGCTTCAGGGCGAGGGGCGGCGCCAGCCGGGCAAGGCCGAGCTCGCGGGCGAGATAGCCTTGACGCTCGAGGCGCTCGGTCGGGATGCGGAGGCGCGGGCCGTGCGCAACGACATCGCGCGCGCATCGGGGCTGGGGCGAACGGGCCGGAGCGAAGGCGCGCCGGTCACGGTGCTGGTGCTGGGCGCGGTCGGCGGGGGACATACGCCCACGCGCTACCTCGTCGACGACAGCACCTTTCGCATTCTCAGCCTGACCTTGCTGTCGCGCGATCAGCCCGATGCGCCCCTGGGCTCGGTCGATCCCGCCGCTTTGGATCAGGCCGACGTGGTGTTCAGCACCCTGGGCGATGTCGATCACGACGAGGGGCAGTTCGCCGCCGCCGCGGCGCTTATCGCGCCCCTGGGCAAACCCGTGCTCAATCCGCCCTCGGCCATCGCGCCCACCGGCCGCGACAATGCCGCCGCCCTTTTCGCCGGTATTGCTCACCTGATCGTCCCCCCGGTCGAGCGTACCGACCCGGCGGCCCTTGCGGCCCGGCGCATCACCGCGCCGATGCTCGTTCGGCCCGCCGGCGACCATGGCGGCGACAACCTGGTGCGGATTGAAAGCGAAGCCGACAAGGCGGCCTATCTGGCCGGCGACCCGCCCAACCGACTGCTGATCTCGCCGTTCCATGACTACCGCTCGCCCGACGGCCTTTGGCGCAAGTACAGGCTGGTGTTCGTGGATCGCCAGGTGTTCGCCTACCACCTGGCCATTGGCGAGCACTGGCTGAGCCATTACTGGCGCGCGGACATGGGCCGCTCGGACTGGAAGCGGGCCGAGGAGGCGCGGTTCATGGAGGATTGGCGCGGCGTATTCGGTGGGCGAGCGGCGTCGGCGGCCGAGGCGGTCGCGCGGCGCCTCGACCTCGACTACGGGGGCATGGACTGCGCCCTGACCAAGGACGGCGATCTTCTGCTGTTCGAGGCCAACGCCTGCGTGCTGCTGCACCTGGACGAGCCCAAGTCCCTGTTCCCCTACAAGCACCGCCTGACGCCGCCGATCCGAGACGCCTTTACGCGGCACGTGCTGAGACGGGCTGGGAAAACCTAGGGCGACGGCGGATCGGCCGGCGCGGGAATGCTCTTGAGGATCAAGCCTGTGGTGCGGTTAGCCAGAACATAGTCGCGGTCAACCCGGTACCAGCGGAAGCCCATCGGCGGCGGGGCGAGGCCCGCCTGCCTATAATCGATCTCATGTCCGGGCGTGCGATAGATCGGCATGAGCGTTTCGCCGCCGTGGATCCAGTCGACCGGATTGGTGGCGCATCCGCCGAGCAGCAGCACAGCGAGCCCGGCGCCAGCCCATCTCAACCGTGCGGCGCGGCGTCCCGGAGTTCCGCCTTCCCTCATGTCTTGTTCCTCACCTCGCAGCCCGCCCTGAATCCCAGACGGCGCGAACGCCTCTGAGCGCCCATAAGCCGCGCACGGGATCCTTTAGGCCAATGATGACGCCCCCGCGTGGTTCCCCACCCCTCGCTTAGATCAGGTCCGGCCAAAGAAAAAGGGCGGGACCTCGCGGCCCCGCCCCCATTTCTCGTCAGCGTGGGTTGGACTTAGAAGTCCATCCCGCCGCCCATGCCATGGTCGCCGCCCATCGGGGCCGGGGCCGCCTTCTTGGGAGCGTCGGCGACGGCCGCTTCGGTGGTGATCAGCAGGCCGGACACCGAGGCGGCGTCCTGCAGGGCGGTGCGCACGACCTTCGCGGGGTCGATCACGCCATCCGCCACCAGGTCGACGTACTGCTCGGTCTGGGCGTTGAAACCGAAGGTCGGCGAGTCGTTCTCCAGCACCTTGCCAACCACGATCGAGCCTTCCACGCCGGCGTTCTCGGCGATCTGACGGATCGGGGCTTGCAGGGCGCGGCGCACGATGGCGATGCCGGCGTTCTGGTCGGCGTTGTCGCCAGTGAAGCCGTCAAGCACCTTGGACGCCTTGAGCAAAGCGACGCCGCCGCCCGGAACGATGCCTTCTTCAACCGCCGCGCGGGTGGCGTTGAGGGCGTCGTCGACGCGGTCCTTGCGTTCCTTCACTTCCACTTCGGTCGAGCCGCCGACGCGGACCACCGCAACGCCGCCGGCCAGCTTGGCCAGACGCTCTTGCAGCTTTTCCTTATCGTAGTCCGAGGTGGTTTCCTCGATCTGGGCGCGGATCTGCTTGATGCGGCCTTCGATCGCTTCCTTTTCGCCCGAACCATCGACGACGGTGGTGTCGTCCTTGGTGATGGTCACCTTCTTGGCGCGGCCCAGCATTTCCAGGGACACGTTTTCAAGCTTGATGCCCAGGTCTTCGCTGATGACCTGGCCGCCCGTGAGGATGGCGATGTCTTCCAGCATGGCCTTGCGGCGATCGCCGAAGCCCGGCGCCTTGACCGCCGCGACCCGCAGGCCGCCGCGCAGCTTGTTGACCACCAGGGTGGCCAGGGCTTCGCCTTCCACGTCCTCGGCGATGATCAGCAGCGGACGGCCCGATTGGACCACAGCTTCCAGCACCGGCAGCAAGGGCTGCAGCGAGGACAGCTTCTTTTCGAACAGCAGGATGTTCGGCTCTTCGAGGACCGCTTCCATCTTGTCGGCGTTGGTCACGAAGTAGGGCGACAGGTAGCCGCGGTCGAACTGCATGCCTTCGACGACGTCGAGCTCGGTTTCCAGCGACTTGGCTTCTTCGACGGTGATCACGCCTTCATTGCCGACGCGCTCCATCGCCTGAGCGATCATCGAGCCGACATCCTTGTCGCCGTTGGCGGAGATGGTGCCGACCTGAGCGATCTCGGCGTTGGTGGTGACCTTCTTGGCGTTCTTCTTGATCTCCTCGACGACCTTGATCACGGCCTTGTCGACGCCGCGCTTCAGATCCATCGGGTTCATGCCGGCCGCGACCGACTTCAGGCCTTCGACCACGATGGCCTGGGCCAGGACGGTGGCAGTGGTGGTGCCGTCGCCGGCCTTGTCGTTGGTCTTGGACGCGACTTCGCGGATCAGCTGGGCGCCGAGGTTCTCGAACTTATCTTCCAGTTCGATTTCCTTGGCGACCGAGACGCCGTCCTTGGTCGAGCGCGGGGCGCCGAAGGACTTCTCGATGACCACGTTGCGGCCCTTGGGGCCCAGGGTCACCTTCACGGCGTTGGCCAGGATGTTCACGCCGCGCAGCATGCGATCGCGCGAGTCCGAACCGAAATATACGACTTTAGCAGCCATGGTTTTTCTCTCTCAAATTGCGGAAACCCTCGGCCTTGCGGCGAGGGTTCGAAACGGATGGGAAGGGGATCAGGCGGCCTTGGCGGCGGCGGTCTTTTCCACCACGCCGAGGATGTCGGATTCCTTCATGATGATCAGGTCTTGACCGTCGATCTTCACTTCGGTGCCGGACCACTTGCCGAACAGGATGCGGTCGCCGACGGCGACGTCCAGCTCGACGCGCTTGCCGCTATCGTCGCGGGCGCCGGGGCCAACGGCCAGGACTTCGCCTTCTTGCGGCTTTTCCTTGACGGTGTCGGGGATGATGATCCCGCCCTTGGTCTTGGATTCTTCTTCGACGCGCTTCACCAGAACGCGGTCGCCCAGGGGACGAAATGACATGTTGGATCTCCGTTGAGACGGGGTGGCTTGTGATGGTTCGAACACGCGAACGAGCGGCCTGTTAGCAGACACACCCTTCGAGTGCTAACGCCGGTGGAATTAGGTCCGGCGCCCCAAAAAGTCAAGGTGAGCCGTGTTCAAAAGTCCGCCGTGGACACGGATTGAAGCCGGCTTGGCGGGTGCCGTTTCCGCCTATATGGGCCGAGCCCCTCGACCATCAAGCGTGTCGGCGGAGCGTCCTCACGCCTCGCCCCTGCCCCGCCGCGCCCGGAAAAACCCGCGCAGCAGCCCGGCGCTCTCTTCGGCCAGCACCCCGCCTTCGACCTGTGGCCGCCAGTGGCAGGTGGGCTGATCGAACACCCGCGCGCCGTGCGCCACGCCGCCGCCCTTGGGATCGTCCGCGCCATAGACGAGCCGGCCGATGCGCGCGTGACTGATGGCGCCGGCGCACATGGGACAGGGCTCCAGCGTCACCACCAGCGTTAGTCCGGTCAGGCGATAGTTGCCGCGCCGCCGGGCCGCCTCGCGCAGGGCCAGGATCTCGGCGTGGGCGGTGGGATCGTGCAGCGATATGGGGCTGTTGCCCGCCGCCGCGATCACCTCTCCGGTCGCCGGATCGACCACCACGGCCCCGATCGGCGCCTCGCCGCGCGCGGCGGCGTCTTGCGCCATGTCCAGCGCGATGCGCATGGTGCGAAAATCATGATCCGCCATTCCAAGGACCCAAGCCCGCCCAAGGGCCCCGGTCAAGACAACAGTCAAGATGACGCCTCGGGCGCGGCCGCTTCCGGAACTCCGGGCGGCGATCGCGTGGCCAAGGCCCTGGCCCGCGCGGGCGTCGCCTCGCGCCGCGAGGTCGAGCGCCTGATCGAGGCGGGGCGCGTGGCGCTGAACGGCAAGGTGCTGACCGGCCCCGCGGTCAAGGTCGCGCCGGGCGATATCCTGACCCTGGACGGAAACGTCGTTTCGGACGCCGAGCCGACCCGGCTTTGGCGCTACCACAAGCCCGTCGGGCTGGTGACCACGCACAAAGACCCCAACGGACGTCCGACGGTGTTCGAACATCTCCCCGAGGGCCTGCCGCGCGTGATCTCGATCGGCCGGCTCGATGTCAATTCCGAGGGCCTGCTGCTGCTGACCAACGACGGCGGCCTCGCGCGGGCGCTGGAGCTGCCGTCCACCGGCTGGGTGCGCCGCTACCGCGCCCGCGCCCGGGGCCGGGCCAGCCAGGCCGCGCTCGACAAGCTGAAGGACGGGGTGACGGTCGAGGGCGTGCGCTATGGCTCGGTCGAGGCCAAGCTCGACAAGGCCAAGGAGAGCCCGGACGGCAAGGCGCCGGCCAATCTCTGGGTCTCGGTCGCCGTGGCCGAAGGCAAGAACCGCGAGGTACGGCGGGTGCTGGAATCGGTCGGCCTGCAGGTCAACCGCCTGATGCGCCTGTCTTACGGCCCCTTCCAACTCGGCACGCTCCTGCCGGGCGAGGTCGAGGAAGTGGGGCCGCGCGTGATCCGCGAACAGCTCGAGGGCCTGGTGGCGCCCGAGAACATGCCCAAGGGCGACCGCACCGTCGCCCCGCCCAAGAGCAAGGCCTCCTCGACCCAGCGCCGCGCGCCGGGCGCCGCGGGCGGACCCACGGGCGCGGGGCGCAAGCCCAAGCCAGCCGACGCCGAAGCCAAGCCCAAGCCCAAGCCCGTCTATAAGGCCGGCTGGGCGCGACCCAAGCCCAAGGCGGCGTTCAAGGGCGGCCCGGCCAAGCCCAAGGCGGGCCCGGCGCACATCGCCGGCCGACCTGCCGCGGCCGATGCGAGGGCCAAGGCCAAGGCCAAGCGGCCGGGTCCGCGCAGGCCGTCCAAGGGCTGATCGGTGCGCATCGTCGGCGGAAGCTTTCGCGGCCGGGCGCTCAAGGCCCAGATCGGGCCCGGCGTGCGGCCCACCTCGGACCGGGCGCGCGAGGCCGTGTTCAACATCCTGGAGCACGCGCCGTGGTCCGCCGGGGTGGTGGACCTGCGCGTGATCGACCTATTCGCGGGCTCGGGCGCCCTGGGGCTGGAGGCGCTGTCGCGCGGGGCCGCCTATTGCCTGTTCGTCGAGACCGGCGCGGACGCGCGCGGCGCCATCCGCGACAACGCCGAAGCCCTGGATCAGGACGGCGCCTTGAACGGCAAGATGCGCATCCATCGGCGCGACGCCACCGACCTCGGCCTCAAGCCCGCCGCCGACGGCGAGCCTTTCGACCTGGCCTTCCTCGATCCGCCCTACGGCCAGGGCCTGGGCGAACAGGCCCTGGCGAGCCTCGCGGCAGGGGGCTGGCTCAAGCCGAGCGCAGTCTGCGTGCTGGAGCGCGGCGCGGGCGAAGGGCTGCTGGCCGCGCCGGGTTATGCGGTGCTGGACGACCGCCGCTACGGCGCCGCGCAGGTCGCTTTCCTGAGGTTTGAGGGCCGCCCCTAGCCTTGTGCCCACATGCGCACGAGGTTCTCGCGCACATATCCCAGGCGAACCCGGCTGGCCCAGGCCATCTTGAGGCCCTCGCGCGCGCGCACCTCGTCCAGCCAGTAGAGCATTTCGCGCTGGTCGGCGTCGGCGACGTAGCTCTGGATGAAGGTGAGCACGACCTGGCGCTCGCCGGCGGTCACCGGATTGACCTGATGCAGGGTGGTGGAGGGATAGAAGATGGCCGCCCCGGGCTTGCCCTTGATCGCCACCACTTCGCTGCCGAGGTAGACCAGCAGCTCGCCGCCCTGGTAGCTCGCCGGGTCCGAGATGAACACGCTGCAGGACACGTCCGACCGGATGCGCTGGCCGGCGACGGTCATAAGCGAAGTATCGGTGTGGGCCCCGTATTGTCCGCCGACGCCGTAACGGCAGGGCATGGGCGCGGCGATGCGGTTGGGCAAAACGAAGCGATTGGCCAGATCGCTGCGCCGGATCGCAGCGTCGACAATCTGCGACGCCTCCTCGATCAGCGGATCGGTCACATCGGCGATCTGGCTGACCTTGCTCGTGTTGTGGGGATTGGACGCTCGGCCGTCGATAAAGCGGCCCTGACGGAACACGGCGGCGACGCGCGCCAGTTCGTCGGGTTTGAGCAACTCCTCGTCCATCATGAACATCTGGGCGGTCTCTCCCGGGACAGGCTTTCGGCAGGCGGCGCGCTCAGCGGCGCGGGCCGCGCTTCTCGTCGATCCACTTTTCGGATTCGTGCTCGATCCAGCCCCGCGCGTGGGCTTCGTTCTTGAAGCCGTTGACCGTTTCCTTATAGCCGCTGGGCCAGGCGACGTGGACGCACCACTCCGAGAAGAACCCGATCGACTTGGGGGTAAAGGTCGGCTTGTAGCTGTCTTCGCTCATGAAACTCCTTATGCACGGCTCATCGGCGGCCGAACAGTCTTTCGATGTCGGCCAACTTCAGTTCCACATAGGTCGGACGGCCGTGGTTGCACTGGCCCGAATGGGGCGTCGCCTCCATCTGCCGCAGGAGGGCGTTCATCTCCATCGCGTTGAGCCGGCGGCCGGCGCGCACCGACCCGCGGCACGCCAGGGTCCCGCAGACCTCGCCCAGCCGCTCCTTCAGCGCCAGGGCGCCGTCGACCTCGGCCAGATCATCGGCGATGTCGCGCACCAGGCCCTGCACATCGACCTCGCCCAGCATGGCGGGGGTCTCGCGCACCAGGACCGCGCCCGGCCCGAAGCCTTCCAGGATCAGGCCCAGCTCGGCCAGTTCTCCGGCGCGGGCGGCCACGCGCTCGGCCTCGGCGGGATCGAGCTCGACCACCTCGGGCATCAGCAGCGCCTGTCGCGCCACCCCGCCGGCGGCGATCTCGTCCTTCATCCGCTCATAGACCAGCCGCTCGTGTGCGGCGTGCTGATCGACGATCACCAGGCCGTCGCGGGTCTGGGCGATGATGTAGGTCTCGTGCAGTTGCGCGCGGGCGGCGCCGAGCGGCTGCTCCGGTTCGTCCACCGCGGCGGGACCGGCCGCGTAGGGCGCCGGCGCGTCCTCGGCCATGCCCCTTGCGCCAAAACCGGACTCGACCCGGCCAGACAGGCTTTCCAGTCCGGGCAGGTTGGGCGTGGGCGCCGCGGCCCAACCGCCCGCGCTCCACGCTGAGAACCCGTTCGCGCGCGGGGGCAGGACATAGCCGGGGCTGTGAAAGCCGTTCTGGCCCGGCCGGAAGCTGCCCAGCGCCGCGCCCGCCACGGTGGTCGAAGCCTGATGGCCCGCGCCGGCCAGCGCGTGCCGCAAGGCGCCGATCATCAGGCCCCTCACCAGGCCCGGATCGCGGAAGCGCACCTCGGCCTTGGCCGGGTGCACGTTCACGTCGACCTCGGCCGGGTCCAGCTCCAGATAGAGCGCCGCCAGCGGGTGGCGGTCGCGCGCCAGGAAGTCGGCGTAGGCGGCGCGAAGGGCGCCCTGCAGCAGCCGGTCGCGCACCGGCCGGCCATTGACGAACAGGTGCTGGTGAGCGGCGTTGCCGCGCGAGAAGGTCGGCAGGCCGGCATAGCCCGACAGGCGCACGCCCTCGCGCGTCTGGTCGATCAGCAGCGCGTTGTCCTGAAAGTCCTGGCCGAGCACCGCCGCCAGGCGCCGCAGCCGGCCCTCGGGACCCGCAGTCTCGGCCGGCAGGCGCAGCACCTTGCGCCCGTCGAGGTCCAGACTGAAGGCCGCCGCCTCATGCGCCATGGCCTGGCGTTTCACCTCTTCGGTGATGGCCATCGCCTCGGCCCGCTCGGACTTCATGAACTTGAGCCGCGCCGGGGTGGCGTAGAACAGGTCGCGCACCTCCACTCGGGCGCCATGCGGCCCGGCGAAGGGCGCGGGCTGGGGCGCGCCCATCAGCCCGCCATCGACGGTGAGTGAGAAGGCGTCGCCGCCCGCCCTTGGACGCCCGGTCAGGGTCAGGCGCGCGACCGACCCGATCGAGGGCAGGGCTTCCCCGCGAAAGCCGAGGGTGGAAATGCGCAGCAGGTCCCACTCGCCGTCGGCGCCCGGCTGAAGCTTGGACGTAGCGTGACGCTCCAGCGCCAGGGCCAGTTCCTCGCGCGTCAGGCCCGCGCCGTCGTCAGCCACCAGAATGCGCGCGAGGCCGCCTTGGTCGACCTGGATTTCCACGCGCGTGGCGCCCGCGTCGAGCGCGTTCTCGACCAGCTCCTTGACGGCGCTGGCCGGCCGCTCGACCACCTCGCCGGCGGCGATGCGGTTGACGGTTTCAGGAGGTAATCGGCGGATAGGCATGGGCGACTCGCATGCCTGACGGTAGCGGATTTCAGGCCGCCGCGCTCCAGGCCTAGAGGCCGGGCAGCTTGCCCTTGTCGGCCGGATCGCGGGCGATCAGCACCGGTTTGGGGCCGATCAACTGCTTCAGGCGCGCGGACTCGGCCGCAGCGTCGACCGGAGCCGGCGTGTTGGCGCCCGACTGGGCGGCGGTCTGCACGCCCGTGTCGGCGGCCTTCTCGCCCGGCTTGCGCCAGAACAGCACGCGGTCGGCGAAGCTGGGCTCCTTGTGGGCCAGGGCGCCGAACTCGTCGTCGATCACATAGCGGATCAGGGGGTCGGCCTTGTCGGCGCCGGCCTTTTCGACCAGCAGCTTTTCGCCGTCGTCGCGCGTCTGGGCGTCGCGCTGGCCGAGCAAGGCGTTACGCGCCACGCTCTCGGGCTGCAGCTCCTGCGGGCGGGGCTGGCCGGGCGCGGGCGGGCGCAGGGCGTAGTCGGGGGGCACCACCAGCGGCGCCTTGGTCACGACGCGGAACTCGTCGGGCACCACCTTGGTCATGCCGAGCGCCTTGGCCGTCGAGCCGCAGCCTTCGAGGCTCAGGCCAACCAGGCCGAAACCAGCCACGGCGGCCAGGGTCAGGACGGTGCGGTTTGACTTCATCATGCGACCTCTTGACGGCGGAAAACCCTGTCAGGCCCCGCCATATTTTCAGGGCAATACAGCAGATGCGAGGCGTACGCCAGCGGACGATCAGTCACGTCGAACCGGCGCGGCCTTGGGCGCCAGCAGCGTGTCGAGCAACAGCAGAACCACGCCCACGGTGATGGCGCTGTCGGCCACATTGAACACCCACGGGAAATAAAGACCGGAAAAGTCGAGGAAATCGATCACTCGGCCGATGCGCGCCCGGTCGATCAGATTATTGCCGAGCGCCCCGCCGATCACCAGGCCGATGGCCGTGGCGAAAAGCGGACGCTGGGTGTTGCGCACCGACCAGATCAGCACGGCGACCACCGCGCCCGCCATGGCCACCAGCATCCAGCGGCCGAGGGGGGTGTCGGCGCTGAGCAGGCCGAAGCTGACCCCGCGGTTCTCGACCAGAGTCAGGCGGAAAAACGGCGGCAGGATTGGGACCGAGCCCAGGTCGTCCAGGCGCAGCGAACCGATCACCCACGCCTTGCTCAGTTGGTCGGCCACCACGGTCACGGCGGCGACGGCGTAGGCGACCAGGCCCAGGCGGGTCACTTGCAGGCGCATCACTTTCGGACCGCTCACAGGCGATGAACCCTGTCCCAGTGGGCCACGGCGTCGGCGTCGCGCAGCGACAGGTCCGGGTAGCGCGGATCGGTCCCCACCTCTGGCAGGATGCGCCAGGAGCGCGCGCACTTCCGGCCCTCGGCCCTGAGCGGCAGGGCCGCGACGCCGGGAACCTCGGCCAGGCGGAAGGCGTCCGGCGGTCCCTCGCCGGCCGACAGCGTCGCCTGGCTGGTGCGGAACACCTCGGCGGCGTCCAACCCTTCGAACGCGGCCAGCAGGGCTGGATCGGCGATCCACACCTGGGGCGCGGCGTCCAGCGCCCCGCCCATGCGCTTCTCGCGCCGCTCGATCTCCAGGGCGCCGGTGACCACGCGGGTCACCGCCTCGACCTTGGCCCAACGCGCGGCCTCGGCGTCGTCGCGCCAGGCCTCTGGCGTATCGGGAAATACGCGCAAGCTGTTGGAGCCCGCTTCGGGGAATCGGGTGGTCCAGGCCTCTTCCATGGTGAAGGGCGCCAACGGCGACAGCCAGATGGTCAGGCGCTCGAACACCAGGTCCAGAACGGTGCGGCAGGCGCGCCGGCGCAGGGCGTCGGGGCGGTCGCAATAGAGGCTGTCCTTGCGGATATCGAAGTAGAGCGCCGACAGATCGCCCGAGACAAAGTCGAGGATCGGCCGCCATACGTCCTGAAAGCGATAGACCGCATAGGCGGCGCGCACCTGGCCGTCGAGTTGCCAAAGGCGGTGCAGGATGTAGCGCTCCAGCGGCGGCATCTGGTCGGCGGGCAGGCGCTCGGCCTCGCCGAACCCGTCCAGGGCGCCCAGCAGGTAGCGCACCGTGTTGCGCAGCTTGCGGTAGGCGTCGACCGTGGTCTGCAGGATGGTCTTGCCGATGCGCAGGTCTTCGGCGTAGTCCGACATGGCCACCCACAGACGCAGGATCTCCACGCCGCTGTCCTTGGCCACCACCGCCGGGTCGGTCACGTTGCCCTTGGACTTGGACATCTTCTCGCCAGCCTCGTCGAGGACGAAGCCGTGGGTCAGCACGCCGTTGTAGGGGGCGCGGCCGCGCGTGCCGCACGACTCCAACAGTGACGACTGGAACCAGCCGCGATGCTGGTCCGAACCCTCCAGGTACAGGTCCGCCGGCCAGCGGCTGTCCTCGCGGCCCTCCAGCACGAAGGCGTGGGTCGAACCGGAGTCGAACCACACGTCGAGGATGTCCTCGACCTTCTCGTAGTCCTCGGGGCGATAGTCATTGCCCAGGAAGGCGGCGGCGGGCTGGGTGAACCAGGCATCGGCGCCCTCCCGGCGAATGGCGTCGAGGATGCGGGCGTTCACCGCCGGATCCTTGAGCGGCTGGCCGGTCGTCTTGTCGACGAACATCGCCAGGGGAGAGCCCCAGGCGCGCTGGCGCGAGATCAGCCAGTCGGGCCGGCTCTCGACCATGGCGCGAATGCGGTTCTTGCCCTGGGCGGGGAAGAAGGCGGTGTCGTCGATGGCCTTCAGCGCGGTGGCGCGCAAGCCCCCCTCGCCTGAGTCATTGCCGGCCACGCGCACGAACCACTGCGGCGTGTTGCGGAAGATCACCGGGGCCTTGGAGCGCCAGGAGTGCGGATAGCTGTGCTCGACCCGCCCGCGCGCCAGCAAATTGCCGGCCTCGATCAGCTTGTCCATCACCGCGCCGTTGGCCGGGCCGAACTTGCCGGCCTTCTTGCCTTCGGTCTCCAGCACCTTCATCCCGCCGAACAGCGGCACTGAGGGATAATAGGCGCCGTCCGGATCGACCGTGTCGGGGATGGCGTCACGGCTCAGGCCGTGGGCCAGCCAGACGTTGTAGTCGTCCGCCCCGTGGCCGGGCGCGGTGTGCACAAAGCCCGTGCCCGCGTCGTCGGTCACATGACCGCCCGAGAGCAGCGGCACGTCGAAGCCGTAGCCGGGGTCAAGCGCGTGCAGAGGATGGCGGGCTATAACCCCCTCGAGCGCGACGTCCTGCACGCGGGCCCATTCGGCGATCTTGGCCGCCCCCGCCACATCGGCCGCCAGCTTATCGGCCACGATCAGACGATCACCGGCCTTGGCCCAGGGCTCGAACGCCAGGCCCTGCTCCATCGCCTGGACCTCATAGAGGCCATAGGCGATCTCGGGATTGTAGCTGATCGCCCGATTGGCGGGGATGGTCCAGGGCGTGGTGGTCCAGATGACGATCGATGCGCTATCAAGGACGCCGCCGGTTACCGGAAATTTCACCCAAACCGTGGGCGAGACATGATCGTGATACTCGACCTCAGCGTCCGCCAGGGCGGTGCGTTCGACCGGGCTCCACATCACCGGCTTTGAGCCGCGATAGAGCTGGTCGCTCATCAGGAACTTGTGGAACTCGCCGACGATGGTGGCCTCGGACGAGAAGGCCATGGTCGAGTAGTAGTTGTCCCAATCGCCCAGCACGCCCAGGCGCTTGAATTCGGTGCGCTGCAGGTCGATCCACTTGCCGGCGAAGGCGCGGCAACGAGCGCGGAACTCGGCCACCGGCACCTCGTCCTTGCGCTTGCCCTGGGCGCGCACCTCTTCCTCGATCTTCCACTCGATCGGCAAGCCGTGGCAGTCCCAGCCGGGCGTGTAGTCGACGTCGAAGCCCAGGGCGAAGCGCGAGCGAACGATGAAGTCCTTGAGGATCTTGTTCAGCGCATGGCCGATGTGGATGGCGCCATTGGCGTAGGGCGGGCCGTCGTGCAACACAAAGAGCGGGGCGCCGGCGTCCTGACGCGCCTTGCGCACGGCGTGGTACAGGTCCTGCGCCGCCCAGCCGGCCAGGATTTCCGGCTCTTTTTGCGGGAGGCCCCCGCGCATGGGAAATGCGGTCTCGGGCAGGAACACGGTGTCGCGATAGTCGCGGCCTGCATGGGTCTCGGGGTCTTTAACGGGGGCGTCGTCGGCCATGGATCAATCAGTCAAACACGGTGGCGAGGGGCCCCGGCTCGGCCCGCGCAGGCCTTGCCTGCTCCGTTGGCCGGGGATGAGCGAAATCTGGAGCGGCCCGGCGCGCGCGCTGGAGCTTTCGCCCGCGGCGTCACGCCGGGCGGTTAATTCGCGAGGGAAGAAGCGCGGGCGCGGTCATGGCGGTTGTTTAGCAGGGCCGACCGCGCCGGGCTAGGCCGCTTGACCGCGACGGCGGGCGGGTATTCCCTCGCGGTCCGTCCGGGGGCGGACGCCAGGGGAGACGTCAGAGGGGACGGATGCCGACGATCGCGATCAATCCATGGGCCGTGGCCGCATGCGTGCTGGTGCGCTTCCTTATCGGCGGGCTGTGGTACTCGCCGCTGTTGTTCCTGCGGGCGTGGCAGGCGGAAACCGGCGTCGACGACGCGGCGATGAAGCCGCGCATGCCCGGCGCCTTGGGATCGGACCTGCTGGGCGCCATCCTCATGTCGATCGTCCTGGCCCTGGGGGTGGACTTCACGCGCACCGATGGCGCGGCGGGCGGCGCGGTGGTCGGCGTGGCCGCGTGGGTCGGCTTTGTCGCGGTCACCTCGATCGGCCGCGTGACCTACGAGGGCGGCCGCTGGCGGCTGTTCTTGATCAACGGAGCCTACAACCTCGTCACCCTGGTGATCATGGGCGCGATCCTGGGGCAGTGGGGCTGACCGGTCAGAACGCCGGCGCGAGCAAGGCGCGGGCCTGATCCGCGTCGGCGGCGATCTGGGCCTTGAGCGCGTCCAGGCTGTCGAACTTCACCTCGGGACGCAGGAAGGCCAGCAAATCGGTTTCGATCGTCTGGCCGTAGAGGTCTTCGTCGAAGTCGAAGAGCCAGGTCTCCAGCCGCGCCTCGACCAGGCCGACGGTCGGGTTGGTGCCGACGCTGGCCACGCCGGGCACGGCGCGGCCGTCGGGCAGGCGCGTGCGCGTGGCATAAACGCCAAGGGCCGGACGCACATAGGCGCCGAGCGCCACATTGGCGGTGGGAAAGCCCAGTTGGCGGCCCATCTTCGCGCCCTCGACCACCACGCCCTCGATGGCGAACGGCCGGCCGAGGATGCGCGCGGCCGCCTGCATGTCGCCCTCGCGCACGGCCTGGCGCGCGGCGCTGGAGGAATATTCACCGCCCTCCGCGTCGGTCGCGGCCGCAACGATGCTGACCCCGAAACCCAGGGCCGCGCCGTGCCGGCGCAGGGCCTCGGCGTCGCCCGAACGCTTGCGTCCGAAATGGATGTTGAAGCCGGCGGTGACGTGGCGCGCGCCCAGCCCCTCGGCCAGCACCTCGCGCGCGAAGGCCTCGTCGCTTAGACCCGCCAGGTCGAGGTCGAACGGCAGGTCGTAGAGCCGCTGCACCCCCAGCGCCTCCAGTGCGCGGGCCTGCTGGCCGGGGGTCATCAGGAAGAAGGGTTCGGCGTCGGGGCGCAGCACCGTCACCGGATGGGGCCGGAAGCGCAGGGCCGCGAAGGGAGCGCGCGCGGCGCCGGCGACGCGAGCGGCCTCGGCCAGCACCCGCCGGTGGCCCAGATGCACGCCGTCGAAATTGCCCATGGCGATCGACGCGCCCTTGGAGGCCTCGGGCAGGCCTTGCCAGCCGTGGACGATCTGCAGCGCCATCAGCCCTGGCCCCCTCGGCGGCGACGGGGCGGAACGACGGCGGCTTCGCCCTGACATACGACGACATCGCCCACGCGGCACAGGGTCTGCAGCCGGGCGCGGGCGCGGCCGGCCTCGATTACCGTCACCGTCACCCGCACCTGATCGCCGATGCGCACGGGGTGCAGGAACTCCAGGGTCTGGCCGAGATAGATCGAGCCCTCGCCCGGCAGGTCCTGGCCCAGCACCGCCGAGATGAATCCGCCCAGCAGCATGCCGTGCGCCACGCGGCCCTTGAACATCGTGCCGGCGGCGTAGGTCTCGTCCAGGTGCACGGGATTGCGATCCTCGGACACCTCCGCGAAAGCGCGCACGCGCGCGTCGGTGATCTCGAAGGTGCGTTCGGCGCTCTGGCCGACGGTGAGGGCGTCACGATCCATGTTCGGCTTCTACCAAGTCAGGGCGCGCATGGCGAAGGTGGTCGTCGCGCCATGCCGGGCCAGCAGATGGGCGATACTCGCCCCATCGTCGATCTCGCCGCCGTGGATGCCGCCGGTGACGAACAGGCAGTCCAGACCCTGCGCCTGCGCGCCCTTTACGTCGGTGGGAATGCCGTCGCCGATGCACAGGGCGCGGCCGTCGTGGCCGAGCAGCCGCCGCGCCTCGGCCAGGCACAGGTCGTAGATCGCGCGGTAGGGCTTGCCCGCCATGATCACTGGCCCGCCCAGTTCGGCGTAGAGGTCGGCCAGCGATCCGCCGCAGTAGATCAGCCGCTCGCCCCGGTGGACCACCCGGTCGGGGTTGGCGCAGATCATGGTCAGGCCCCGGTCCGCCGCGATGGCGAGCCGGGCGCGGTAATCCTCCGGCGTCTCGACCTCGTCGTCCTCCGGGCCTGAGCAGGCGACGAAGGCGGCGCGCTCGGGGCCGGCGTAGGTCAGGCCCAGGCCCTCGTACAGCGGCCCGTCGCGCTCGGGACCGATGCGCCAGGCCGGGCCGGGCGCGCGCTCGGCCAGCAGGGCGCGGGTGGCGTCGCCGGAGGTGACAAAGCTGGTCCAGGCCGCGCGCGGCACGCCGAGGTCGTCGAGCTGCGGCGTGACCGCCTCGGCCGGTCGCGGCGAATTGGAGATCAACACCACCGGGCCGCGTTCCTTCTGGAACCGCGCCAGGGCGGCGCAGGCCGCGGGGAACGCCTCGCGCCCGTTGTGGATCACGCCCCACACATCGCACAGCAGTATGTCGTAACGCTTGGCCTGTTCGGACAGGCCCGCCAGGATGTGGGGGTCGCTCATGGGGCCGAGCTAGTGGCGCCCAGGCGCTTCGTCAAGCAAGCGCGGCGGTGCGCCTAACCGTTCGGCTTGCGCTTCTTCTTGCCCTTGGGCGGGCCTTTGAAGGGCGCGCCCTTGGCGTGCGGCGGCTTGTGCGGCTTGGCCGGCGGACGCTCGGCGCCGTCGATCGGCGGCGACCACGGCTTCTTGTCGAACTTCGCGGGACGATCCCTGGGCGCGCGATCAGCGTCGGAGCGGTCCTGGGCTGGATAGGTTCGGGCGGGCCGGTCGGGCGCTTCTGCGCTAGCGAACTCCTCGCGCACGAAGCTGGCCTTGTCCTTGTCGCGCCGCGGCGGACGCGGGCCGCGATCCTTCGGCCGCTCGTCCTTGGGCAAGGGCGCGTCAGCGGCGATGCGCACGATGCGGCCGCCATCGGCCTCGGTCTTGGGCAGGACCGCCTCGAACCCGTCCACCGCGTCAGCCACGATCTGGAAGCGGCTCTCGTGCTGGAACACCCGGATCGCGCCGATCTCGCGCTTGGTCACGTGGCCGCGCCGGCAGATCATCGGCAGCAGCCAGCGCGCTTCGGCGTTGCGCGAGCGACCGAGGTTGATGCTGTACCAGGCCGCGTCTTCGAAGCCCGGGCGCGGCGCCTCGGGCGCGCGGGGGGTGTAGGGCGCAGGCTCCGGCTCGCTGGACGCCAGGTCCTCGGGCGCGGGCAGGCGCGATCGCGCCAGGCGCACATAGGCGGCGGCGATGTCCTCGGCGGATCGGCGCTCCATCAGGGCGCGGGCCTGGGCCAGGTCGTCCTCGCTGGCGGAGGCGGCGTCGCCCACCTGCTCGATCAGCCGCGCCTGGTCCTGGGCGCGGATGTCCTCGGCGCTCGGCGGGGACTGCCAGGTGACATTGATCTTGGCGGCGTCGATCAGGGCCTGGGCGCGGCGGCGCTTGGGATGCGGCGCCAGAACGATGCACACGCCCTTGCGCCCCGCCCGGCCGGTGCGGCCCGAGCGATGCTGCAGCACATCGCGATTGACCGGCAGATCGGCGTGGATCACCAGGTCGAGGTCTGGGATATCGATGCCGCGTGCGGCCACATCGGTGGCGACGCAGACGCGCGAGCGCCGGTCGCGCAGGGCCTGCAACGCATGGCTACGCTCGTTCTGGCTCATCTCGCCCGACAGGGCGACGATGTTGAAGCCGCGCTCGACCAGATTGGCGTGCAGCCGCCGGACCGCCTCGCGCGTGGAGCAGAAGATCAGGGCCGCGTCCGGGTCGAAGTAGCGCAGGATGTTGACGGTCGCCAGCTCGACTTCGGCCGGGGCGATGCTCATGGCGCGATAGTCGATATCGGCGTGCGGCTCCTCGGCGGCGCCGACCACCAGGCGCAAGGCGTCGCGCTGATAGGTCGCCGCCAGGGCGATGATCGGCTTGGGCAGGGTGGCCGAAAACAGCAGGGTGCGCCGACCGGTGGGCGTGGCGTCTAGGATTTCCTCCAGCTCCTCGCGGAAGCCCAGGTCGAGCATCTCGTCCGCTTCGTCCAGAACCGCCGCGCCGAGGTGCTCCAAGCGCAGGGCGCCGCGCTCCAAATGGTCGCGCAGGCGGCCGGGCGTGCCGACCACGATATGGCAGCCGGCGTCGAGCGCGCGGCGCTCGGCCCGAGGATCCATGCCGCCGACGCAGGCGGCGACGCGGGCGTTGGCGTAAAGCCACTGCAACTCGCGCTGCACCTGGATGGCCAGTTCACGGGTCGGCGCGATCACCAGCGCCTTGGGCGCGCCGGGCGCGGGCAAGGCCCCGCCCTCGCCCAGCAGGGTTTCGGCCAAGGCCAGGCCGAACGCGACCGTCTTACCCGATCCGGTGCGCGCGGAGACCAGCAGGTCGCGCCCGCGCGCCTGCGGCTCAAGCACGGCCGCCTGGACGGCGGTCAAGCTCGCGTAGCCGCGATCGGAAAGCGCCTGGGCCAGCGCCGGGTCGACATCAAGGAGGGACATGGCCGCGCAGCTAGGCGCGTGGGGGCCCCGCGTCAACCGAATGCTTGCGCGAACAGCGGCGGGCGCGGCCGGCGGCCCGCCATGAACAACGGCCACAGCCGCGCGTTACCCGGCCGCAGAACTCAATCTGCGCTCCGTACAGGACCACCCCATGCCCGACAAACGCAAGCTTCTCGTCGCCCTCGCGGCGGCCGCCTCCCTGGCCGTCGGCGCCCAGCAGGCGCACGCCGCCAGCGCCGCAGACATCGACCGGGATTCGCGCGCCGCCCTCGACAAGCTGATGGCCGAACACCCTTCGGCCGCGCGTCTGGCGCACCAGGCCAAGGGCGTGCTGATCTTCCCCAATATCGTCAAGGCCGGGCTGGTGTTCGGCGGCAGCTACGGCGAGGGCGAGCTGATCGAGAACGGTCAGGTGCACGGTTACTACAGCACCGGCTCGGCCTCATGGGGCCTGCAGGCCGGAGCGCAGTCCTACGGCTACGCCCTGTTCCTGATGGACGACGCCGCGCTGCAGTACGCGCACGACACCCACCGCTGGCAGCTCGGCGCCGGTCCGACCATCGCGGTGGTCGACTCCGGCATGGAAGCCAACCTGACCACGACCCAGCTCAACAGCGACAGCTACGCCTATGTGTTCGGCCAGCAGGGCCTGATGGCGGGCGTCACCGTCCAGGGCAGCAAGGTCACGCGGCTCGACAAATAGCAGCCCGCCCGCGCCGCCGGCCGGGCCGGGCTACCAGCCCGCCGCCCGGCGACGCAGGGGCGAGCGGATGAAGTCCGCGGGCGGTTCGGCCTCGGCCAGGACCTGCTCGCGGATGGCGCGCGGCTCGCCGAACAGGTGGCCCTGGCCGTAGGCGAGGTCGAGGTCGAGCACATCGACCACCTGGCGCTCGGTCTCGATCTTCTCGGCGATCAACTCCACACCGAACCGGCGGGTCATGGCGGCGAAGTCCGAGGCCTGGATGTCGCGCAGCGACTTGAGCGTAAGCCGGCCGTCGACCTCGTCCAGCTGCTGCAGCAGCAGGTCGGCGGCAACCTTGACGAACTTCACGTCGGCCCGCGACAGGTCCTGGAAGTCGAAGTCCAGGTCGGTGACCTTGTCGAGCGAGAAGCGGAAGCCCAGGTCGGCCAGTTTGGCCATGTTGCGCGCCTCGGTCGCGCCGCGCTGCTTGAACGCCGACTGGCCCAATTCGAAGATCAGCGAGCCGGCCATGTCCTTGTTGGACGACAGGAAGTCGAGGAACTGGGGAAAGAAGGTCTCGTCCGACAGCGAGCCCAGGGCGATGTTGCAGAAGATGCCGACCTTGCGGTCCTGCCGCGCCAGGCGTCGGACGATCTGGGCGCAGCGGAACAGCAGCAGATTGTCGATCGCGCTGACTAGGCCTTCGGGCTCGGCGACGGTCAGGTACTCGGCCGGCATCATGATGCGGCCGGTCTCGTCGCGCAGGCGCGAGAAGCTTTCGTAGAACACCGTGCGTCGCTGGGGCAGGCTGACCACCGGCTGCAGGTACAAATCCACGCGGTTCTCGGCCAGGGCCTGGCGCACCGTGTCGAGCAAGGCCGCGCTCTGCTGTGATTTGTGGCTCGCGGGGCCAGGCGCGGCCTGAACATTGGCCAGCCGCTCGTCGAGGCTCTCGCTCAGGCGCTGGACCAAGTCCTCCAGCATGCGCATCTCGCCGGTCAGTTCCTCGGACCGGCGCTCGGCGTCGTCGTGCATGACTTCCGACAGCGAGCGCAGCTGAGTCTGGATCGCCTCGAGTTGCTCGACCAGGATCAGGTGGGCCTCGCGCACTGCGCCGACCTCGCCGTCCAGGCGCGCCCGCTCGATATTGCGCTCGATCAGGTTATGCAGAGCGAAGGCCAGGCCCAGCCCGCCCATCAAGCCCGCGACGCCCGCGCCCCAGCCGCCGCCCGATCGCCACAGCAGCAAGGCCCCGGTCAACGCCAGGCACAGATAGGCGGCCGAGAGAAGGGCGACTGTGATCTTGCGCATGAGCCCGCCGAACCGAATCGATTGATTATCCATTGACGAGGGGTCGGCGTCGAACAGAAAGCCTTAACCAAACTGCGACCTTTGACCCATCTCATGGCCCTGGGCTTCTGTTCGCCGCCGTTGGGCGTTAATCAGGGGCCGTATCAATGAGGACGGCCGAGCGCTTGGGTGCACAGCTGAGCCAGAACATGGTGGGCTCCGAGCTCCAAAACCCTCCCCCGCAAGACTGCGCGGCCGAGGGCGGAGCGCGGGCGGACGCGATCCACGCGCCCGGGCCGCGGCGCGGGGCGACGCTGTTCATCTTCGTCACCATCGTGCTGGACATGTGCGCGGTGGGCATGGCCATACCGGTGATGCCGCGTCTGGTTCAGTCCCTGCTCGGCGGAGGAACGAGCGCAGCGGCCGCGGCGCACGCGGCGGAGCTGTTCGGCCTGCTCAACATGCTGTGGGCGGCGATGCAGTTCCTGACCTCGCCGCTGCAGGGCGCCATTTCCGACCGTTTTGGCCGGCGCCCGGTGATCCTCATGTCCAACTTCGGCCTCGGCGCCGACTACACCCTCACCGCCCTGGCTCCCCATCTCAGCTGGCTGTTCTTCGGACGCATCCTTTCGGGATCGGCGGCGGGCGGCATTCCCGCCGCCCTGGCCTATCTGGCGGACACCACCCCGCCGGAGAAGCGCGCCGCCAGCTTCGGCTTTCTCGGCGCCGCCACCGGCCTGGGCATCACCGCCGGCATGGCGTTCGGGGGCTTGGCCGGCTCGCTCAATCCGCGCCTGCCGTTCTGGATCGCCGCCTGCCTGTGCCTGCTGAACGCCAGCTACGGCCTGTTCGTCCTGCCCGAATCCCTGCCCAAGGACCGGCGCACGCCGTTCAGCTGGCGCCAGGCCAATCCCATCGGGGCCTTTCGCCTGCTGCGCACCAACCCCGGCCTTCGCGGCATGGCCGTGGTGGCCTTCCTGGTCAGCCTGTCGGCGCAGGCCCTGCCCAATATCGTCGTGCTGTACGTGGGCTATCGCTATCACTGGGGCATCTGGCCGATCGCGCAGATGCTGACGGGTTGGGCCATTTGCAGCATGGCCGCCCAGGCGGTGCTGCTGCCGGCGGCGACCGCCCGGTTGGGCGAGCGGCCGACCCTGATGATCGGCCTGGTCCTGACCATCGCCGGGTTCCTGGCCATCGCTCTGGCGCGCAGCGGCGGCGCGTTCTGGTGGGGCGTGCTGCTGATGGCGGGCGGATCGGTCTCGACGCCGCTGATCAACGCCTTCTTCTCGCGGCGGCTCGGCGCCGGCGAACAGGGGCGGCTGCAGGGCGCGACCAACAGCCTGAACGGCGTGACCGGAATGGTCGGCCCGGCCCTGTTCACCCAGGTGTTCTCGATGGCCGTGCGCGGAGAGGCCCGGTTCAACCTGATCGGCGCGCCTTTCCTTCTGGCCGCCGCCCTGATGCTGACCGCCACGGTGCTGGCGATCCGCGAGGCCCACGCCTAGGCGGATTTGCCGCGCTCGCGGGCGTGGATGCGGAACTTGAGGATCAGGATCCAGCCGGCCAGCACCAGATTGACGGCGTTGGAGCCAACCAGAGGCCAGCTTTTAAGCAAGGCGCCGTAGGTGACCCACAGCGAGAAGCCCCCCACCATCACCAGATAGGCGCTGAGCGATACGCCCTCGGCGTTCTGGGTGTGGATGAGTTTGATCAACTGCGGCGCGAATCCGGCCATTGAAAACAGACCGGCCGCCACGCCGACGGCCGAGATCAGGGAAACGTGATCGAGGGCGATCGGGATGGGACTGAACCCTAGGACACCAGCCACTGCACCGCCGGCGCCAGCAGCCGCGCGGGATGAGCGTCGGCGCAGGCCAGCCACAAGCTGAACCCGGCCCCGGCCCCCAGAACCACGGCCCCCACGGTCGCGGCGACCCATACGCCAACCGGATATCGCATGTCCCGGAACGCCTGCGTCATCGCCCTGCTCCCGCCAGCGCCAAGCCTGGCCTTCGGTGCGGGAAACGGTCGGTCCGGCGGGAGGGTTCCAGAATTTGCGCCAACTCGGCCTTGCTGTCATAGGACCGCCATACCCCCGTGGTCTTGACAGGTCCCCTCCTGGTGCGTCCGTGATTCGTTTGTGACATGTCGATGACACGTTCCTCCCCCTCGGCCGCGCCGGGATCCCTATCGGCATGGCTAGGCCAGTTGTTCCGTGTGGGACGGTCGTCGACGACGATAGGTGGGGCGGTGGACACCATGTCGGCCTTGCCCGACGCCCCTGGCCTGGCCGCGCCCCTGGCCGAGGCGGTCGAGGTTTTGCCCGATCCTGTAATGGTCGTAGGCGCCATCGAGGCCGACGACTTCGCCGGACGGCGGATCGTGTTCGCCAACCGCGCGGCGCGCGAGATGTTCCGCATAGCGGGCGACAATGACCTGCTGGTCACCGCCGTACGCAACCCCGAAGTGCTGGACGTCGTCGATGAAGCCCTGTTCGGCGGGCGGCAAGGCGAGGCGGCCTACGAGGCCGGCGGCGTGCAGGACCGCTATTGGCACGCCTGGGCCCGGCCGCTCTCGGGCGGCCCTCAGGGCCTGCGGCGGGCGCTGCTGCTGATGCGCGACGAGACGGATTCCCGGCGCAACGAGCGCATGCGCGCGGATTTCCTGGCCAACGCCAGCCATGAGCTGCGCACGCCCCTGGCCTCGCTCGCCGGCTTCATTGACACCCTGCGCGGCCACGCCAAGGAAGATACGGCCGCACGCGAGCGATTCCTCGACATCATGGCGCGCCAGGCGTGGCGCATGGCGCGGCTGATCGAAGACCTGATGTCCCTAAGCCGCATCGAGCTGAATGAGCACATCGCGCCGGGCGGCGAGGTCGATCTGACTTTGGCGATCGCCGACGTGCTCGACTCCCTGGCCCCCCAGGCGCGCGAAGCGGGCGTGGAGCTGCGCCCGGTGCTGGGCGAGCGTGGCCGCGCGGTGGTGGTGGGCGACCGGGACCAGATCGTTCAGGTGGTGCAGAACCTGACCGACAACGCCATCAAGTACGCCGGGCGCGGCGGGCATGTGGACATCCTGTTGGATGTGGGCGTGACCGCCGAGGGCGCGGTGGCCCTGCGCAAACCGCAGGCCTCACGCCTCGCGCTGCTGACGCCCGACCACACCGACGGGCTCTACGCCGTGATCCGCGTGCGCGACACCGGCCCGGGCCTGGCGCGCCAGGTGATGCCGCGGCTGACGGAGCGGTTCTACCGGGTCGAAGGCCAGAAGAGCGGCGAGCGCCTGGGCACCGGCTTGGGGCTGGCGATCGTCAAGCACATCATGAACCGGCATCGCGGCGGCTTGGCCGTGGAATCCGCCGAAGGCGAAGGCGCCGACTTCCTGGTGTATTTTCCTTTGGCCGCCTGCTCGAGCGGCGTAACAAAAGCGTCATAAAAGCTTCACGCCGCCAATGCATTGCCGAGGCAGTGTCCGCGCACGCAAAACGGCTATGCTCCGTTCGGCGTTTTTGGCCGGCGCGGCTTGAACCGCGGAGAACGTGATCGATGGAACATACCGTTAAGGCGTACAGCGAAGAGCTGAACAACCTGACCGCCGAGGTCACGCGATTGGGCGGCCTGGCCGAAGTGCAGCTGTCGGATTCGATTGACGCGGTGGCGCGCCGCGACATGCCGGTGGCGCACCAGGTGATCGACCGCGACGACAAGCTGGACCTGCTTCAGGCCGACATCGAGCGCAAGGCGATCCGCCTGATCGCCCTGCGCCAGCCGGTCGCCCAGGACCTGCGCCATACGGTGGCGGCGATGAAGGTGTCGATGCAGTTGGAGCGCTGCGGCGACCTGGCCAAGAACATCGCCAAGCGCTGCCTGGTGCTGGCCGGCTCGGATCCCATGCCGCCCTTGACCCGCTCGATCGAGCGCATGGGCCATCTCGTCACGGCGCGCCTCAAGCAGGTGCTCGACGCCTACGCCAAGGGCGACCTGGAGCGCGCGGTGGCCGTGTGGTCTCGCGACGACGAAGTCGACGAACATTACGACAGCCTGTTCCGCGAACTGCTCACCTACATGATGGGCGATCCGCGCACGATCAACGCCGGGGCCCACCTGCTGTTCATCGCCAAGAACCTCGAGCGCATCGGCGACCACGCGACCAACATCGCCGAGATTGTGCACTTCGAGATCACCGGCGAGGATCTGGTGTCGGAACGTCCCAAGTGGGACTCGCTGCAGCGCTCGGCCGCGGTCGAATAAGAGGACGGCTCCGTGACGCCCCATGTTCTGGTGGTCGAGGACGAGGACGCCCTCGCCACCCTGCTGCAGTACAACCTGGAAAAGGAGGGCTACGACGTCGCCCTGGCCCAGGATGGTGAAGAAGCCCTGATGCTGGTCGACGAGCGCCTGCCTGACCTGGTGGTGCTCGACTGGATGCTGCCCAAGGTGTCGGGCATCGAGGTGTGCCGCCGACTGCGCTCGCGCGCCGAGACCCGCAACGTGCCGATCATTCTGCTCACGGCCCGCGGCGAGGAAACCGACCGTATCCGTGGCCTGGACACCGGCGCGGACGACTATGTGGTCAAGCCCTTCTCGATGAGCGAACTGACCGCGCGCATACGTGCGGTTCTGCGCCGCATTCGTCCGGGCCTGGCCGAAGACCGTATCCGCCAGGGCGACATCACCATCGACCGCGTCGCTCACCGCGTGCGCCGGGGCGCGCGCGAGGTGCACCTGGGCCCGACCGAGTTCCGCCTGCTCGACTATCTGATGCAGCATCCTGGCCGGGTGTTCAGCCGCGAACAGCTGCTGGACGCGGTGTGGGGCTCGGACGTCTATGTCGAAGCCCGCACGGTCGACGTGCACATCGGCCGCCTGCGTAAGGCGCTCAACCAGGACATCGAGGCCGACCCGATCCGCACCGTGCGCTCGGCCGGCTATTCGCTCGATCTGGAAGACTGACCCGAGCGGCGTTCGAGCAGCTAAGCCCGGTTGACCGTGTTGGCTTTGATGACGGCCTCGCCGGCCGCGCCGAGGTCCACACGCGTGCCCGCCAGGCTCAAGGGAACGCCCAGCGCCGCGTTCACCGCATGGATTCCCGCGCGTGCGCCGGCTTTGGGGCCGATCAGATAGCGCAGCGAAATGCGCTCGTGGTCGGCGGCGTCGGGCTGGGTGCCATGCAGGGTGCAGGCGTGCCAAAGGGCGGCGAAGCCCGTATCGCCCGTCAGGACATGCTGGCGGCACAGGGCCTGACCTTGGGAGCCGTTGCGATAGAGCCATCCGTCTTCCGCCCGCGTCAGATCGTGCGGGAACACCGAGGCGCCGACGGCGTGGCTGCCTTCGAGGACATAGAGCGGCGCGTCGGCCCGTGTGACCGGGTGCAGATAGACGTAGAGGGTGATGAAGTCGGCTTCACGGTCCTTGAAGTCGATCAGGTCCTGGTGGAAGTCGATGCCGTAGAAATAGGTCACGTCGCGGTACTGGGGCTGCACATAGGCGCCTAGGTTGTTGACCGGATTGCCGAGGATGCGCGCCTTGAGCCACGGGGGGATCGACCGGGCGGGCACGCCGCACACCACCTTGCGGTCGATCAGTTCGTAGTCGGCCCCGAACAGGGCGGTCAGCGCCCCCACGATCTGGGGGTCCTGCTCGATGAAACCGAGGCGATCGGCGTATTTTTCCAACAGGTTGCGGCCGGGCCGCGGATTGACTCCGCGGTGCTGCGGATCGGCGTCGAACGCGGCCTCGCTCAGGAACAAGTTCTCGTCATAGCGCCGCTCGGCCTTGAGCTCGGCCAGCAGGGCGGCCGCCGCGTGCGGGTCCAAAGGCCGCTGGAACCGGTGCACGCCGTCGCGCAGGACGTCGTCCAGCACCGCCGAACCCTCGGCGGTCCACGCCGGCGCGCGATCTCCAAGGTCCATGGCGAAGCTCCTCGTCTCGGCGAAGCCTGGGCGGGACGCGGTTAACGGGCGGTGAAGCTCAAGGCTCGGCGGGCGCGACAGGACGCCGCCGGGACGGCAGGCGCATCGACCGGCGGCGGGGGCGGCCCGAACACCTTGCCATGCCCGCGCCACCCTCGAACGCGGAACGCATTGCCCGTACCGGCGCTATTCGGGTCGGAGGCGCCCGTGAGCCGGTTCGAGCACGTCGATCAGTCCCTGGCCTCGGCCAACCGCAAGGTGGGACTCGCGCCCAAGGTCATCGGCGCGAGCGTGCTGGTGCTCGCACTGCTGATATTGCTGGTGCTGTCGAACGAGAACTGGAATTTCCTGCGGGGCCCGATCGGCAACTACGCCTCGGCGCGCATGGGCCGGACCGTGCGCATCGACGGCGATCTGCGCGCGCATCTGCTGTCATGGACTCCGGAGATCGATGTCGGCGGTCTCAAGATCGGCAAGCCCGCCTGGGCCGGGGCCGGCGACATGGCCGACCTGGGTTTCGGGCGCATCAAGGTGCGGCTTCTGCCGCTGTTTCTGCTGCGTCTCGAACTGCCGTTGGTGGAGCTCAAAGCGCTCAAGCTCGACCTTTTGAGCGACCAGGCCGGCCGCAACACCTGGACCCTGGACTCCAGCAAGGCGGGCCAGCCGATCAAGCTGCCGCCGATCAACCAGTTCCTGATCGAGGACGGTCAGGTGCATCTGGTCGACCAGAAGCGGCGCCTCACCTTCGACGCCGCCGTGCAGGCCAGCGAAAAGCCGGTCTCGGCGGGCGGCAAGGGCTTCAGCCTTGACGGCAAGGGCAAGCTCAACAGCGACGCCTTCACCCTGGTCGCCGCGGGCGGGCCGCTGATCGCGGTCAAGCGCACCCAGCCCTACCCATTCCATCTGGATATCCGCGACGGCACGACGCATATCGCCGCGGACGGCGAGGTCGCCCATCCCTTCGATATGAGCGCGGTGGGCGGGACCTTGGCCGTGAACGGACCGAACCTTGCCCGCCTTTACGATCTCACTGGCATCAGCCTGCCGGCCAGCCCCGCCTACAACCTGTCCGCCAAGTTCCAGCGCAGCGGCGCCCACTTCGCCCTGAACGGCATCAGCGGATCCATCGGCCAGTCGGACATGGAGGGTGCGCTGGCCGTGGACACCGTGTCGGGTCGGCGCAAGCTGACCGCCGACCTCGCATCGCGCAAACTGAACTTCCCCGACCTTCTGGCCATCATCGGCGGCCCCGCACAGCGCAAGGCGGCCGCACAGGCGGCCAACGCCCCGGCCGAGATCAAGCTGCCGATCGGGGCCAAGCCGGCTTCCGCGACGGGGGCGGCCAAGGCGGTGTTGCCCGACACGCCGCTGCAGACCGCGCGCCTGCGCAGCCTGGACGCCGACGTGTCCTACCGGGCCGATACGATCACGGCCGGGGTGTTCGCCATGCAACGCGCCAGCCTCAAGCTGACCCTGCGCGAGGGCGTGCTGACGATCGACCCCCTGTCGTTCGATCTGACCCAGGGCCGCCTGTTCGGCAGCGTGCGGATCGACGCCAGCGGCCCCGTCACGAAGACCGCCGTGGACCTGCGCGCCGCCGACATCGGCCTGCAGCAGGTGATCCATCAGACCAGCGCGGGACAGCCGGTGGTGCAGGGCAATTGGCAGGCGCGCGCGCGGCTCGTGGGCGTGGGTGACTCGGTGCACAAGGCGGCGGCGGCGGCGGACGGCGAGGTGGTGTTCGTGATCCCGCGCGGCCAGATGCGCCAGGCGTTCGCCGAGCTGCTGGGCATCAATGTCGGACGGGGCCTGTTCATGCTGCTGTCCAAGGACCCCAAGCAGACCGACATCCGGTGCGCGGTGGCCCAGTTCGACGTGCACAATGGGTTGATGACCGCCAAGCAGTTCGTGATCGACACCGGCGTGGTGACGGCCACGGGTTCAGGCGTGATCGATCTGGGGCAGGAGCGGCTGGACCTGAAGATCAAGGGTCAGACCAAGCATCCGGAGCTTCTGCGCATCTGGACGCCGATCGAGGTCGGCGGGACCTTGTCCAAGCCGACCGTCGGCGTGAGCGCGACAGCCGTCGCCGCCCAGACCGGCATCGCGGTGGGCCTGGGCGCGATCCTGGCCCCGCTGAGCGCGGTTCTGCCTTTCGTCTCGGCCGGCCTGGCCAAGGACGCGGACTGCCAGGGCCTGGTGACCGACGCCAGGAGCGCCGGCGCACCGGTCAAGGTCAGCCAGACCACACCGCCGAAGTCGGGCTCAAGCCCGGCTTTGACGGCGGTGCAGCATTGAATTTGTTATTTTTATAAGGTCGACGCGAAGACGGCGCGATAGGGTCGCTTAGAAAACGGCGGACAGGATCGCGGCGGCGGCGGCAGGCAGAGCGGCCAGCAGAAGCACCATCGCGGTGTTGTCGGCGGCGGTTTCGATGCGTTCGATCAAGCGGTTCATCGAGAGACTCCTTAATTTTTTACTAACGAGGCCCTGTTACAAACAATATGGCGGCGCTTGCGGCGCCGCCAGTTTACAGGGAGGAAACTGCCCGGGTCGGGCCACCTTCTTTATATGTTGCGGCGCAGCAGAAAGCAAGCATTTTATTGCAACGCACCATCACGCGCCCGTGATGCGTGACAGACCCGCGATTGACAGCGTGTCCGCCAGGCGCGAAAAGCGCGCCTTTCGTCCCCGGCGCCTCTGCGTTCGGGGATATTTTCCTTTCTGGATGTCCTTTTTTGGAGGCGCCCTTGACTGGTACCGCCGCATCCCCCGGCCTTTCCGACACCACCCACGTCATGGGCGTCTACAGCCGTGGCGACCTGGGATTCGAACGTGGCGAGGGCGTGCGCCTGTGGTCGACCAAGGGCGAGGAATATCTGGACTGTGTGGCCGGGATCGCGGTCAACGGCCTGGGGCATTGCCACCCGCGGCTGGTCAAGGCCATCACCGACCAGGCCAACAAGCTGTGGCATGTGTCCAACATCTACCGCATCCCCGAGCAGGAAGCGCTGGCCGACCGGCTGTGCGCCGCGACCTTCGCCGACCAGGTGTTCTTCACCAATTCCGGGGCCGAGGCGGTCGAGCTGGCGCTGAAGATCTGCCGGAAATACCACGCGGCCAAGGGCGCGCCCGAGCGGATCGACGTGATCACCTTCGAGGGCGCCTTCCACGGCCGCACCTATGCGGCGGTCAACGCGGGCGGCTACGCGCCCTATCTCGAGGGCTTCGGTCCGCGCCTGCCCGGCTATCTGACCGTGCCGTTCGGCGACATGGACGCGCTGAAGGCGGCGATCGGCCCGACGACGGCGGCCATCATGCTGGAACCCGTGCAGGGCGAGGGCGGCGGGCGTGTGTTCCCAGACGCTGACCTGCGCGAGATGCGCCGGATCTGCGACGAGCAGGACATCCTGCTGGTCTACGACGAGATTCAGTGCGGCATGGGCCGCACCGGCAAGCTGTTCGCCTATGAATGGTCGGGCGTGGAGCCCGACATGATGACCGTGGCCAAGGCCCTGGGCGGCGGCTTCCCGGTGGGCGGATGCCTGACCACCGACAAGGTCGGCGACTGCATGACCTTCGGCTCGCACGGCTCCACCTGGGGCGGCAATCCCCTGGCCATGGCCGTGGCGCTCGCCGCGTTCGACGAGATCGCCAAGCCCGAGACGCTGGAGCATGTGCGCGCCCTGAGCGGCTATTTCCGCCAACAGATCGCGGGGCTCAAGGACCGTTATCCCGATGTGATCAGCGACATCCGCGGCCAGGGCCTGCTGATCGGCATCCAGGTTAAGCCCAACAACCGCGACGTGATGATGCTGGCGCGCGACCATCGGCTGTTGATCGCCGGCGGCGCCGACAACTGCATCCGCCTGCTGCCGGCCCTGATCATGACCACCCAGGAGGCCAGCGAGGCGCTGGAGCGGTTCGAGGCCGTGTGCCAGGCCGCCCGCGCGCGCCTGAGCGAACAGGCGGCCGTGTGATGACGCGGCACTTCCTCGACCTGTGGCGGCTGGACCCGGCCAGCCTGCGGGCGATCCTGGATGAGGCGCGCCGGCGCAAGCACGCGCGTCTCGGCTGGCCCAAGGGCAAGGCGGACGCCGACGCGCCCCTGGCCGGGCGCACCCTGGCCATGATCTTCCAGAAGAACTCCACGCGCACGCGCTTCTCGTTCGACGCCGCCATGCGCCAGCTGGGCGGCGCCTCGATCATCGCCACCGCCGCCGACATGCAGCTGGGGCGCGGCGAGACGATCGAGGACACGGCCATGGTCCTGTCGCGCATGGTCGATGCGGTGATGATCCGCGCCAACAGCCACGCCGACGTCGAGGCCTTCGCGGCGGCCGCTTCGGTGCCGGTGATCAACGGCCTGACCGACAAGAGCCACCCGTGCCAGATCATGGCCGACCTGCTCACCTACGAAGAGCACCGCGGGCCGGTCGCGGGGCGGCGTTTGGCCTGGATCGGCGACGGCAATAACGTGTGCTCGAGCTTCATCCACGCCTCTGCGGCGTTCGGCTTCGCCCTGACCATCGCCGCGCCCGAGGCCTATAGCCCCGACGCGGAAGATCTCGCCCGCGCGCGCGCCAGCGGCGCCGAAATCCTCGTGACCGGCGATCCGCGCGAGGCGGCGGCCGGCGCCGACGCCGTGATCACCGACACCTGGGTGTCGATGGGCGACACGGACGCGCAGGCCCGCCTTCAGGCCCTGCGGCCCTACCAGGTCGACTCGGCGCTGATGGCCCTGGCCAAGCCCGACGCCCTGTTCTTCCACGATCTGCCCGCGCACCGCGGCGAGGAAGTGACCGCCGAGGTGATCGACGGCCCCCAATCGGTCATCTGGGACGAGGCGGAAAACCGCATCCACGCGCAAAAAGCCGTGCTGGCCTGGTGCCTGGAAGCGTTCTAGCGGCCGCGCTGGCGCCCATGGGCCTCAGCGCCTATCTAGGCGCGTGAGCAAAATGTCCTCCTCCCCCGAAACGCCCGCCCCCATCGACGGCGACGACGCTATCGCCGTGTTCCAGATCGAAGGCTGGCCCGTGCGCGGACGCATCGCCCGCCTGTCCGGCGTGGTTGACGACATTCTCAGCCGTCACGCCTATCCCGAACCGGTGGCCAACCTCTTGGGCGAGGCCTGCGTGCTGGCCGCCCTGGTCGGATCGAGCCTGAAGTTCCAGGGCCGGCTGATCGTGCAGGCCCAGGGCGACGGGCCGGTCGCCTATGTAGTGGCCGACTACGACACCGAAGGCAGCCTGCGCGGCTATTGCCGGTTCGACGCCGAGGGCGTGGCCGCTCTCAGCAGCGGCTTCAAGCGCCCCGGCGCCGACGCCCTGCTGGGCAAGGGCGTGTTCATTATGACCGTCGATCAGGGCCCGGACACCGAGCGCTACCAGGGCGTCACCCCAATCGAGGGCGAGACCCTGGCCCTGTGCGCCGAGCGCTATTTCGCCCAGTCCGAGCAGACGCCCACCCGGGTGCGTCTGGCCGTGGCAGAGCTGCAGACCGATGCGGGCTTCACCTGGCGCGCCGGCGGCCTGCTGCTGCAGAACGTGGCCGAGGATCAGGCGCGCGGCCCGACCGCCGACGCGTGGGAGCGGGCCGAGGCTCTGTTCGAGACCCTGGGCGAGGACGAGCTGGTCGATCCGACCGTGCCGCCCCAGACCCTGCTGTGGCGACTGTTCCACGAGGATGGGGTGCGGCTGTTCCAGCCCACGCCGCTCAAGGCCTTCTGCCGCTGCTCGACCGAGCGTATCGCGGCCGTGCTGGGCTCGTTTTCGGACGAGGAGCGCGCCGACATGGTCGAGGCCGACGGCCTGATCCGCGTCACCTGCGAATACTGCTCACGCACCTACGAGCTGGAGCCGGGCGAAACTTCGCCCCGCTAAGCCGTCATCCGCCGAGGTGGATCGGCGACTCAGGCCTGGTCAAGGGCGCGCAGAACGTCGCGTTCGAGGTCCGCCGCCCCCTCCAGCCCCACCGACAGGCGCACGCACCCGGCGGTCAGGCCGATGGCCAGCCGATCTTCCTCGGGCGTCGAACGGTGAGTGGTGGTCCAGGGATGGGTGGCCATGGACTTGGCGTCGCCCAGGTTGTTGGAGATGTCGATCAGCGAGAACGCGTTCAGCACCCGGAACGCCGCGGCCGCGTCGCCCACGTCGAAGGCCACGATGCTGCTGCCGCCGGTCATCTGCTTGCGGGCGACCTCGTACTGCGGGTGGTCTTTACGCGTGGGATAGAAGGCGCGCCTGACCTTGGGGTGGTCGGCGATCACGTCGGCCAGCACCGCGGCGGTGGCGCTCTGGGCGCGAACGCGCAGGTCCAGCGTCTCCAGCCCCTTGAGCAGCACCCAGGCGTTGAAGGCCGACAAGGTCGGGCCAAGATGGCGCAGAGGATCCTTATAGGCCTCCTCGATCAGCTCGGTCTTGCCGAGGATCGCCCCGCCCATCACCCGGCCGCCGCCGTCGATGTGCTTGGTGGCCGAATAGACCACGATGTCGGCGCCAAGCTCGAGCGGCTTTTGGAAGATCGGCGTGGCGAACACGTTGTCGACCACCACCTTGGCTCCGATCTCCTTGGCGATGGCGCACACAGCGGCGATATCGACCATCTCCAGCAAGGGGTTGGCCGGGGTCTCGATCACGAACAGGGTGGTGTTGGGCCGCACGGCGGCGCGCCAGGCCTCGATGTCGGGCGCCACGAAGCTGGTCTCTACGCCGAAGCGCGGCAGCCACTGCGCCAGGATCCAACGGCACGAGCCGAACAGCGCGCGGCCGGCCACCACATGGTCGCCCGCCTTGACCAGGCCCTGGATCGCCATCCCCACCGCCGCCATGCCCGACGCCGCCGACCGGCACGTCTCGGCCCCTTCCAGCAGCGCCAGGCGCTCCTCGAACATGCGGTTGGTCGGGTTGGCGTAGCGCGAATAGACGAAGCCCGGCTGATCGCCCGCGAAGCGGGCGTCGGCCTGCTCGGCGGTGTCGTAGACGAAGCCCTGGGTCAGATAGAGCGCCTCGGCCGTCTCGCCGAACGGCGAACGGTTCAGACCGCCGCGCACCAGCTTGGTGGCGGTTTCCCACTGGCTGGGATCGCTGGGCTTGGGCGGCTCGGACGGATCGGCCATGACGCATCTCCTTGGAGGGCCGGCATGAAAGGCGACTTCATCGCCAAGTCAAGGCGGCAAGACTGGTCTGGACAGACTCTGGCCGGGCGGCGAATGTCCTGCCGATGAAATCAACGCCCGGCATCCTGCCTTCCCAAGCCTTGTCGGCCCTGATCGCCCAGGGCGCCATCGCCGCCCCCGCCCCGTTCGAGCTCGATCAGGTCCAGCCGGCCAGCATCGATCTGCGCCTGGGCGAGTATTGCTGGCGCGTGCGCGCCTCGTTCCTGCCGGGCGCCCAGCGCAAGGTGACCGACCGGCTCAAGGACGTGGCCATGCACCGGCTCGACCTGACCAAGGGCGCGGTGCTGGAAAAGGGCTGCGTCTACATCGCCGAGGTGCAGGAGACCCTGGCCCTGCCGGCCGGCGTTTGCGGGCGCGCCAATCCCAAGAGCTCGACCGGCCGGGTCGACGTGTTCGTGCGCCTTCTCACCGACCACAGCCCCGCCTTCGACGACGTGGCCGAGGGCTATACCGGTCCGCTCTACATCGAGATCGCGCCCCAGACGTTTTCCGTCCTGGTCCGCTCGGGCACGCGGCTCAATCAGCTGCGCCTCAAACAGGGCGATCCGCCCAAGCTCAACATCACCAGCGTAGGCGTGGACCTGACCGAACGCCTGGCTGGCTTTCGCGCGCGCCGCCACGCCGGGGTGATCGACCTGGACCTGGAAGACGGCCACGACCCGCGCGATTTCTGGGAGCCGCTGGAGCCGCGCCACGGCGAGCTGCTGCTCGACCCCGGCGAGTTCTACATCCTGGCCTCCAAGCAGGCCGTCGAGATCCCCGTGCTGCAGGCGGCCGAGATGACGCCGATCGACCCGTCGGTCGGCGAGTTCCGCGTGCACTACGCCGGCTTCTTCGATCCGGGCTTCGGCACGGCGGAGGCCGCGGGCCAGGGCTCGCGCGGGGTGCTGGAGGTGCGCAGCCATGAGACGCCGTTCCTGCTGGAGGACGGCCAAACCGTGGCCCGGCTGGTGTTCGAGCCCCTGACCGAGCGGCCCGAGCGCCTCTACGGCCAGGACGGCTCGCACTATCAGCGCCAGGGGCTGAAGCTGTCCAAGCACTTCAAGCCTTGGCGCTGATCACAAACTGCGCTGAGCGGCCGTAGGGGCCCGCGCGGCCATTGCGCCGGGCGTGGCCGCTGGCTACCAATTCGCCATGCATCCCAGAGCCGGCCAGCGCGCCCTTCCCGAAGATCTCGTCGATCTGAACGCTCTTCTGAGCGCCTATTACGACCGACGTCCTGACCCCTCCGACCCCGGCCAGCGGGTCAGTTTCGGCACCTCGGGCCATCGCGGATCGAGCCTGGACGGGTCGTTCAACGAAGACCACATCGCCGCCATCACCCAGGCCATCGTGGAATACCGCGCCGCTCAGGGGATCGCCGGGCCGATCCTGGTCGGACGCGACACGCACAGCCTGTCCGAGCCGGCCTGGCGCACGGCGCTCGAGGTTCTGGTCGGCAATGAGGTCGAGACCCTGATCGACTCGCGCGACGGCTTCACGCCCACGCCGGTGGTGTCGCACGCCATTCTGCGGCTGAACCGTTTGGACCCTGCCCATCTGGTCGACGGCATTTTGATCACGCCCTCGCACAATCCCCCACGGGACGGCGGATTCAAGTACAATCCGCCCTCGGGCGGCCCGGCGGGATCGGACGCCACGGGCGCCATCGCCGCGCGCGCCAACGCCCTGCTCGAGAGCGGGCTGAAGGACGTGCGCCGGGTCCCGTTCGAGCGGGCCCTAGCCAAGGCCGGGCGCTACGACTTCCTGGCGCATTACGTCGACGACCTGCCCAATATCATCGACCTGGAAGCCATCCGCCGGTGCGGGGTAAAAATCGGCGCCGATCCCCTGGGCGGCGCCAGCGTGGGCTACTGGGGCGAGATCGCCGACCGGCACCGGCTGAAACTGACCGTGGTCAACACCGTGGTCGATCCGCAGTGGGGCTTCATGCCGCTCGACACCGACGGCAAGATTCGCATGGACTGCTCCTCTCCTGCCGCCATGGCCAACCTGATCCACACCATGCGCGAGCCTGGCCTCTACGACGTGGGCACGGGCAACGACGCCGACGCGGACCGGCACGGCATCGTCACGCCTGACGGCGGGCTGATGAATCCCAACCACTACCTGGCCGTGGCCATCGCCTATCTGTTCAGCCACCGGGAGCACTGGGCGGGCAATGTCGCCGTGGGCAAGACCCTGGTCTCGTCCTCGATGATCGACCGGGTGACCGCCTCGCTCGGCCGCCGCCTGCTGGAGACCCCGGTCGGGTTCAAATACTTCGTCCAGGGCCTTTACGACGGCAGCGTCGGCTTCGGCGGCGAGGAATCGGCCGGCGCCTCGTTCCTGCGCTTCGACGGCTCGGTGTGGACCACCGACAAGGACGGCCTCATCCTGGCCCTGCTGGCCGCCGAAATGATCGGAATCACCGGCAAGAGCCCGAGCCAGCTCTACGGCGACCTGACCGCCCAGCACGGCGCCCCGGTCTACGCCCGCCTCGACAGCCCCGCCAACCGCGCCCAAAAGGCCCGCCTGGGGGCGCTCAGCCCGCAGGACATCACCGCCGACACTCTGGCGGGCGAGAGGATCACTCACGTGCTGACCAGGGCGCCCGGCAACAACGAGCCGATCGGCGGCCTGAAGGTGACGACCGAGAACGCCTGGTTCGCCGCGCGCCCCTCCGGCACCGAGGACGTGTACAAGATCTACGCGGAATCCTTCCTCGGCGAGGATCATCTGCGCCAGGTTCAGGACGAGGCGCGCGCCGTGGTCAATCAGGCCCTCAACAGCTAGCGCCGCCAATCTGGCGGGCCGGGCCCGACGTCGCTGGCGCCCACGCTCGCCAAGGCGGCTTGCCCCGCCGCCCGGATCGTCTATTTTGCGCCGCCTCGCGGGCGTAGTTCAGAGGTAGAACGTCAGCTTCCCAAGCTGAATGTCGGGGGTTCGATTCCCCCCGCCCGCTCCAAAGTTTCCGGTTTTAGCAGTCGGCGCGCTCGATCTCGTCTTCGTAACGGCCCGCCGTGGCGTCGAGGGCGGCCGCGACGGCCTGGGCGCGGGCGCCCGGCGAATTGCACGCTTGGGCTCAAAGCGTTCCCGCCGGGCGGCGGCGAACACGCGGCGGCGCCTTAGCCCGCCTGGCGCAGGAACAGGCCTACGGTCAGCAGCACGCCGATCGCCACCACGACCACGCGTAGCAACCGTTCGTTGACACGGTGCAGCAGGCGCGCGCCGATCAGGCTGCCGAGCACGGCCGCGACACCGGAGATCAGGGCGGCGATCCAGTGCACTTGGCCCGAGAACAGGAAGATCAGCACGGCGGTGAAATTCATCACCCCGGCCAGCACGTTCTTGGTGGCCCCCGCCACGTGCATGGCCACGCCGCTGAGCGCCAGGGCCGCCAGCATCAGAAAACCGATACCGCCGCCGAAATAGCCGCCATAGACCGCGATCAGGAACTGAATCAGGCCGGCGACCCACGGACGCATCGGCGCGGCGGCCACGCCCGGCTTGCGCCCGAAGCTGCCCCAGGCGAAGGCGGCCGTGGCGAACAGCACCAGCCACGGCACCAGGCGCGCGAAGAAGCTCGAGGGCGTGAGCAGGATCATCACCGCGCCGACCGCGCCGCCGATCAGGCTGATGATGACCAGGGCGCGCAGGGACAAGGACGGCGTTCCGCCGGCCTTCTTGCGCCCGACCCAGCCGCCGGTGATCTGGCCAGGGAACAGGGCGACGGTCGAGGTGATGTTGGCCGCGCGCGCGTCCATGCCGGTCATGATCAGAGCGGGAAGGGTCAGGAATGAGCCGCCGCCGGCGAGCTGATTCTGCGCCCCGGCCCACAGCGAGGCGACAAACAACAGGGCATAGCGGGAAACATCGAGGGAAAGGTGCGGCATAGCGCGGCTCACATAGGGTCGCGCCCGATAGCACAGGATGGCGGCGCGCGCCTATCCACGCCGCGGCCTCACGAACCGCCAGCCTCGGGCGTCGGTTCAGAAGGGTCGCCGGGCGCGGTCGCCGGGGTCGGCGCCAGCCAGGCGGCCACGGCCTTGATCTGGCTGGGCGACAGGTCCTGGGCCGCGGCGGCAATAGGCCCCTAGGTCAGCATCTGGATGATGCGTCCGGGCGAACGCCTGGCCATCTGGGCCCGCGAGGGCGCGTTTCCGGCGGGCGAGTCAGGGCGTGGCGCGCAATGGGCCATGAACAGGTCGGCGGGCCCGGGCGGGGCATTGGCCGGGCCCGGCTGGGCCCAGCCCGCGCCCGCCGCGTCCAGCGCCAGCATCAAGCCGCCGGCGGTGCAGCGGACTCCCTCGACCAGGACGCGAGTCGGGGCTCCGGGCATCGGGCCTCCTCCACGAGCGCCGGGCAGTTTTTGGGGCGGCTGACAGGATCTCGCCGGTCACAACAGCGTGTCAATTGGGCCGCCGAAACCCTCGGGTCACGGACGAACACCGCGATTTGGAGCGCCGCACCGCGGCGTCTGGCCTGCCGCGCGCAGACCTTGGCCAAAGCGCCGTTAATCAGTTTAGACCCAACGCAACAGTGGCAGGCTTGGCCCGCTATTCGCTAATGGACTGATTTTCTGCCTTATTCCACCTGAGCCCGGGGCGTTTCCGGTTAACAGTGAGTGAAAATTAGGCGCCACAGGTCGGGTTTGCCTGCGATAATTAAGCCTAATGCATCGCAATAAACATCTCGCAGGTGCGAATACAGGTGTCGCAAGCGAAAGCCCGCGCGCGTGCTGCCGATTGTCGCATCATTGGAAGTGGCTATTCACGTTTTTTAACTATACAATCCAATTCAAATTTAAGGGCGTTAGGTCATTGTTTCGGGGAGGAGTTCAAGCGTATGGCTGCATTGACCAATCGTACGGCCCAGTTCGTGGCCTCGCCGCCGTCGGGTTCGTCCCTGGCCGGCGCTTCGCCGTGGATCGCCGATGACGCGGCGAATTCAGGCGCCCGGGCGCGCGATCTGCAGGCTCAACTCAAGGCCGATCTCTACACCGGCCGCCTGAAGCAAGCCCACCGGCCCGCCCGCTATTCCCCCGCGCGCGGCATCGTCATGGCGGTCGTCCCCTCGGCCGCCCTGTGGTGGGGCATCATCAGCGCGATCAGCTATCTGAGCCGCCACGCGCACTAAACCGACCTGCTACGCTGGGCCTGCGGGCCTGGATGGGTATAGGCTGGCCGCCCCAACCCTGAGGCGGCCAGCGCAATGACCACGATCACTTACGAAATCGTCGAGCACGACGGCGGCTGGGCTTACCGGTCTGACGGCGTCTATTCGGAAACCTTCGCCAACCGCGAGGCCGCGCACAAGGCCGCCGAACGCGCCGCCCGCGAACAGGTCGTTCCTGGCGACAGCGAGGGCATCGTCTATGAAGACGCCGACGGCCATTGGCACGCGGAAGTGTCCTCTGGCGACGACCGTCCCAGCGTCGAGGTCAAGGACTAAGCCGCGCTTGGACGGCGCCCGCCGAGCCTGATATCTCACTTGGCCCGCGCGGGAGGCCCCCTGAGGGCTTGGCGCGCCGAGTAGAACTGCGAGCGTTATGACTGATCAATCGCCTTCCCCGCCCCCAAGGCCGACCCAGGCCGAAGCCGAAGCCGCCGTTCGCACCCTGATCTGCTGGGCGGGCGACGATCCCAACCGGGAAGGCCTGGCCGACACGCCCAAGCGCGTGGCCAAGTCCTACCGGGAGCTGTTCGCCGGCTATGAGCAGGACCCGCGCGAATATCTGGAGCGCACCTTCGAAGAGGTGGGCGGCTATGACGAGTTGGTGGTGCTGAGCGATATCCGCGTGGTCAGCTTCTGCGAGCACCACATGCTGCCGGTGGTGGGGCGCGCTCACGTCGGCTACCTGCCGACCAACCGGGTGGTGGGCATCTCCAAGCTGGCGCGGGTGGTGCAAGGCTTCTCCCATCGCCTGCAGATCCAGGAAAAGCTCACCGCCCAGATCGCCGAGGCGATTCAGGAAGTGCTGCAGCCCCAGGGCGTGGGCGTGGTGATCGAGGCCGAGCACAGCTGCATGACCCTGCGCGGGGTCAAGACGCCCGGCTCCAACCTGACCACCAGCCGCATGATGGGCGTGATGCGCGACGACCCGCGCACGCGCGAGGAGTTTCTCGCCCTGGTTCGCCAGCACAAGTAGGCCCCCCGTCTGTCAGTCGCCGTTCATGCGCCTGACCGAGGCCTGAACGGGCCATACCGAACCGGTTCAAGCGCGAAGGCTCATACCGTCTCCCAAGCCACATCGGCTTGATCTCTCGATAGGAGACTGGACCATGAAGACCTCCGCCAAGACCCTGCTGGCCACCCTCGGCCTGATCACCGCGCTCGGTGTCGCCGGCGGCGCCTCCGCCGAAACCCGCTTCCAGGCGACCCACCCGGCCCGTGCCGAGGTGAACGCACGCGCGGCCCGTCTGGATCACCGGATCGCGATCGACCGCCGCGCAGGCCGGATCGGGCCGGTCAAGGCCCAGGCGATGCGCGCCGAGCTGCGCCAGGTTCGCCGTGACGAGCGCTTAGACGCCCGCCATTTCGGCGGCCACATCACCCCCGTCGAGCACCGCCAGCTGAACGAGCGCGAAAACCACGTCGCCCGCCAACTGACGCCGTGAGCTGGGGAGGGGCCCGTCGGGGTTCAGCCCCGGCGGTCCTGCAGCATCGCCTGGAACGCCCCGACGATGGCGGTCACGGCCGGGTTCTTATAGGCCGTGACCGCGTCCTCGGGCTCGGAATGGACCAGCATGGTGGCGTTGGCCTCGAACACCAGCACCCGGCCGTCCTCCAGAACACTGAAGTCCAGTCCCGCGTAATCCAGATCGAGCGCCCGGCCGATCTCGCCCACCGCGCGCCATGCGGCGGCGCCGATGGCCGAGGCCGGGTCTTCGAGAAACCTTCGCTCCTCGGCCCGCCGCCCCGCGTGGCCCGCCGTGCCCGAGCTTTCATAATGCACCAACCAATCGTCGGCGACCGCCCAGTGATAGGGATAGGGCCGCCGGTCGATGAAGATCGCCCGGCCCTTGCGCCACAGCCCGTCTTGCGCGCGGTACGAATGGAACCGGGTCAGATAGGCCGCCCGGCCCGCCAGGGCCTCGCCGGCCGCGGCGAGCGCCTCGGCCGAGTCCGCGCGCGTCAGGCCGGCGCCGCCGTGCGATCCGATCGGCCGCACCAACACTGGCTCCTCCAGGCCGCCCGCCCGCGCCGCCGCCAGCAGGGCCCGCCCGTCCGTCCGTTCGACGCGGACCGCCGCCGGCGCCACCACCCCGTCCAGTCCTGAGAGCAACGCGGGGAGCCGGTCGCGGCGGGTGCGCGCCACCGCTTCGGGGCGATTGAGCACGGGCCTTGAGCAGCCGGCGAGGAACCGGCGCACCGTCGCGGCGCTCGGCTCGGCCAGATCGGCGTCGCCGATGGCGTTGAACACCACGTCGTAGTCGGGCCCGGCGCGCCCGATCTCGTCCAGACGCGCGTGCTCCATGTACCAGATCAGCCGGCCGTAGAGCCGCGGCGGCATCAGGGCGCCGTAGGGCACGTTGCCGTTCGATTGGGTGGCCAGGACCAGCACGCTCATGCGCGGGTCGGCCGCTGGCTCCAGGAACAGGCTCTGGCGACGATAGGCGTGGTCGAGCACGGCCTGCGCCTCGCCATGCGCGCCACGCCGCTCGAGGATGGCGGACAGGGTCTGGCTGGCCACGGCCTGGCCGGGCTTGAGGCGCAGGGCAAGGGCCGCGTGATGCTCGGCCCCGTCGTCTATGCCCGCCTGCAGATAGAGCGCGCCAAGACCTGCATGCGCGTCGGCATGGTCCGCATCGGCCGCCAGGGCGCGTTTGAACGCACGTTCGGCCGCCACGGCCTGGCCCAGTTCGGCATAGCTGTAGCCCAGCTCAAGCGCCGGCCCCGGATCGCTCGGGCGAAGGACCACGGCGATCTCGAGTGCGGCCAGGGCCGGATCCATCGCCTGAATCGCGGCCAGCGCCTCGGCGCCCACAGCCTGGGCCTCGCCGTTCCCGGCGTCCAAGGCCAGGGCGCGTTCGGCCGCCTGCAGGGCTTCGACCGCGCGGCCGGCGGTCAGCAACATGCTCGCCAAACGCGCGTGCGGCGCAGCCTCCTGGGCCCCGCAGCACAGCGCCGCCTGCGCTTCCAAATCCTGGTCGGAAAATGCCATGGCCAAATCCTAGACCGTCCAGGTCCGGTCGGAATAGGGCTGGAACGCGGCGGCCTCAAACCGACCGCAGGCGCGAGACTGGCCTGAAACTCTGGTCATGGCCCCCTCGCTGTGCTTTTAGGCGGCCTTCCTGAGCCGAAGATAGACCCGACCATGACCGACCAGCCTCCCGACCGCCTCAGCACCGACCCCCGCAGCCCGTACTACGACGCCGACCTGCTGCAACGCGGCGTGGGCATCCGTTTCAAGGGCGTGGAGAAGACCAACGTCGAGGAATACTGCGTGAGCGAGGGCTGGGTGCGGCTGGCGCTGGGCGCTAAGGTCGATCGGCGCGGCGCGCCCTTGACCATCAAGCTTCAGGGCGAAGTCGAGCCCTACTTCCGCACCGAAGGCTAAGAGCAAAGGTGCGACCTTTGTGCACGTGGGGACTGAGAGCCGGCGGCGACGCTCTAACGTTAGCGAGATACTAACGGACGGACGCCATGACTGTTCACCTTGCGCCCCAAGGCTTTCGGGGCGAGCGCTATTCCGCCGCGGGCCAAGCCGCTGGTCCAGCGCCTGCTTCCGGCGGTATAAGGCCTGTCCGGTCCGCTGAGCGTGGGCCAAGGAGTTCCATGATCGGTTGGCGTGATATTCGCCCCGCGGCTTTGGTGATCGGCCCGAACATCATGGCCCTGCTGACCTTCGCGGCGGGCGTGATGCTGCTGGCGTCAGGCGCGACGCCTGGCGACCCCGAGCGCCTGCGCTGGCTGGCCGACCACGCGCCCCTGCCCGTGATCGAGGTCAGCCACTTCGTCTCCTCGATCATCGGCCTGATGCTGGTGCTGGTGGCGTTTGGCCTGCGCCAACGCCTGGACGCGGCCTGGTCGGCGGCGGTGACCCTGCTGGCCACGGCGGCGACGCTTGCGCTGTTCAAGGGCATGAACTGGGGCGAGACGGTGGTGCTGACCACTCTGTGCCTGATGCTGCTGCCGCTACACGCCGCCTTCCCGCGCATGGCGCGGCTGAGCCGCCTGGAGATCAAGCCCGGCTGGCTGCTGTCGGCTTTCGCCGCCTTCGTCGGCGCCGGCATGCTCAGCCTGTGGTCCTATCACAACGTCGCCTACGGGGATCAGCTGTTCTGGCGGGTGATGGTCAGCGCCGACGCCAGCCGCTCGCTGCGCGCCTGGACGGGCGTGGGCGTACTGTTCCTGGCCATCGGCCTGTGGCGCCTGGTGTCGACCCCCGCCACCCCGGCGATCGTCAGCGACCACGATCCCGACTTCGCCCGCGCCCGCGCCATCCTGGCCGAAGCTCAGAAGTCCACGCCGGACTCCAACCTCGCGCTGCTGGGCGACAAGCGCTTCCTGTTCTCGGAGTCGGGCAAGAGCTTCCTGATGTTCGGCGTGCGCGGCCGCTCCTGGATCGCCTTCGGCGCCCCGGTCGGCCTGGTGTGCGAGCGCCAGGAGCTGCTGTGGCGTTTCCGCGAACTGGCCGACGCCCACGCCGCCCGCCTGGCCCTTTACGCTGTCGGGCCCGACCTTCTGCCCGAGATCGTCGAAATGGGCTTCGCCGTGCAGAAGACGGGCGAGTCCGCCACGGTGCGGCTGGAAGATTTTTCCCTGCAGGGCCGCAAGCGTGAAGTCCTGCGGCGCAACTGGCGCAAGGCGGCCGAAAGCGGCGCCCAGTTCGAGGTGATCGACGCCGGCCGCGCGGCCCTCTATGGCAAAGCCCTGCAGAGCATTTCCGACCAATGGCTGGCGCATCACGCCGGCGGGGAGAAGGGCTTCTCCATGGGCCGGTTCGACCTGGACTACATCAACGAATTCCCCTGCGCCCTGGTGCGCGTGGAGGGCCAGATCGTCGCCTTCGCCAATCTTTGGACCACCGCCGACCGTGCGTCCTTCTCGATGGACCTGATGCGCTACGGCGAGAACGCGCCCAAGAACATCATGGATTTCCTGTTCGTGGAGTTGCTCGCCTGGGGCCGCGAGCAGGGCTACGAGTCGTTCGAATTCGGCATGGCGCCGCTGGCGGGCCTGGAGGCGCGCCGCCTCGCGCCCCTGATGACACGGGTCGGCCGGCTTTTGTTCGAGCGCGGCGAGGACCTCTACAATTTTCAGGGCGTGCGGCGGTACAAGGACAAGTACGACCCGATCTGGTCGCCGCGCTACATCGCCGCCGCCAACAAATGGTCGATCGGCGTCGCCCTGGCCGACGTCAGCCTGCTCTCGGCGGGCGGCGTAAGCGCCCTGACCCGCCGGCCCAAGACCCAGCCCGCGCCGGCCTCGCCCAAACCCGCCGCATCGCGCCTGGCCACGCACCGGGCCTAACGAAAACGCCGCCTTTCCCGCCTGCGTTTGCACACCGGCGCAAACTCGCTAGCCTGGGGCCGCGGAAGGGGGAGACTCGCCATGTTCGCTGTATTTCCGCTGCTGGCGCTGGTGGTGCTGATCTACAACCTGGTCGCGCTGACCATCGGCGGGTTCAAGGCGACCGACGCCCAGGATCAGCTGACCCAGCCGCTGTTTTCCGTTCACATGGCCTCGGGCGCCGCCTGGTCGGTGGGTCTGGGCGACCTGCTCCTGATGGCGTCGCTGGTGATCCTGTTCGTAGAACTGCTCAAATCGACCTCCAGCCGGCGGGTGGCGATCATCAACCACTCGCTGTCGATGGTGCTGTTCATCGTCTGCCTGGTGGAGTTCCTGCTATTCGGCGCCTTCGCCACCTCGACCTTTTTCCTCATCACGCTGATGGTGTTGCTCGACGTGCTGGCCGGATTCATCGTCACCATAGTGGCGTCGCGCCGCGAGATCGATCTGACCCACGACTAGGCGTGGCCGGAGCGGGCGAGCGTAAGCGTGGTTACGACATCACCGTGAAGACGAGAGCGACCACCAGCACGTCGAAAGCGCGGGTGGCGAAGGTGAAGGCGGCGCTCATGGGCGATCCTTAGGCGAAGGGCGAAGGCTGCCCTTTCACCAAGCAAGACCGGCGCCACCCGCCGGCCATAGGATCAGATCTTGGTTTTGGACATGACTCCGGCGCGATTGCGCCGGTCGGTCGGCCCTGACCATTCGGCGGTGAGATAGGCAGCCTTGGCCTTGGACAGGGTTTCGGGGCCGCCGCGCAGGCCGCGCTTCTGGCCTTCCTGGCCGATCAGGTGCGCCGACAGGATCGGCTTGGCGTCGGCGGCGGGCGCAGGCGCGACGGGGACCGGAAGCTGGGCGGTCGTCTGAGCCGCACCCTGGCCCGCGCCTTTACCCGCACCCTGAGCGGAAGTCGGCGGCGGATCGTTGGCCCGGCGCGCGGTCTGGCGACGGTCGCCTCGGACGGGGCGCGGCGGATCGATCGGGTCGGTCATGCGGAACTCCTCGGCGGCACACCATGCCAGCCGAGGGTTAAGGCCCGGTGGCCAGATCAGCCCTTGGAGGCGAGCTTCTCGATCTGCTGCTGCATCTCTTCCAGCCGCTTCTTCAGATCGCTGAGCGATTCCGCATCCTCGCTCTTGGCGGCGGCGGACGCCGGCGCCGTTGGCGCGGCGGCGCCGGCGGCCGGCTTGGGCGCGTCTTCCGGGCGCGGGAAGGTGAAGGGCGAAAACATTTTCATGGCGCGGTCGAACAACTGCATGTTCTGGCGCACCTGGTCGTCGAAGTATTTCAGGCCCTGGTTGCCGCCGAGCGTCTCGGTGAGCTGCGAGCGCATGCGCTCCTGCTGCTGGGTGAAGCTGTCGAGCGACAGCTCCAGATAGCTAGGCAGCAGAGCCTGCATCGAGTCGCCGTAGAAGCGGATCAGCTGCCGCAGGAACTGAATGGGCAGAAGATTCTGCGTGCCGCGATTTTCTTCCTCGAAGATGATCTGGGTCAGCACCGAGCGCGTGATGTCGTCATTTGTCTTGGCGTCATAGACCACGAAGTCGACATGTTTTTTCACCATGTCGCTCAGGTGTTCGAGGGTCACGTAGGAACTGGAGGCGGTATTATAGAGCCTGCGGTTCGCGTATTTCTTGATGACGACGCGGTCGCCTCCGCCCTTGGCATTTTCGGGTTTCGTATCGGAAGCCACAGGATCGACCATAACCCCCCCAAAAAATTGGAACGGACGCGCTTGGAGCACTCTTGTGCAGCGCCACATTATTGCGGATGACATCATCCGGCGCTAGTGCAGCAATGCTTAAATCCGCAGCGCCTGCGCCAAGTGGCGTTTTTGGATATTATTTGCCCTCTGACGATCGGCAGGAGCCCGTCCCATGACTGACATCGTTATCGTTTCGGCCGCCCGCACGCCTGTCGGCGCTTTCAACGGCGCTCTGTCGGGCGTGCCCGCCTCAGCGCTCGGGACCACGGCGATCAAGGCGGCGCTCGAGCGTGCGTCAGTCGATCCGAACGAGGTCAGCGAAGTGGTGCTGGGCCATGTGCTGCAGGCCGGCGCGGGCCAAGGCCCCGCCCGACAGGCCTCGATGGGCGCGGGCATCCCCTTCGGCGCCCCGGCGTGGAGCCTGAACCAGATCTGCGGATCGGGCCTGAGGGCGGTGGCTCTGGGCATGCAGCAGATCAGGGACGGCGCCACGATCGTGGTGGCCGGCGGCCAGGAAAGCATGAGCCAGGCGCCGCACGCCGCGCACCTGCGCAACGGCACCAAAATGGGCGACCTGGCCATGGTCGACACCATGATCAAGGACGGCCTGTGGGACGCCTTCAACGGCTACCACATGGGCATGACCGCCGAGAATGTCGCCGCCCAGGGCCAGATCACCCGCGAGGACCAGGACCGCTTCGCCGTCCAGTCGCAGAACCGCGCCGAAGCCGCGCAGAAGGCCGGCAAGTTCGACGCTGAGATCGCGCCGGTCACCATCAAGGGCCGCAAGGGCGACACCGTGGTCGACAAGGACGAGTACATCCGACACGGCGCGACCTATGAATCCGTCGCGGGCCTGCGTCCGGCCTTCACCAAGGATGGCACGGTCACGGCCGCCAACGCCTCGGGCCTCAACGACGGCGCCGCCGCCGTGGTGCTGATGACCGCCGACGAAGCGGCCAAGCGCGGGCTCAAGCCCCTGGCGCGCATCGCTTCCTGGGCCACCGCCGGGGTCGATCCCGCGGTAATGGGCACGGGTCCGATCCCGGCCACGCAACTGGCGCTCAAGCGGGCCGGCTGGTCCGTGGCCGATCTGGACCTGATCGAGGCCAACGAAGCCTTCGCCGCCCAGGCGCTGTGCGTCACCCGCGGTCTGGGCTTCGATCCGGACAAGACCAACGTCAACGGCGGGGCCATCGCCATCGGCCACCCCATCGGCGCCTCGGGCGCGCGCATCCTCACCACCCTGCTTTACGAGATGGGCCGGTCGGGGGCCAAGAAAGGCCTGGCCACGCTGTGCATCGGCGGCGGGATGGGCGTGTCGATGTGCCTTGAGCAGGCTTGACGAGGCCTCGCTGATCAAACGACCCTAGGCGTCGCCCGGCTCGCGCCGGGCGCCTCCGGGGAGCGGTCGCAGAGTGCGGGCTTACGTCGCAGCAACGTCTTCAGCCTGTCCAAAAACGGCCCCAGTCGCGGTGCATCAGCCTTGGTCATGATCCAGGGCAGGTTGGCGGCTTTTTGCGGCTTGTGGGTGCTGGCTGCGCTAGGCGCGGCCGGCCCCGCGTCGTCGCAAACCGCCCACGGCTTCGCCTCCGGCGCGCTCATGTCCGCCCCCGTATCCTCCCGGCCCGCGGGCCGCGCCTTCGTCAACGGCGAGGATGCGCCGGGCGATGACGCCTGGCTGACCGATACGGCCAATCTGCGCGGCGGCGGCGGCCCGCGCGGCGGCCCTGGCTTCGGCCCTCCAGACGGCCCCATGTGGGGTCGACCGCCGTCGATCCTGCGCGACATGCCCGACGCCAGCGCCGACCGGGGCCTGGCGGCCCCGCCGGTGGCGCGCTACGCCGCCAGCGCGGGCCCCTACTTCGTGTTCGACCGCTCCAGCGGCACGGCTCTGCTCAAGTTCGACGACAGTCCCGAGGTGTGGGTGCTGCAACCCACCCCCGCCCCGCGCGGCGACGTGATCTACAAGAACGACGTGGGCGACCCAGTCCTGCGCGCCACGCGCCTGGGCGGCCTGACCCTATTCAGCGCCAGCGCCCCCGGCGGCGAGGCGGCGGCCATGGTCGGCAGCGCGGACGATCTGCAGTCGCCCGCCTTCCTGCCGCCCAACGCGGTGTTCCAGCATATGCTGCAGGCCTCGGCCCGGGCCTCGCGCGCGGCCCAGCACCTGATCACCTTCGACGCCAACGACGTCACACCCGAATCCGCGCCGGTGTTCGCCGACGCGGCCACCGCCGCCGCCGAGGCCGTGATCGTGCTCTCGCACCGCGATGAAGGCCGCGCCTTCCTGCGCCGGCTGGACAAGCTGCAGTTCCAGCCCGGCGCCAAGGCCGGCGCCGTGGTGGCCCCGGCGGACGGCGGCGCCCGGGTGCATATGCAGGTGTTTATCGACGCCAGCCAGGGCGTGGCCGGGCGCCCCTCATCCGAGCGCCTGGCGCGCATCGCCCTGGGCAAATAGCCCCTGCCCTATTCCGGCGGCGCCAACTCGAAGCTCGCGAACTCAAACCCGGGAGCGACGGTGCAGCCGCACAGGGTCCAGGCCCCCAGGCTCGCCGCGCTTTGCCACACCCCGCGCGGGCACACCGCCTGGGGCCGCTGCCCGGCCGCCAGATCGGACCCCAGCACGTGATCTTGGACAGGCCCGTCCAGGCTCGGCTTGAGGCTCAACCGTAAGGGCGCGCCGGCGTAGTGGTGCCAGACCTCGGCCGCGTCCGTGACCCTGTGCCATGCCGACGTCTGGCCAGCCTCCAGCAGATAGTAGATGGCGGTCGACGCGGCTCGCCCGACGGGGTCGCCGCCGTTCGCATCTTCGCCGTCACGAAAGGTCTCGGCGAACCAGCCGCCTTCCGGGTGAGGCGCGAGGCCGAGCTGGGCGATCACCGTCTGCGCGGCGAGCGGCGCGCCGCTCACCCGGCGAATCCGTCCTTGGCCGCCCGCAGGGCGGCGAAGGCCTCGTAGTCGGGACGGCCCTCGAGGCCCAGGCGGGGGGCCAGGACCGGCGCGCGCAGGAAGGGGTTGGCCGCCTTCTCCTGGCTGACCGTGCTGGGCGTGGTCGGCTCGCCCCGTGCGCGCGCCTCGAAGATCGCCTCGGCCCGGGCCTTCAGCGCCGGGGCGTCATCGACCGAAAGGGCGAAGCGGGCGTTGGACGCCGCATATTCGTGAGCACAATAGAGCCGGGTGTCGTCCGGCAGGGCGGCAAGGCGCGACAGGCTGCCCCACATCTGCTGGGGCGTGCCCTCGAACATCCGCCCGCATCCCAGCGGGAACAGGCTGTCGCCTACGAACGCCACGCCTTCGGCCGGCGCGTGGTAGGCGATGTGCTGCAGGGTGTGGCCGCCCACGTCCAGCACCTCGAACCGGGTCCCGCCCAGCCACACCTCGTCGCCGCCGCCAACGACCCGGTCGAGCGGCGCCACCCGCGCCACCTCGGCCGGGCCGACGATGGTGCAGCCTGTGCGGGCCTTCAGCACTTCGTTGCCGCCGGCATGATCGTGATGCCAGTGGGTGTTGAAGATGAAATCCAGGCTCCAGCCCTTTTCCGCCAGCGCGGTCAGCACAGCCTCGGCGTCCGGGGTGTCGATCGTCGCCGTCAGTCCCTCGGCCTCGTCGTGGGCGAGATAGCCGTAGTTGTCCTGCAAGCAGGGGAATTGAAAGATGGTCAGCGTCATGGCGGCCGTTGTTCTACCCCCGGATGGCCCCGGCGCGAAGCGCCCCTATATTGAATATCCGCCGAACCAGATTCGGTTTCGATAAGGACGCGCATGCGCCGCGACGTGGTGGAGCTTCGCCGGTTTTACGCCGGGCCCCTGGGCCGGGCCGCGCGCGACATGCTGGGCCGCAAGCTGTCCGAAACCTGGGGCGACGTGGCGGGCCTGGACGTGCTGGGCCTGGGCTATCCCGCGCCCATGCTCGAGCGTTTCACCAAGGCGCGCCGGGCGGTGGCCGTGATGCCCGCCGAACAGGGCGTTGAGGCGTGGCCGCAGATGGGGCCAGGCAACCGCACCTGCCTGGCGCGCGAAGGCGCCCTGCCCTTCCCCAACGCCCTGTTCGATCGCGTGCTGGTAGTGCACGGACTGGAAGAAAGCGACGACCCCCTGGCCCTGCTGCGCGAGGTGTGGCGGGTGATGGCGCCCACCGGCCGGGTGGTGCTGGCCGCGGCGGCGCGCAGCGGCGTGTGGTGCCATTCGGAAGACACCCCGTTCGGCTATGGCCGGCCCTTCACTCGCGCCCAGCTCGAACAGCTTGCGCGCGAGGCCGAGCTGGAGCCCATCGCCTGGTCCAGGGCGCTCTACGCCCCGCCGATCGCGAGCTTCGCCCGCCACGCCGAGGCCTTCGAGCAGGCCGGCGCGCGCCTGTGGCCGCGGTTCGCCGGCCTGATCCTGCTGGAGGCGGTCAAGCAGACCTTCGCGGTCAAACCCAAGGGCTTGGGCGCGCCCGCCCGCGTATTTGCCCCCGGCGCCTTGCGGCCCGCCCGCACCAGCCTGTCTATCGAGGCGGAAAAGCCTCGCTGAGCGGGGCGAAAACCCAAGAGTCGCTTGGACCGCGCGCACAATCGCCTTAGCTTGGCCCGCGAAATCGTATTGAAAAGGACGCCGCCATGAAGCTGATCAGCGCCATCATCAAGCCGAGCCGCCTGGACGCGGTGCTGGACGCGGTGACGGAAGCCGGGGCCTCGGGTCTGACCGTGACCGAAGTTCGCGGCTATGGGCGTCAGAAGGGCAAGACCGAGGTCTATCGCGGCGCCGAGTACGAGGTGAAGCTGCTGCCCAAGGTCAAGCTGGAGATCGCCGTGCCGACCGATGTGGTCGAAAAGGTGATCGAGGCCATCGCCCGCACCGCCAATACCGGCAAGATCGGCGACGGCAAGGTGTTCGTGCTCGACCTGGAAGCCGCCATGCGCATCCGCACCGGCGAAAAAGACGCGGCGGCGATCACGGGGTGAGAAGCGGCCTTTAGTGGCACGCTAAAGGCATGCGATGGCCAACGATTTGGCCTTAGCCGCGCCGAACGCCCGCAGCGCAAGCGAAGGGCCGGGCGCATCGGGAAGCGCCCTTACTTCCGGCTCAGCATGAACAGCGCCTGCTCGGCGCGCCAGTTCTCGATCGGGCGCATCGGATCGATGGCGCGGGCCGGCCGGCCATCGGCCAACGACGCGCACGCCTCGATGTTCAGGTCCAGCTCCTGGCACAGCTGGGTGAAATCCCTCAGGGTGCACAGGTGGATGTTGTCGGTGGCCCACCAGGGGATCGGCAGGGCGCCGGTCATCGGCATGCGCCCGCCCACCATCAGCGACCAGCGCACGCGCCAGTGGCCGAAGTTGGGGAAGGACACGATGGCGCGCTCGGCGATGCGCAGCAGCTCCGACAGCACGTGGCGCGGCTGGCGCACCGTCTGCAGGGTCTGGGACAGGACCGCGTAGTCGAAGGCGCGGCTGGGGAAATCGTCCAGATCATGGTCGGCGTCGCCCTGCACCACCGCCAGCCCCCGCGCCAGGCACAGGGCCACATTGTCAGGGCTGATCTCCAGCCCGCGGCCGTCGACGCCCTTGTCGCGGGTGAGCAACTCTAGCAGGGCGCCCTCGCCGCAGCCGATGTCGAGCACCCGCGCGCCGGGTTTGACCAGGCCAAGGATCGCGCGGAAATCCTCGCGCCGCGCCGCTTCGGCCGGGCTCATGAAAACCCTCTCGCGGCGCCCGCCGCGTCGATGAAGCCCGCCAGGGCCGAGCGCATCACTGGCTCGTCGAGCAGGAAGGCGTCGTGGCCCTTGTCGCTGTCGATCTCGACGAAGCTGGCCCGCGCGCCCGCCGCGTTGAGCGCGCGCACGATCGTGCGGCTTTCCGGCGTGGGATAGAGCCAGTCGGAGGTGAACGACAGGACGCAGAAGCGCGTCTGCCGCGCGCCGCGGAACGCCTCGGCCAGCACCCCGCCATACCCCGCCGCCAGGTCGAAATAGTCGATAGCGCGGGTGATATAGAGGTAGGAGTTAGCATCGAAGCGATCGACGAAGGTCGAGCCCTGGTGGCGCAGATAGCTCTCCACCTGGAAGTCGGCGTCGAAGCCCCACGACAGGCCGTCTCGCTGCAGTTCGCGCCCGAACTTGCGCTGCAGAGCCGGCTGCGACAGGTAGGTGATGTGCGCGGCCATGCGGGCCACCGCCAGTCCCTTTTCCGGGCGCACGCCCTGCGCCGCGTAATCGCCGCCGCACCAGTTGGGATCGGCCATGATCGCCTGGCGCCCGACTTCGTGGAAGGCGATGTTCTGGGCCGAATGGCGCGTCGTGGCGGCCAGGCACACGACCGAGAACACCCGTTCGGGATAGTCGGCCGCCCACTGCATCGCCTGCATGCCGCCCATCGATCCGCCCACCACCGCGAACAGGGTGTCGATGCCGAGCTGGTCGATCAGCATGGCCTGGGCGCGCACCATGTCGGCGATGGTGATCACCGGAAAGCTCAAGCCCCACGGCTTCCCCGTGTCCGGATTGATCGAGGACGGGCCGGTCGAGCCCATGCAGCCCCCGATGACATTGGAGCAGATGATGAAGTGCTTGGCCGGGTCGAGCGGCAGGCCGGGGCCAACGGTCTGGCTCCACCACCCGGACTTGCCGCTGGCCGGGTGCAGGCCGGCCACATGCTGGTCGCCGGTCAGGGCGTGGCACACCAGCACCGCGTTGCTCTTGTCGGCGTTGAGCGCGCCATAGGTGCGGTAGGCGATCTCGACCTGGTCCAGGCGCGCGCCCGACTCCAGGCGCAGAGGCTGCGCCAGGCGGACGAGGCCTTCGCCATCGACAGCGGCTGACCGAACAGGGTCTGAAATGCTCATTGCACGCCTTGGATCGCTTACCTTGCCTGGTGTCAACTGGAGCGCCTCTTCCCTGCGCCCCCGCCAGGACCTATGAACCGGACCGGGGCCCGGCACATATAGGGAGCGCAAGCACGAATGGACCGGCTGATCCTGCTGAGACACGGCAAGGCGGAAGCGAACGCGCCATCCGGCAAGGACTTCGACCGCGTCCTGACCGAGCGGGGCCGGCGCGACACCCTGATGGTGGTCCGCGCCCTGGTCGAGGCTGGCTTCGTCCCGGACGTGGCGCTGGTGTCGCCCGCTGCGCGCGCGCGGGACACCTGGGCCGCCGCCGCCGAAGCCCTGCCGGGAACCACGGCCCTGTTCGAGCCGGCGCTCTACAATGCCGAGCCGGACGTGATCTGGGCCCAGGCGCAGGACAAGGGCCAGAACTATGGCGCGGTCCTAATCGTGGCCCACAATCCTGGCCTGCACCAGCTCGCCGCGACCCTGGCTCAGCGCTGTTCCGACGCGCCGGACCGGATCCAGCTCAACGCCGGCTTTCCTACCAGCGCCGCCGCCGCATTCGACTTCCAGGCGAGCCGGTTCGTCCTCTTCACCGCCAAGGGCCTTGGCGGCGGCGCCGGTGGCTTCGCGCCATGACGCCGGTCTACAAGATCCTGCCGGCCGGCGAGTGGCGCGCCGCCCTCGCCGTGGGCCGGTTCGAAGGCTCGGCGGTGGACCTCCAGGACGGCTATATTCACCTGTCGACCGCCCAGCAGGCCCAGGAAACCGCGCGGCGCCATTTTCACGGCCAGGCGGATCTGGTGCTGGTGCGGCTCGACGCCGACGCCCTGGGCGGCGCGATCCGGTGGGAGCCGTCGCGCGGCGGCGCGCTCTTCCCGCACCTCTACGGGCCGCTTGATGTGGCCGCCGCCCTCGACGTGCGCGCCTTGACGCTTGGCGAGGACGGCGCGCCGCTGGTGGACGCGCCATGATCCACACCCTGGCCGCGGCGGCCCTGCGCCGCATGGACCCCGAACAGGCGCATGGCGCGGCAATCAGCGCCCTCAGGCTCGGGCTCGGTCCCCGCGACCGGACGCCGGACGATCCGGTGCTGGCCACCCGACTGGGCGCCCTGATCTTGCCCAACTGCGTCGGTCTGGCCGCGGGGTTCGACAAGAACGCCGAGGTCCCCGACCCCATGCTGGCCGCCGGCTTCGGCCTGGTCGAATGCGGGACCGTCACGCCCCTCGCCCAGGCCGGCAATCCCCAGCCACGCCTGTTTCGCCTGCGCGAGGACGGGGCCGTGATCAACCGGCTGGGCTTCAACAACCAGGGCCTGGACGCCTTCGCGCGCCGCTTGGCCGCCCGTCCGCGTCGCGGCGTGGTCGGGGCCAATGTCGGGGCCAATAAGGAGTCCCAAGACCGCATCGGCGACTATGTGACGGGGCTGAGGCGACTGTGGCCCCTGGCCGACTATTTCACCGCCAACATCTCCTCGCCCAACACGCCCGGCCTGCGCGACCTGCAGTCCGGCCCCGCCCTGGACGAGCTTCTGAGCCGGATCGCCGAGGCGCGCGCCGAGCTGACCGCCGGGATCGGTCCCCGCCCCCTGCTGCTCAAGGTGGCCCCCGACCTGATCGACGCGCAGATCGAGGCCATCTGCGACGCCGCCGCCCGCTACGGCCTGGACGCTGTCATCGTGGGCAACACCACCCTGTCGAGGCCCGCCTCCCTAAGATCAGCGTTCAAGGACGAGACAGGCGGCCTGTCCGGCGCGCCCCTGATGGCGCTATCGACCGAAATCCTGCGCCAGTTCCATGCCGCGGCCCGGGGCCGGTTCGCCCTGGTCGGCGCGGGCGGGATCGCCAGCGGCGCCGACGCCTACGCCAAGATCCGCGCGGGCGCGTCGCTGGTGCAGCTCTACAGCGCCATGGTCTACGAGGGGCCGAGCCTTGCGGCGCGGATCAAGCGCGATCTGGCCGCCCGGCTCAAGGCCGACGGCTTCGCCGCCGTCGCCGACGCGACCGGCGCGCGCTAGGCGCCCGAGGTGGAACACCCCCCCAGCCGCGAGCCCGTCACCCCCCTCGGCAAGGCGCTCAAGGCGGCGATGCGCTTCGGACCGGCTGTGGTGTTGGCGGCGGGCCTCGCCTGGGCGCTGTCGAGCGGCGTGCTGCGCCACCTGTCGCTGCGTGAGCTGCGCGACAGCCGCTTTGAGCTCCAGGCCTTCGTCCACGCCCATCCGCTCGAGGCGCTGGGCGGCTATGTGCTGGCCTATATCGCAGTGGTCAGCCTGTCCCTGCCGGGCGCATTGATCATGACCCTGACCGGAGGGTTCCTGTTCGGGCCATGGCTCGGCGGCGGCGTGGCCGACCTGGCCTGTTCGGCGGGGGCCGTGGTGGTGTTCGCCGTCTGCCGCCTGGCCGCCGGCGACAGCCTGGAGCGGCGCGCCAACCCGCGCTTCAGGGCGTTCGAGGACGGGTTCCGCAAGGACGCCTTCCTCTATCTGCTGACCCTGCGCCTGGTGCCGGTGACGCCCTCGTGGCTGGTCAATCTGGCGGCCGGCGTGATCGGCCTGCCGACAGGCAAGTATATCGCCGCCACCGTGCTGGGCTTTCTGCCGGTGTCCATCATCTACGCCAGCCTCGGCTCGGGCCTGGGCCGCGTGTTCGACCGGGGCGAGCATCTGGGCCCGCAGATGTTCTTGGCGCCGCGCATCGTCCTGCCCCTGGTCGGCCTCGCCCTCCTGTCGATCCTGCCGATCGCGCATCATTGGATTCGGGCGCGGCGGGGCGCCAATTCCCAACAAACCTAGCTGGCGTTTGCCCCCGGCCCTGGCGTGCGGTACCCAGGCGCCATGACGCAAGACGCGCCAAACCCGGCAGCGCCCCCGCCGGCGCCGCGTTCCGCCGCGCCCTGGGCCCGGAACGCCCGCCGATGGTTTTGGCCAGCGGGGCTGTCCGCGCGCCTGCTGGTGCTGACCGCCCTGTTCGTCATGGCCGGCGAAACCCTGATCCTGGCGCCCTCCCTCGCCGGCTTCGTACAGAGCCGCCTGGAAGAGCGCGTGCGCGCCGCCGAACTGGCCTCCCTGGCCGTGGAGGCCGCGCCCGACCAGATCGTCACCGATACCCTGGCCAGCCAGCTTCTGGCCGGGGCCGGCGTGGTCTCGGTGGCGGTGCAGAGCGACGGCATCCGCAGGTTGTTGCTGCAGGGCCCGCCCATGCGCCGGGCCCCCGAACTGGTCGACCTGCGCCGCTCGGACCTGGCCAACTGGCTGACCGAGCCGTTCGCCATCGCCTTCGGGCCCAAGGACCAGATGGTGCGGGTGGTGGCCAAGCCCCGCTTCCGCGACGGCGATTTCGTGGAGATCATCACCCCCCGCGCCCCGCTGCGCCGCGAACTGGGCTCATACCTCTTGGGCCTGCTGGGCGTGACCGCCTTCGTCGCCGTGGTCGCGGGCCTGCTGATCTATCTGTCGCTCGACGCCCTGCTGGTGAAGCCGATGCGACGCATCACCCTGGGCATGGAGCGGTTCCGCGCCGATCCCGACGATCCCCGCGCCAAGATCGCCGCCTCCAGCCGGCGCGACGAGATCGGCCGCGCCGAGGCCGAGCTGAACCGCATGCAGGCGGACCTGCGCGCCGCCTTGGCCTCGCGCGCCCGGCTGGCGGCCTTGGGCGAGGCGGTGGCCAAGATCAACCACGACCTGCGCAACATGCTGACCAGCGCCCAGATCGCGTCCGAGCGGCTGGCGATGAGCGGCGATCCCAGCGTGGCCAAGGTGCTGCCCCGCCTGGAGCGGGCGCTCGACCGCGCCGTGGCCCTGGCCTCGGACGTGCTCGACTATGGCAAGAGCGAGGAGCGCGCGCCGGTGCAGACCCCGACCGCCCTGCTGGCCGCCGCCGAAGCCGCCGCCGAGGACGCCGGCCTGCGGGGCCTGGACCACGAGGGAGGGCCTGCCGGCGTGCTGGTGCGACTGTCGATCGACCCGGCGCTGGAGGTAATGGCCGATCCCGAGCAACTGCATCGCATCCTGGTCAATCTGCTGCGCAACGCCCGCCAGGCGATCGAGAGCGCGCCTGAGCCGCATCCCTCGGGCCTGATCCAGCTGGCCGCCGAACGGCGTGACGGCGCGGTGACGCTGCGGGTGGCGGACAACGGGCCGGGCCTGCCGGCCAAGGCGGTCGATGCGCTGTTTCAACCCTTTGCGGGATCCACGCGCCCCGGGGGCACGGGCCTGGGCCTCGCCATCTCGCGCGAACTGGCCAAGGCCAACGGCGGCGAGCTGAACCTGGCCTCCACCAGCAGCGAGGGCGCGGTGTTCGAGCTGGGCCTGCCGGCTGTGTGAACGGGCCTAGTGGCTGAGCGCCACGCCTTCGCGGCGCGGATCGGCCGCGCCCACCAGACGGCCGCCCCGAACCTCGACCACGTGGAAGCCGGAGTCTTCGCCCTGGCCGGGCCGCAGGGTCACGCCCAGCGCCGCGAGCCCCTGGACCAGGGCCGGCGTCATCTTGTCGACCTCGCCGTTGATGGCCCCGCCGTGGGCGATGACGTTGGGCAGGGCGATGGCCTGGTCTGGCGGCAGGTTCCAGTCGAGCAGGCCGACCAAGATCTTGAGGTTATAGGCCAGGATGGCGTTGCCGCCCGGCGAGCCCAGCGCCGCATAGAAGCGGCCCGCGCGATCGAGCACGATCACCGGCGACATCGACGAGCGCGGCCGCTTGAGCGGCGCCGCCGCATTGGCGGCAGGCGCGCCGCCGGGATCGGTCGGGTTGAACGAGAAATCGGTCAGCTGATTGTTGAGCACGAAGCCGTGGACCATGCGGCCCGAACCGAACACGCTCTCCACCGAGGTGGTCATCGACACCACATCGCCCTGGGCGTCGACCACCACGAAGTGCGAGGTGCCCCCCGCCTCACGGGTGGCGTCGGCGGTGCGCGCGGGCGCGCCGGGCGGCAGGCCGGGCGGCGGCGGCGGCCCGGCCCGCTCGCCGATCAGGGCGGCGCGCGAGGCGGCGTAGGCGGGGTCGAGCATGCCCGCCACCGGGACCGACACGAAGTCCGGGTCGCCGACGTAACGGTCGCGGTCGGCGTACATCAGGCGGCTGGCCTCGATGAACTGAAGCCAGGCTTTGGGATCGGACGGCCCGCGCGCGGCGATGTCGGTGTGATCGAGCATCTCGAGCGCCTGCAGCAGGGCCTCGCCGCTCGACGGCGGCGGCGGGACGCACACCAGAAACCCTCGATGGGGGCGGCAGACCGCGTCGGTCTCCAGCGGCTTGTAGGCCGCAAGGTCGCTAGCCGTCAGCGTTCCGGGGATCGGATCGTCGTGCACGCGCGCCTCGATCGCCTGGGCCACCGGCCCGCCATAGAGGGCGTGCGGGCCTTCGGCGGCCAGACGGCGCAGCATGTCGGCGTAGGCGGGGTTCTTCAGCACGTCCCCGGTCCTGACCTCCTGGCCGTCCGGCTTGGTGAAATAGGCGACGATGTCGGGCGCGGCGGCCTGAGGGGCCAAACCGCCGTTGACGAAGCCCGACAGGCGCGGACTGACCACGAACCCCCGGTCGGCCAGGCGCTCGGCGTCGCCGAACAGCGCCGACCATTTCAGCCGTCCGTGCGTCTTCTGCGCCAGAGCGAGCATGGCCACCGCCCCCGGCGCCCCGGTCGAGCGACCGCTCAGCACCGCCGTCATGAAGGGCAAAGGGCGGCCGGCGCCGTCCTCGAACATGGCGGGGGAGGCCCCCGCCGGCGCCATCTCGCGCCCGTCGTAGGCGCTGACCTTGCGGGTCTTGGCGTCGTAGTAGGTCATGAACGCCCCGCCGCCGAGGCCCGAGCTCTGCGGCTCGACCAGCCCCAGCACCGCCTGGATCGCCACGGCCGCGTCGCTGGCCCCGCCGCCGGCCTTGAGCACCGCCATGCCCGCCGCCGCCGCCAGGGGATTGGCGGCGACCACCATCACATGACCTGGACGCGCGGCCGCCGGCGCGGGGCTGGGCGCCAGGCCGGCGATAGCGATCAGGGGCGCGAACAGGGCGGCGGCGAAAACAGACGGCTTGAAATGCATGCGGAACGCCCAGGCGGATACGGCCTCCATGTGAACCACAGGCCCCTGCCAGGTCCAGGGGGCAGACGCGGCCAGCCCGCCGCCGCCCCCAAAACGCCCGCGAAAAATTCCCTCAATCACCCGGTTGCGCCGGCGCCCCGTTGCCGCTAGTTTCCGCGCCCTTGCCGCAAGGCATGCGCGCCCGTAGCTCAGCTGGATAGAGCATCAGACTACGAATCTGAGGGTCGGACGTTCGAATCGTTCCGGGCGCGCCAAATTCCTTCCTAAAATTCAATATATTAGTACTTCGATCGAGTTGGGCCATCAGGCCTGTGCGAATCCGTGGAAGCAATGTGAGCGTGGCCGCGCGGGTCGCGTGGACGATTGACCAGTGCTGCTCGCACTACACCGGGCTGTCACGCCGCCACCGTTTCGTCCATTCAAACGCCACGGATTAAAGTCACGTGCCGCACGTAGGGGGTGTGCATTATTCAATGCCCTGACCGATCAAAAAACGCTCGATGTTGAAATTACCGATATGACCGCACAAGTACCTGAGATGCTGCGCTACGGCCCTGGCCTTCACCGTCCGATGCGCTCATGCCCGCTGGATAAATACCTCGATCAGTTTGGCGATGAGCCTGTTTTCGCATTGAGCAGCTCAGCCTGTTGGCGCAGCTACATCGGGACTTGGGAGGTAAAAAGCCGGCGCCTGTATCTTGTAGGTCTTGATGCGCAACTCCCAGACTTCACCCGCGCATCGCTCGAACACCTCTTTCCAGGATGCGGCGGCCAGGTATTCGCGAATTGGTATACTGGTCTGGTCAACCTGCCCTACGGCCGAATGGTGGACTTCACGCGTGGCGGCCCTGAATACGAAGCCAAGGTAGTATTGCGCTTCGAGCGCGGCGTGTTGATGGCCTGGGAAGACAACCGGCCGCATTCCGGGCCGAGCGATGTAAAGGACTCTTCGACCATGGACATGCTTATTGCCGGCATGTTCTGGGAGGCCGCAGTGAGCCCAAACCCCTAATAACAACTGGTCGTAAGGGTATACGGATTGGCCCGTGTCGTGCAATTTATAGGAGGCGGTATAACAGGAGCCGGTGGCGGCGGTGGGCTTCTGATCAAGGCTTTCCAACTCTCCGGCTTCCAGGCCGGAGAGCGGCGATGATTGGATTGATGTTGGCGGCTCTTATCGAGGCCGCGCCAGGTCAATGTGCTAAGCTAGGATACCCCGGCCCAATGGTTGGGTGGGATGCCGACAGGCATATGGACATCTGTGATCCAAATAGGCCGCCCAAAGCAGTGGCCCACGACCATTTTGACTATTCTCCCCAGCAGTCAATACGTCAGCAGCTCACGGCTCAGAAAGAAGCTGGTGTTTCATTTTGCGTAGAGCAAGTAGTGGAGGCGGGCGTTGCTCAAGGCATCCGAAGCGTGCAAGAACTCCAAATTCAAGCCCGGCGGCGCAATGCTTTGATTGTGTTGGGTCTCACTACGCGGGCCAAATCAAACTCTTTTACAGACCTGCTTACGATTGAAGACGTGAATAAATTGCCCGGAATTTCCAACCGATGAAGGACGGTTTGCTGAAGGATTTTACTGTCCGGCGCTGGCCAGTGCCTAGGCTCGAGGTCAGATCTAGAGCGTCACGGTGCGACGTTTGCTGTCGCAGCCGAACTCAGGCGTTGGGGATCAACTTCTCCCTGACAAACTCGATCCTGCCCATGAGCATCTCAGCATGCTCGCGGGTCGGGGCAACTCTGATCGGATAGCATTCGGACTTATCGCGTCCGGTGAGCACAGTTTCCGCCCAGTCCTCGCATATTGCGCAGTAGAGTTTCAGCGCTAGGGCCGGGGTCGGCGCGATGTCCGTTTCGAAGCAGGCCGACGGCAAATCGCCCACGACAACCCACTGCTCTGTTTCCCCCTTCATTTCGCCCGTGAGCGCGCGCGTAAAGCGGACAAGGAACAGCCCAATGATTCCCCCTACGCCATAGGCCAAGAGCAGATCTTGAATCGGCGGCGCCCACGAATGGGACTGAATGAACGCCCTGGCCTCGGTAGCCAGTGCATCAAGTAGGGGGCCTTCCCCCACCTGGTCTTCACCAGCTGCTACGCCCATTTGAAAGGTCGAAGTATCGATCGGAGGTGTCACGTCTTCGGCCCGCTGGAGTTGGCTAGCTCCTATAGCTCATAAACAATTGGGTCGCCCGGCTTCCAGCTCGGATTGATAGCCTTTTGCTGATCTTCCAGGCTGGGAACTCCCATCATATCGCTTGTGAAATTGTCCCAATTGTCCGTTCGGATTCGGCCGGAAATCATTCCCAAGATGTCGCTGAAAATGGAAAGCGGACCGAGGGATCGTGCGACCGTTCCACCGAATGCCCGAGCGATTCCCGGCCTGCGACCCCACCGGCCCGGATCGCCATTCGCCATGTGCTCTGCGAAGTGGTCATCAGGGTGCATCGGGCGAATGTTGTCGACGTGATCCTTGCCGCCATCCGCCTTCGCAATGATATGCGCAACGTCATAGTTTCTGCCGGTGACAGGATCACTGGGCCACGGAAGGCCCCACTTCTGCGACCACTCCCTGCGCAGGCGTGGATGGGCCGGGTTTCCAACCAAGGAGAAGGCCCCGCCGTCGTCGGGACCGGCTAGGCCATCGTCGTACAAATTGTTTGGAATCGACCCGGCGAATGCACTTGTCTGCCCGTCTGAAACTCCACCTGAGAGGGGGATTTGCGAGGGTGATAGCGGATGGGCCGTTGGATTTGTGTCCGGCAGTTGGCTGTCGTTGTCGCCATACTGACTGGCCATCGCACCGGCGGGGGCATTGCTTCCCGAGGCGTCGTCCTGAATGCCGAAGAAGTTGTTGTATTGCTTCCGCCTTAGAGCCTGCCTCTCCTGATCGATCTGCCAAGGTGATCGACGGTACCACTGAACAAGGTCGTCGCCTTCCAGGCTGGCGGGATCGACCGGACTATTCGGCATGGATTTGCGCCTCACGGCATGGGAAATCGCCGCCTTCTACGAAGGCGTGCGAAGCGAGTGTTTTTGGGAAAGGTTCAGGCCAACGGCGTAAAACGCGAAAGCGAAGACCTGTGATGAGCTACAAAATAATATCCGTACCGCGCCCGCTCGTCAAGAACAAAAACAGAACACTTCTCAAGTGAGAATTGGACAATCTTGTGAGGAGAATGCCGCCACATTCCCCTCATGTTCTGATGCGAACTTGCATCTGCGGCGAATGAGCCCATATTCGCCTCACCTTCTGAGGGGAACATGTACATCTGGGAAACGCCGGAATGGCCGAAATTCGAGTGGGACGATAGAGCGCTCATCGAGCCCCTCGCGGCGGCCCGTCTGAACCAAGGCCGGCTGCTCGGACGCATGCAGAGCCTTGGCTTTGATCTCCAGCTTGAGGCCCAGCTCCAAGCCCTGACAAACGAAGTCCTCAAAAGCTCGGAGATCGAGGGCGATATCCTCGACCACGCCAGCGTCCGTTCGTCCCTAGCGCGCCGCCTCGGCGTTCCCGAAGCGGCGACCACCCCGATCGATCGGCGGACCGAGGGCGTCGTCGAGATGATGCTCGACGCTACCCGCAACTTCGATCAGCCGCTTACCGCGGAACGCCTGTTCGGCTGGCAGGCCGCGCTCTTTCCGACCGGCTATTCGGGCCTCGCCAAGATCAAAACCGGCGGCTGGCGAAAGGACGTCGATGGTCCGATGCAGGTTGTCTCCGGCGCCATCGGGCGCGAACACGTTCATTATCAGGCTCCGCCAGCAGCACGTGTTCAGGAGGACATGGCCGCCTTCCTCGACTGGTTCGCGGCGCCGTCAACCACCGACGGCCTCCTAAGGGCCGGCCTCGCCCATCTATGGTTCGTCACGGTCCACCCGTTCGAGGACGGTAACGGCCGGGTCGCCCGCGCTATTGCAGATCAGGCGCTTGCCCAATCGGAGGGCTCGCCCCAACGCTTCTACAGCATGTCGAGCCAGATCCGCCGGGAGCGTGCGGAATACTACGCCATTCTCGAGCGCACGCAGAAGGGCGGCCTCGATGTCACAGACTGGCTCCAGTGGTTCCTGGCCTGCTTCAACCGCGCCATCGATGGCGCCGAGGCGAGCAGCGCGGATGTCCTGCGCAAGGCCGAGTTCTGGCGCGCTCACGAACGCGTCGCCTTGAGCGACCGACAACGCATGATTCTCAACCGTTATCTCGACGGCTTCGAAGGCAATCTCACCGCGAAGAAGTGGGCCGTCCTCGGCAAGTGCTCGCCGGCCTCTGCTCAGCGGGACATCGCGGACCTCGTCGACAAAGGCATCCTTAAGCGCAATCCCGGCGGCAGTAAGAACACCAGCTACGCTCTGGCCTGACGGTTCGCGCTCTGGCGTAGGGCGGAGGGCGATCGGATAGGGCGCCTGGGGTTCTGATTATGATGGCAAGATAAAAGGCGCACGGTGCGCGGGCCGTTTTTGGGTGAAAAGGCCAATGATTTCAAAGGAAAATCGCACGGTGCGTTGGGTGCCCGCACCGTGCGGATTTGACGGCCGCTGGGCAGCAGTTGCTCGCGCTCCTCGGCGGATAGTCCAAACTGCGCGGCGACCTCTTGCTCGACATCCGCAACGCGCCTCTCGCCTTGGGCGGCTGCGCGCAGAACAGGGAGCATAAGAGATTGATAATCGGGAATGGCCACGAGCTGGTTAGCCTCAATCTCTATTGCAAGCCCGAAACGCCGCGTTTCGGGCCCAGGACAACAGCTTCAGGCCCAAAATGTCGGCTGAAGGTGCGAGCTCATTCGCTCGAATCCCGTCGTAAACCTCGCTCATAATCGCTGAAAACAATAACGCGGAGTGATGCGGACCTCGTCCCACGTCTTCGTGGGATTTGCCAAGGCGGTCGGGCGCAAACCGCGCGGGATGGTCTTCAGCCTAGCATCGCCCCAGGCCGCGCGCCCTCACGCCGGCCGAGGTCCGCGCTCTACTGGCGGGCCTTGCGGGCGGCGTATTTGGCGTCGCGCTTGGCCTTGGCTTCGGCCGCGCTGAGCGCCTTGCGTTCCTTGCGCTGGGCGCGCTTTTCCTGAAGCACCGCGTCTTCAGCGGCCATGCGGGCCTGTTCGGCCTCGAACGCGGCCTGGGCGGCGGCCGCGCGGGCGGCGGCCTTTTCCTCGGCGCGCTTCTGACGGATCGCTTCGACTTCGGCGGCGCGCAGTTCCTCGCGCCGTTCGAAATCAGGATCGGTCCGCGCCTCGATGCGACGCATCTTCTGGATCAGGGCTTGCTTGGCGGCGGCGGATTGGCTCAGCCGGTCGACAAACCCGGTCTTCAACTTAGCTTGCATAGGTTCCTTTGAATTCCGTCTTCGGGGGGAAGAATCCCAAACGACGGCGGCGAGATAGCCGATTTAGCCCCAAGAGCCAAGACCTGCCTGCGGTCCGCGCGCAGGCGCCGCACGCCAAACGGCGGGACGTGAAGCGCTCGTTAACCACAATCGTGGCGCCATGGGGCCTGACCAGCCGGAGAGCTATGGCCTTGGCGCTCGATCATGCCTTGCCGCGACAGGATTTGGCCGCGCCCCCGCCTCGAACAGCGCCAGGCGACGCGCCGGTCCGCCTCGTGGACCTGCAGACCATCCCGATGGCCAACGGCGTGCTGGGCGTGGCCGAGGTCGGCCGGCACATCGGCTTTCCCGTGCACCGCGCCTATTACATTCGCGACGTGCCGTCCGGGCAAAGCCGGGGCGGCCACGGGCACAAGGCGCTGCGCCAAGGCTTCATCTGCCTGCGCGGATCGGTGCGCCTGACCCTGATCAAGGCGGGGGTCAGCCATGTAGTGGAGCTGAACCAGCCCTCGCGGGCGGCGGTGGTCAGCCCCGGCTGCTGGCGCGACCTCAGCGACTTTTCCGAAGACTCGGTGGTGATCGTCCTGGCGTCGGACGCGTACGACGAAGCCGACTACATCCGCGATTACGCAGACTTCCTGCGCTGGGAAGCCGGGCGCGAGCCCGCGCGGGCGGTGCCCTATCTGGACCTGGCGCGCGGGACGCGGGCGCTCGGCCCCGAGCTGGAGCTGGCCATGCGCCGGGTGACACGCTCGGGCCGGCTGGTCGGCGGCGAGGAGGTGAGCGCGTTCGAGCACCGATTCGCCGACTATTGCGGCGCGGCGGCCATGGTCGGGGTCGGCAACGGCCTGGACGCCCTGACCCTGGCCCTGCGCGCCTGGAACATCGGCCCGGGCGACGAGGTCATCGCGCCGGCCCACACCTTCGTCGCCACGGCCCTGGCGATCGACGCGGTGGGCGCCACGCCGGTGCTGGTTGACGTCGAGCCCGACACGGGCCTGCTCGACCTGGAGCGGACCGCCGCGGCGATCGGGCCGCGCACCCGGGCGATCGTGCCCGTGCACCTGTACGGCCATCCGGTCGACATGGACGGCCTGACCGCCCTGATCGGCGGACGCGACATCAAGCTTCTGGAAGACGCCTGCCAGGCGCACGGCGCGCGCTACAAGGGCCGGCGCTGCGGCGGCCTGGGCGACGCCGCGGCCTTCAGCTTCTACCCCACCAAGAACCTTGGCGCGCTCGGCGACGGCGGGGCCCTGGTCACCCACAACGCCGACCTGGCCGACCGCGTGCGCATGCTGGCCAACTATGGCTCGCACGAGCGCTATCGGCATGACCTTCTGGGCTGCAACTCGCGCCTCGATCCGCTGCAGGCGGCGGTGCTGGATGTGAAGCTCGGCCATCTGGACGACTGGAACGCCCGGCGCAGCGAGCTGGCCCTGCGCTACATGGCCGGCCTGTCGGACGTTGCGGGTTTGCATCTGCCGGCCGTGCGGCCGTGGGCCGAGCCGGTGTGGCACGTCTATCCGGTGCGCGCGCCGGGCCGGCGCGACGCGCTTCAGGCCTTCCTGGCCGAGCGCCACATCGGAACCAACATCCACTACCCTATCCCCGTACACCTGCAGCCTTGCTACGCCGGCCGCTGGGCGCCGGGAGACTTCCCCGTCGCTGAGAGTCTGGGCGGTTCGCTGCTGAGCCTGCCGCTCGACCCAACCCACACCAATCAGGAGATCGATCTGGTGATCGCGCGCGTGCGAGAGTTCTTCGGCGCATGACCGGCTCCGCGATCGACCTGGCGAGCCTCGCGCTCGACTACGAGGGCTTCCGCAAGCTGGCCACGGACGCGCGTCTGAGCGCGCACGAGAAGATCGGCTTTCCGGACGCCTATCGCGAGGGGTTCGAGGCGGCGATCCTGGCCGACATCCTGACCAAACTGCCGCGCCTGGCCTCCGACACGGGCCTGCGCGTGGCCGACATCGGCCCCGGCTGCGCGGGCCTGCCCCGGTTGCTGATCGACCTGTGTCGCCAGCGCGGACATGTGCTGACCCTGGTCGACGCCCCTGAAATGCTGGCGCAATTGCCCGACGCGCCGGGCGTGGTCTTCAAATGCCCCGGCCCCTTCCCCAAGGTCGCCGCCGATGTCGCCGCCGCGCTCGGCGGGCCGGCCGACGCGATCCTGTGCTATAGCGTGCTGCACTACATCTATGTCGACTCCAACCTGTTCGACTTCATCGACGCGGCCGTCGGCTTGCTGGCGCCCGGCGGCCGGGCCCTGATCGGCGACATCCCCAACCATTCCAAGCGCCGCCGGTTCTTCGCCACCGAGCGCGGCCAGGCGTTCCATCGCGCCTTTACCGGTTCGGATGCGCCGTACACGGTGGATTACGGTGCGCCCGCGCCGGGCAAGATCGACGACGCGGTCCTGACCGGCCTGATCCAGCGCGCACAGGCCGCCGGCTGCGACGCCTATCTGATGCCCCAGGCGGCCGGCCTGCCCATGGCCAACCGGCGCGACGACCTGCTGCTGGCGAGGCCCTGACCTTGAGCGCGCACAAGCCACTGGTGATCGTGGGCAACGGCGAGATCGCCGAGATGGCGTGTGAGTACTTCGCCTACGACAGCCCCCGCGAGGTGGCCGGCTTTTGCATCGGGGCGGAATTCATCACCGCGCCGACCTTGCACGATCGGCCGGTAACGCCGCTGGAGCAGATGACCGACCTCTATCCGCCGGACGCCTACGACGCCTTCGTCGCCATCGGCGACAGCCAGCTCAACCGCGTGCGCCGCCGGCTGGTCGATCACACCAAGGCCCTCGGCTATGGCCTTGCCAGCTATGTCAGCTCCCAGGCGTTCGTCTGGCGCAATGTCACCATCGGCGAGAACTGCTTCATCCTGGAGCACAATGTGCTGCAGCCGTACACCGCCGTGGGCGACAACGTGACCTTGTGGAGCGGCAATCACATCGGCCACCGCTCGGTGATCGAGGACGACGTGTTCATCGCCTCGCACGTGGTGGTGTCGGGCTTCTGCCGCATCGGCGCGCGCAGCTTCATCGGGGTGAACGCCGCGCTGGCGCATCAGGTCGCGGTCGCGCCGGATAACTTCATCGCCATGGGCGCGGTGGTCACGGCCGCGACTGAACCGGATTCGGTCTACAAGGGCCATCCCGCCGAAAAGCGCGCGATTTCGGCCAAACGCTACTGCCGCGCCCAGGACTGACGGCATGCGGGCGCGGCGCTGGCGGGCGGACGAAACCGAGCGCTGGAACGCGTTCAACGCGCGGGCGGTGACCGGCCATTTCCTGTTCGACCGCGGCTTCATGGACTATCACGCCGACCGCTTCGCCGACGCCTCTCTGGTGGTCGAGGACGCGGGCGAGGTGGTCGCCCTGCTTCCGCTGAACCGTGCGGGCGAGGAGGCCTGGTCGCATCAGGGCCTGACATTCGGCGGCCTGATCCACGGCGGCCTGGGCGCCAGCGCGGCGATGCAGGCGCTGGACGCGTGCTGCGAAGCCCTCAAGGCCGAGGGCGCGACGACCCTGATGTACAAGGCGCTGCCCTGGATCTATCCGGCCCGGCCCGCCCAGGAAGACCTCTACTGGCTGCAACGCCGCGGCGCGGCGCTGGTGCGGCGCGACCTGAGCAGCAGCATCGACTACCGCGCGCGCGGGCCCGTCTCCGGCCGCCGCGAACGCGGCGCGCGCAAGGCGGTCAAGGCTGGCGTGGCGTTCGCTCCGTCCACCGATTGGGCGGGGTACTGGACGCTGCTGGAGCGGGTGCTGGGCGAGCGCCACGGGGTCAAGCCGGTGCACGCCTTGGCCGAGATCGAGCGTCTCGCGGCTTGTTTCCCGGGCCAGATCGCCCTGCATGTGGCCACGCTCGGCGGCGACATCCTGGCTGGCGTGGTGATGTTCGCCTCCGCCCAGGTCGCCCACGCCCAATACATCGCCGTGGGCGAGGCCGGCCGCCAGGCGAGCGCGCTGGACGGGCTGTTCGACCGCCTCATCGCGCAGTACGCCGCCAGCCACCGCTATTTCGACTTCGGCGTCTCCACCACCGACCAGGGGCGCCAGCTGAACGAGGGACTCGTCCGCCAGAAGGAGGAGTTCGGCGCAGGGGCCGTGGCCTACGACGTCTACCGCCTGGCGCTTTAGTCCGCCGGTCGCCACATCAGACCCGCGCCGGTGCGGCCAAAGCCATCGCCGTTGTAGAACAGCAGCTCATGAGCCCCCACCCGGCAAGGCGCGCCGAAGCAGGTCATGGCCCGCTCCCACGGCCCCAGCGGTTCGGGGACCACGGGGCGCATCGGGGGGCGCGTTCCGGGCGCGAAGGCCCGGTCCATCTCGACCAGGCGGTAGCCGTCCTGGGTGCGCACTGACAGCATCAGCCGGTCGGCCCCGTCCGACTGGTAGGATACCGGCCGGCCAAAGCCGATCTCGCCCCTCGCCCGATCGGGCGCCAGCAGGCAGCGCGATGGGCCATCCCAGTCCCAGAGGGTTTCGCTGGCCATTTCCATCAGACTGTAGATCGGCAGCGCCTTGCCGCCTGGGCCCGGCGCAAAGGCGTCGCCGCCGATATAGAGCAGGCGATAGCCATCCGGTCGTTGTTCGACGAAAGGCGCGGTGCGGAACAGCCGCTCGCTCGCCCTTGGGCCAAGCATGGGCTCGCCCCCGCGCGCGAACGTCGCGCCCTGGTCGTCCGAAAATGCGACGCCGGCGAACAGGGTGTAGGGCGCCTCGGCCGGACCGCGGCGCCAGCCGATATAGAGCAGCGCCAGGCGTCCCTCGACCATCAAGGCCTGGGACGGATTGACGCCGTCGCAGTCGAACGCGCCGGGCGGACCCAGGTCCAACACCGGACCGGCCGAACGGCTCATCAGGCGGAACGGCGGCTCACGCTCGAAGTCGGCGGAAAACACGCGGCCGCGCAGATCCTCGTCGCACGCGGTGTAGAACACCCTCAGCCGGTCGGCCATAACGAAAGGCGTGGGCAGCATGGCGTGGCTGCGGGCGAGCGGCGCGCCCGAGGCCTCGAGCACGCGGCCAAGCTTGCGCCAGGGCTGCGTCATGGCTCTAAGCGGCGCCTTTGACCGCGGCAAGCGGGGGCGCGGGCGCGCGAGAGCGCCACAAGTCGAACATCGCGCCGAAGGCCGCTTCGACCCGGCGGGTGAAACCGGCCTCGTCGGCCAAGGGCCCGTTGTCGAAGCCCGGGCGCACCCGCGCCCGTAGTGCGTCAAGCTTGTTCGCGTCGGCGGCCAGTTCGGCCGCCTTGCCCACGAACGCCTCCGCGCTGTCGCACGCCAGATCGGCCAGGCCCGCGGCGTTCAGGATCGCCCGCACATACAGCCCCCCGCTGGTCGGCGTGGGCTTGGCCAGCACGGGCACGCCGTTGGACAGGGCGTCCAGGGTGGTGGTCGAGCCGGGCGCCGGCCAGCAATCGAACATCAGGTCGATCTGGCCGAACGCTTCGAAATAGGCCGCGCCGCCGGAGTGTCCGGCAAACGCGATCCGTTCTGGCGCGACGCCGCGCGCGGCGAAACGGGCCTGGGTCACGCGCTGCAATACGGGGTCGATGAAATAGCCGTACTTGAGCAGCAGGCGCGCGTTCGGCGCCTGGCGCAGTGCGGCGGCCCAGACATCGAGCGTGGCGTCGCTGAGCTTGGCCGGATGGTTGAACGAGCCAAAGGTCACTTGGCCGGTCTGCAGCGCCGGCGCGCGCGTGGGCGCCAGACGGCCCGCCGCGGGGCGAAAGGCGTTGAACACCGGGCCGATTGGCCACAGGCGCTCGGTGTACACCGCCTCCATCCCCGTCAGGTCCGCCGAGGCGTCGGCGTGCAGCACATAGTCCATCTGGTCCAGGCCGGTGGTCTGGATGAAATTGATCCAGGCGACCTGCACCGGCGCCGGGCGATGGGCGAACACCGGCAGACGCGAACCGGCGGTATGGCCCCAGCAGTCGGCCAGCACGTCGATCCTGTCCGCGCGGATCAGCGCCGCCGCCGCCCGGTCGTCCAGACCGCCGATGGGATGCGTCTGGATCCAGCTCGGCCACGCGGCCTCGGTCGCGGCCTGTTGAGGATAGAGGACGACTTCGACGGCCGCCGGATCGTGATTGTCCAGCAGGGGCGCCATGAACTGCTCGAGCTGGCAGCCCGCGAAGCGCGGCGCGACATAGCCGATGCGCAGCTTGCGGGCCTCGCGCGGCGGATTGGCGTGCGGCGCGGCGGGATGGGCCGGCGCATGCAACGCAACCCAGTCGCGGGCGGCGGCGAAATGGCGCGCGTCGCCGTCCTCGCGGAACAGCTGCGGATAGATCAGGAATTGACGGACAGCGGACGAGGGATTGGCCGAGGCGGCAGCGCTGAACGCCCCGCACGCCTCATCGATCCGCCCCTGGTGCTGCAGAGCCAGGCCATAGCCCAGCAGGCTCTGCGCGTCGGCCGCGCCATTGGCCAGGGCGAGGCCGCGCAGCACCCCCGCCAGGGCCACGCACCGGTGCGCGTAGAACTGGTCGGCCAGTTGGCCCGCATAGGCGGCGTCGGTCTGGCATCGGCCGATGTCCACGCCCAAGGCGTGGGCCTCGGTCAGGGCGTGCAGGGTGCGCGCCTTGTCCATCGCGGCCTCGGCCTGAGGGTCGCGGGCGCCCAACAGGGCGCTAGCCAGCCAGTAGCGGGCCTCAAGGTCGGCGGGGGCTTCGGCGATGACATCGCGAAAGATCTGCACGGCGACCGGCGCAGCCCCCGCGAGCAGCGCGCCGCGGCCGCGGGTGATATCGGACGAAGCGGACGGTTCGGTCATGGACGGGCTCGCGCGAAGCGCCAGCGTGGCCAACGAACGTGAATCCGCGGTTAACCATGTTGGCGGGCTGCGCCCGCCCGATCTTAAGGGCCGAAGCGTTTGACGATCAGCGCCAGGGGCACGGTGAAGAAGAAGTGCGACATGAACCCGCCAATGATCACATTTGGGTCGGCATAGTCGGGGTGATGGCTCGAGACGATCGAGATCGCGCCGTGCATCACGAGCCACGCCAGCACGGCGTAGAACAACGCGACCAGGGTCGCCTCCACGCCGCGGCGCCGGAAAAACGGCCACGCCAGGGCGAACAGCACGCCCCATACCGCGGCGAACGAGAAATGGATCGCCGCGCCCAGGACCGAGGCCAACGGTCCGAGCCCCGCCTGAACCTGGGCGCCGAACACCAGCCCAGTGGCGTTGGCGGGTATGCCGCCCAGCGGCAGCAGGTGCTCTGCGCCGACCCACACCACCGCCTCGTAGGCCCAGATGCAAACCCCGCCCGCCAAGCCTGCGGCGGCTCCCACCGCGATCGTGCGCGCCAATCCCGGCCGCGCGGGCGCCGCGGCGCCATCCGTGGACATAAGCCTCCCCCTCCGTTGCTTGGCGGCCATTTGGAACCCGGCTCATGCCCCGTCAAGCCCCGGGTCCCAGGCCTGATGTCGCCAGAGCCTCAGGGCCGGCGATCTCGCGCCCGCCGCACCCGGGCGCCCAGGGCTTCAGGCCGATTGAGGTCCTTCCTGATCTCGTCGCGCTTTTCGTGGACCGAAGCGATCACGAGACCCATCGGCACCCCCAGATCCACCAGCAAGGCTTCGGACAGTTGCAGGCTGGCCTCGACCGTCTCGGGCACCGCCTCAGTCGCGCCCAGTTCATACAGACGCCCGGCCTGGCGCGCGTCGCGCGCGCGGGCGACAATCACCATATCGGGACGAGCCTGGCGTGCGGCGGCGACCAGGCTCTCGACCGCCTCGGCATTGTCCATGGTGGCGACCATAGCCGGGGCCATGTCCAGGCCGCATTTGCGCAGGAACTCCACCCGCGCCGCGTCGCCGAAATATACCGCGTGGCCGCGCCGGCGTCCGGCCTCCACCAGCTTGGCGTCGTGGTCGACCGCGACCCAGCCGATCTGGTGTCGCTCAAGCATGTCGCCGACCATCAGCCCGACCCTCCCATAGCCGATGACCAGCACCCTGGGCGCGCTGGCCGCGCCAGCCTCCGGCGTCGCCAGGCCCGGCGGCTCGACCGGCAGGACGGCCGCGTGCGTGGACGAGCGACCGACGCTTTCGCCGATGCGGGTCAGGGTCGGAATGGCGAACATCGACAGGGTCGCGATCAGCACCAGGCTGCGGCCGGCCTCGGCGTGGACCAGGCCCGAGCCCATCGCCTGGGCCATGACCACGAAGGCGAATTCGCCGCCGGCCGACAGGATCAGCCCGACCTCCACGGCGCGCCGGATCGGCCGGCCCGACGCCTTGACCAGGACGCTCGTGACCAACGCTTTGAACAGCACCAGGGCCGCGACGCCGCCAAGAATCTCGATCGGGTGCGCCAGCAGGCGCTCGAAATCCAGACCGATGCCGACCGATAGGAAGAACAGGCCCAGCAGCAGGCCCTTGAAAGGCTCGATCGTGACCTCCGCCTCGTGGCGGAACTCAGTCTCGGCCAGCAGCAGCCCGGCGATGAAGGCGCCCAGCGCCATCGACTGGCCCGCCGCCGCCGAGGCTAGCCCCGCCCCGACCACCACCAGCAGGCAGGCGGCCATGAACAGCTCCTGGCTCTTGGCCCGCGCTACCGACTTGAGCATCGGCCGCAACACCGCGCGCCCCACCGCCAGGATAAGCAGCGGGGTGGCGATGGCCGGGGCCAGGGCGAAGACCAGGTCGGGGCCCGTCAATCGGGCGTGGCCCTTGAGCAGCGACACCGCGACCAGGATCGGCGCCACTGCCAGGTCCTGGAACAACAGCACCGCGAAGGCCGCCCGGCCGACGTCCGAATGCTGGCGCCGTCGCTCGGCCAGCGCCGGCACGATGATCGCCGTGGACGAAAGGGCCAAAGCCATGCCGATCACCGCGGCGGCGGCCGGCGGCTGGCCGAAGGCGGCGGCGACGAGGCCCAGCACCAAGGCGCTGAGCACCGTCTGGGCCCCGCCCAGGCCGAACACCAGCCGCCGCAGCAGGCGCAGGCGCTCGAGCGACAGCTCCAGCCCGATCATGAACAGCAGGAACACCACGCCGAATTCTGCGATCTCCGCGATGTCGGCCTGATTGGAAATGGTCAGGAGCGCCAGGAGCGGCACGCTCTTGGCCGCGGCCCCCAAGCCGTAAGGCCCCAGGATCACGCCGGCGCCGAGAAAACCCAGGATCGGGCTGATCTTGTAGCGCTTGAAGATGGGCACGATCACCCCGGCCGTGGCCAGGAACAACACCAGGTCCTTGTAGTTGGAAGGTGTAACGCCGTGATCCACCGCTCGCCTCGCGCCGCCAGGGTCAGACTATGGTCACTTCACGGCGGCGGCGAAAGACGGCACAGCTCAGGGCGCGCCCTAACCTCGCCCAGATCGGCGGCGAAGAGGGGATTGCGGCTAGGCGACAGGGAGATGCGGCGCATGAAGTTTGGTGCGGCTTTGACGGGCGCGCTCCTGATCGGGGCTAGCGCCGCGGCGGTTCTGGTTGGACCTGTCCTGGCGGAGCCGGCGAACGCCAGCGCGGCCGTGGACCTGACCCAGGCGCCGAGTTTCGGGACCTGGGGCTTCGACGCAGGCGGCGAAGACCGGTCGGTCAAGCCGGGCGACGACTTCTACCGCTTCGCCCAGGGCAAGGCGGCCGACGCCCTGGTGATTCCCGCCGACCACGCGCGCTATTCCCGCTTTGACACCCTGCAGGACCTGTCGGAGGCGCGCAGCCGGCAGGTGATCGAGGCGGCGGCCAACGCCGCCGATCCGGTCGCCCGCAAGATCAACGCGCTCTACACCGCCTTCACCGACGAAGCGCGGCTGGAGGCCCTGGGCGCCGCGCCGCTGCAACCGGACCTGGACAAGGTGCGCGCCGCCCGCACGCACGAGGATATCGCCAAGCTGATGGCCCTGGCGCCCAAGTCGGAATTCAGCTCGTGGTTCGACCCGGATATATCGGCGGACCCCAAGACCCCCGACCGTTACGCCGTGCTGCTCTACGAGGACGGCCTGAACCTGCCCGACCGCGACTACTATCTGACCCCGCAGTTCGCGGCGCAAAAGGCCAAATACCAGGACTATGTCGCCGCCACCCTGCAGCGTATCGGCTGGCCGGACGCGGCCGCGCGCGCCAAGGCCATCGTCGACCTGGAAACCCAGGTCGCCGAGGTCAGCTGGACCCGCGCGCAGCGGCGTGAGGCCGACAAGACCTATAATCCCATGTCGGTGGACGATCTGGCCAAGGCCGCACCCGGCTTTCCCTGGCGCGTGTTCCTGGACGCCGCGGACCTGGGCGACGTGCAGCGGGTGATCGTGCGCGAGAACACCGCTTTCCCCAAGATCGCCGCGATCTATGCTCAGACGCCGGTCGAAACGCTTAAGGCCTGGGTCGCCTTCGCCCTGGCCGATCACGCCTCGCCCTATTTGAGCAAGGCCTTCGACAAGGCGCACTTCGATTTCCACTCCACCGTGCTCTCAGGTACGCCCGAGCAGAAGGCGCGATGGAAGCGGGCGGTGGCGTTGGTCAACGGGGCCATGGGCGAGGCGCTGGGCAAGCTCTATGTCCAAGCCTATTTCCCGCCGCAGTCCAAGGCGCAGATGCTGGCGCTCATCGGCAACCTGCGTACGGCGCTGGGCGCGCGCATCCAGCACCTGGACTGGATGAGTCCCGAAACCAAGACCAAGGCGCTCGAGAAACTCCGTCAGCTTACGGTCAAGGTGGGGTACCCGGACAAGTGGCGCGACTATTCGGGGTTGGTGATCAGCCCGACCGATCTCTACGGAGACGTGACGCGGGCCGACGCTTTCGACTGGGCCTATCACCGCGACCGGATCAACAAACCTGTCGATCGGCAGGAGTGGTTGATGACGCCGCAGACGGTCAACGCCTACTATCTATCGACCAACAACGAGATCACCTTTCCCGCCGCCATCCTGCAGCCGCCGTTTTTCGATCCCAAGGCTGATCCCGCGGTGAACTACGGCGCCATCGGGCAGGTGATCGGCCACGAGATGACCCACGGCTTCGACGACCAGGGACGCAAGTCCGATGGCGCCGGCGCCCTGCGCGACTGGTGGACCGCCGCGGACGCCGAGCGATTCGATGCCCGCGCCAACCAACTGGCCGACCAGTATTCCGCCTATACCCCCTTACCGGGCGCGCACATCAACGGTCGTCAGACTCTGGGCGAGAACATCGCCGACCTCGGCGGCGCGGTCATCGCCTACGACGCCTACCACGCTTCGCTGCACGGCCAGCCCGCGCCGGTGATCGACGGCCTGACGGGCGACCAGCGGTTCTTCCTCGGCTGGGCCCAGCTCTGGATGTTCAAGGAGCGCGAGGACGCCGAACGCCAGCAGTTGGCGTCTGACCCGCATTCGCCCGGCGACTACCGCATAAATGGCGTCGCGCCCAACCTCGACGCCTGGTACGCGGCGTTCGATGTCCAGCCGGGCGACAAGCTGTACCGTTCTCCAGACCAGCGCGTGCGCATCTGGTGATTTTGACGGTTGTGCATAAAATATTTGCGGACAGTCGCGAAATGAAAGAGCCGCCGCGAGATCCCTCGCGGCGGCTCTATCGTGGTTCCAGGAACCTCGATAAGTAGGGCGTTTCCTCCCCAAAACGCCCGCGGTCGAGACTGCTTATGGTCTTCGTGTCCGCGTGGCCCAGAGACAAACGCAAAAAGATAAGCCTGTCAACGGCGGCAACCGCTTAATATTGATGCGCTCGCCTAAATTCGCGTGATCACAGCGTTATTTTTTGTACACAGCCGTCAATAATGGCGTGCATTTGAACGGAACCTAGAGGCCCAGCGCGCGTTGCAGCGCCTCAGCCGCGGGACAGTCAGCCTGGAACACATAGTCCGGTCGATTGGCGGTCGCCGGACCGAGGCCGGACGAGGCCAGATCCTCCGCCGTCTCGAACAGAGCGCCGATGGGCGTGAGTAGGCCGCCAGCGGAGCCGTTCTGTCCGCCCCAGGCGACCGTCGCCAGGGTCTTGGCGCGCGCCCGGGCCTCCACCGCGCGCAGGAAGCCGCGAACGACCTCGGTCTGCTCGCGGGTCCACCCCGCCTTGAGCCCGGCCGCCAGTTGCGCCTCGCTGCGCAGGATCACCCCGTCGGACAGAATCTTCAGGTTGTTCGCCGCGAGCGTCGCGCCCGTGGTGGTGATATCGACGATCAGCTCCGCCGCGCCCGCCGCCGGCGCACCCTCGGTCGCGCCGCTTGATTCCACGATGCGGTAATCGGCTACGCCGTGCCCAGCGAAGAAGGTCCGCGTCAGCACGGTGTATTTGGTCGCTACCCGAAGGCGCCGGCCCGTGCGCGCTAGATAGCTGGCGGCCACGTCCTCGACATCGGCCATGGTGTCAACGTCGATCCAGCTCTTGGGCGCGGCCACCACCACATCGGCCCGGCCAAAGCCAAGCGGCCGCAGCAGCATGACGCGCTGATCAACCCCCTCGCCGCGCTCACGCAGCAAGTCCTCGCCGGTCACGCCCAGATGCGCCTCGCCCAGATCCAGGGCGGTGGCGATGTCGGACGCCGACATCAACTGAACCTGAACCTCGGGCAAGCGGTCGATGGTCGCCCGATAACCCCGCGCGCCGCCCGCCGTCTGCAGGTTGAACCCGCAGTCCGACAGCCAGGCCTCGGCCTGTTCCTTCAGCCGTCCCTTGGACGGCAGGGCGAAGATCAGGGGCTCGCTCATGCCATCCTCTTTCAGGCCTGGCCCTGAGACCAGGCACGCCAGGGCCGCACCATGCAGCCGGCCGCGCCGCCGGCAGGTCCCCCGCCCGCGCCCAGTTGGGCCTTGAGCCGCGCCAGCAGGCTGTCGTAGCGCCCGCCGGCGGCCACCGGCGCCTCGTCGCCCAGGGCCGCGCTGCGGACCTCGAACAGGAAGCCGTCGTAATAGCCAAACGCGCGCCCGAACGCCGGCGACAGCGTCATGGCCGGCAACGGGACCCCGCCCGCGCCGAGTATATCCAGGCGCCGGGTCCAGTCCGACAGCTGCGCCGACAAATCGGCGCCGACTTCACGGCCGAGCGCCTCGATCTGGGCCAGGGCCGCGCGGGGCTCGTCGGCGATGGTCAGGAACCGCCCGATCAGGTCGGCCTGGACGGCGGTCAGGCGCGGGGCGGCGCGGTCCTTGGCCCGGCTGGCCAGGCGGTGCACGATCTCCTGCGCCGTGCGCCCGCCCACCGGCGCGATCCCCGCCACGGCCCACAGCTCCTCAAGCGCGGCGGCGGCTTCGGTCTCGGGCAGGCGCGCCAACAGTCCGGCCAGATGGTCGCCCTCGCGCCCGGCCCGATCGCTGGTCTGCGCCCGCTCCAGCTCGGCCTTGAGCGACATCGGCCGGGCGAAGGCGCGCTTGAGCCGCGCGGTCATCGAGGCCCCGAGACCCAAGGCCTCGACGAAGGCCGAAAACAGGCTGACATCGCCCAGCGCAATCGAAAGGTCGGCGCGACCGCCTGCCGCCGCCGCGCGCCACGCCAGAACCAGGAGTTCGGCGTCGGCCGCCTTAGGCTCGTGGCCGCCCAACCGTTCCACTCCGATCTGCAGGAACTCCTCGGCGCGGCCCGAACCCGTGGGCGCGGTCACGAACGCCTTGCCCTCATAGCGATAGGCCGCGGCGCCGTCGCCCGCCGCCATGTGCGCCAAGGCGACGGGAATGGTGAAATCCGGGCGCAGGCACGCCTCGTCGATGCCGTCGGCCTGGACCACGAACAGCCGCGAGCGCATCGCCTCGCCCGACAGGTCGAGCAACAGGGCCAAGGGCTGCATCACCGGCGTATCGATCAGGCGCGCGTCCTCGGCCGCGAACGGCGCGCGCATGGCGGCCAGCGCCTCTTCCGGGCATGATGGCTCCAGCGTGATCATCGCGCCCGCCCCACGATGCTTTGGACCACGGCGGCAAGCTGGTCGCGCGCGACCAGGAACTGGCCGGGCCGCTCCTCGCGCCACGCGCTGTTGCCGGCGATCGCCTGAGACAGGGCGCGTCCTAGGTCAAGGTCCTTGACCGTCGCCTGGCCGGCCTTGCGCTCGTCCTCGCCGATGATCACGGCGGCGGGCGCTCCGCGCCGGTCGGCGTATTTCATCTGCGCCTTCATGCCCGAGGCGCCGAGATAGACCTCGGCGGCGATCCCGGCGGCGCGCAGCTCGCCCGCAGCGGCAAAATAGTCCGACATCTGATCTTGATCGAGCACGATCACCACCACCGGACCGCGCGCGGCCGCCGCTTCGGGCGAGCGGCCCGCCGTCGCCAGCGCGGCGGCCAGACGCGATACGCCGAAGGAGAAGCCCGTGGCCGGCGTGGTTTGGCCCGTGAAGCGGGCGATCAGATCGTCATAGCGGCCGCCGCCGCCGACCGAGCCGAACCGAACCGGCTCGCCCTTTTCGTCCGTGGTCTGCACCAGCAACTCGGCCTCGAACACCGGACCGGTGTAATACTCCAGCCCGCGCACCACCGAAGGATCAAACACCGCCTGGGCCTCGCCCACGCCCAATCCCTTGAGCGCCGCATCGATGCGCGCCAGATCTTCCAGGCCCGCCGCGCCTTCGGCCGATCCGCCGACCACGTCCGACAGGCGATTCAGCGCCTCGCCGCGCGATCCGGCCCCCGCCTGCACGAACGCCAGGACCGCATCGACCGCCGACGGCTTGAGCTTGGCGCCCACGGTAAAGGCGCCGGACTCGTCCTTGCGCCCCTCGCCGAGCAGCAGACGCACGCCTTCCAGACCCAGGCGGTCCAGCTTGTCGGCCGCGCGCAGCACCGCCAGCTTCTGGCCGGCGCTGTCCACGCCCGCCAGCGACAGCAGGCCGTTGAGCAGCTTGCGGCTGTTGATCTTGATCACATAGTCGGCCGGGGCCAAGCCCGCCGCCTGCAGGCCCTCGCCGGCCATGGCGATCATCTCAGCGTCCGCCTCGGGCCGGGCCGAGCCCACGGTGTCGGCGTCGCACTGCACGAACTGGCGGAAACGGCCGGGGCCGGGCTTCTCGTTTCGCCAAACCGGGCCGAAGGCGTAGCGGCGGAAGGGCTTAACCAGGGTTTCCCAATGTTCCGCCGAGAAGCGGGCGAGGGGCGCGGTCAGATCGTAGCGCAGCGCCATCCACTGTTCGTCGTCATCCTGCAGGGCGAACACGCCCTCGTTGGGACGATCGGAATCCGGCAGGAACTTGCCCAGGGCGTCGGCATATTCGAACGCGCCGGTGTCCAGGGGCTCAAAGCCATAGCGCTCATAGACGCGCGAAACCGCGTCCACGATGGCGCGCTCCGCGCGCAGCGTGGCGGCGCGTTTATCGACGAAGCCGCGCGGCACGCGCGCCTCGGGGCGGAACTCGGCGTCGGACATGGCGGGCCTCTAGCGGATGACGGCGCGCGCGGCAAGGAATCTGGCCGCGCCGCGCGCGCGAGACCGGGCGCTAGCGCCGGAACGTCAGGCCGATGCGCACCGTGCGAGGCAGATCGTAGCTGGGCACGCCCGTGGCCGCGCGGGCGGTGACGACCGCCGCGTCGCCGACGTTGATCACCGCCAGATAGACGCCGAAGTTGGACGTCACCGCATAGTCGGTGCGCACGTCGCCGGTCAGGAACGGCTCATCGACCAGGGTGTTCTGGTCATCGTCGTAGCGCAGGCTCTCGTAGCGCAGGCTGGCCGACCAGCGCCACGCCCGCGTCGCCTGCCACTGGGCCGTGGCCGTGCCGGTGAACTTGGGATCGAGCGCGGGAATCTTGCCGGTCAGTTGCGGAGCCGCGCCGCCGCCGATCACATGGGCGTCGGTGTAGGCCGCGGCGAACTTGAAGGTCAGGGTCTCCAGCGCCTTGATGTCGGCGTCGGCTTCCGCGCCATAGGCCTGGATCGCGGCGACATTCTCGCGCTTGAACAACAGGCCGCCGGCCGGGACCACGCCCGCGATGGGAAAGGTCCCCGGCCCCACGCCGATGGTGGCGTTGATCACCGGGTCGATCACGCGGTTGTCGAACACTGTGGCGTCCCAGGTGATCGGGCCGTTGTGACCGCCCAGGCCGCCCTCCACCCCATCCAGGCGCTCGGGCTTGAGCAGGGGGTTGGCCTCGGTGATGTTGTTGCCCACCCGGAACGGCCGCTCCAGTTCGTTGAGCGTCGGCTGGCGGAAACCGGCGTAGGCGGCGGCGCGGATATAGACGCCGTCGGTCAGGTCCTTCTTCAGCCCGATGCGGCCGGTAGGCACAACGCCGCTGCGTCCCGGGGTGGGCGAATTGAGCGTGATCGCGCCGGTCGAAAGGGTCCGCTCGATCAGTTCCGCGTCGCCCTGCCGCCAGGCGTCGGCGCGCACCCCGCCGGTCAGGAGCCAGCCCGACCAGGCGTGGGCGCCCTCGACATAGAGACCGCCGACGCCCTCGTTGCCTCCCGCCAGCCGGCTCTTGGAATAGGCGCCGCCCACATAGGAGAACAGTTCGTGGTCCTTGCCCGTGGCCGAGCGATAGTCGCCGCCGACTTCCAGGTCGCCCCAGTCGCCGACCTTGCGCACGGCCGCGTTGAAGCCCCAGCCCGTGGCGGGGGTGGCGTATTCGTCGTTGGACGGCGTGGTGCTGTTGCGGTTGAGCGCGGTCGAGACCGACGTGTTGAGCAGGTCCGAATGGCGCACCCAGCCCTGCACGCGCCAACCCAGCTGATCGCCCGTCGGCTGCACCGCCGCGCTCAGGCTGGCGTTCTGGCCACGCGAGCGCGAAATGGCGCCGACCAGGCCGGAGTCGCGGCTCTCCTCGAAGGCGCCGCCGGCCGCCGCCACGGTCACCTTGCCGATCTGGGTCGTGGCACGGCCCGTGGCGTTCCAGTCGTGCAGGGTCAAGGGCGTGTCGGCGGCGCCGCGGCCGGTGATCACCGGCGTCCAGCGGTCGCCCTGCTCGCCAGAGACCGCGCCGAACAGGTTGACCGGGCCGGTCTGCACATCGCCCACGGCCACGCCGCGCGCGCCGCCGCGGCTGCCGGCGGAAACCTCGCCGGCGACCTGGCCCGAGGCCATCTGGCGCTGCTCAAGATCGATCACCCCGGTCAGGGCGCCCGCGCCGTAGGGGCCCGCGCCCGAGCCCTTGACCAGGCGGACGTGGCCCAGGCTCTCGGGCGGCAGGCTGGTCCAGATGACCCAGCCGCCGAACGGATCGTTTTGCGGCACGCCGTCCAGGGTGACCAGGGCGCGGCCGGCGGCCGAGGGGGCGACCGAGCGCAGGGAGATGCCCTGGGTGGTGGGATTAGCCCCGGCGCTGGAGCCCGCGCGGAACAGCGAGGCGCCGGGCGAGGTCTCCAGCACCTGGTCCAGGCGCGGGGTCGTCGCCAGGTCGCCCGGCGACACCTGGATCACCGCGAACGCCGCGTCGGACGGCGAGGGCGGCAGGCGCACGGCCTGGACCACGACGGTGTCGGCCGCGGGCGGCATGGCGGCAGCCATCGGATTCCCCTTCCCAAACGCAGCGCAACATAAGCGCCGCGTTCGTCCTTATGGTCTGGGCTGCCGCGGAAATTCAATGCGCCTTTCGGCCACGACTCGCTCGGGGATGCCCGCGCGGCTCGCGCTCTCGCAGGATGAGACGCGGGCCGGCGGCTTGACCGACGTCGGACGAGCGCAGGCCGATGAGCTTATTAATTCGTAATTGGTGGCGCTGGCGGCGGGCGGGGATCAGCCAAACGGAGCCATGAACCCGCGCCGCCGGGCGAGCGTTGAACCGGTGCGCCCCGACCCAGGAGACCGATCATGCCCGCCAAATCCGCCGCCCAGCAGAAGGCCGCCGGCGCGGCCCTGTCCGCCAAGCGCGGGCAAACGCCCAAGAGCAAGCTGAAAGGCGCTTCGAAACAGATGGTGGATTCCATGAGCGAAAAGCAGCTCGAGGACTTCGCCCACACCAAGCGCAAGGGCAAACCCGACCACGTCGCGCGCTGAGCGGCGTATCCGGATTGTGGACCCGGAGGTCAGCGCCCGTCGGAGCAGGGAAGCCGTGGCCTCCGCGCGCGCTCACTGCGGCAAGTGGCGCACCCGACACGATTCGAACGTGTGACCTTTGCCTTCGGAGGGCAACGCTCTATCCAGCTGAGCTACGGGTGCTTGGCGCGAGGCTGGCCTTCCTATCCGAAAGGGCCGGCCTTCGCAATCATGCCGCGGCGCCCGATCCGTAGGTAAGGGCCAGGAACACGTCCTCCAGCGCCGGTTCGCGGATGGCCAGGTCGTGGATGCCCACCCCCGCCTCGCGTACGGCGGCCAGCACGGCCTCGACATCAGTCTCGGTGGTCTTGAAGTCGATGGTCAGACGCCCGTCGCGCGCCAGCTTGCCCTCGAAGCGGCCCAGCGCCGGGGCCGCGGCCAGCGGCGCGGTCGGGGTGATCACCATGGTGCGCACGTCCAGGGTGCGCAGCAGCGCCTGGGTCGGCTGGCACGTCACCACCTGGCCGTGGTTGACGATGGCGATCGTGTCGCACAGCGCCTCGGCCTCCTCCAAATAATGGGTGGTCAGCACGATGGTCACGCCCTGGCGGTTGAGCGCCGAGACATAGTCCCACAGCTGGCGGCGCAGCTCGACGTCGACCCCGGCGGTGGGCTCGTCGAGGATCAGCACCGGCGGGCTGTGCACCATGGCCTTGGCCACCATCAGCCGCCGTTTCATGCCGCCCGACAGGGCGCGCACATAGGCGTTGGCCTTGTCGCCCAGGCCCAGCACGTTCAACAGCTCGTCGGTGCGCCGCTCGGCCTTGGGCACGCCGTAAAAGCCGGCCTGCACCTCCATCGACTCGCGCGGGGTGAAGAACACGTCCACCGCCAGCTCCTGAGGCACCACGCCGATGGCGGCGCGGGCGTCGCGCGGGGTCTTGTCGATGTCGCGGCCCCAGATGCGCACGGTTCCCGCGCTCTTGCGCGTGACCCCGGCCAGGATGTTGATGAAGGTCGACTTGCCCGCGCCGTTGGGCCCCAAGAGGCCGAAGATCGAGCCGCGCGGCACCTTCAGGTCGACGCCCCGCAGCGCCTCCTTCGGCGGCATGGTCTTGGTGGCCGGATAGGTCTTGATCAGACCTTCGGCTTCGATGGCGAAATCGGGCAGGCTCATGGGAGGGAAATTGACGCTCCAGGGCAGGGCGCATAGGTATGCTCGGGCAACGCCCTTGCCAAGCTCGACCCGATTTCGCCGAGGTTTTCTCATGCCCGCCCACACGTCCCATCCCATCCGCGAGGATTCCCCCGAGCAGGTGACGGTCCGCACCAAGCGCGTGGCCTGCGACGGCGTCGGCGGCGTGCTGGGCCATCCGCGCGTGTTCCTGGAGATGGGCGAGGACGACAGCGTCGAGTGCCCCTACTGCGACCGCAAGTTCGTGCTGGCCAAGCACCACGGCGACGAGAGCGAAATCCTGGCGCCGGGGACCTACGAGGGCGCGGCGGGGCACTGACGTCTAGAGGCGCAGCGCCTCGCGCAGGCCATCCAGGGCGAACTGCACGGCCAGGGCCGCCAGCAGGATGCCCGACACGCGCCCGACAACATCCGAGCCCGTGCGGCCCAGCAGCTTCACGATGGCTTCGCACGCCCGCATGCTGAGGTAGGTCGCGGCCAGGCATAGGGTCAGGGCAAAGGCGATGCCCGCCAACTGCCAGGCCGATTGCGCCCGGTCCACCAACAGGATGATCGCCGACAGGCTGGCCGGCCCCGCGATCATGGGGAAGGCCAGGGGAAACACCGCCATGTCGCCCGAGCGCTGGGCCTCGCTTTGCTCGCTGCGGCTGATCGACGAGGCGCCGGGACTGGCGAAGGTCAAGGTCATGGCCTGCAGGAACAGGAGCAGGCCGCCGGCGATGCGGAAGGCCGGGATGGATATGCCGAGCAGGCCGAGCAACCGCGCGCCCGCCACCCCGAACAGAAACAACATCACGCCCGCGATCAGCACCGCCCGCCGCGCCAGCGCCGCGCGGCCCGTCTGCAGCCCATGCGAGGTGAGCGAGCCGAACACGACCGCCCCCTCGATCGGGCCGATCGTGACGAACAGCATCACCAGGGCCGTCAGCCAATCGGTACCGTGCGACATGACCTGAGCCTGGGGCTGCCCCGCGCTGCGCGCAAGCCTCGCCCCGACTAAAGGCCCGAAAGCCTGGGTTTTGCCTTGGTTGGGGCGGGTCGACCTCGACACCGCCAACTGCCGACCGCCAGGCGCTTTACATCGCCCCGCTGAGGTCTCGATTGAGCTTTTCCACATAGAGCGGGCAGGTCGCCGGGCGCAGGTCGGCCCTGGCCTCGGCGCCGTCGTTGCTCAGCTGCATATAGCCGCGCTTCTGCGGGTCGTACCTGGGCCAGACGGGCAGGCCCGGGCCGTTGGGATCACCGGTCTTGGCGAAGTTGGTCCAATAGTCCTGCATCTGCGCCGACAGTGTCTTCAGCTTGGGCGCGGCCGCCTGATCCCGCAGATAGCCGAACACGAAATCAAGCTCGCCCGAGTGCATCGGCGGATGCGCGGCGACCCCGGCGGTGAATTCGTATTCGTAGGTCGGCGCGATCGCGCTGTGCCAACGGGCGATGGCCGTGGCCTGACAACGGAACGAATGGTCCACCGCGAATTGCAGATCGACCGGCCCATAGGGCGCGTAATCGGATATGCCCGCGCCGTCGCCACCGAAGCCGTAGGCCTTGGAAACGCGAGCGTCGAGGTCGGCGTACTTGCCGTACATGGCGTCGATGTGCGTCTTCAGCTGGGCGCGCAAGGCCTCCGGCGAAAGGTCGGGCGGCCGATAGCCGGGGATATCGCGCGCATTGTTGCCTACGATCATCGGGATGGCTGGCTCCTGCCCCGCCTTGTAGGTCAGGGCCGAAAACGTCGGCACCGCATAGCCGTCCTGACCGACGTCCAGGTTGAGCTGGGCCGCGGCCAGGCCTTTGCGAAACTCGGCGCTGGCCGCCAGGATCTGCCCGGTCGACAGTGCGCGCAGGTATCGGATCTGATCCTTGGACGGCGCCTTGAGCGTTTGGGCCAGCACGACGCCCAACTGTTCGGTCTGGGCCGGAGACAGCAGATGACGATCGCTGATCATGGGGCTGCCGCTTTGCGCGATCGCTTTCGCGATCAGGCCTCGGGTCAGGGGCGAAGCGACCAGGATGGTGGTGTCCTGCGCGCCGGCCGATTGGCCGAACACGGTCACGTTGTTCGGATCGCCGCCGAATCTGGCGATATTGTCGCGCACCCACCGCAGGGCGGCGACCTGGTCGAGGATGCCGTATTCGCCCGAGGCGTGGTGCGGCGATTCCGCGGTCAGCTCGGGATGGCCGACAAAGCCGAATACGCCCAGGCGGTAGTTCAGGGTCACCACCACCACGCCGTGGCGGGCCAGGCTCGCGCCATCGAACGGCGGCTCGATGCCGCCGGCGCCGATCGCCGAGCCGCCGCTGTTGCCGCCGCCGTGAATCCACACCATTACCGGCTTGCCGGCCGTCGCCTTGACCGGCCATTGCGGGGTCCAGACGTTGAGATAGAGGCAATCCTCGCTGGACCGGTCGAACGCTATCCTGTTCCAACCGGCCAAGGCCTGGGCGCAGGCGTTGCCATATTCCACCGCCCGCCGCACGCCCGTCCATGGGATGACCGGTTGCGGTTCGCGCCAGCGCAGATCGCCCACCGGCGGAGCGGCGAAGGGAATGCCTTTGAACACCGCGCCGCCGTGGCCCTCTAGCGCCACCCCCTGAAGCTGGCCGTCGGCGATCGACACGATCGGAGCGGCTGGCGCGGCCGCGGCCGCCGTCAAGGCGATGGCCGCTATTGCGCCGGCGATCACGACCCCGGCGACTGCGGATCTCGCGGCGAATCCTGAGACGCGCATCGGCTTCCCCCCTATGAATTCCGGCGCGGGCTGATTCTTCGCCCTCGGCCGGCCAGCCTGAGACTTTCGGCTGGATGCAACATCCCTAGCGGCCGGATGGCAAGCCGCAACAGTGCGGGTCGGAAACCTGGCGTCCCGCCCGACGGGCCGGTTCGCGCGGCCGTTGGAAAGTGGTTTATGTGCTGCCCGGTGATGACCCCGCGCCCGGCCGCGCCTATCTTGGCGCCATGACCGACATCGCCGACATCGACGCCGCCCTGCCAGACGCCCTTCTCGACGCCCCGCCCTTGCCCGAGCGGCGCGAGACGACCCAGGACGGGCCACGCGTGCGGCTCTACCTGGTGGACGGCTCGGGCTATATCTTCCGCGCCTATCACGCCCTGCCGCCGCTGACCCGCAAGTCCGACGGCCTGCCGGTGGGGGCGGTGGCGGGCTTCTGCAACATGATGTGGAAGTTCCTGTGCGACATGAAGGGCGAGGCCGACGCGCCCACCCATCTGGCCGTGATTTTCGACCACTCCGAGAAGACCTTCCGCAACGACCTGTACGACAAGTACAAGGCCCACCGCCCGCCCCCGCCCGAGGACCTGATCCCGCAGTTCGCCCTGGTGCGCGAGGCCACGCGCGCGTTCGGCGTGCCCGCCATCGAGCTGCCAGGCTATGAGGCCGACGACGTGATCGCCGGCTATGCCGAGGCGGTGCGCCAGGCCGGCGGCGAGGTGGTGATCATCTCGTCGGACAAGGACCTGATGCAGCTGGTGGGCGACGGTGTGTCGATGCTCGACACCATGAAGAATGTGCGCATCGGGCCCGACCAGGTGATGGAGAAGTTCGGCGTGGCCCCGGACAGGGTGATCGACGTGCAGGCCCTGTGCGGCGACAGCGTCGACAATGTGCCGGGCGCGCCGGGCATCGGCATCAAGACCGCCGCCCTTCTGATCAACGAGTACGGCGACCTGGATACGCTGCTGGAGCGCGCGGGCGAGATCAAGCAGCAGAAGCGGCGCGAGACCTTGATCGCGTTCGCCGACCAGATTCGCCTGTCGCGACAGCTGGTGACGCTGGACCGCGCCACGCCCCTGCCTTGCCCGATCGACCAGCTGGAGGCGGCCGATCCCGACAAGGCGGTGCTGGCCGACTTCCTGGAGCTGATGGAATTCCGCACCCTGGCCCGCCGCATCGGCGAGGCGGGCCATGCGCCCTCCGCGCCCGCGATACCGTCGCTGGGCGCCGGCAAGGCCCCCACGGCGCCGACGTTCGACGTGCGGCGCGCCCCCCGGCCCAGCGCGGCGGCGGCGCCCGCCGCCATCGACACCACCGCCTATGAATGCGTGCGCGACCTTGCGGCGCTCGACCGCTGGATCGCCCAGGCGACGGCGGCGGGGACCGTGGCCTTCGACACCGAGACCGACGCCCTGTCCTCGGCCAACGCCGGCCTGGTGGGCGTGTCGCTCGCCATCGCGCCGGGCCAGGCCTGCTACATTCCCCTGGGCCACGTGCACGAGAGCGAGGGCGGGCTTGAGCTCGAGGCGGTCGAGGACCTGGGCCAGATCCCGCTGGCGGACGCCATCGCGCGGCTGAAGCCCCTGCTGGAAGACCCGAACGTGCTGAAGGTGGCGCAGAACGCCAAGTACGACATCGCCGTGCTGTCGCGCTACGGCGTGCGCGTCGCGCCGATCGACGACACCATGCTGATCTCCTATGTGCTCGATTCCGGCGAGCACGGCCACGGCATGGACGAGCTGTCGGAGCTGTGGCTGGGCCACAAGCCCATCCCGTTCAAGGAGGTGGCGGGCAGCGGCAAGACCCAAAAGCACTTCGGCCAGGTCAAGCTGGAGCCGGCCACCTGCTACGCCGCCGAGGACGCCGACGTCACCTTGCGCCTGCATGCGATCTTGCGTCCGCGTTTGGCGGCCGAGGGCCTGCTGACCGCCTATGAGACCCTCGAACGCCCCCTGCCGGCTGTGCTGGCTCAGATGGAGTGCGAGGGGGTCAAGATCGATCCGGACCGGCTGCGCCGGCTGTCGCAGGAGTTCTCCATGCGCATGGCCGAGCTGGAGGCCAAGGCGCAGGGCCTGGTCGGCCGTCCGTTCAACCTGGGCAGCCCTAAGCAGATCGGCGACGTCCTGTTCGGCGAACTGAGCCTGCCCGGCGGCAAGAAGACGCCCAAAGGCGACTGGAGCACCGACGCCTCGGTGCTCGATGACCTAGCCGCCCAGGGGCACGAACTGCCGCGCGTGCTGCTCGACTGGCGCCAGCTGTCGAAGCTCAAAGGAACGTATACGGATAATCTCGTCGCGGCGGTCTCACCGCGCACCGGGCGGGTGCATACCTCCTATGCCCTGGCCGCCACCTCCACCGGCCGCATCTCGTCCAACGACCCCAACCTGCAGAACATCCCGGTGCGCACCGAGGAAGGCCGCAAGATCCGCGCGGCCTTCATCGCCGAGCCGGGCCATTTGCTGATCTCGGCCGACTACAGCCAGATCGAGCTGCGCCTGCTGGCGCACATCGGCGACATCCCGCAGCTCAAGACCGCCTTCCGCGAGGGCCTGGACATCCACGCCATGACCGCCTCGGAGATGTTCGGCGTGCCGGTCGAGGGCATGCCGGGCGAAATCCGCCGGCGGGCCAAGGCGATCAACTTCGGCATCATCTATGGCATCTCGGCCTTCGGCCTGGCCAACCAGCTGTCGATTCCGCGCGAGGAAGCCGGGGCCTATATCAAGACCTATTTCGAGCGCTTCCCGGGCATCGCCGACTATATGGAGCGGACCAAGGCGCTCGCCCGCGCCCAGGGCTTCGTCACCACCCTGTTCGGCCGCAAGATCATCATTCCTGAGATCAAGGCGTCCTCGCCCGCCCACCGCGCCTTCGCCGACCGCGCGGCCATCAACGCCCCGATCCAGGGCGCGGCCGCGGACGTGATCCGCCGGGCCATGGCGCGGATGCCCGGCGCCCTGCGGGCCGCCGGTCTGCGCGCGCGCATGCTCATGCAGGTGCACGACGAACTGGTGTTCGAGGCGCCCGCCGAGGAAGCCGAGGCGACCTGCGCCCTGGTCAAGCGCGTGATGGAACAGGCCCCAGAACCGGCCGTGGCCTTGTCGGCCCCCCTGGTGGTGGAGGCCCGCGCCGCGCTCAATTGGGACGAGGCGCACTGATCCTCAGGTTAAGCTTCACTGCCCCAAAACGGAACAAACGAGCATTAACCTACTGTTCACTATGGTTAATATTTGGGGCAAACGGTGAACGTCGCGCCGTCGCCCAGCACGGTCGCTCGACGGCCCGGCAAGGAACGACCGCGCCACAATTCTGTACTAAGTCTTGGCGACGCTTCATTTCAGCTTTGCCACGGTCAAGCTGCCTACTTGGCCCGACCGTGCGAAATTCCGCTTTAAAATCAACGCTATCTGGTGGATTGCGCCCAGCGCAACAAAACTCGTTGCGACGCAACATCAATCCTGGTTGTGACATTCACCAGGCATTCGTCCGCAAACCCCAAGCACTAAAGTTCTCCTGTGGCTGGGGCATGTCACATTCACAGGAGACTTCGAAATGACCACCAAGAAGCCCATCGGCCTGATCTACACTCTGGCCAACTCGGGCGTGGCCACCCTGGCCGCGACCTATCTGATCGCCCTGGGTCTGACCGCCCGCCTGTTCTGATCGTGGCGATGGAGCTTATTCAGACCGGCGGGGCCGGCGGGGCGGTGATCACCTCGACATTGTCGTTGAGCAGGTAGGACATGTCGCGCAAGGCCGTATCCTGGTCCGGCGCGGTCTTGGCGCCCGTCAGGTCCGCCAGCTTCTTCGGCAGGTCTTGCGAGATGCCTCGAAGGATGCATTTCAGATCACCGTCCGTGCCGCGCTTGGCCAGTTCCTGGTTGCCCTGCAGGTCAAGCGCCGACAGCGCGGCGATGCGCGCCTGGAAGTCGTCGAACTTGGGCAGCGCGATCGAGGCGCCCGAGGCCTTGCCCAGTCGCTTGCGGTAGCCGTCCGTGTCGGCCTTCAGCTTGGCGGCCTGCTGGATGATGTTGGCGAACAGCGGTTCGGACGCCACTGAGGTCGGCGGCGCTGGCGTGGCCGCCACGGCGCCTGCGGGCGCATCGACCAGGATCAGAGGCTGATGGGGCGCGGGCTGAGCCGACGCCAGAAACAGGAAGGCGGCGGCGGCGACGTCACAAGACATTGCGAAGGCTCCGGGGATAGGCTGAACTGCGCCTTGAGCCTCGTACCGACACGGTTAACGCCGCGTTAACCATGTCCCTTGCCCCGGAGCCTGCATGCCCCCCAGCGCCGAATGGAACGCCTTCCTCGCAGACGCGGAGGCGGCTGAAGGTCGCCGGATCCTGCCCCTGTTCGACCGCGAGCCGAACCGCCTGTCGGCCCTGACTGTCCAGGCCGCGGGCCTGACGCTCGACCTTTCCAAGCAGTCGTGGTCGATGGCGGGCGTGGGCGCGGGCGTGGCCCTGGCCCAGGCCGGCGGGGTGGCCGAACGCCGGGCCGCCCTGTTCGCCGGCGAGGCGATCAACACCTCCGAAGACCGCGCGGTGCTGCATCCCGCTCTGCGCGCGGCGCCCGGCGGCGACTTCAAGGCCAAGGGTGAGCCGGTGTCGGCCGAGGCCGACGGCGTGCGCCAGGCCATGGCCGACTTCGCCAACGCCATCCGCTCGGGCGCCGCCAAAGGCGCGACCGGTAAGCCCTTCCGCAATGTGGTGCACATCGGCATCGGCGGTTCGGATCTGGGCCCCCGGCTGGTCTGGGAAGCGCTCAAGCCCTTGGATGCGCCGATCGCCCTGCATTTCGCGGCCAACGTCGACGGCTCGGACATCGCCGCGGCCCTGCACGGTCTTGATCCCGCCGAGACCCTGGTGGTGGCCGTCTCCAAGACCTTCACCACCCAGGAGACCATGGCCAACGCCCTGGCGGCGCGCGACTGGCTGCGCGCGGCCCTGGGCGCCGGCGGCGACGCGCACCTGGTGGCCGTATCGGCCAACCCCAGGGCCGTGGCCGAGTTCGGCGTCGCGCCCGAGCGCCTGTTCGCCTTCCGCGATTGGGTCGGCGGGCGCTTCTCGGTGTGGTCGGCGGTCGGCTTGTCGTGCGTGATCGGCCTGGGTCCCGAAGCGTTCGAGGGCTTCCTCGCCGGCGGGACGGCGATGGACGCGCATTTCGTCGCCGCGCCGTTCGAGGCCAACGCCCCGGTGCTGCTGGCCCTGGCCCAGATCTTCAACCGCGACGGCATGGGCCGCGCGGCGCGGGCGGTGATCCCCTACAGCCAGCGCCTGCGCCTGCTGCCCTCGTTCCTGCAGCAACTGGAGATGGAATCCAACGGCAAGCGGGTGGGCCTGGACGGACAGCCGGTAGCCCGGGCGACCGCGCCGGTGGTGTTCGGCGAGCCGGGGACCAACGGCCAGCACGCCTTCTTCCAGATGCTGCACCAGGGTACGGATGTGGTTCCGCTGGAGTTCATCGGCGTGGCCAAGAACGACGAAGGGCCGCCCGGCGCCCACGCCAAGCTGCTGTCAAACCTGCTCGCCCAGGCAGAAGCCCTGATGATCGGGCGATCGGAAGCCGACGTGCGCGCCGAACTTCAGGGCAAGGGCATGAGCACGGCGGATATCGAGGTGCTGGCGCCGCAGCGCGCCTTCCCGGGCGACCGGCCGTCCAGCCTGATCATGATGGACGCGCTGACCCCCCACGCCCTGGGCGCGCTGATCGCCCTCTATGAGCACAAGGTGCTGGTCGAGGGCGTGCTGTGGGGCGTCAACAGTTTCGACCAGTGGGGCGTGGAGCTCGGCAAGGTCATGGCGGGGCGCATCCTGCCCGAACTGCAAGGCGGCCCGCGCGCGCCGCATGATCCCTCCACCAGCGCCTGGATCCAACGCCTCAAGACTTGACGCGGCGCTCTCGCCATGGGAACGCCGCACATCGCAGGTCAAACGGGGTCATGGACATGAAACGTCTGACCTCGCTGGCGACCTTGGCGGCGGCCTTGCCCGCCCTGGCCCTCGCCCAGATCACGGCTGAGCCACCGACGGTCGGCCGCGGCTCGGATCTGGTGGTGCATGCCAAACCTCCGGTCGACCCGCGCGTGATCTCGACCTTCCCCGCCGACGGCGGCAAGGCGCCGGGCGGCATCGTGGTCCTCAAGATCGTGTTCGACCAAGCCATGGTCCCCGAGGCCTGGTCCTATGGCGCGGCCCCGGACGGGGCCTTTCCGCACTGTCTGAAGAAGCCCCGCCTGCTGCCCGACCAGAAGAGCTTCGCCCTGCTGTGCAGCGTGGCGCCCGACCTGGGCTACGCCATCCAGATCAACGCCTCTCCCGATTTCGTCAGCGCGCGGGGCCGATCGGCCCAGCCGTTCATGCTGCATTTCAAGACCACCAGCGACACGGTCTATGACATGTACGCGGCGTTGAAGCAGGCCGGCCTGACCGACGCGGACGAGCCGATCATGACCTGGAACGCCCAGCCGGGCGGGGTGTCGGACGCCGCGCCGCCCGCGCCTTCCAACCCTTAGCGCGCGACAGGCTTAGAAAAACTGCAAGGCTGAAAATGTAATCTCTATTTCTCTGATAGGTCTTATTCTGTTTATCGGATTTGTCGGTGCGGAGGGTCGCCCGACCAAAACCGACGGGGAAATATGTTGCAGTTGAAAATTCATCGCGTGGCCCGCCACGCCGCGCTCCTTGGCGCTTTGCTGGCCAGCGTCGCTGGCGGCGCGTTCGCCCAGACCGCCGCCGCGCAGACCGCCAAAAAGCCCGACTGCTTCTCGAGCGTTTCCAACTGGTTCTACGCGAGCGCGACGGCGTGCCCGCTTTCGGCGTATGGCGTGACGGTCTATGGCGTCATCGACGTGGGCGGCGGCTACGAGACCCACGCGGCGCGGTTCAACGGCGACGCCAAGCAGGGCGTCGGAGAACTGATTTCCAAGGTCAACAACCGGGCGGCCTGGCAGGCGGTGCCGAACGGCCTCAACCAGTCGGCTATCGGCATCAAGATCAAGGAACAGATCGTGCCGAGCTGGTACCTGATCGGCGACGTCAACGCCGGGTTCGACCCACTGTCGTTGAAATTCTCCAACGGCCCCAAGTCGCTGATCGACAACACCAATATCCCGCTGGCCAATGAGACCTACAGCGGCGACTCGGCTCGGTCCACAGGCTGGGACAACACACGGGGCTACGTCGGCCTCAGCAACGCTGCCTATGGCGTGCTCACCGTCGGCCGCCAGAATTCTCTGAGCAACGATCTTGTGCCCGCATACGATCCGTTCGGCACCTCTTACGCCTTCTCGGGCATCGGCAACTCGTCGACCTTCGTCGCCGGCACCGGCGACACCGAGCTGTCGCGCTATGGCATGTCAGTCAAATATCAAGGGACATACAAGCACTTCCGCGCCAGCGCCCTGACTCAGATCGGCGGCTACGCCCAAGCCAACAACGCCGAGAGCGGCTACCAGTTCGATCTCGGCGGCGATTTCGGCGGCCTGTCGATCGATGGCCTTTACGCCTACGCCAAGGACGCCGTCACGCTCAGCAACTATACCTCCGGCGCGCCGACGCCCGACACGCTCAAGGCGACCCTGGCCAACGTCAGCGCCGGAGTGATCGCCGCCAAGTACAACTGGCGCAAGTTCACCGCGTTCGGCGGGTACGAATACGCCCAGCTGAGTTCGCCGAGCGATCTGTTCGGCGCGACGGCGACCGCCACTGGCCGGACTCTCACCTTGAACGGCGGCTATCCGGCCGTGGTCCAAGCCAATGTCTATGCGAATTCAAAAATTCAACAGGTCGCATGGCTGGGTGGACGGTATTCCGTCCTGAAAAATCTCGATTTCAATGCCGGCTATTACTACGTGTCGCAGAATAACTACACAAACGCCGCCACTAAATACAACATCGGCGGCAGCGCCACAAAGGCCGGGATCGGGTGCGGCCCGAACCTGAATCCGGCGATCACGGGGGCCACGCCCCAGGGGACGAACGCCGCCGCCTGCGCCGGCAGCGAGAACATCGTGTCCGGCGAGCTGGATTGGCGTCCGCTCAAGCGCATCGATCTGTATGGCGGCGTGATGTACAGCGCGGTCTCCGGCGGCCTGGCGAGCGGCTTCATCGTCAACAACAACACCGCGTTCACCAGCGGCGTGCGCTTCTCCTTCTGATCGACCTTTGCGGATTTCGGCTGGGGCGGGCGGCGCGGGCGAGCGCCATCCGCCCCATTTTCGTTCAAGGCGATCCCCGCGCGATTTCGCGCGGGGCCTCGCGCCGAAATTTGTTTAACTTGCCCCGCCCCGCCTTATGCGGGATCGAAAGGCTGGGCGGATGCCCGCTGGCGTATAGGCTCATGTCGCCTCGCATTCTGGTCATCGAAGACGACGTCGACACCTCCGACGAAATCGCCGCCCTCCTGACCACGAGCGGGTTCGAGACGCGGCGCAGCCTGGACGGCGGCGAGGGCCTCAAGCTGGCCCTGAGCGAGCCGTTCGACGCCATCACCCTCGACCGCATCCTGCCGGGCTACGACGGCCTGGAAGTGGTCAGCCGCCTGCGCGAGGCCGGCCGCCACACCCCGGTGCTGATGGTCAGCGCCCTGGGCGACGTCGATGACCGCGTGGCGGGCCTGAGGGCCGGCGGCGACGACTATATGATCAAGCCGTTCGCGCCGGTCGAACTTCTGGCGCGGCTGGAGGTTCTGCTGCGTCGGCGCAGCGCGGGCGAACCCCAACTTCTGCTCCGGGTTGGCGATCTGGAGCTGGACCTGGTCTCGCGCGAGGCGCGACGAGGCCAGCGGCGAATCGAGCTTTTGCCGCGGGAATTCAAGCTGCTCGAGTACATGATGCGCAATGCGGGCCAGATGCTCAGCCGACGCATGATCTTCGAGGAAGTGTGGGAGTATTACTTCGATCCGGGGACCAACCTGATTGAGGTGCACGTGGCCAAGCTGAGGAAGAAGATCGACACGCCCGGGGAGGCGTCCCTGATCCGCACCGAGCGCGGGTCGGGCTATGTGCTCGATGCGCCTTAGCGAGCTCTGGCGGACCACCACCGCCCGCCTGACCCTGCTGTATGGCCTGGTGTTCGCCCTTGGGGTTCCGGTGCTTCTGGGCGCCGTCTATCTGCAGTCGTCGATCTATCTGACCCAGCGCATCGACATCGTGCTCCAGGCCGCCGCCGATACGCTGGAGCGGGTGCCGCGTCCGGAATTGCCCCGGCGAATCGAGGAGGCCGAGGCGATCAACGGATCGTTGGCCGTGTTTGGCCTGTTTTCCGCGGACGGGCGGTGGCTCGCGGGCAATCTGACCGCTCTGCCCGCCGGATTGCCGGACGACAACAAGCCCAAGGAACTGCCGCTGACGCCGCGCGCCCGCACGCTGCGGATCACCGTGCGCAGCCTGCCTGGCGGCGAGACGCTGGTGGTGGGACGCGACATAAACCAGTTGCGTGAGATGCGCGCCATCATCGCTTCGGCCTCGCTGTGGAGCGGCGTGACGATTCTGGTGGCCGGACTGGGCTGCGGCGTGGCGCTCAGCATCGCGCCTTTACGTCGACTGCGCTCGATGCAAGCCGCCGCTCAGGATATCGCCGCCGGAAACCTCAAGCGCCGCATGCCGATCAGCCGCAGCGGCGACGAGCTCGACGTGTTCGCCGACGCGGTCAACTACATGATGAGCGAGGTCGAGCGCCTGATGAACGAGATCAAGGGCGCCACCGAGACCATCGCCCACGATCTGCGCACACCTTTGACCCGCGCCCGCGCCCAGTTGCACCGCCTGCAGCAAGCGCCCGAAATCGGCGCGGCGGACATCTCGCGCGTGGTGGGCGAGATCGACACGGTGCTTGAGCGCTTTCGCGCCCTGTTGCGCATCTCCGAGCTGGAGGCGCGCGAACGTCGCGCGGGCTTCTCGCGCGTCGATCTGTCCGACATCGCCCGCCAAGCGGTGGATCTGTATCAGCCCCTGGCGGAATCCCAGGGCGTGAACCTGTCACTTGGCCCTCTGCGCGGCGTGATGGTCGAGGCCGACCCCAAGCTGCTGTTCGAAGCGGTCAGCAATCTGGTCGATAACGCCATCAAGTTCAGCGGCGCCAGCCGTGGTCCGGGCGGACGGGTCGTCGTTTCGCTCGGGCCTGACGAACGGCCGGCCCAGATCGTGATCGACGACAACGGCCCTGGAATCGCCGAGGGCGAACGTCTGGCGGTGCTGCAGAGGTTTTACCGGTCCGAGGACAAGCGGCTGATCCCCGGGTCGGGTCTTGGCCTCAGCATCGTGGCGGCGATCGTCCGTCTGCACCGTTTCGAACTGGCGCTCCAGGACCTGCCCGTTGGTCTTCGCGCCGTGATTGACTGCACAGACCCGACTGAGGGCCTAGCTGAACTGCCGCCTGAAAGATAATTTATTGGTGCGCCTCATCTTGATCGCCTAAGGCGAGCTGTCCGCGATGGCGTTTCGCTTGCCGACATCACCGCTCGACCTGCCGTCGAGCGTCATTGCCAAGGAGCGCGTCTGATATGATGGGGATCGTTCGGCTCGCCCTGAGCCGGCCTTACACCTTCATCGTCCTGGCGATCCTGATTCTGATCGGCGGCCCGCTGGCGGCGGTGACCGCGCCCACCGACATCTTTCCCGAGATCAATATTCCCGTGGTCGCCGTGGTGTTCAACTACAGCGGTCTGTCGCCGGACGACATGGCCGGGCGCGTGGTCTACCCGCTCGAACGGTCGCTCCCGACCAATGTGGCCGATATCGACCACATCGAAAGCGAGTCACTGACCGGCTATGGCCTGATCAAGATCTACTTCCAACCGACGGTGGACATCCGCACCGCGACCGCCCAGGTCACCTCGATTTCGCAAACCATTCTCAAGGCCATGCCGGCGGGCATCACGCCGCCGCAGGTGATCAATTATAACGCCGCGACCGTGCCAATCCTCCAGCTGGTGCTGGGCGGCCGAGGCCTGTCCGAGCAGCAGTTGTTCGACCTGGGGGTGAACACCATCCGACCGGCGATGACATCCGTGCCGGGGGCGGCTGTGCCCCAGCCCTATGGCGGCAAGGTGCGCCAGATTCAGATCGATCTGGACCCGGTGGCCCTCCAGTCCAAGGGACTGTCGGCCGCCGACGTCGGGGCGGCGCTGGCGGCCCAGCAACAGATCGTCCCGGTCGGCACGGCCAAGGTTGGCGATTTCGAATATGTGCTGCGCCTGAACGACAGCCCGATCACGATCGACGAACTGAACGACCTGCCGATCAAGACCGTCAACGGCGCCATTATCTACATGCGCGACGTCGGTCACGTGCGCGACGGCGCGCCGCCGCAGCAGAACGTGGCCCGGATGGACGGTCGGCGCACGGTGCTGATGAGTATCCTCAAGAGCGGCTCGGCCTCGACCCTGGCGATTGTCCAAGGGGTGAAGGATCGCATGCCCCACCTCAAGGACATCCTGCCGCCGTCGGTCACTGTCGCCCTGCTCAACGACCAGTCCCTATTCGTCAAGGCGGCCGTATCGGGCGTGATCAAGGAAGGCGTCATCGCCGCTTGCCTCACCAGCCTGATGATCCTTCTGTTCCTGGGCAGTTGGCGTTCGACAGTGATTATCGCCGTCTCGATCCCCCTGGCGGTCCTCAGTTCGATTATCGCCCTGCGCGTGCTCGGCCAGAGTCTCAACATCATGACCTTGGGCGGCCTGTCCCTGGCCGTGGGCATCCTGGTCGACGACGCCACCGTAACCATCGAGAACATCAATTGGCATCTGGAGCAGGGCAAGGACGTCAAGACGTCGATCCTCGACGGCGCCCATCAGATCGTCACCCCCGCGCTTGTGTCCTTGCTATGCATCTGCATCGTGTTCGTGCCCATGTTCTCCCTCCCCAGGGTGTCCGGCTTCCTGTTCGTGCCCATGGCGGAGGCCGTGGTGTTCGCCATGATCGCCTCGTTCATCCTGTCGCGAACCCTGGTGCCGACCCTGGCCATGTATCTGCTGAGACCGCACGCGGACGGCCACATGGATGGCCACGCCGACTATGTGATGCAGAGCGGACACCCCAGTTCAGCGCCGCCTTCGCGTAATCCCTTGGCGCGCTTCCAGAAAGGCTTCGAACGCCAGTTCTCGAAGGTGCGCGAAGGCTACCGCGGACTTCTGGCCCTGGCTTTAGCGCGCCGGCGCGTCTTCCTGCCCAGTTTTCTGGCCTTTGTGCTGGCCTCTTTCGCCCTCGGGCCATTCCTCGGGAGCAACTTCTTCCCCAGTGTCGATTCCGGGGCGATCGTGCTGCACGTCCGCGCCCCGGTGGGCACGCGCATCGAAAACACCGCCGCCCATTTCGACCGCGTGGAGCAGGCGATCCGCCAGGTCATCCCCGCCAGCCAAATGCGACCGATCGTCGATAACATCGGCCTGTCCGTCAGCAGCACCAACATCGCCTATAGCAATACCGGGACGATCGGACCCGAGGACGGCGACATCTACATCAGCCTGGGCGAGCACCACCGACCGACCGCCGACTATGTGCGCGTTTTGCGCCGGCGCCTGCCCGAGGAATTTCCGGGGTCGACCTTCTCGTTCCTGCCGGCCGACATCATCAGCCAGATTCTCAACTTCGGCGCGCCGGCGCCGATCGACGTGGGCGTGGACGGACCGGACCGCGTGGCCGACCAGGCCTACGCCAACCTGCTGATCCGTAAGCTCAGGCTGATCCCGGGGCTGGCGGACATCCGCCTGCAGCAATCCAGCCAGTATCCCCAGTTCAACATCGACGTGAACCGCAGCCTGGCCGATCAACTCGGCATCACCGAACAGAACGTGACCCAGAGCCTGACCACCACCCTCTCGGGCAGCCAGCAACAGGCTCCGGCCTTCTGGCTCAATCCCAAGAGCGGGGTGTCGTACCCGATCGTGCTGCAAGCCCCGCAGCAGGACGTGGCGTCCCTGTCGGATCTGCAGAACATTCCCCTGACCTCGGCGCGCACCGCTGATCTGCAGGTGCTCGGCGGGCTGGCCAGCTTCCATCGCGCCGCCTCGGATGCGGTCGTCAACCACTACGACCTTGCCCAGGCGCTCGACATCTATGGCGCGCCGCAGGACCGTGACCTCGGCGCGGTGGCGGCCGACGTTCAGAAGGCGATCAAGGACACGGCCAAGGACCTGCCGCGGGGCGCGGAGGTGACCTTGCGCGGTCAGGCGCAGACCATGAACACAGCCTTCTCGGGACTCGGCTTCGGCCTGCTCGCCGCGGTGGTGCTGATCTATCTGTTGATCGTGGTGAACTTCCAGTCCTGGCTTGACCCGTTCGTGATCATCACCGCCCTGCCGGCCGCCCTGGCGGGCATCGTTTGGATGTTGTTCGCCACCGACACGCCGCTGTCGGTGCCGGCCCTGACCGGGGCGATCATGTGCATGGGCGTGGCCACGGCCAACAGCATCCTGGTGGTCAGCTTCGCCCGCGAGCGCCTGGCCGCCACCGGCGACGCCGCGCGCGCCGCGCTCGAGGCCGGCTTTACCCGGTTCCGCCCGGTGCTGATGACCGCCCTGGCCATGATCATCGGCATGGCGCCCATGGCGCTGGGCCTGGGCGAAGGGGGCGAGCAGAACGCCCCCTTGGGCCGGGCGGTCATCGGCGGTCTGCTGTTCGCCACCGTCGCCACCCTGGTGTTCGTGCCGGTAGTGTTCAGCCTGGTGCATGGGCGTAAGGCCCGCGCGCCCGAACCGGAGTCCGCCCCTGTGGGAGAAGTCTATGCATAGCAGCCATGAAGCCCTGCGCCATCGCCCGCAAAAGGGGCTCAAGCGCGCGGGGATCATCGCCCTGGCTATCGCGGTGACGATCGTGGCCGCCGGGTTGATCAGCCGCGGACTGGCCAGCCGCCAACTGGCGCAGCAGACCGTCGCCGACGCCACCCCTGTGGTGGATGTGATCTCGCCCAAGACCACCCGGCAAGACGACGGATTGACCCTGCCCGGCCAGGTTCAGGCCGACGACAACGCGGTGATCCACGCGCGCGTGTCCGGCTACCTCAAGCACTGGTACGTGGACATCGGCGCCCAGGTGAAGACCGGCCAGCTGCTGGCCGACATCGACACTCCCGAACTGGACCAGCAGTTGGAACAGGCTAAGGCCAATATGGCTACGGCGGCGGCCAACCAGGGACTGGCCAAGACCACCGCTGAGCGCTGGACCAACCTTCTGGCCCGCGACGCGGTGTCCAAGCAGGAGACCGATGAGAAGACCGGCGATTACGCCGCCAAGACCGCCCTGGTCCAGGCGGCCAAGGCCGAGGTCGACCGCCTGAACGCCCTGGAATCCTTCAAGCGCATCGTGGCGCCGTTCGACGGCGTGGTCACCGCGCGCAACACCGACATCGGCCAGTTGATCGCCGCCGGCAATCCGGCCGACCCCGGCCTGTTCACCGTGGCCAAGGTCAAGCGCCTGCGCATCTATGTGCACGTGCCGCAGGCCTACTCGGCTCAGATCAAGGTCGGCCAGACCGCCGAGCTCAGCGTGCCGGAATATCCGGGCCGGACGTTCCAGGCCAAGGTCGCGACCACCTCCGGCGCCATCGGCGTCCAGTCGGGCGCGGTGCTGGTCGAACTGCAGATGGACAACGCTGACAATGCGCTGAAGCCGGGCGAATACACCCAGGTCGCCTTCGCCTTGCCGCCAGAAAAGGGCGTGGTGCGCCTGCCCGCGAGCGCCTTGTTGCTGCGGCCGGGCGGCATGACCGTGGCGGTGCTCGATCCGCAGGGCTACGTCCGGCTCAAGACCGTCAAGGTCCAGCGCGACATGGGCTCCACGGTCGAGATCGCCAGCGGCGTGGACGGCAGCGACCGCGTGATCAACAACCCGCCCGATTCCCTGGAGGACGGCGAACCGGTGCGCCTCTCGCAGCCGGCCTCCGCCTCGACCAGCAAGCAGGAAGGCTGAGCGTGCGCCGCGCCCTCGCCTGGAGCGTGGCGGCCGCCGCGTGTGCGGCGCTCGGCGCCTGCTCGCTGGCGCCGGCCTATCACAAGCCGGACCTGACCCTGCCGCCAGCCTTCAAAGAGGCGCCCGCCTCAGCCGGCGCCTGGGCCCCCGCCAAACCCGCCGACGACGTGTTGCAACGAGGGGCTTGGTGGAAATCCTACGGCGATCCCCTGCTCGACAGCCTGGAAGGCCAAATTGACGCCTCCAATCCGACTCTGGCCCAGGCGCTGGCGCGCTATGACCAGGCGAAAGACTTGGTTGGCGAGGCCGCCGCATCGCTATTTCCCACCATCGGCGCGGTCGCCCAGCCCACGACCAATCGCCAATCCAACGAGCGACCCCTGCGCCCTCCCGGAAGCGGCGCCGACCAATACGACGCCAACGCCGCCTATCTGAGCGGTTCCTACGAGCTCGATTTCTGGGGCCGCATCCGCAACCTGGTGGCGTCGGGCCAGGCCCAGGCCCAGGCCGGCGCCGCCGATCTGGCCACTCTTCGGCTGAGCCTTGAGGCGACTCTGGCCGACGACTACATCCAGTTGCGCAGCCTGGACGACGAGGCGGCGGTCCTCAACGACAGCGTCACCGCCTACGGGCGGGCCGAGCAGTTGACTCGCGACCGCTACGAGGGGGGTGCCGGCACCAAGCTCGACCTCACCCGGGCGCAGACCCAGCTCGCCTCCGCCAAGGCCCAGGCCGCCGACATCGCCGGTCAGAGGGCGCTTTACGAGCACGCGATCGCCACCTTGGCCGGACAAGCCGCATCGGGCCTGTCGATCCCGGCCGCGTCCCTGCGCCTGACCTTGCCGACCATGCCGGCCGGGGTGCCGGCGACCCTGCTCCAGCGCCGGCCCGACATTGCGGCCGCCGAACGCCGCGCCGCGGCCGCCAACGCCCAGATCGGGGTGGCGCGCGCCGCCTTCTTCCCGACCATCAGCATCGGGGCCCTGCTGGGCTACCAGAACGCCGGCCAGGCGGGCCTGTTCAGCGCCGGCAACACCTATTGGACCCTGGGTCCAAACGCGGCCCTGACCCTGTTCAATGGCGGCTATCGCCGCGCGGTCGACGCCGCCGCCAACGCCCAGTTCCAGCAGGCCAGCGCCGCCTATCGCGCCCAGGTGCTGCAGGCGATCCAGGACGTGGAAGACAATCTGGCCTTGCTGCACACCCTGGCCGACGAAGCCGACCAGCAGGCGCTGGCCGTTCAGGCCGCCAGCCAGACCGAGGCCCTGGCCCTGACGCGCTACCGCGAAGGCGCGGTCAACTATTTGGAGGTGACCACCGCCCAAGAGGCCAATCTGCAGTCCAAACAGGCCGCCCTGTCGGTGCAGGCGCGCCGACTGCAGGCCAGCGTCAATCTGATCAAGGCCCTGGGCGGAGGATGGGATTCGGCAGACCTGCCCAGACCGCCGCCGCTGACCGCGTCGTTATTCTAAGCGCTTAGGGCCAGCTTCGGGCCCGTCGCCGCCTTCACACCTCCGCGTCCGGCAAGTTGGTCCAGGCAAAGGCCACGTCGCCGTTTACCAGCGCCTCGCCAGCCGTGGATTCCAGAACCCAGCCCTCCTGGGTCCATCGCGCGACAAATACCGACACCTGGCTGTTGATGGGAGACCGGAACGCCACAACCAGCAACGACCCATCGCGCGGCGCCAAATCGATCGGTTTCCAACTCATCCTCAAGCCTCTCTCCGTGGCGGCGACCAACGCGCTGAAGTTTAGCGCATAACCGGCCGTCCGGCTCCATCCCCATTGGGCGAAGCGGCGCTGATTGAGGCGGCGTTGGGCGGGGTGTATAGGCCAACTGACATAGAAAGGCGCGCCCATGACCGTCCATCGTTCGATCGCCGCAACGCTCTGCGCCCCCATGCTCGCCGTTCTCGCCTTGGCGTCAGGCGCGCGCGCCGCCGACCACGACCCGGGCCGCACCATCGCCATAGAACACCCCTGGTCGCGCCCAACCCCGCCCCAGGCGCCCACGGCTGTGGGCTATCTGACCATCGTCAACCGCTCAGGCGCTCCGGACCGGCTGATCGCCGTGTCGAGCTCAGCCGCGACCCAGGTGAGCGTCCACACCATGTCGATGGCCGGCGGGGTGATGCGTATGCGGCCGGTCGCAGGCGGGCTGCCGATTCCGGCGACGGCGCCGATCACCCTCGGTCCGGACGGCAAGCATCTGATGTTCGTCGGACTCAAGCGGCCGTTTCGGCCGGGCGAGCGCATTCCAGTGACCCTGACATTCGAGCACGCCGGCAAGGTTGGCGCGGAGCTCGTCGTGCAAAAGCCCGACGCCGCGCCCGTCAAAGCCTTGCGCGGCGCTACGACGGACGCGCCCTCCCCCGCCGCCGGGATGAACATGCGCGGCATGGCCATGCCGGGAATGGACGGGCGCTAAGCCTCATCCTGAGCCCGGACGGGGCCGCGGCGCGACGGGAACCTCAGCTAGGCGGACGTGTTCACTAGGCGTGACCGCAATAGTCGGGCCGATTTCTTTTGTGACGGTCTTGGGACGCCCGCGTTAATTCCTATATCAGCCCTGGCCGGTAAGCTTGGCCTGCACATCGAGTATTGGATTATTCATGAACATCTTTGCCGACATCGCAGCGCTCAGCGGCTTGGTGGTGCTGTGCGCCGTCACCGTCAAGGGGTTGATCGGCGGCCGCTGATCACCGGCGTCGAGGGACAGCAGGTCCCGTTCGCGGGGGCCCGCCGCGAAAACAAAAGCCTTCCCGGATGTCCGGGAAGGCTTTGCTTTATCGTCTGCGAAACTGGGGCCGTGCGCCAGGAGCGCGCGGCGGACCGCCGCCCCCGCCTTCGGTCCGATGCCGGAAAGTGATCCGCCCCTTGGAGAGGTCGTACGGAGTCATTTCGACCGTGACGCGGTCTCCCACCAGGGTCTTGATCTTGTTCCTCCGCATTTTCCCGGCGGTGTAAGCCAGGACCATGTGGTCATTGTCGAGCTTCACGCGGTACCGACCTTCAGGGAGAAGTTCGGTGACGGTTCCTTCGAACTCCAGGAACTCTTCTTTCTCGGCCATCGGCTCCTCAGATCCTACAGCGCGCGCAAACCGCCCGCGGAGAGCTTGCCGCTCTTACGGTCGCGCTCAAGCTCATAGCTCAGCTTTTGGCCATCCCGCAGGCTGCCGATGCCGGCGCGTTCGACCGCCGTGATATGCACGAACACATCCGAGCCGCCGTCGTCCGGTTGAATGAAGCCATAGCCTTTCGTGGTGTTAAACCACTTCACAGTTCCTGTCGCCATCAGGCGTACCTCGTAAAAAAAGACCACGCAGGAGTCAGTCCTGGCCTGCGCATCAAATTCAGGGGATCGGTGGGCAGGTCCGGGCTCAACCGAAATCGAGCGTAGAATAGCGGCCGAACCGGACAGAATTCGATGTCGGGGAATATGTACGGATCGGCGATAAATGCAACCGCGTGCGTGACGACGAGGACAATATCGAGTCGTCACGCGGGGCGCGCCGGGCGAGTCTGGCGGGCGAGGCGGCTGGGCGCGGGCCTCAATTGGGGCTGGCGCGGAGGTGCGATCTCGGTCGAAAAAGGCCCATGATCGAGCCCGCCGAACCGTCCGCCGCATCGGCCGTACCCACGGGCGGCGTATCCTGGCGCGCCGCCCGGCGCCTGATCCGCTCCAGCGCGCTGTGGCTGGTGCTGGTGGCCGCGGCGATCGGGGCCGCGGCGGGCGCCATGGCGGTGGGCCTGGGTCAGGCCGCCCACGCCATGCAGGTGTTGATGTTCGGCATCGAGCCGGAGGTACGCCTGAGCGCCGCCGTCCGCGTGGCCCCGATCCGCCTGATCCTGGCCCTGCCGGCGGGCGGCGTGCTGCTCGGCCTGACCGGCGCGATCTGGGCCCGGCGCAATCCCAAGCCGCCGGTCGACCCGGTCGAGGCCAACGCCCTGCGCGGCGGACGCCTGTCGGCGCGCGACAGCCTGTTCGTGGCCTTGCAGACCCTAATTTCCAACGGCTTCGGCGCCTCGGTCGGCCTGGAGGCGGCCTACGCCCAGCTGGGCGCGGGCCTGGGCTCGCGCGTCGGCGCCCAACTCAACCTGCGCCGGGCGGACCTGCGCATCATGGTCGGGGCGGGCGCGGGCGCGGCCATCGCCGCCGCCTTCGGCGCGCCGCTCACGGGCGCCTTCTACGGCTTCGAAGTGATCATCGGATCCTATACCGTGGCCAGCATGGCGCCCGTGGCCGTGGCCTCGCTCGCGGCGGCGCTGGTGGCGCGCGCGGCGGGCGAGTCGGTCTACGGCATGGCGCCGGAAGCGTTCGGCGGCGCCCTGACGCCGCAGGCCTACGGCCTTTACGCTCTGCTGGGCCTGGCGGCGGCGGGCTTCGGCGTGGCGGTGATGCGGTTGTCGGCCGTGGCCGAGGGCCTCGCCGCGCGCCTGATCGGGCGGCGCTGGCTGCGCCCGGTGATCGGCGCGATCCTGCTGGCCGGCCTGGCCATGCTATCGCCCCAGACCTTGTCCTCCGGCCACGGCGCCCTGCGCGCGGATCTCAGCGAAGGGCTCGGCTTTCGCCTGATCCTGGCGCTGATCGTGCTCAAGGCCGCCGCCTCGATCATCTCCATGGGCTTCGGCTTTCGCGGCGGGCTGTTCTTCGCCTCGCTGTTTCTGGGTTCGCTCGTGGGGCGGGCCTATGGCGTGATGTGGGGCAACTGGACTCCGGGTTTGATCGACCCGACCGTGGCCTCGCTGGTGGGCATGAGCGCGTTGGCGTCGGCCATCATCGGCGCGCCCCTGACCATGTCGTTCCTGGCGCTGGAGACCACCGGCGATTTTGGCATCACCGCCGCGGCCCTCACCGCCAGCCTGTTCGCCTCGGTCGTGGTGCGCGAGACCTTCGGCTATTCATTCTCCACCTGGCGGTTGCATCTGCGCGGCGAGACCATCCGCAGCGCCCATGACGTCAGCTGGACGCGCACCCTCACGGCGGGCGCAATGATGCATCCGGGAGTGGCGAGCATCGCGGCGGCCGCGACCCTGGCCGAGCTGCGCGCGCGCCATCCCCTGGGATCGGCCAAGCTGGTGGCGATACTGGACCCGGCGGGCCGCTACGTCGGCGCGGCGCCGCTGGACGCGGCCTTCGCCGATCAGGCGCTCGATCCGGCGCGCGCCTCCGCCCCCGCGTCCAGCCTGGCGATCAACGCGCGCGACGTTCTATCGCCGGACATGACCATCAAGGAGATCATGGAGGCCTTCGACCGCAGCGAGGCCGATGAGCTGGTGGTGGTCGACGGGTCGGGCGCGCCCATGGGCGTGCTGTCGGAGGCCTACGCCACCCGACGCTACGCCGAGGAGCTCGAGAAGGCCCACCGCGACCTCACCGGCGAAGGCTAAACTAAGGCGGCGCCTGCAATCTTCGACACACCTTTGGCCTTTAGACCAAAAATCGAGACACGCCGGCGACAGCTTTCAGATTGCCGTCAGCTTTGCCGCTGTAGGATCCTCCCATGAGGTCTTGGTCCAAGACATTCCGGCCCAGCATGTTGGCCGCGCTGGCCCTGGCGAGCGGGGGCGCCCCTCTATGCGTGGGCCTGGGTTTGAGCGCGGTCCTGTGCGCTCCGGCGTCCGCCGCCGCCCAGGCGCGCCATCACTGGCAGCGCGGCGACGTCCTGCCGGCCGAGGTTCTACGCGCGGGCCCCAACGTCAACTATGCCGCCCAGCGCCTGCGCCGCCCGCCCGATGGCTATGGCTGGTTCTCGCTCGACGGCGCCTACCTGCTCGCCTCCTTGTCCAGCGGCCTGGTCGTGGACGTGGCGGAGTAGGCCCGCCGGCATCACCGCCAGCTCAGCCCGATCAGCGCCATCCGGCCCGCCTCGCCATAGCCGTAGGACTGCTCGTAGTGGGTGTTGCCGAGGTTCTCGACCCGGGCGGTCACGGCCAGGTGCGGCATGACCTCATAGCGCAGGTTCGCGTAGGCGATCATGTAGGGCGCCAGCGCGCCATAGTAGTCCTCGGCCTGGTCCTGGCCGCGGAAGCCGATCTCCCCCTGCGCCTTGTGGCCCCAAAGCTCGCCCTGCCAGTCCGCCGACCCGGCGCCGGAATCGCGCGGAATGCGCAGCAGCTCGGCGGGACCGGTGCCCTCCACGCCCTCGATGTGGCTGTAGGAGACGCGCAGCGAGAGGCCGTGGCCCAGCCTGGCGTCGCCGCTGAACTCCAGCCCCGCGCTATCGGCGCTGGACAGATTCACATAGCCCCGCGGGTAGACGTAATCGATCTGGTTGGCCACGCTCAGACCGAAGGCGGTCACGCGTCCGCCGAAGGCCCCGTCCGCTGAGCGCCAGTCAAGCGCGGCGTCCTCACCCAGCGCCTGCTCGGCTTTCAGGCCCTTGGGCGGCCCAGGCAAGACGCACTCCCGACAGGGATAGGTGATCTCGTAGACCGATGGCGCATTGAACCCCTGACTCGCTGACGCCAGAATGGAAAAGCCGGCGCCAAGCTTATAGGAAACCTGGCCGCGCCCGGTCGTCTGGCCTGAAAACCCCTGGTACTGGTCCTGGCGAACGCTGGCGGTCACACTCAACCGGTCGGACGGGCTGAAGCGGCCGATCAGGAACGCCCCGTCGTCGGTGCGCGAAACTGGCCCACCGCCGGTGTTCTCAGCCGACCGCTTGTACTCCAATCCCCACTGCAGTCCCCACAGGGGCGTCTGCCGCGTGGAGGACCATCGAACCGCCTGTTGGTCGCCGCGCGCGCCGAAGGGGTAGCGGCCATAATAATCGCGGTCGATGCCCATCAGATCGACGCGCAACTCCTGGTCGAAGCCCAGCATGTCCTTGACGCGCGCGCGCGCGTAGCCGGTTTCGCTCTTGGTCACGCTGGAGGCGGTGGGGTCGGAGACGTAGCGCGGATTGGAAAACAGGTCGTACTCATCGCTGGAGTGCACATAGCGGGCGCGCGCATCCAGGCTGATCCGGTCGGTAGGGTCGAAGCGGACGTTGAGCGCCACCGTGGCGTCGTTGAAGCCGTCCGGCTGGGTATTGCCGAACTTCTCGTCGGCGTTGGGCACGCCCGCGGTGCGAAAGCCCGAATAGGCGACGCCCGCCGCGTAGGCCGAGGCCGACACCCCGGCGGACGCAACCTCGCGGTAGGTGGCGAGCGATCCAGCCTCGCCCGCCAGGCTCACGCCGTTCGGCTCGAGGCTGGTGATCGACACCACCCCGCCAATGGCGTCCGAACCCCACAGCGCGCCCTGCGGCCCGCTCAGCACCTCGATCCTCTGGGTCGAGGCCAGGTCCAGACTGGAGAAGTCGAACCCAGCCTGGGGTTGGGATGGATCGTTGACCGGCACGCCGTCGATCAGCACCAGGGTCTTGTCGGACGAGGCGCCGCGCAGGCTGAGCGACGATGGCCCGCCGAAGCCGTTCTCACCCACCACCGCGCCGGGCACGGCGGCCAACAGGTCGGCGGCGAACACCGCGCCGCGGCTTTCGATCTGGGCGCGGTCGATGACGTAGGCGTCGGGGGTGTCGGCCAAGGCGCCCGGCAGGCGCGAGGCGGTGACCACCACGCCGGAGGGGTTGGCTGGAGGCGCGTCGCTGGCCCAGGTCGAACCGGACTGCGCGAAGGCGGGTCCAGACAGGAATAGAAGGCCGCCGAGGGCGGAGGTGGCGAGGATGGTCAGGCGCGTCATGGCGCGGGTCTCCCTAGGGCCGCCCTGCGCCGAGAGGCGGGCCGTGAACGAGCGAATGACCGCGGCTCCCGTCTTGGAAACGGAGCGCCGCCGGGCTTGGTCAGTCGCCTACACGGAAGATCCGCGCCTCAAGCCTGGTCCCGGGCTTGCGGACGAGCGACGCGTCGGCGGCAGGTCTCCTGGCTCGCGGGTCATCAGATCGGGTCCTCGCCTTCCCGGCGGCCCTTAAGGGCGCCAGTGGCGTCGCTCGCGCAAACAGGCCTGATCCTCGCCGCGTACAGTTGCGGGCACAGCTGCGGATTCGGGGCAGGCCCCTGACCGCATTCCCTCTTGGCCCCCCGGTGAGGGGGGAACCGCCGACCCCGCGGTTGTGGCGCAAGCCGGCGGCCCGGGCAAGGGACCGACGCAGACGACGTGGGAGCGTGTGAAAAAGGCCACATCCCGGGCGTTTGGGCGGTTGAAGACCCGATCGAGGCAGGCCTAGTGTCGCAAGCCCGCCCACGCTGAGCCGCCAGCGAACGACAAGCCACGGATAGGGAGCGCAGGCATGACCCGCACGACGATCGCGCTTGGCGCCCTCTGGCTCGCCTTGACGGCCGGATCGGCCCTGGCCGAGACCCAGGCGCCCGTTCTGCCGGCCCAGCGCGGCGCGGTGTTCATCACAAAGGACGACTTCGCCAAGGCCCTGGCCGCGCGGGCGGGCGGCCAGGGGCCGGGCGTGGTGGGGGCGGTGCGCGCGGGCGATGATCGCATCAACGTCGATGTCCTGCGCCGCGACACGCCCGATCCGTCGCAGTTGACCCACGATGTCGTGACCGAGATCTATTACATCCTGGAAGGCGGCGGCGACTTCGCCACCGGCGGTACCCTGGTCGATCCGCGACCGATGATGACGGACGGCCAACCGACCAACCCGGCCAGCATCGGACCCAGCCAAAGCTCGACCAAGGCCACGGGCGGCATGGTTCGCCATGTTTCCGCCGGCGACGTCGTCATGCTGCCGCCCAATGTGGCGCACGGCTTCGTCAAGCTGGACGGCCACGTCACCTACATGGTGGTGCGGGTCAACCCGGGATACGAGAAGGGCCGGTAATCCCTTCCTTTGGGGACGACGCAGGGAAAGCCATGGCCAACATACTGGTGTTCTACGGGTCGTACCGGTCGGACCGCATGGGCATAAGGCTGGCGGACTTCATCGTCGCCGGCTTGAAGGCGCGCGGAGAGGCCGCCGAACTGATCGACGCCAAGGCGGTGGACCTGCCGATGCTCGACCGGATGCACAAGGAATATCCGCCCGGCGCGGCGCCGCCGGCGATGGAAGCTCTGGCGGGCAAGATCCGCACGGCCGACGCCTTCGTGTTCGTCACCGGCGAATACAACTGGGGCGTCCAGCCCGGGCTGAAAAACCTGACCGATCATTTTCTGGAAGAGTGGTTCTGGCGCCCGGCCGCGATCGCCAGCTATTCCGCCGGACGCCTGTCGGGCGCGCGGTCCAACAGCGCGTGGCATTGCACCCTGTCTGAGATGGGCATGGTGGTGGTGTCCAGCACCCTCACCGTCGGCCCGATCGGCCAGACCCTCAGTCCCGACGCCCAGCCGGTCGGCGAGCCCGGCGCCGCCCTTGTCCGCGCCTTTTCCCGCTTCGCCGACGACCTGGCGTGGTGGACAGAGGCGGCGTCGGCCCAGCGCGCCAGGAAAGCGCCGCCCTACTAGGTCACACGCACCGAGCAGGGCGGGCGCGCCTCAGTCAACTCTCAATGAAAGCGAGCAGGTCGGCGTTGATCACGTCGGCGTGGGTGGTGGGCATGCCGTGTGGAAAGCCCGGGTAGCTCTTGAGCACCGCGCCCGAGACCAGCTTGGCCGACAGAAGTCCGGCGTCGGCGAACGGGACGATCTGATCGTCCTCGCCGTGCATTACCAGGGTGGGCACGGTGATGGCCTTGAGATCCTCGGTGAAGTCGGTCTCGGAAAAGGCGGCGATGCCGTAGTAGTGCGCGTTGGCGCCGCCCATCATGCCCTGGCGCCACCAGTTGCGGCGTACGCCTTCCTTCACTTCGGCGCCCTCGCGGTTGTAGCCGTAGAACGGCAAAGTGATGTCCAGGTAGAACTGGGCGCGATTGGACGCCGTCTGCTGGCGCAGGCCGTCGAACACCTCCATCGGCGTGCCCGCGGGGTTGGTCTCGCTCTTGAGCATGATTGGGCACACCGCGCTGATCAGCACCGCCTTGGCCACACGGCCGGGCGCGGCCCTGGCGACGTAGCGCGCCACCTCGCCGCCGCCGGTCGAGTGCCCGACGTGCACGGCGTTCTTCAGATCAAGCGCGTCCGCCACCGCGGCCGCATCCGCCACATAGGTGTCCATGTCATGGCCGCCGGAGGTCTGGGAGGAGCGACCGTGCCCACGTCGGTCGTGGGCGATGACCCGATACCCCTTCTCCAGGAAGAACATCATCTGGCTGTCCCAGTCGTCCGAGCTAAGCGGCCAGCCGTGGTGGAACACGATCGGCTGGCCCGCGCCCCAGTCCTTGTAGAAGATGTTCGCGCCGTCCTGCGTGGTGATGGTGGGCATGTGATGTTCCTCCGTGCTGCGCCACAGCCTCTCAACCTAGGCGCGTCTTGCGACAGTTGGTGGACGCCGTACTTCGCCGAGTTCTGGCTAGAACGCCCAGCCCTTGGCCGCCAGTAGCACCTCAAAGGCGGCGAGGATCAGCAAGCCGCCGATGAAGGCGGCGTGTTCGCGGTTGAAGCCGCCGACGGGCCGGCGTTTGAGGCCAGCTTGAGGTCGATAGGTCTGCTTCATCGGCGCATCCCCTGCCGAGCGAGAGGCCGATCATAGGCCAAGTTCGGCGGCCTTACGAGACGCCGTCGGCGTTATCGCCCGGCCAGACCTTGAACGGATCGAGCAGGGGCCGGCGAAGGGCCTGGGCCACGCCTGGGTGGGTGATGTCGCCGTCCAGCACATTCAGCCCGTGCGCCAGGCCGCGGTCGTGCTTGAGCGCGTCCAGCCCGTGATCCGCCAGGGCCAAGCCGTAGGGCAAGGTGGCGTGGACCAGCGCCTCAGACGAGGTGCGGGGGGCCGCGCCCGGCATGTTGGCCACGCAATAGTGCACCACCCCGTCGATCACATAGGTCGGCTCGGCATGGGTCGTAGGGCGTGAGGTCTCGAAGCAGCCGCCCTGGTCGATCGCCACGTCGACCAGAACCGAGCCGCGCTTCATGCGGGCCAGATGGTCGCGCCGCACCAGCTTCGGCGCCGCCGCGCCCGGCGCCAGGGCCGCGCCGATCACCACGTCGGCCAGCAATATCTCCTCCTCGATGGCGTCGAGGGTGGAATAGCGGGTGCGGATGCGGCCCTGGAACTGGTCGTCCAGCTCACGCATGCGCGGGACCGAGCGCTCGATCACAACCACCTCGGCCCCAAGGCCCGCCGCCATCCGCGCCGCGTTGGCGCCCACGACCCCGCCGCCGAGGATGCACACCCGCGCGGGCGGCACGCCCGGGGCGCCGCACAACAGAAGCCCCATGCCCCCATTGTGCTTGAGCAGGGTCTCCGCGGCCGAAAACACAGCGATCCGCCCCGCCACCTCGGACATCGGCGCCAGCAGCGGCAGCCGCCCCTGTTTGTCTGTCACGGTTTCATAGGCGATCGCCGCGCAGCGCGAAGCCATCAGGCCGGCGGCCTGATGCGGGTCCGCTGCCAGATGCAGATAGGTGAACAGGATGTGGCGAGGCTTCAGCCGCGCCCACTCGGCCCGCTGCGGCTCCTTGACTTTGACGATCAGGTCGGCCTCCTCGAAGGCCTCCTGCGCTGTCGGCGCGATCTTGGCTCCGGCCCGGCGATAGGCCACGTCGTCGTAACCCGCTCCCTCGCCCGCGCCAGCCTCCACGGCCACCGCGTGGCCACGCGCCACATATTCGCGCGCCGCCGTGGGGGTCAGGCCTACCCGGAACTCGCCAGGCTTGATCTCCTTGGGAACGCCGATGCGCATAAGGGGGGCCTATTCGTCGGCGACAATGATCGCCGGATTTTCCGGCAGGCGCACCTCGAACAGGCCGATGTCCAAGGCCTTCTGCGGGTGCAGCGGCTGCAAGGGTTGCTCCGCCAGGACGGCCAGGGCCTGAGGGTCCAGTTCCGCGGCCTCGGCCTTCTTGCGGGCCTTGCGCGCCTGTTCCATGTGCGGCCGGTCGCTCATGCCCGACAAGGTGCGCCAATAGCTGACCGACAGGCGCCACGCCGTTCGCCGGCCGGCGAACGGGTTCATGCCGCGATCGACGATCGGCTTGAGCTCGCAGTACCGGTCCTCGGGCCCGATCATGCGGCGGCGGCCGGGACGGTCGTCGTCGAGCAAGCCCGCGTGGGCGTCGAGCGCGGCCTCCTCGCTCTTGAAGGTGGGGCCGACGAACTCGCTGACAAACATCACCGCCTCGCCCGCCATCCTTTCCGCGTCGCGTTCGCGCGCGACCCGGCCCTTGGGCGCGGCGAGGGCGGCCTGGGCGTTGTCCGCGACGGGGTAGAGCACGCTCATTGTTCTATTGTGCGCGAATTACACAGGCTTAGGGAGGGGCTTGCACGACCAATTCCGTCGGCCGCCCCGCCGCCCTATCCTAAGTGGGTGATTCGCCAAGGGCGCGCCTCCGCGCCAAGACTGAAGGCTTGATGGACGCCCTGCACCTCGTCCTGGCGGCGGCCGCCGGCGCGGTCCTGCTGGCTCTGGCCGCCGCCCTCTGGGCGGCGGCGGCTCGTCGCGTCGCCGATGCGCGCATCGCCGCCCTGCAGCACCGCCTGGCCCGCGCCGAACAGCAAGGCGAGGCCGCCCGCGGCGCGATCGAGGCGTTCGAGGGCGCGGTCCTGTCGATCGAGGGCGACACCGTGCGCCTGGCCGCCGGCGAGGACGCCCTGCCCGCGATCGCCGCCCTTCTGGGCGCCGCCGAGACCCCCGCCGCCATCCTCACCGCCCTGACCCAGCCCCAGGCGCCGCTCGCCCCGCGCATCGCGGCCCTGACCGAGCGCGGCGAGGCCTTCATCGGCCAGGTGCTGGGGTCGGCCGGCGCGGTCGAGGTCGAAGGCCGGGCGGCCGGCGCGGTGTGCTGGCTGCGACTGTCTCTGCGCAAAGAGGCCGAGACCGGCCTGCCCGGCGCGCCGATGCTGGGCGAGTTCCTGGACGCCCAGGCCGATCCGATCTGGCTGTCCTCGCCCACGGGCGCCCTGCTGTGGGCCAACAAGGCCTGGCTGGCCGCGGTCGAGGCCGCCTCGGTCGAGGAAGCCAGCCGGCAGGGCGCGAGTCTGGACGACGGTGCCACCGCTCTGATTCTCGAGGCGGCCCGCTCGGGCCAACCCGCGAGCAGCGTGCGCTGGACCACGGTGGGCGGACGCCGCCGCGCCTATCAGGTCGTCGCCCGGCCGCTCTACGGCGCCGCGGTCGCGGTGTGGGCGCATGAGGTGACCGAGCTGGAGGAAACGCGCGAGACGCTGCGCCGCCACGTCGAGGCGCACGACGAAACGCTCAACCACATCAGCGAAGCAGTGGCGATCTTCACCGGCGCGCGCCGCCTGCTGTTCCACAACACCGCCTTCGCCCAGCTGTGGGGCCTGGAGCCCGCCTGGCTGGAAGAGCGGCCGACCCATGGCGAGGTGCTCGACCGCCTGCGCCAGCGCCGCCGCCTGCCCGAGACGGTCGACTACGCCGCATTCAAGGCCGCCGAGCTCAAGCGCTACGAAAGCGCGGGCCCGATCGCCGACGAGACCTGGACCCTGCCCGACGGGCGCTCCCTGCGCGTGGTGCGCCAGCCGCACCCCCTGGGCGGCCTGTTGCTGCTGTTCTCCGACATCACCGGCGAGTTGAAGCTCAAGGCGCAGTACAACGGCCTGATCCAGGTGCAGCAGGCCACCTTGGACAAGCTGTCGGACGCGGTGACGGTGTTTGGCTCTGACGGACGTCTGCGCCTGCATAACGAGGCCTTCGCCGGCTTGTGGGGCCTGCACCCCCAGCAGATGGACACGGTGGCCGACTTCGACGGCGTGGTCGAACTTTGCGTGCCGCGCGTGCACGACCTGAGCTTCTGGCGCGACCTGAAGGCCCGCGTGACAGACACCGATCCCCAGGCGCGCGCGCCTGTGGCGGGCGAGATCAAGACGTCGGCCGGGCGGGTGATCGCCTACCAATCGCGGCCCCTGCCCGACGGCGCCACCCTGCTCGCCTTCACCGACGTGACCGACACCCGCGACCTGCAGGGCGCCCTGGCCGACCGGTCGCACGCCCTGGAGGAAGCCGAACGGCTCAAGCGCGACTTCGTGGGCAACGTCTCCTATGAGCTGCGCACCCCGCTCACCACCATCATCGGCTATTCGGAACTGCTCGATCACATGGGCTCGGCCCTGTCGGACCGCGCGCGCGTGCATGTGGGCTCGGTGCGCCAGGCCGCCAGCCAACTGGCCCGATCGATCGACGACGTGCTCGACATGGCGCAGGTCGACGCGGGCGAAATGGCGCTCGACCTGGGCGACGTGCCGATCGACGGACTGCTGCACGCGGCCCAGGAGCGCTGGACGCGCGAAGCCACCGAGGCCGGCGTCAGCATCACGGTCGCGGCGCCGCCCGACATCGGCATGATCCGCGCCGACGCGCGCCGGCTGGGCCAGACCCTCGACCATCTGATGGAGAACGCCGTGCGCCAATCGCCGCCGGGCGGGGTGATCACCCTGTCGGCCCAGCGTGCGCTCGGCGAAGTGCAAATCCAGGTGCGCGACGTGGGCCGCGGCATCCCCTTCCACGTCCAGGCCCACATCTTCGACCGCTTCATCGGCCGTGACCGGGGGGGGCCGGGTCTGGGCCTGGCCCTGGTCAAGGCGCTGGTCGAGTTGCACGGAGGCTGGGTGGCGTTGCAGAGCGAGCCAGGCGCGGGGGCGACCTTCACCTGCCATCTGCCGGAGTCGGCCCTGCCCAACGCGGGCTACCCGGAGCTGCAATTCTGAACGCGCGCGATGCGCCGAAGCACCGTTTGTTAACCATAAGTCCGCAGGCTCAGGGCGGGGAATCCGCCCGCGCGCGCCTAGGCCATGTTCTCGAAAAAGCTTTCAACCCATCCCGCCTTGCCCGCCTCTGAGTCCGAGCGCGAAGGCTTCCTGGCGAACCTGCCGACCAATCGCTACACCGCCCTGGCCGGCGCAGTGGTCCTACTGGTCGCCGCCGGGGCCGGTCTGGTGGCGGTGATGGGCAATCCGCGCGACGGCGACCCGGTCGTGCGCACGCCGATCGCCTTCCCCAAGGGCGTCAACGCCGCCGACTGGCGCGCCTCGCTGTCGCCCGACGACCCCGCCGCCTCGTCCCTGCCGCCCGACGCCGCCATGGCCGACATGGCCGGCCAGGACGGGATGAGCGGCGAGGCCGTGATCCTGATGCCCGGCGACGGCCAGGGCCACGCCCAGCCCCTGCCCCAGGCTCCCATCGCCGGCCTGACGTCTCCCGGCCCCGGCGGCCTCCTGCCGATCATCGCCCCGGACGGGCGCACGCCGTGGAAAGCCTATGCGCGTCCCTTCGCCGACAATGGCCGGCCCAAGGTGGCCCTGGTCATCGGCGGCCTGGGGCTCAACGCCAAGTCCACCCGCGACGCCATTGAGCGCCTGCCGCCGGAGATCACCTTGTCGTTCGTCCCCTACGCCGATGGCCTGCAGGGCTGGATCGACCTGGCCCGGGCCAACGGCCACGAGGTGCTGCTGGAAATCCCGATGGAGCCGCTGGACTTCCCCGAGAACGATCCGGGCCCCTACACCTTGATGGCCAGCGATCCTCCCACACAGACCGTGCAGCGACTGGAATGGCTGATGTCGCGCGCGACCGGCTATTTCGGCGTGACCAACTATCTCGGCGGGCGGTTCGTGCAATCGGACAAGGGTATGACCGCCTTCGCCCAGGCGCTGCGGCAGCGGGGCGTGGCTTTCATCGATGACGGGTCGGCGGCCAAGCGCGCCCAGGGCATTCCCCGCGCCTCGGCCGGCCAGATCGTCGATGAGCAACTCGACAGCGACGCGATCGATCGCCAGTTGCTGACGCTGGAAGCCTCGGCCCTGCAGAACGGTGCGGCGCTCGGTTCGGGCTTCGCCTACCCCCTGACCATCGCCCAGGTGCAAAAGTGGGCCGCTTCGGTCGGCCAGCGCGGCTACGCCCTGGCGCCGGCGTCGGCGGTGATGACGGGCCGTTAAAAATCGCGGTTATAGTGCCGGCGATGTCAGATCCCGCCCTTCCCGACCTTTCGCTCTATCGCCCCAACGTCGGGGTGGTGCTGTTCAACGCCCACGGCCTGGTGTGGATCGGCCGACGCGCCAAGACCGACGCGCCGCACAACTGGCAGTTTCCCCAGGGCGGGGTCGACCCGGGCGAAGACCTGTACGACGCCGCTCTGCGCGAACTGCACGAGGAGACCGGCGTGCGATCGGCCCGGCTGCTGGACCGCACGCAGGACTGGATGACCTACGACTTCCCCAAGGGCTGGTCGGGAACCAAGGCGATCAAGGGCTGGCGCGGCCAGAAGCAGATCTGGTTCGCGTTCAGATTCGAAGGCGAGGACGGCGAAATCGATCTGAATCTGCACAGTCCGCCGGAATTCGACGCTTGGCGCTGGGAGGCGATTGAAAGCACCATCGATCTGGTGGTTCCCTTCAAACGCGCCGCCTACGAGCACGTGATCTCGGCCTTCCGTCGCTTCGCCGGGCCGGAAGATGGATCGGCGTCAGGATCGACAATCGAGCCGAGCCGGCGCGCCTCGATCAATTGGCTGGGCCGACTTTTTCGGGATGGGGACTGAAAGGTCAAAATCCAATGGCGCCAACAAGCTTGAGCGGGCCAGTGGGCTGGCTGGCGTCGCGGGTGATTCCCCCGTCCACGGCGGATTCCGAGGCCGAGGCGGTTGAACTGCTCGCACCGCAGGCCGGCGAACATATTCTGATCATCGGCTTCGGCCAGGGACTGGGCATTGCCGAACTGGCGCAGGCCAAGCCCAACATCAGCATCGTGGGGGTGGATCCCTCAGCCGCCATGACCAAAGCGGCGAGCGCGCGCAACAAAGCCCTGATCGACAGCGGTCGGCTGCGCCTGGAAACCGCTACCCTGGCGGCCTTGGCCAACAGGAGCGGCGCCGACGAAGGGGCGTTCGATGGCGCCATGGCGGTGCATTGCCTGCAAAGCTGTCTGCCGCTGGATTCCCTGGCCGGCGCCTTGGGCCGTCTCTTGCGGCCCGGCGGGCGTTTCGTCACCGTGACCCACGGCCCGACGATCGAAAAGCGCTTCGGCTCGGTGCGCCGGTTCATGGACCTGGCCGGGCCGGCCTTCACCGCGGCCGGCTTTGACAAGCTGCGCGGCGGGCGCGGGCGCGCCGAGAAATGCCATGTGGTGGTGTTTCGGGGTCGCAAGACCGAGCGCTGAGCGCTCGCGGGCCCAATTGCCAAACGCCCGGCTCTTCGCCGACATCAATCAAACGGCCGTATCAGATGTCGAAACGGCAAAGCTTGATTCGCCATGGGGGAACGGGCGCGCCCGCGGCGTCCAAGCACTGTGATGCTGAATAACACAGAGCAAAAGGCTTTGGCTTCTATCAGTCTTTTCCCGTGCCTGCTGCTATGGATGCCCCCAGGGCAGGCGCCCGCCGCATCGGATTTCGAAAAGGCCGACCTGTGGCCAAGCGTATCCGAAGCCGTCCGCCATGCCCAGGTGCTGGCCAGCGCCGACCGTCGCCCTTGGGTCCAGACCTCGGCCGGTGTGATGGCGCCCGAACAGATCCTTGGCGAGGGCTGGCAGCCGGCGTTCTAGGCGGAGGCCTTAAACGACCTCGGTCGCGCTTTCCGCCAGCAGGGTGAAGCCTTGCGGGGTCACGTCGGCGAAACCGCCCTCGATCTGGAACACGCGCAGGGTCTGGCCGTCGCGCACCGACACCCGGCTGGGCTTGAGCGCGGTCATGAACGGCGCGTGGCCGGCCAGCACGCCGAAATCGCCTTCCACGCCCGAGGCGTCGACCTGATCGACCTCGGCCGAATAGAGCTCACGCTCGGGCGACACCAGCGAGAAGTGGAACTTGGCCATGATCAGGCTTCCGCGGCCAGCTTCTCGGCCTTGGCCACGGCTTCCTCGATCGCGCCCACCATGTAGAAGGCCGCTTCGGGCAGGTGGTCGTACTCGCCGTCGCAGATCGCCTTGAACGAGCGGATGGTGTCCTTCAGCTCGACGAACTTGCCGGGCGAGTTGGTGAACTGCTCGGCCACGAAGAACGGCTGCGACAGGAAGCGCTGGATCTTGCGCGCGCGCGACACGGTCAGCTTGTCGTCTTCCGACAGCTCGTCCATGCCCAGGATGGCGATGATGTCCTTCAGCGCCTTGTACTGCTGGAGGATTTCCTGGGTCTGACGCGCCACCGCGTAGTGCTCCTCGCCGATCACCAGGGGGTCCATGATGCGCGAGGTGGAGTCGAGCGGGTCCACGGCCGGGAAGATCGCCTGGGCGGCGATGTCGCGGCTCAGCACCGTGGTCGCGTCCAGGTGGGCGAAGGAGGTGGCCGGGGCCGGGTCGGTCAGGTCGTCGGCTGGCACGTAAATGGCCTGCACCGAGGTGATCGAGCCCTTGTTGGTCGAGGTGATGCGCTCTTGCAGATTGCCCATCTCGGTCGCCAGGGTCGGCTGATAGCCCACCGCCGAGGGAATGCGGCCGAGCAGCGCCGACACTTCCGAACCCGCCTGGGTGAAGCGGAAGATGTTGTCGATGAACAGCAGCACGTCCTTGCCTTCCACGTCGCGGAAGTACTCGGCCTGGGTCAGGCCGGTCAGGGCGACGCGGGCGCGGGCGCCCGGCGGCTCGTTCATCTGGCCGTAGACCAGGGCGCACTTGGAGCCTTCGGTCGAGCCGGTCTTCTTCGGGTCCACGTTGACGTTGGACTCGATCATCTCGTGATAGAGGTCGTTGCCCTCGCGGGTGCGCTCGCCCACGCCCGCCAGCACCGAATAGCCGCCGTAGGCCTTGGCGATGTTGTTGATCAGCTCCTGCATGGTCACGGTCTTGCCCACGCCGGCGCCGCCGAACAGGCCGATCTTGCCGCCCTTGGTGTAGGGGCACATCAGGTCGATCACCTTGATGCCGGTGACCAGGACCTCGGCCGACGTCGCCTGCTCGGCGAAGGACGGGGCCTCGCGGTGGATTTCCGAGAAGGTGGTGGTGTTGATCGGGCCCGCTTCGTCGATCGGCTCGCCGATCACGTTCATGATGCGGCCGAGCGTGCCCGGGCCCACCGGCACGGTGATCGCCTTGCCCGTGTCGATCACGTCCTGACCACGGACCAGGCCCTCGGTGGTGTCCATGGCGATGGTGCGCACGGCGTTCTCGCCCAGGTGCTGGGCCACTTCGAGCACCAGGCGGAAGGGCTGGCCGGTCCGCTGATCGGTGTTGGTGGTTTCCAGGGCGTTGAGGATCGCCGGCAGGTAGCCGTCGAACTCCACGTCGACGACGGCGCCGATCACTTGCGCGATGCGGCCCTTGGACACGGCGCCCTGGCCGGGGAGGTTCTTCGGATTGGCGGTCATGGGACTCTTGTCCTTAGGTCAGAGGGCCGAAGCGCCGGAGATGATCTCGATCAGCTCCGTGGTGATCTGCGCCTGGCGTTGGCGGTTATATTGAAGGTTCAGGGCGGCGATCATGTCGCCGGCGTTGCGCGTGGCGTTATCCATCGCGCTCATCTGGCTGGCGTAGAAGCCGGCCATGTTCTCGAGCAGGGCGCCCAGGATCTGCACGGCGATGTTGCGCGGCAGCAGGGTCTCCAGGATACCCTCTTCCGACGGCTCGTACTCGTAGCACGCGCCGCCCAGATCGGGCCGGGCGCCGGCGTCGGCCACGGCGGCGGGGATCAGCTGCTTGGCCGTGGGCGTCTGCGACACCACCGACTTGAAGCGGCTGTAGAACAAGGTGACCACGTCCACGTCGCCGGCGTCGAACAGGGCCAGCACCAGGTCGGCGATCGGCTGGGCCACCGCCAGGGTCAGCTGGCGATAGGCCGACAGATCGAAGGATTCCACCACACGGTCGCCGTACAGGCGGCGCATCGGATCGCGGCTCTTCTTGCCCACGCACACGATGCGCACGTCCTTGCCCTGAGCGATCAGGCCGTTGATGTGCTCGCGCGCGGCCCGCACGATCGAAGAGGTGAAGCCGCCGGCCAGACCCCGGTCGGCCGCCGCCACCACCACCAGATGGCGCTGGTCCTTGCCCGTGCCGGCCAGCAGCCGGGGCGCGCCCGCGCCGGACACGCCGGCCGCCAGATTGGCGATGACCGAGGCCATGCGCTCGGCGTAGGGGCGGGCGTTGATCGCCGCGTCCTGGGCGCGGCGCAGCTTGGCCGCCGCCACCATCTGCATCGCCTTCGTGATCTTCTGCGTGGCCTTCACGCTCGAGATCCGATTGCGCATATCCTTGAGGCTGGCCATCGGGGGCTACCCTTGCTCCAGCTTTAGGCGAAGGTGGCCGAGAAGGCTTCCAGCGCGCTCTTCAGCTCGCCTTCGCTCTTGTCGTCGAGCGCCTTCTTGGTGCGGATGGTTTCGAGCAGGCCAGCGTGCTTGGCGTGGATATACGCCAGCATGCCCTTCTCGAAGCGGCCCACGTCCTTGGTGGCGATCTTGTCCAGGTAGCCGCGCGTGCCGGCGTAGATCGAGCAGACCTGCTCTTCCACGGCCAGGGGCGAATACTGGGGCTGCTTGAGCAGCTCGGTCAGGCGTTCGCCGCGGGCCAGCAGGCGCTGGGTCGAGGCGTCGAGATCCGAACCGAACTTGGCGAAGGCGGCCATTTCCCGGTACTGGGCCAGCTCGCCCTTGATCGGACCGGCCACCTGCTTCATCGCCTTGATCTGGGCCGAAGAGCCCACGCGCGACACCGAGATGCCGACGTTCACCGCCGGGCGGATGCCCTGATAGAACAGGTCGGTTTCCAGGAAGATCTGGCCGTCGGTGATCGAGATCACGTTGGTCGGGATGTAGGCCGACACGTCGTTGGCCTGGGTCTCGATGATCGGCAGGGCCGTCAGCGAACCCGAGCCGTTGTCGTCGTTGAGCTTCGCGGCGCGCTCGAGCAGGCGCGAGTGAAGATAGAACACGTCGCCAGGATAGGCTTCGCGGCCCGGTGGACGGCGCAGGAGCAGCGACATCTGACGATAGGCGACGGCCTGCTTGGACAGGTCGTCATAGATGATCAGGGCGTGCATGCCGTTGTCGCGGAACCACTCGCCCATGGCGCAGCCCGAGAAGGGGGACAGGAACTGCAACGGGGCCGGCTCGGACGCCGTGGCCGAGACCACGATGGTGTAGTCCAGGGCGCCGTGCTCCTCGAGCGTCTTGACGATCTGCGCCACGGTCGAGCGCTTCTGCCCGATCACGACGTAGATGCAATAGAGCTTGGCCTTCTCGTCATCGCCGGCGTTGACCGACTTCTGATTGAGAATGGTGTCGATCGCCACGGCGGTCTTGCCGGTCTGGCGGTCGCCGATGATCAGCTCGCGTTGGCCGCGGCCGACGGGGATCAGGGTGTCGATCGCCTTCAGGCCGGTCTGCACCGGCTCGTGCACCGACTTGCGCGGAATGATGCCGGGGGCCTTGACGTCCACGCGGCGGCGCTCGGTCACACCGACCAGCGGGCCCTTGCCGTCGATCGGCTCGCCCAGCGGGTTGACCACGCGGCCCAGCAGGCCCTTGCCCACCGGCACGTCCACGATCTCGCCCAGGCGGCGGGCTTCGTCGCCTTCGCGGATTTCGCGGTCTTCGCCGAAGATCACGACCCCGACGTTGTCACGCTCAAGGTTCAGGGCCATGCCCTTGACCCCGGCGGAGGGGAATTCGACCAGTTCGCCGGCCTGGACCTTGTCCAGCCCGTAGATGCGGGCGATGCCGTCGCCGACCGACAGCACCTGGCCGACGTCTGACACATCGGCCTGCTCGCCGAAGCCAGCGATTTGCGACTTGAGGATCGCCGAGATTTCGGCGGCGCGGATGTCCATGGTCTCTACGCTCTCTTCAGGGCGAACTTCAGGGAATCAAGCTTGGTGCGGAGGGAGGCGTCGAACAGACGCGAGCCCACCTTGATCTTCAGGCCGCCGAGGATCGTGGGATCCACATGGGCGGTGATTTCGGGCTCCTGGCCGAGGGTCTTGGCCAGCTGGGCCTTGATGGCCTTGGCTTGGGCGGCGCTGAGCTTGACCGCGCTGGTCACCTCGGCGGCGACCACGCCGCGATGGGCGGCGGCCAGGGCCTGGAAGCCGGCCAGGGCGGCGGGCAAGGCCGCGGCGCGATGATTGGCGCCGAGCACGCCCAGGAACTTGGCGCTCGTCGGGCTGAGCTCGGCCTTCCCGGCGATGTCCGCCAGGACCTTGGCCTTGGTGTCGGCCGCAAAGATCGGCGAGGCCAGGAACCGGCGCAGTTCGGCGCTGTCCGCCAACGTCGCCCTAAGGGCGGCGACATCCGCTTCCACGGCGCCGAGCGCCTCGGTTTCGAGGGCTAAATCGAACAGGGCTTTCGCGTAGCGCGCGCCCACGTCGGTCTGCTTGAAATCGTCAGCCAAATTAAACCCGCCCGGTGCGTTCGTAGGCCACCTGCGGAACACATCCCGCAGCGACTCAAAGGCTTGAAAATCGCCAGGATTGCGCTCGGGATCGGAGGTTGATTTCCGCCCCCTCGCCCACAGCCGCCGGGGTGATAGCACGCGATTTTCGGCCTCGCAACCAAAGCGGCGCACCTCGGGCGGCGCGGCGGCGTTTAGGCGTTACCCGCGCTGAAGAATATCGAATCCGAGCGCTTCGGCTTTGACCGGGCCGGAGGCTATATGTACCCCGCCATGGATTTTCGGCCGCCCCGCACCGCGGGCGGCCGCCAACAGCGACAAGACCGTGGATGGGAGAGCCATGAAGGATACGCCGTTCGTCCCTCCGTCTGAGGTCACCCCCGCGCAGAAGCGCACCACCTTGATCGCCCTGATGCTGGTGCTGCTGCTTAGCGCCCTGGATTCGACGATCGTCTCCACCGCCATGCCGCGCATCGTGGCCGAGATGAAGGGCCTGCAGCTCTATCCCTGGGTCACGAGCATCTATCTGCTCGCGTCCACGGCCATGGTGCCGATCTGGGGCAAGCTCGGCGACCTCTACGGGCGTAAGACCATCATGATGACCGGAGTGGGCATCTTCGTGTTCGGCTCATGGCTGTGCGGCCTGGCCGGCGAGTTCGGGGCCATGCCGGTGCTGGGCGGCGGCATGACCCAGCTCATCGTGTTTCGCGGCCTGCAGGGCGCTGGCGGCGGGGCGCTGTTCACCAGCTCCTTCGCCGTGCTGGGCGACCTGTTCGCGCCGCGCGAGCGGGGCCGCTACGCCGGCCTGGTCGGCGCGGTGTTCGGCCTGGCCAGCGTGATCGGGCCCGTGGTCGGCGGCTTCTTCACCGAGCACGGCACGGTCGATCTGGGCGGCCTGCACATGTCGGGCTGGCGCTGGATCTTCTATGTCAATCTGCCGCTGTCGGCCCTGGCCCTGTTCATGATCGCCACGCGCATGCCCGCCACCCGCCGCCGGCCGGGCGCGCGCATCGACCTGCTGGGTTCGGCCCTGGTGATCCTTTCGGCGGGCGCGCTGATGCTGGCGCTGAGCTGGGGCGGCCAGACCTACGCCTGGTCCTCGCCCGTGATCCTGGGTCTTCTGGGCGGCTTCGTCGCCGGCGTGGCCGCCCTAGTCGCGGTCGAGGCGCGCGCGCCCGAGCCGGTGCTGCCGCTCGGCCTGTTCCGCATCCGCGCTTTCACCACCAACACCTGCGCCTCGTTCCTGCTGTCGATGTCGTTCATGGGCGTGATCACCTTCATGCCGCTCTATCTGCAGGTGGGCCTGGGCGCGCCCGCCACTCTCAGCGGCGCGGCCATCCTGCCGCTGATGTTCGGCTTGGTGCTGACCTCGACCACCGCCGGACGGATGGTCAGCAAGACGGGCCACTACAAGCCGTTCATGATCGGCGGCGCCATCACCATGCTGGTCGGCCTGGCGCTGCTGGCCACCATGGGCCCGCACGCCACGGTGGGCCAGGTGGCGTGGCGCATGTTCGTCATGGGCCTGGGCCTCGGGCCTTCGCAGAGCCTGTTCTCGACCGTGGCCCAGAACGCGGCCCCGCCGGGCCAACTGGGCGTGGTCACCAGCGCCGCTCAGTTTTTCCGTCAGATCGGCTCTACCGTGGGGGTGGCCGTGTTCGGCGCCCTGCTGACCGCGCGCCTGGCGATGGAGACGCCCGGCCCCGCCGGCGCCCGGGAAAGCCTGGCCAAGCTGCAGGCCCTCGCGCTTGGCGGCGACCGCGCCGGCGTGGTCGGGGCGGGCGCCGCGCAGGTCGATCCGGTGGTCAAGGCGGCGTTCTCGGCCGCCATGTCGAGCCTGTTCCTCGCCTCGCTCACGATTGTGGCGCTTGGGCTCGTGGCCATCATCTCCATCCCCAACATCCCGCTGCGCAAGGCTCATGTGCACCCCGAGCCGGTGGCCGAGCCGGGCGAAGGGACCGACGACGTGGTCGGCTGACCCTTAAGACAGAGCGTTCCGGCACGCCGCGGCCATGGCGAAGGGGCCGAGCGCGACCGCGCCCAGGCAATAGCCGCCCAGCAGCAGCAGGCCGGGCGTCCAGTTCAGCCCGCCGGCCAGCGCGTCCAGGGCGCCGGCGCCGAAGATAACCGGCGGCGCGAACAGCGGCAGCACGATCACCGCCACCAGAACCCCGCCGCGCCGGCTGCCCAGGCTGAGCGCTGCGCCGATGCCGCCAACGAAGGCGAAGCCCAGGCCGCCGAGCAGCGCCGCGACGAAGGTCAGGGGGATCAGGCGCGGCTCGGCGCCCAGGGCCGTGGCCGCCACGGGGGTGAACAGCGCCAGGGGCAGGCCGGTGGAGACCCACTGCGCCAGGCACTTGATCGCCGCCGTCGCCTCCAGCGGCAGGGGACCGAGCGCCAGCAGGTCCAGCGCCCCGTCCTCGTAGTCGCGCTCGAACAGCCGCTCCAGCGACAGCAGGCTCGAGAGCGCCAGGGCCAGCCACGCCGCGCCGGGCGCCACGGCCGCCAGCCTTTGCGGGACCGCGCCCGCCGACAGGGGCAACAGCGCCGCCACGCAGGCGTAAAAAGCCAGGGCCACCAGCGGGCCGCCGCCGCGGCCCCAGGCCAGGGCCAGTTCGCGCCGGAACAGGATCGCCAGCGCGTTCATCCGGCGATCTCCACGCTGTCGGCGGCGATCGGCAGGGGATCGTGCACCGCCGCCAGGATCATGCCGCCCTCGGCGAGGTGGGCGTTCATCAGGTCGCCGAAGCGCGCGCGATGCTCGGCGTCGAGCGGCGCGAACGGCTCGTCGAGCAGCCATACCGGGCGACGCGCCGCCGCCAGCCGGCCGAGCGCCAACCGCCGCCGCTGGCCCGCCGACAGCTTGCGCACCTCCAGGCCGAACAGGCGCTCCAGGTCCAGCGCCTCGGCCGCGCGGGCCATCCCCGCCGCGTCGGCGCCGCACCAGCGCGCCTGGAACATGAACTCCTCGCGCGCCAGACGGCCGGGCTTCAGCCCGTCGTGGTGGCCGGTCAGGTGCACGCCCAGGGCCCGCGCCTCGTCCGCCTCCACCGGGCCGCCTTCTCCGTCGAACGCAACCTCGCCAGCCAGGGGCCGGATGAAGCCGGCGATGGCGCGCAGGAGACTGGTCTTGCCCGCGCCGTTGCGCCCGCGCAGGGCGACGGCCTGGCCGGCGGCGAGCTGAAGATTCAAGTCCTTGAACAGCAGCCGGTCGCCCCGCGCCAGGGCCAGGCCCTCGACCCTGAGCCTGCGGATCAACACGGCCGAAGCCCTCGCAAGCTCGACCATGACGGAAAAACGGACAGCCTCCTCGCCGGCCTGCGCGCAGAGCGGGTTTTGGCCGTGGCCCGGCCACGCCCTGCATGGACGCGACGGGCTGGCAGGTCTATGACGAGCGCGGCCGCGCGGGCTAAACGCCGCGCCGGGTCGGACGCTGTGTGTCCGCTCCGATATGCGCGCGATCCCGCGACTGGATTTAGGGCGGCCCGGCTGAGCAGAAAGAGGATCATCATTCCATGCCGTCTATAGACAGCCTCAATACCCGCAAAGAGCTGAAGGTTGGGGAAAAGACTTATTATTACTATAGCCTGCCCGCCGCCGAAGCGGGCGGCCTGGAAGGCGTGTCGCGCCTGCCGGTCTCGATGAAGGTGCTGCTCGAGAACCTTCTGCGCAACGAAGACAACGACACCGTCACCGCCGACGACCTCAAGGCGGTGTGCGCTTGGCTCGACAACAAGGGCAAGACCGAGCACGAGATCGCCTTCCGCCCGGCGCGCGTGCTGATGCAGGACTTCACCGGCGTGCCGGCGGTGGTCGACTTGGCCGCCATGCGCGACGCCATGAGCAACCTGGGCGCCGACCCCAAGAAGATCAATCCGCTCAACCCCGTCGATCTGGTGATCGACCACTCGGTGATGGTTGACTTCTTCGGCACGGCCAACGCCTTCGAAAAGAACGTCGACAAGGAATATGAGCGCAACCTGGAGCGCTACAACTTCCTGCGTTGGGGCTCGTCGGCCTTCAACAACTTCCGCGTGGTGCCCCCCGGCACCGGCATCTGCCACCAGGTGAACCTGGAATACCTGGCCCAGACCGTCTGGACCAACGAGGACGTCGCCTATCCCGACACCGTGGTCGGCACCGACAGCCATACCACCATGATCAACGGCCTGGCCGTGCTGGGCTGGGGCGTGGGCGGGATCGAGGCCGAGGCCGTGATGCTCGGCCAGCCCATTCCCATGCTGATTCCCGAGGTGATCGGCTTCAAGCTGACCGGCGCCATGCCGGAGGGCGCCACGGCCACCGACCTGGTGCTGACCGTGACCCAGATGCTGCGCAAGAAGGGCGTGGTGGGCAAGTTCGTCGAATTCTACGGCGACGGCCTGGCCCACATGACCATCGAGGACCAGGCGACCATCGCCAACATGGCCCCCGAATACGGCGCCACCTGCGGCTTCTTCCCCATCAGCCAGGCGACTATCGACTATCTGGCCAAGTCCAACCGCGACGCCGAGCGCGTGGCGCTGGTCGAGGCCTACGCCAAGGCGCAGGGCATGTGGCATGACGCCGGCGCGCCCGAGCCGGTGTTCACCGACACTCTTGATCTGGACCTGGGCTCGGTCGTGCCGTCCCTGGCCGGCCCCAAGCGTCCCCAGGACCGCGTGCTGCTGACCGAAGCGGCGGGCAAGTTCGAAGAGGCCCTGGGCGGCGACTTCGGCAAGGACCTCGGCGCGGCGCGCTCGGCGGTCGGCGGCGAAAGCTTCGACCTGGGCAGCGGCGACGTGGTGATCGCCGCGATCACCTCCTGCACCAACACCTCCAACCCCTCGGTGCTGATCGCCGCGGGCCTGGTGGCCAAGAAGGCGACCGAACTCGGCCTGACCGTCAAGCCGTGGGTCAAGACTTCGCTGGCCCCGGGTTCGCAGGTCGTGACCGAGTATCTGGAAAAGTCCGGCCTGTCGGGCCCGCTCGACGCCCTGGGCTTCAACCTGGTCGGCTATGGCTGCACCACCTGCATCGGCAACTCCGGTCCCCTGCCTGACGCGGTGTCCAAGACAGTCAACGACGCCGACCTGGTCGCCGTCAGCGTCCTGTCGGGAAACCGCAACTTCGAGGGCCGGGTGAACCCCGACGTGCGCGCCAACTACCTGGCCTCGCCGCCGCTGGTCGTGGCCTACGCCCTGGCCGGCACCATGCGCAAGAACCTGACCACCGAACCTCTGGGTCAGGGCAAGGACGGCCAGGACGTCTATCTGAAGGACGTGTGGCCGACTTCGGCGGAAGTGGCCGAAATCCAGAACGCCAACGTCACCAACGCCCTGTTCGCCAGCCGCTACGCCGACGTGTTCAAGGGCGACGTGAACTGGCAGGGCATCGCGGTGAAGGGCGGCCAGACCTACGACTGGCAGGGCGATTCCACCTATGTGAAAAACCCGCCCTACTTCGACGGCATGGGCATGACCCCCGTCCCGGTCACCGACGTGATCGAGGCGCGCATCCTGGGCATCTTCGGCGACTCGATCACCACCGACCACATCTCGCCGGCCGGCTCGATCAAGAAGACCTCGCCCGCGGGCGTCTATCTGATGGCCAATGGCGTCGATCCGCTGGACTTCAACTCCTACGGCGCGCGCCGCGGGAACCATGAAGTGATGATGCGCGGCACTTTCGCCAACATCCGCATCCGCAACAAGATGACGCCCGAGATCGAAGGCGGCGTGACCAAGCACTACCCCTCGGGCGATGTGATGGCGATCTACGACGCCGCCATGCGCTACCAGAACGAGGGCCGGCCGCTGGTGATCTTCGCCGGCAAGGAATACGGCACCGGCTCGTCGCGCGACTGGGCGGCCAAGGGCACCAAGCTCCTGGGCGTGCGGGCGGTGATCTCGGAAAGCTTCGAGCGCATCCACCGCTCCAACCTGGTCGGCATGGGCGTGCTGCCGCTGCAGTTCAAGGAAGAAGGCTGGCAGAAGCTGGGCCTGAACGGCGACGAGCTGGTCTCGATCCGCGGCCTGGAGAACCTGTCGCCGCGCGCCACCCTTACGGTCGAGCTCTACCGTCCCTCGGACGGCCGCATCGCCCGCTTCCCGGTGGTGTGCCGCATCGATACGCCGACCGAGCTGGAGTACTACCGCAACGGGGGCGTGCTGCCCTATGTGCTGCGCAACCTGGCGCGCGTGACCGAGGCGGCCGAGTAACCTCGCCCCTCCACGCTAGAGATGCGGCGGGCGCGGCGGCTTCGGCCCCGCGCCCGTTTTCGTTTGGATCATCTTGTGGTCCGCCCGGGCGTGAAAAGACCTTGGGGGCGCTCAAGCAGGTCGCCAGGCCGTTGGCGCATACAAAAATGTGACAGGCGCCTAGCCGGCAAGTCCGGTTAATTGCGGCCAATGCTGCGCCTCGTCGTCTCCCGTCATACCATCGCGGCGTCGATAGCCGCCGCGTCGCTTCTCGGCGGCGGGGCTCAGGCGCACGGCCGCGCCCCGATCGTGGCCGAACTGTTCACCAGCCAGGGCTGCGCGGCCTGCGAGGCCGCGGACTCCCTGCCCGCCGCCCTGTCGGCCCGCCCGGATGTCCTGGCCCTGACGTTTCCAGTCGATTACTGGGATTACCTTGGCTGGCGCGACACCTACGCGCAGCCAGCGTTCAGCGAGCGCCAGAAGGCCTACGCCAAGGCCATGGGCGTGCGCGAGGTGTTCACGCCCCAGGTGGTGGTCGAGGGCGCGGCCCAGGCCGGGCGGCCGGCGCCCGGACAAACCCTGGACCAGGCGACCGAGGACCTGATCCAGGCGGCGGCCAAGATGCGCGCCCGCCCCGGTCCGGCCGTCGCCTTCAAGGGCGCGCGGACGGTGCGCGTGGGCGCGGGCCTGGCCCCACGCGGCGGCGCTGACGTGTGGCTGGTGCTCTATCAGGCGACGCCCGCCGACACCCCCGTCACCGCCGGAGAGAACCGCGGCAAGACGGTGCGCTACCACAACGTGGTGCGCGAACTTGAGCGGCTGGGCGGCTGGACCGGGCGCGCCCGCAGCTATGCCGAACCCCAGGCCGTGGCGGGCGGTCTCAAGCGTCTGGTCCTGGTTCAGGCCAAGGGCGGCGGCCGCATCCTGTCGCTCGCCGTCGACTGAGCGCCAGCCCGGCCCTTCGCACCGCTGAGCATAAAAAAAGCCCGCTCGCGCGGGCCTTTAGCGGGGAGGCATGTCGGCCAGCCAAAGGCTAGATCCCAGGGGGCTGGGGGGGCTGTTCAGGGTCCGGAACCGAACTTCCGGCTGACCGACGATCAGACAATCGCGTCCCATAAGGGCCGTGGAGAGACCGGAATAAGGCAATTTCGAGTTCATTTTCTCGGCCCTTGTGCTGATTTTGACACACCCCGGTTGCCCGATTTTCCCGGCTGGCCTTAGACTTAAGGCCATGGACGCCCATGTCGTCGGCCCCGCGAGCGGGACGGTGTTCTTCGAGCGACGCGAACTGGACCAGCTCCTGCGCGTTTACGGCCGCATGGTCGCGGCAGGGGAGTGGCGCGACTACGCCATCGCGGGCCTGAAGGACCACGCCGTGTTCTCGGTGTTCCGGCACGCGTCTGAATCGCCGCTCTACTGGATCGAGAAGCGCCCGGATCTGGCGCGCCGCCAGGGCGCCTGGGCGGTGTTCGGCCGCGGCGGCCATGTGCTCAAGCGCGGGCACGAGCTGGGCCCGGTGCTCAAGCTGTTCGACAAGGGCCGCTTCAAGGTGGTGGATTAGGCGGCGGCCCAACCGTCGGACTCGCCGACGGCCGGCGGATTCTCCAGGGCCATCTCGTCCCAGTCGAGATCGGGCGGCGGGCTCTTGGCGGCGGCGATCACCGCCTGCAACTCGGCGGCCGAGGCCACGCCCACGATCACGCTGGAGGCCTCGGGCCGCGACAGGGCGAAACCCAGAGCCGCCTGCAGCGGATCGCTGCGGCCCTCGGCGATCAGGCGGCGGACGCGCGACAGCGGGCCGGACACGCCCTTGAGCGCGGTGGGCATGCGGTCGGGCGGCAGGAACAGCAACCCTTGCAGGAAGATCGAGCGCAGGTGCACCTCCACGCCCAGGCTGGCGATCTCGGCCAGGGCGCCCGACACGATCAGCCGCTGGTCAAGCAGCGACACGGGGGCCTGAACGATATCGGGCCTGAAGCGGCGGGTCAGGCCGACCGGATCGTCCGAGGCGAAGCACGACACGCCGATCGCCCGGAACAGCCCCTCGTCGCGCAGGGTGCGCAACCGGTCCCACACCGCCTGGCCATAGGGGCCGCACAGCTCGCCGGCCGAGGGCGCGATGATCGCGTCGGCCTTGTCCAGACGCAGGCGTTTGAGCGCGGCGCGGGCCTCGTCCTCGATGAAATCGGGCCCGCGGTCGAAGCGGCCCGTCTTGATCGTCATGCGGAACGGGCACGGCCGCGGCATGATCCGGCCGATCGTGGTCTCGGCGTGGGGAAACGACACCTGGGCGTCGAGCACGGAGATGCCCGAGCGCGCGGCGATCGACAGGATCTCGGCGCTTTCCTTCTCGGGCGAACGGCCGCGATAGGTGGCGTTGTGGTCCAGGCCAAACTGCGTGGCGCCCAGGCCCAGCTTGTCCTGGGGCGCTTTGGTCCTGGTCGCCGGCTGGCCCGGCCGGGCCGGAGCGGGAAACGTCGTCGGATAGTTCATGCGCCACCCACCGATGTGACAACGCCGCGGCGGCCTTGGCCCGTCTCGCGGCCCTTTCGATCGCTCGAAGGAAGCTCACGGTGGCGCAAATAGCTTAACGAAGCGGTATCGGTAACGAAATCACACCAACCGCCGCTCAAGCGAGGCGGGCGAACGGCGGATTATTTCGCTAGACTGGCGCCATGCACGCCTTTCCCGCCTTCTTCCCCTTGTCCGGCCGCACCGTGGCGATCGTGGGCGAGGGCGAGGCCGCCGAGGCTAAGGCGCGGCTGTTCGAGGGCTCGCCGGCTGACATCCGCCGGATCGCGGCCGACGAGGGCGCGGCCCGCGTCGAGGCCTATGACGGCTGCGTGCTGGTTTTCGTCTGCGTGGCTGACGATGGGTTGGCCGCCCGGGCGGCGGCGGCGGCGCGGGCGGCGGGCGCTCCGGTCAATGTGGTGGACCGACCGGCGCTGAGCGACTTCTTCACCCCCGCGGTAATCGACCGGGGCGAGGTGGTGGCCGCGGTCGGCACCAGCGGAACGGCGCCGATCCTGGCGTCGCTCCTGCGCAGCGACATCGAGGCGCGTGTGCCCAAGGGGGCGGGGCGGCTGGCCGCCTTGCTCGGGCGGATGCAGGCGGAGGTGCGTGCGGCCTTTCCCGAGCAGGCCCGGCGCCGGGCTTTCCTAAGGGCCGCCCTATCGAGCCCGGCGGCCGACGCGGCCATGGCGGGTGAAATGGAAGAGGCGGAAGACCTGCTGCGCGCCTCGCTCACCACCGACGCGCCGCCCATCGGCCAGGTGCGGTATATCGACGGCCGAGGGCCCGCTGAGGCCCTGAGCCTGGCGGCCGCGCGCGCCCTGGCCGAGGCCGATGTGCTGGCGGCCGACGATGACGCCGATCCGGAGGTGGTGCGCCTGGCCCGGCGCGACGCGCGCCGTCTGGCGTCAGGTGTAGACGCCCTGGCGCTGGCCGCACTGGCGGATGAGGGGCTGCAGGTGGCGCGCATCACCGGCGCGGTGGACCCGGCCGAAGAGATGGCCGCCCTGACCGAGGCCGGCGTGCGCGCCTTTCGGCTCTAGATTACGGCTGCCCGGTCGGCGCCGGACCCAGCACGACCGTGACGGTCGGAAGGGCTGCGTTCAGCTTCTGGATCACTTCGGGCGTCAGGTCCATGGCGGGGTTTGCGCCGTAGATGCTGTTTCGCTCGACGATCAGGCTGCAGGCGTGGGCGGTGATCGACGCCACCAGGAGCGGAGTCACGGCCTGGGCGATCTGGTCCTGCGCCTTGTCGTGCGCTTGGCTGAACTGGGCGTTGCGGCTCTGGACCGTTTGCGAATAGGCCTGGGCGCGTTGCTGCAGGGCGGCGACGCGCTCTTGGAACTTGGCGGGGGTCAGCTTGGCCTTTTCCGCCGACAGGGCTTTGTCCTCAGCGGCGAGGGCGTCCCGCTGGGGCGCGAGCGTGGCGTTGGCGCTCTGCTCCATCTGTTGCAGCTGGGTGTTGACCGAAACCCCCGCCGCCGAAGTGTTCAGCGCCATGTCGCGCGAGAACACGCACACGCCGGTGAGGGGCGGGCCGTAGGTCGGCATATTGGCCGCCGGCGCCGCGGCGGCGGGCGCGGCCGCCGGGGTCTGGGCCAGTGCGACGCCGCCGCTGAACGCGAAGGCGAGGAGGGCGCCGGCCGGGCGCAGGATGAGGCCGAAGGTTCGCATGGGCGGCTTTCGCTTCTTCTTGATGGACCGGCGGCACAAGCACGGCGAGTGTGGCCAAATTAAAGCAGGCCGGGGATGGGGCCCTTAGACTTCCAGCAGCAGGCGCTGGGGATCTTCCAGGGCTTCCTTGATGCGCACAAGGAAGGTCACCGCTTCCTTGCCGTCGATCACGCGGTGGTCGTAGCTGACCGCCAGGTACATCATCGGACGGATCACGATCTGGCCGTTCACCACCACCGGACGGTCCTGGATCTTGTGCATGCCCAGGATGCCCGACTGTGGCGCGTTGAGGATCGGCGTCGACATCAGCGAGCCATAGACGCCGCCATTGGAGATGGTGAAGGTGCCGCCCTGCAGGTCCTCGATCGCCAACTGGCCGTCGCGCGCCTTCTTGCCGTAGGCGGCGATGGTCTTTTCGATCTCGGCCAGGCTCATCGCGTCGGCGTCGCGCACCACCGGCACCACCAGGCCCTTCTCGGTGCCCACGGCCACGCCGATATCGTAGTGGTTCTTGTAGACCAGGTCCTGACCGTCGATCTCGGCGTTGACCGCCGGCACTTCCTTGAGCGCGGCGATGGTGGCCTTCACGAAGAAGCCCATGAAGCCGAGCTTGACCCCGTGGCGCTTCTCGAACGCGTCCTTGTAGGAATTGCGCAGGGCCATGACCGTGCTCATGTCCACCTCGTTGAAGGTGGTCAGCATGGCGGCGGTGTTCTGCGCCTCCTTCAGGCGGCGCGCGATGGTCTGGCGCAGACGCGTCATGCGCACGCGCTCTTCGCGCTCGGCCGGCGGACGGGGCGCGGCGGCTACCGGCGCGGGCGCCGGGGCGGCGGCGCGGGCTTCCAGCGCGGCCAGGGCGTCGCCCTTGGTGACGCGGCCGTCCTTGCCGGTGCCGGCGACCGAACTGGCGTCCAGCCCGGTCTCGGTGGCGATGCGTTGCACCGAGGGCGCGAGCGGTTGGGCGGCGGGGGCCGGCGCGGGGGCGGGCTTGGGCGCTTCGGCCTTGGGCGGCTCAGGCGCCTTGGCCGGAGCGGGAGCGGCCTTGGCGGGCGCGGCGCCGGCCGCGCCGGCGGCCACCACGCCCAGCACCTGGCCGGGGGTCACGGTCGCGCCCTCGGCGGCGGCGATGTCCTGCAGCACGCCGTCGGCGGGAGCCGAGACTTCGAGCGAGACCTTATCGGTCTCCAGCTCGACCAGGACCTCGTCCTTCTTGACCGCGTCGCCCGGCTTCTTGGTCCAACGGGCGACGGTGGCCTCGGCGATGGATTCGCCGAGGGTCGGGGTCAGGATGTCGGTCATGTTCGAGCTCCGGAGGTCGTATCGTCTTTAGGCCCGGTCCGGCCGGGCCTTGGGTTCAGTTCGGGGCGAAAGCGTCGTTGAGGAACGCGGCCAGTTCCTTGAGGTGCCGGCTCATCTGACCCGCGGCGGTGGACGCCGAGGCGGGACGGCCGACGTAGCGGGCGCGCTTGGCCTTGATCTTCAGCTTGGCCAAGGTCAGCTCAAGCCAAGGATCGACGAACGACCAGCCGCCCATGTTCTTGGGCTCTTCCTGACACCACACCAGATCGGCGGTCTTGAACCGCGACAGCTCGCTCGACAGCGACTTCATCGGCCAGGGATAGAACTGTTCGAGGCGCAGCAGGTAGACGTCGTCGATGCCGCGCTTCTCGCGATCTTCCAGCAGGTCGTAATAGACCTTGCCCGAGCACAGCACCACCCGGCGGATCTCTTCGTCGGGCTTGAGCTGAACGGTGGTCAGGCCCGAGCCGCGCTGGGCGTCGTCCCACAGCACGCGGTGGAAGGACGAGCCCTCCGCCAGTTCCGACAGGCTCGAGACCGCCTTCTTGTGCCGCAGCAGCGACTTGGGGGTCATCAGGATCAGCGGCTTGCGGAATTCCCGGTGCAGCTGGCGGCGCAGGATGTGGAAATAGTTGGCCGGGGTCGAGCAGTTGGCCACGATCAGGTTGTCCTCGGCGCACATCTGCAGATATCGCTCCAGACGGGCGGACGAGTGCTCCGGTCCCTGGCCCTCATAGCCGTGCGGCAAGAGGCAGGTCAGGCCGCTCATCCGCAGCCACTTGCGTTCGGCGGACGAGATGAACTGGTCGAACACCACCTGGGCGCCGTTGGCGAAGTCGCCGAACTGCGCTTCCCACAGGACCAGGGTGTTGGGATCGGTCAGCGAGAAGCCGTACTCGAAGCCCAGCACCGCTTCTTCCGACAGGGCCGAGTCGATGCCTTCGAAGTTGGCCTGGTCGAGGCTGATGTGGTTGAGCGGGGTGTAGCGCTCCTCGCTCACCTGGTCGACGATGTCGGCGTGGCGCTGCGAGAAGGTGCCGCGGTTGGAGTCCTGGCCCGACAGACGCACCGGGAAGCCTTCGACCAGCAGGCTGCCCAGGGCCAGGCTTTCGGCCGTGGCCCAATCCAGGCCCTTGCCCGAGACGATCGCCTCGCGGCGGCCTTCCAGCACGCGCTGCAGGGTCTTGTGGACGTTCACCCCTTCGGGGATGGCGGTCAGCTTCTGGCCGATGTCGCGCAGGCGCTGCAGCGGGACGGCGGTCTCGCCGCGCTCTTCCAGCTTGGGCAAGCCCAGGTGCGACCACTTTCCGTCGAGCCAGTCGGCCTTGTTGGCCTTGTAGGCCTTGCCGGCGTCGAACTCGCTGTCGAGGAAGGCCTCGAACTCGGTGACCATGGCCTGCGACTGCTCGGCGGTCATTACGCCCTCGGCCGCCAGGCGGCTGGCGTAGATCTCGCGGGTCGACGGCTGATCCTTGATCTTCCGATACATATTCGGCTGGGTGAAGGTCGGGTCGTCGCCTTCGTTGTGGCCGAACCGCCGGTAGCAGAACATGTCGATGACCACGTCCTTGCCGAACTTCTGGCGGAACTCGGTCGCCACCTTGGCGGCGAAGGTCACCGCCTCGGGATCGTCGCCGTTGGCGTGGAAGATGGGGGCCTCAACCATCAATGCCGTATCGGACGGATAGGGCGAGGAGCGCGAGTAGCGCGGGTCGGTGGTGAAGCCGATCTGGTTGTTGACGATCAGGTGCAGCGTGCCGCCGGTGCGGAAACCCTTCAGCCCCGACAGGGCGAAGCATTCGGCCACCACGCCCTGGCCGGCGAAGGCCGCGTCGCCATGCATCAGGATCGGCAGCACATGGCCGCGGCCCGCGTCGGGCTGCTCGCGCAGGGTGAAGGCCTGTTTCGCGCGCGCCTTGCCCAGCACCACCGGATTGACGATCTCCAGGTGGCTGGGGTTGGCGGTCAGCGACAGGTGCACGTTGTTGCCGTCGAACGCGCGGTCCGACGAGGCGCCCAGGTGGTACTTGACGTCGCCGGAGCCTTCGATGTCGGACGGCAGGGACGAGCCGCCTTGGAACTCATGCAGGATCACGTGATAGGGCTTGCCCATCACCGCGGCCAGCACGGTCAAACGCCCGCGGTGGGGCATGCCGAGCACGATGTCCTGCACGCCGAGCGAGCCGCCGCGCTTGATGATCTGCTCCATGGCCGGCACGAGCGACTCGCCGCCGTCCAGGCCGAAACGCTTGGTGCCGGGGAAGCGCTTGTGCAGGAACTTCTCGAAGGTCTCGGCCTCGGTCAGCTTCTTGAGGATGGCGATCTTACCCTCGCGGGTGAACTGGATCTCCTTGTCCTTGCCTTCGATCCGCTGTTGCAGCCACGCCTTCTCCTGGGGATCGGAGATGTGCATGTACTGCACGCCCAGGGTGCCGCAGTAGGTGCGGCGCAGGATCGAGACAATCTCGCGCACCGTTGCGGTTTCCAGGCCCAGGACGAAGTCCAGGAAGATGGGCCGGTCGAGGTCCTCGGGACCAAAGCCGTAGGTCGCCGGATCGAGCTCGGACGTATCGGGTTTCTGCTCTAGGCCCAGGGGGTCGAGCTTGGCGGCCAGGTGGCCGCGCATGCGAAAGGCGCGGATCATCATCACCGCGCGCAGCGAATCCAGGGTGGCCTTGCGCACGTCCTCGGTCGAGGCGGCGGGCTTGGCCGCGGCGATCGCCTTGCCGAGCTTGGCTTCGACGGCCGGCCACAGGCCGTCCATGGCCGACAGCCACTCGGGACGCACCTGATAGGCGGGCTTGGGCGTCCAGGCTGGCGGCTGGGCCGCGCGCTCGACCTCGTCGGCTCGCTCGCGCAGGGTCGAGAAGAACGCCTGCCACGAGGGTTCGACCGAACCGGGGTCCGACGCCCACTTGGCGTAGAGCTCTTCCACGAAGTCGGCGTTGCCGCCGTACAGGAACGAGGTTTCGCTCAGGATTTGGTTCAGACCGCTGGAATCGTCAGCCATGATATTGATCCTTCGGCGGGTCTGACCAAAGTCTCACGGCCCGCCCTGTTGGTCAGGCGCCCTTCAGCACCTCAAGCAGAGTTTGCCCCAGCGTGGCCGGAGAGGGAGATACGCGAATGCCCGCGGCTTCCATCGCCGCGATCTTGTCTTCCGCCCCGCCCTTGCCGCCGGAGATGATCGCCCCAGCGTGGCCCATGCGGCGTCCCGGAGGCGCCGTGCGGCCCGCGATGAAGCCCACCATCGGCTTCTTGATCTTGGACTTCTTGATGAACTCGGCCGCGTCTTCCTCGGCCGAGCCGCCGATTTCACCGATCATGATGATCGACTCGGTCTTGGGGTCGGCCAGGAACATCTCGAGCACGTCGATGAACTCCGTCCCCTTGACCGGATCCCCGCCGATGCCCACGGCCGTGGTCTGGCCGAGTCCGACGTTGGAGGTCTGGAACACCGCTTCATAGGTAAGCGTGCCGGAGCGCGATACAACGCCGACAGAGCCGGCCTTGAAGATATTCCCCGGCATGATGCCGATCTTGCACTGGTTGGGGGTCAGCACGCCCGGGCAGTTCGGCCCGATCAGGCGCGACTTGGAGCCCGACAGCGAGCGCTTTACCTTGACCATGTCTTCCACCGGAATGCCCTCGGTGATGCACACGATCAGGGGCACTTCGGCGTCGATCGCTTCCAGGATCGAGTCGGCCGCGTAGGGCGGCGGAACGTAGATGACCGAGGCATCGGCGCCGGTGCGCTCGATGGCCTCGCCCACGGTGTCGAACACCGGCAGGCCCAGGTGCGTCTGGCCGCCCTTGCCGGGGGTCACGCCGCCGACCATCTTGGTGCCGTAGGCGATGGCCTGTTCGGAGTGGAAGGTCCCCTGGGCGCCGGTGAAGCCCTGGCAGATGACCTTGGTGTTGCTGTCGATCAGGACGGCCATGGTTACTTGGCCTCCTTCACGGCCTTGACCACCTTTTCGGCGGCGTCAGAGAGATCGTTCGCGGCGATGACGTTCAGGCCGGACGCGGAAATGATCTGCTTGCCCTGCTCGACGTTGGTGCCCTCGAGGCGCACCACCAGCGGCACCTTCAGGCCCACTTCCTTGACTGCGGCGATCACGCCCTCGGCGATGATGTCGCAGCGCATGATGCCACCGAAGATGTTCACCAGGATGCCCTTCACGTTCGGGTCCGAGGTGATGATCTTGAACGCCGCGGTGACCTTTTCCTTGTTGGCGCCGCCGCCCACGTCGAGGAAGTTGGCCGGCTCGGCGCCGTACAGCTTGATGATGTCCATGGTGGCCATGGCCAGGCCCGCGCCGTTGACCATGCAGCCAATTTCGCCGTCCAGGGCGATGTAGCTGAGATCGTAGTTGGAGGCCTCGATTTCCTTCTCGTCTTCCTCGGTGATGTCGCGCAGGGCGCGCATGTCGTCGTGGCGATAGAGCGAGTTGGAGTCGAACGAGACCTTGGCGTCGAGCACCTTCAGGTCGCCCGCGCCGGTCACGATCAGCGGGTTGATCTCGAGCATCGCCATGTCCTTCTCGACGAAGGCGGCGTAGAGCGACTTGAGCAGGGCGAACGCCTGCTTGGCCGCCGGCCCTTCCAGCTTCAGCGATTCGACCAGATGGCGGCCATGGTGCGGGAACACCCCGGTGGCCGGGTCGATCGAGAAGGTGATGATCTTTTCGGGCGTGGCGTGGGCCACGTCCTCGATGTCCATGCCGCCTTCGGTGGAGGCGACCACCGCGACGCGCGAGGTTTCGCGGTCGACCAGCAAGGACAGGTACAGCTCGCGGGCGATCGCCGCACCCTCTTCGATATAGAGCCGCCGCACCAGCCGCCCCTTGGGGCCGGTCTGGTGGGTGACCAGGGTCATGCCCAGCATGCGCTGCGCCTCGGCGCGCACATCGTCCAGGCTCTTGACCACCTTGACGCCGCCGCCCTTGCCGCGCCCGCCGGCGTGGATCTGGGCCTTGACCACCCACACCGGGCCGCCGAGCTCGCGGGCGGCCTGAACCGCGTCTTCTACGGAGAACGCGGGCACGCCGCGCGGCACTGGAACACCGTACTCTTTGAGGACGGCCTTGGCTTGATATTCGTGGACGTTCATCGGTTCCCGTCGCGACTGGCGGAGCGGGGCGAAGGGGCCGGTCGCGATTGACCGGTCGATCACCTCGGCGTGATGGCTGGGGCCTTATAGTCAGGGGCGCCGGGGGCGGCAACCGTCAAAGGCGAAAAACCGGCCCCAAAACGCCGAAACAACAAAAAACTCACCGTCCAATACACATTGGATGCGCATTTCTTTATTGATTTTAATAAAACTGATGTGTATTGGATGCGCACTGCCCGATAAGCGCCGCTCCGGCGGTCCTCGCGGAGGCTGCAGGCCGTCATGAGCGTCAAGTACGCCGCCGTCATAGAGCATACCGACGCCCGCGGCTTTGGCGTATGGTTTCCCGACTTTCCCGGCTGCGTGGCCCTAGGAGACGATCCGCTCACCGCCGCCCAGGCCGCGCAGAGCGTCTTGGCCCGCCATGTAGAGCGCATGGCCGATGATGGCGAGCCGATCCCCGCGCCCACCCCCTCAGAAGCCGTCGAGCTGCCGCATGATGTGCTGAGCTATGTGTTCCTGGTCGAGGTGGATGCGCCCGACGCCAAGGTCGCCTATGTACGGCTCAACGTGACCCTGCCCGAGGGCCTGGTGCGCCGTATCGACGCCGTCTCGGGGGGCAACCGCTCGGGCTGGCTGGCGCTGGCGGCGGGCGAACAGCTCAAGCGCTACGGCACGATCCCGAACTTCGCCGCCAGCGTCTATTCCACCCGCGACAACAAGCGCTAGCTACTCGGACCTCAGGGCCGGCGCGGGTCGCTGGGCCAGGGCCAGGGCCGCGGCGACCAGGCCGCCGCCGCACGCCAGGAGCATGGCGGCCCCGACCAGGGCGAACACCCCGCCCCAGTCCACGCTCCAGCGCGCCTGGAACACCTTGACCACCACCGGCCACGCCGCCGCCGCGCCCAGGGCCACCCCCGCCGTGCCCGCGATAAGGCCCACCGCGCCGTATTCCAGGGCGTAGGCGCCCAGCACCTGAACCCGGGCGGCGCCGAGCACCTTGAGCAGGGCCGCCTCGCGCGCGCGCGTGCTGGCGCCGGCCGCGATGGCCCCGGCCAGAACCAGGACCCCGGCCAGCCCCGCCACCGCCGCCGCGCTGCGCACCGCCAGAGCCAGCTTGTCGAACAAGGCGGCGGCCTGCTCGAGCTGCTCGCGCACGCTGATCACATTGACGCCGGGATAGGCATGGCCCAGCGCCGCCGTCAGTCGCGCCTCGCCGGCCTTGTCGGTCTTGACGATCGCCACCTGGCGCAGGGCGGCGCCAGACAGGGCCTGCTGGTCGAGGATCACCTCGAAACCAGGACCGAAACCCCCCACGTCGACCGGGCGGATCACCGCGACGCTCGCGTCGATCGGGCGGCCGAGCGCTTGAACGGTCATGCGGTCCCCCAGCTTCAGACGGCCGGCGCGGGCCATGTCGTCGCTGATGGCGACCAAAGGCTGGCCGGCGTAGGCGGCGGTCCACCAGCGGCCCTTGCCGCGGCCGGCGTTCGTGGGCTCGGAGGGGGCGGCGCTCATCGAGATATCGTTGTCGAACGCCCAGCGCTGCGAAGGGTCGATCCTGTCGCGCTCGACCGCCTGGCCGTTGAGGGCGGTGATGCGTCCGGTGAACATCGGCATGCGCAGATAGTTGGCCGGACCGAGCGGACCCAGCACCTGGGCCACGGCGGCGTCGAACGCGCCCGGCCGGTCCGCCGGAATCTCGGTCAGGACCAGGGCGGGGGCGGTCTTGGGCGCAACCTCGCGCACCTGAGCCAGCAGGGCTGACTGGATCAGCACCACGGCGGCGAGCAGGGCGACGCCCAGGCCGACCGACGGCGCGGCGCTGCGGGCGGCGGAGTGCGGGCCGGCCAGGTTGGCCAGGCCCAGGCGCACCGGTCCCCGTGTTCCCGCGCGCAACCGTCCGGCCAGGCTCGCCCCGGCCCGGCCCATCAGCCACAGCAGGACGAACGCCGCCGCCACCGCGCCGATCATGATCGCGGCCACCAACGCCGAGGGCGCCGTCACGACAGCCGTCGCCGCCAAGCCGATCGCACACAGCCCGGCGCCGACCGCTTCGGACCCGAAGGTCGCGCGCCCGCCCAGGTCGCGGCGGAACAGGGCCGCCGGCGGCGTCGCCCTGGCGCGCGCCAGGGGCATCAGGCTGAACGCCCCCGCGCTCAGCACCCCAAACGCCGCGGCGCGCAGCAAGGGCGCGGGATAGACCGCGAACAGGGCCGGCACGGGCAGGCTCTTGCCGGCGATGGCCGACAGCAGGAACGGCGCCGCCGCCCCGATCGCCACCCCCAGGCCGACGCCAAGCCCTGCCAGCACGGCGATCTGCGCCAGATAGAGGTTGCGGATCAGGGCGCCTTCGGCCCCGAGGGCCTTGAGCACGGCGATCGAGGGCGTCCTGGCCTCCAGATAGGCGCCGACCGCCCCCGATACGCCAAGACCGCCGGCCAGCAGCGAGGCCAGGCCGATGAAGCTGAGGAAATATTCCAACCGGCCGATCAGGTCGCGCACCCCCGGCGAGGCGTCGTAGCGATCGCGCACGCGCAGGCCCCCTTGGCCGAAGCGCTGGCGTAACGCCGCGCGCAGGGGACGAGGGTCCTGGCCCGGCGCGATGGCGATGCGCGCGGCCGTCGCCAGGCGCAGGCCCGAGTCCAGCAGGCCCGCGCCCTTGACCGCCGGCAGGCCGGTCAGGACGCGCAGCCCCAGCTGGAAGCCGCGGCTGAGCCGGTCGGGTTCGGCGCCGAGCACGGCGGTCGCCACGAAGGTCTGGTCGCCCGCGAGGAACCGGTCGCCCAGCTTGAGGTTTAGCCGGTCGAGCATCGCCTGCTCGACCGCCGCGCCCGGAACCCCGCCCACCGGCGCCGTCGCCTTGGCCAAGGAGGTCGGCCGGCCGTCCGCCCCGGTCAGCTCCAGGGTCCCGGCCAAGGGATAAAGGCCGTCGACTCCGCGCAGATCGGCCAGGCGACGCAGTCCCGAGGGCGCCTGGACCATGACATTGACCCCAGCCGCGTAACTGACCTTACCCAGCCGCTCAAAGGCCTGGCGCTCAGCCGGGGTGAAATTGCGCGTGGCCGAGACAGCCAGGTCGCCCCCCAGGATGTCGCGGGATTCGCTGGCCAGGCCCCGCCGGAACGCCTCGCCGGTGGAGCCCGCCGCCGCGATCGCCGCCACCCCCACCGCCAGGCACGCCAGGAAGATGCGAAAGCCGCGCACGCCGCCGCGCAATTCCCGCGCGGCCAGGCGCAGAGACAGGGGCCAGCTCATGCCGACAACCGCCCACCGTCCATGCGCGCGCGGCGCTGGGCGCGCCCCGCGAGGGCCTCATCGTGCGTGACCAGAACCAGGGCCGCGCCGCTGGCGGCCACCAAGTCGAACATCATGTCCGCCACATGGGCCGCGTTGGCGCCGTCGAGGTTGCCGGTCGGCTCGTCGGCGAACAGCAGCGCCGGTCCGGCCGCCAGGGCCCGCGCCAGGGCCACGCGCTGTTGCTCGCCGCCCGACAGCTGGTGCGGATAGTGCCGCGCCCGGGGGCTGAGGCCGACCCTCTCCAGCCACTGGCGGGCGATGGCTTCGGCCCCCGTCTGGCCGGCGATCTCCAGCGGCGCGGCCACGTTCTCCAGCGCCGTCATGTTGGGCAAAAGGTGGAAGGATTGGAACACCAGCGAGGTGCGCCCGCGCCGCAGCCTGGCGCGGCCATCCTCGTTCAACTGGCCAAGGTCCTGGCCGAACAGCCGCACGGTCCCTTCGCTTGGCCGCTCCAGCCCCGCAGCCAACGCGATCAGCGACGACTTTCCCGACCCCGAGGGCCCGGTCACGGCCACCGTCTCGCCGGGCGCGACGCTCAGGTCCACCCCGCGCAGGATCTCGACCGGCCCCGCGGCCGAGGGCAGGGTCAGGCGCACGCCTTCCAGGACCAGAGGCGTCGGCTGCGTCATGGGCTATTCCTTGAAGCGAGGCGTTGAGCGGCCGGCTGGAGCGATTACATAGGGACAGTTCATGGGCAGCGCACCGCAAATCCACCCGATCGTCCGGCGCGAGGCCGTGCTGCTCATGCTGGGCGCGGCTCTGGGCGCATTGCTGAGCGCGCCCGCCGCCGTGGCGGCTCAGGTCCCGACGGTGGTCCTGCTGGGCGACTCCGTCACCGCCGGCTATGGCCTGCCGGCCGCTGACGCCCTGCCCGTCCAGCTTCAAGCCGCCCTGGCCAAGCGCGGCCGCGCGGTCAAGATCGTGCCCGCCGGGGTTTCGGGCGACACCAGTGCAGACGGTCTGGCCCGGATCGACTTCAGCGTGCCGGCGGGGACAGATCTGTGCCTGGTCGAACTGGGCGGCAACGACCTGCTGCAAGGCGCCGATCCCGACCAGATGCGTCAGAACCTCGAGGCCATCGTCCGGCGTCTGAAGGCGCGGGGCGTGCGCGCGGCCATGATCGGTCTGAAGGCCCCGCCCAAGGTCGGCGCGGCCTATGCGCGCGACTTCGACGCCGCCTTCGCCAGGGCCGCGCGCGACACCGGCGCGCCGCTCTACGCCGACTGGTTCGCCGGCGTGGCCGACCCCGCCCTGCGCCAGGGCGACGGCATCCATCCCAACGCGGCCGGCGTGCGCGCCCTCGCCTTCGGCCTCGCCCCCTTCGTCATAAAGGCGCTGAGATCCGGCGCTTAACCTCTCGGTTCTTGCGTTCCAGGAGTCCCGAATGCCGACGCCCGCGCCCAGCCACCTGATCAGCTACGCGGTCATGCTTGTGGCGCTGGTCCTTGTGATCCGCCGCAACATGCGGGGGCGGCGCCTGCGCGTCGAAGCCCTGTGGATCATGCCAGCGGTGATGATCGCCCTGACCGCTTTTGTCATCGCCGCCGAGCCCGAGCCCGCCGCCGCGACCGTCGCAGGCTTGGTCTTGTCGGCGCTGGTCGGGGCCGCCGTGGGCTGGCAGCGCGGCCGCTTCACGCGCATCGAACTGGATCCGGCCACGCACAGCTTCACCAGCCGCGCCTCCGTCGCGGGCATGATCTTCATCGCCGTCCTGTTCCTGGCGCGGTTAGGCTTGCGCGCCTATGTCGCCGCGACCGCGCGCAACCCAGCCGTCACCATGGCCGTCAGCGACGCCCTGCTGCTGTTCGCGGTCGGGCTGGTCTCGGTCCAGCGATTGGAGATGTGGCTGCGCTGCCGGAGGATGCTGGCCGAACGCCTGGCGGCGCGGCAGTCCAGCTCCATCGCCGCCCCATGATCGGCCCGTGATCCGCCTGTTCGCCGCCATCGCGCTGCCCGACGAGATCGGCGCGGCGCTGCTGGCTCGCCAAGAGCCGATGCCGGGTGCGCGCTGGCGCCCGATCCAGGCCCTGCACATCACCCTGCGCTTTTTCGGCGAGGTCCGCGAGGACGTGGCCGACGATCTCGACAGCGCCCTTTCCGCCATCGCGGTCGCGCCGTTCGCCCTGGCGCTGCGGGGCGCGGGCGCCTCGGCCGACAATGGCGAGCTGACCTCGCTGTGGGCTGGCGTCGAGGACAGCGAGCCGCTACGCCGCTTGGCCGGCCGCTGCGAGAGCGCCGCGCGCCAGGCCGGCCTGAAGCCCGAGCCCCGCGCCTTTCGCCCGCATGTGACCTTGGCCTATCTGCGTCGCCCTGACGCCCCGCGCGTCGCCGCCTGGATCCAGCGCAACAACCTACTGCGCGCGCCGGCCATCGCCGTGAACCGCTTCGGTCTCTATTCCAGCCGCCTAGGCCACGAAGGCTCGGCCTACCGGCTCGAGCGGACCTACGGCTAGAACCACATATCCTTGACGCACCGCCCGTCGCGGCCCAGGTCCTCGAAAGCGGCAAACCCATCGAAGTGGTCGACCGGCAGGGCGGCGACCGAGTCCGGATCGGCCAGGCGGATATTGACCGCCATGCGGACCCGCCCGTCCTTGTCTGTGCTCAGCCCACGCCAGGCGGCCAGATTGCCGCACGTGGGGCAAAACAGGAATTCCAGCTTCTTGTCGCCCCGGGCGAAGCCGCGCACCGGGCCGCGCAGCGCCACATCCTCACCCTCGTGGCCATAGATCCACAGCACGCCGTAGCGACGGCAGGCGGTGCAGTTGCACGCGGTGGCCGAGCCGGGATCGGCGTCGAAGGTCCACTCGACCTCGCCGCACAGACACGCGCCTTTGAGCATAAGTTTGCGTCCTTCAGATGCACGGGCAGCCTCGCCCGAGGCGCAATGGCGGGCAAGGCCTGCGCCGGCGCGCCCCGGCGATCAGCCCTTGGCCGCGTAGTCCTTCAGCACGCCCAGCGGCACGATGGCCAGGGTCTCCTCGTGCGTCGCCTCCAGCACCAGGGGCGGGGCAATGCCGGCGTCCAGCGCCTCCTTCCAGCGCGGCGCGCATAGGCACCAGCGATCGCCCGGCTTCAGCCCCGGGAAATGGTAAGCCGGCTGGGGCGTGGACAGGTCGTTGCCCACCGACCTCGAGTAGGCCAGGAACTCGGCGGTCATCACCGCGCACACAGTGTGCAGACCCAGATCGTCCGGCCCGGTCTCGCAGCAGCCGTTGCGGAAGAAACCGGTCAACGGGTTGCGCGAGCAGGGCTCAAGTTCGCCGCCCAGGACATTGCGGGCCGTCTCGTCAAAACGCATGGTCATGGCTAGGCATAATGCCTATTGCCGGTCCGGCGCCAAGGGACACCGCATGATCGCCAGAGCCGACCCCCTTCGTCGCCGCCGTAGCCTGCTCTATGTGCCGGCGGTCAACGCCCGCGCGGTGGACAAGGCGCGCGCCCTGCCCTGCGACGTGGTGGTGCTCGATCTGGAGGACGCGGTCGGGCCCGGCGCCAAGGAGCAAGCCCGCGTCCGGGCGGTCGAGATCGTGCGCTCCGGCGCCTTCGGGCCGCGCGAGACCGCGGTGCGCTGCAACGGCCTGGATACGCCCTGGGGCGCGGCAGACCTCAAGGCCCTGACCGAGGCGGGAGCCCAGATCGCGGTCCTGCCTAAGATCGCGGGCGCCGCGGAGGTGCTGGCCGCCGAGGCCATGTGCGGCGGCGCGCTGCGGCTATGGGCCATGATCGAGACCTGCCGCGCGGTGATCGACCTGCCCGCCATCGCCGGCGCCGCAGGGGCCAGCCGTCTGGAAGCCCTGATGCTGGGAACCAACGACCTGGCCGCCGAGCTGCGCTGCCAGATTACGCCGGGGCGCGAGGCCCTGTCGGGCGCGCTGCAATCGGCGGTGATGGCGGCGCGCGCCTTCGGCCTGCTGGCGTTCGACGGGACCTTCAACGACCTGGCCGACCTTGAGGGCCTGGAAAGCCAGTGCCGCCAGGGCGCGGCGCTGGGCTTCGACGGCAAGACCCTGATCCATCCTGCCCAGATCGAGGCGGCCAACCGGGCGTTTTCGCCCTCGCCCGAGCGGCTGGCGTGGGCGCGGCGGGTGCTGGCCGCTTATGCCGCCGAACCCGACGCCGGCGTGCTCAAGGTCGACGGCCGCATGACGGAACGCCTGCACCTGGAGGAAGCTAGACGGCTAATGGCGCTCGCGCAAAGCTGATCGCGCCTCGCTGGACCGGCAAAAGTCGGACTCCTATGATGCCGGACAATCCAAGGGAGGATCGATGATCGGTGCGGTGTTCGCCCTGGCCCTGCTGGCGGCCGACGCATCCCCGTCATCCGCGGCGCCGGCGCCGGCGCCGCCGACGACGCGCAGCACCGGCGACCTGATCGCCGACATCCTCGCCCAGACCCCGCCCGCCCCCGTGACGCCCAAGGGTCCGCCCGCTCCCACCGCCGCGCCCGGCCCCGGCCAGCCGGCGCCGCCGACGCCCCCGATCACACCACCAATCGCGCTGCAGATCGATCCGGCCGCCGCCTCGACCCTGGACACGGCGCCGGGCGGCGAGCCGCCGACACGCTACGATCAAGGCATGCGTTCATCATTCCAGGCGCGCGAGGCGCGGCAAGGCGACCTGGACGGCCGCTGGACCCTCACCGATCCCGACGGCAAGGCGCTCTATGTGTTCCAGCTGGCCGATCCCGGGCGCGGGCGCGGGCCGGTGGAAGGGGCCTGGCGCGATCTAGGCCAAGCCGGCGGTCCGGCCGCCTCGGGCTTCATCGACGCGGCTGACCGCGTCGGCCGGGCGCTGACCCTCAACTTTCAGGACGCGGGCCCCTGCACCGTGACCCTGACCCAGGCCCCGGACGGGCGCTGGACCGGTCAGATCAAGACCGCCGCCGCCACGCGGCCGGTGGTCATGGCGCGGTCCTGAACCCCGCCAAAGCGCCGCAGGCCGCCTCGGCCGCCGCCGCCAGGGCGCGCGTATTGTAGGCCGTGGCCGCGCCGACGCCCCACACCGGGCCCGGCCAAGCTGGATCGTCCTGCCGCCGGCCCACCACGTGCACATGCAACTGCGGCGTCAGGTTGCCAAGCTGGCCGACGTTGAGCTTGTCGATCGGTCGGCCCAGCGCGGCGCCGATGGCGCGCACCGCCACGCCGGCGCCCGCCGTCTCCTCGATCAGTTGCTGGCGATCGACGCGCGACAGGTGCTCGATCTCGATCGCGCCAGCCTTGCGGGGGATCAGCACGATCCACGGCCAACGTGCGTCGGCCTGCAGCCGCGCCGTGCACAGCTTCAGCTCGCACAGGGGCGCGGATGTGGCGAGGAAGGCCGGCGCGAGGGTGAATTTGAGCAAGGCTGGAGGCTTTCGGCGGCGACATGCCCGCGGCCGAGCCTCGGGCGGCGCGGTCCATAGACGCCTTCCTCGCCCGCGTCCATGCACGATCCGGCGCCCGGCGCGCGCGCGCCCTTGCGGCGAAGCCGCCGCGGGTCTAGACCGCAGCGCACAATTCAACTCATTTCAGTCTCTCACAGCTAGCTTCGGAGGCCTTGCATGGCTCGCGCAAAAATCGCCCTGATCGGCGCCGGCATGATCGGCGGAACCCTCGCCCACATCGCCGCGCGCGAGGAACTGGGCGACGTGATCCTGTTCGACATCGCGGAGGGCACGCCCCAGGGCAAAGCGCTCGACCTGGCCGAAGCCACAACCGTGTTCGACAGCGACGTGGTGCTCAAGGGCGCCAATTCCTACGCCGACATCGCCGGGGCCGACGTGTGCATCGTCACCGCCGGCGTGCCGCGCAAGCCGGGCATGAGCCGCGACGACCTCTTGGGCATCAACCTGAAGGTCATGAAGGCGGTCGGCGAAGGCATCAAGCAATACGCCCCGGACGCCTTCGTCATCTGCATCACCAACCCGCTCGACGCCATGGTGTGGGCCCTGCAGCAGTTCTCGGGCCTGCCCAAGACCAAGGTGATCGGCATGGCCGGCGTGCTGGACTCGGCGCGCTTCGCCTATTTTCTGGCTGAAAAGACCGGCGTGTCGGTGGAAGACATCCACGCCTGGACGCTGGGCGGTCACGGCGACGACATGGTGCCGATGGTGCGCCACTCCACCGTGGGCGGCCTGCCGCTGCCGGAACTGGTCAACCAGGGCTTCATGACCCAGGACGAGCTGGACGCCATCGTCAAGCGCACGCGCGGCGGCGGCGGCGAGATCGTCGCCCTGCTCAAGACCGGCTCGGCCTTCTACGCCCCGGCCGAAAGCGCCATCGCCATGGCCACCTCCTACCTGAAGGACAAGAAGCGCGTCCTGCCCTGCGCGGCCTACCTCGACGGCCAATACGGCCTGTCGGGCCTGTACGTCGGCGTGCCGGTGGTGATCGGCAAGGACGGCGTGGAGAAGATCATCGAATTCCCGACCAATGACGACGAAAAGGCGATGTTCGCCAAGTCGGTTGACTCGGTTAAGGGCCTGATGGAAGCCTGCAAGGGCATCGACGGCTCGCTGAGTTAAGCGGCCAATCCGCCACGGATATGGAGGGTCCCGGCGCCGCGCGTCGGGGCCCTTTGCGTTTTAGAACCAGCCGGCGGCGCGGAGGGCCCGGGCGTAGCTGCGGCTGACTGGCGCCTGCAGCTGGCCCTTGAGCGTCAGCAAGGCCCGGCCGTCCTGACGCCGCGCCTCGATCACCGCGTCGCGCGCCACCCACCAGGACCGGTGAGTCTGGGCGCCCTCGACCCCGTCCAGCTCGGCGATGGCGTCCGCCAGGCGCAGCAGGATCAGTTCGGACCCGCGCGAGGTGTGCAGCCGCAGATAGTGGTCCTCGGCTGAGACCGCGTAGAGCTCCGCCCCGCGCAGCCGGGCAGGCAGCCGCTCGAAAAAACGCGGGAGGCCAGCGATGGCGGACGCCGCGTGGGTCGCGTGGACCTTGGGCTGGGCCATCTGGTTCAGCACGGTCATCACCGCGGTGATCAGCAGCACCGACGGAAACAGCCCCAGAAGATCGCCCAGGCCGCCCTGCGGTATGATGCGGAACCTGCCGCTGATGGCCCAGACCAGCCCGGTGAGGGGAACGGCGGTGATCAGCACCGCCAGGGTCGCGCGCAGGCGCGGCCGTTCATCCAGTACGTCCAGCCGGTCGAGGGCGACACCCAGGATCAGGGCGGCCGAAGTGGTGACGACCATGGTGGTCGCCCAATAGGCCATCCGGACCGCCAGGGAATGGCCCAGCGGGTCGAAGGCCCCGCTCACCGCCAGGAACGCGCCCAACAGCAGGGCGATGATCTGGGCGCGGACGGCGGTCGTTCGCGAAGCGTGAACGGCCAAGACCCGCCATTGACGAAATCGCGACGACATCCGACGCATCGGGGCGGGTGTGGATGTCTCGGCCATGGCCTGATCGCGGTCGCCATCGTCATTGCGGGAACCCCGATGAAGCCGTCCCTCGCCCATCTGTCAATTCGCCCGGGCGGCCGCGTCGTGATCGTCGTCGCCATCGCGGCGCTGCTGGCTCTCTATCTGCTGCTGGGAGGCGCCCGCCTGGCGCCGCCGGCGCTCGCGCCCTGGCGGCCGCACACGCCAGACCTGACCCTGCTGTCGCGGTCCGGCGTGGCGATCCAGTTGCATCTGGCGGCCATGCTGGCGTGCCTGGCGCTCGGCGCCATTCTGCTCGCCGGACCCAAGGGCCGGCGCCTGCACCGAGCCCTGGGCTGGACCTTCGCGGTGGTGATGACGACCGGGGTGATCGCCTCGCTGTTCGTGCGCACCCTGATCCCAGGATCGTTCAGCCCGATCCATATCCTGAGCGTGCTAACCCTGGTCGGACTGCCGCTCGCGGTGATGGCGGCCCGTCGCCACAACGTAGCCGAGCACCGCAAGCGCATGACCAGCCTGTTCTACTTCGGCCTTGTGGGCGCGGGGCTGTTTACCCTCGTTCCCGGCCGCCTATTGTGGCGCATGTTCTTCGGCTAGGGTCGGGGGTGATCGCGCCCGTCCCGCAATCCCTTGCGCTTCAAGGCCAGGCTCTTGCGCTTCCAGATCAGGAAGCCGATATTTGACCTGCGCCCAGACGGGCGTTCAACAAGGGTTTGGAACTCTATGAGCGACTTCAACCGCGGCTTCACCAGCCCCCTCGCCGCTCGCGCCGACATGTCGGTGGACGCCGGGCTGCGCGCGTTCATGCTGGGCGTCTACAACAAGCTGGCGGCGGGCCTGATCCTGTCGGCCGCCTTGGCCTATGTCACCTCCGCCCTGCCGGCGGCGCGCGACCTGTTCTACGTGGTCGACGACAGCGGCCGACTGGTCGGCTTCACCCTGCTGGGCACCGTGCTGCGCTTCGCGCCCCTGGCGGTGATCCTGTTCGGCGCGTTCGGCATGCGCAACGTCACGCCCAAGAGCTCGGGCATCTACTACTGGACCATCGTGTCGCTGATCGGCGCGGGCCTGGGCATCTGGATGCTGGTTTACACCGGCGCCTCGGTGGCCACGACCTTCCTCATCACCGCCACCGCCTTCGGGGCCCTCAGCCTGGTGGGCTACACCACCAAGAAGGACCTGACCGGGATGGGCAACTTCCTGATCATGGGCCTGTTCGGCATCATCATCGCCAGCCTGGTCAACATGTTCCTGCACCTGAGCGGGATCGTGTTCATCGTGAACGTGCTGGGCGTGCTGATCTTCGCGGGCCTGACCGCCTACGACACCCAGCGCCTGAAGATGGCCTACTACCAGATGGGCGGCGACCAGGCGGCGCTCGGCGTGATGACCAACTACGGCGCGCTGAACTTGTACCTGAATTTCATCAACATGTTCCAGTTCCTGCTCAGCTTCATGGGCAATCGCCGCTAAAGCAGCGACCCGCACGCGTCGCGGTAGCGCCCAATAAAATAAAGGCCCGGCGGCATTCCCCGCCGGGCCTTTTGTTTGCCTGCTCGAACCCGCCTAGGCGGCGAGCCCGTTACGCTTAGAGCCCTTACGCCAGCCCCTTCAACGCATCGACCAGATCGGTCTTCTCCCACGAGAAGCCGCCGTCGGCGTCGGGCGTGCGGCCGAAGTGGCCGTAGGCGCTGGTGCGGGCGTAGATCGGCTTGTTCAGGCCCAGGTGCTCGCGGATGGCGCGCGGCGTGGCGCCGCCGACCATCTCGGGCAAGGCCTTCTCCAGCTTGGCCGGGTCGATCTGGCCATTGGTCAGGTCGACGTAGAAGCTGAGCGGCTTGGCCACGCCGATGGCGAAGCCGATCTGGATCACGCATTTTTCGGCCAGGCCCGCGGCCACCACATTCTTGGCCAGGTAGCGGCACATATAGGCGGCCGAGCGGTCGACCTTGGTCGGGTCCTTGCCCGAGAAGGCGCCGCCGCCGTGGGGCGCGGCCCCGCCGTAGGTGTCGACGATGATCTTGCGCCCGGTCAGGCCGCAGTCGCCGTCCGGCCCGCCGATCACGAAGTTGCCGGTCGGGTTGACGTGCCACTCGGTCGCCGCGTCGATGAAGCCTTCTGGCAGTACGCCGGTGATGTAGGGGCGCACGATCTCGGCCACGTCGGCCGGGGTCAGGCCTTCCTTGTGCTGGGTCGACAGCACGATCGAGGTGGCCCGCACCGGCTTGCCGTTCTCATACTGCAAGGTGACCTGGCTCTTGGCGTCGGGCTCAAGGCCGCTCTGCTCGCCCGATTTCCGCACCTTGGCCAGCAGAGACAAGATGTTCTGCGAGTACTGCAGGGTGGCCGGCATCAGCTCGGGCGTCTCGTCGGAGGCGTAGCCGAACATGATGCCCTGGTCGCCGGCGCCCTCGTCCTTGTTGCCCGCCGCGTCCACGCCCATGGCGATGTCGGCCGATTGGGCGTGCAGATAGCAGGCGTAGTCGGCGGTCTTCCAGTGGAAGCCCTCCTGCTCGTAGCCGATGTCCTTGACCGCCGCGCGGACCTTCTCCTCCAGGCTCTCGACCACGCCTTGCGGCCCGCGAACCTCGCCGGCCAGAATGATGCGGTTGGTGGTCACCAGGGTCTCGCACGCCACCCGGGCGTAGGGATCCTGCGCCAGGAAGGCGTCGACCACGGTGTCGGAGATGCGGTCGGCGACCTTGTCGGGGTGGCCTTCGGACACGCTTTCGCTGGTGAAGATGTACGACGAACGGGTCAAACGCGTCTCCCTGACGTTAGCGCGACGAACGACGCGCGGCCGCACCATATAAAGATGTCTTTATGTCCGCAAGCGGACCGCGCCGCGGCGCAGGCGCGGAAAAACTGACACCGCCGATAGACCCAGCATCACCGCGAAGATCCGATCGCCGAACTGGTCGTAGAGCGTGGGCGCCAGCGCGGGGGGCAGGGGCGCGTCGATCACGCCCTGCCGGCCAATGGCCAGGCGTAGGTCCGGCGAGGCGCGGCCGTAGGCGTCGATCACCGCCGAAACGCCGGTGGGCGTGGCGCGGATCAGGGGCAGGCCCTCCTCGATCGCGCGGTAGCTGGCCAAGTTGAGGTGCTGCCACGGGCCGGAGGTGACGCCGAACCAGGCGTCGTCGGACACGTTGACGATCCACCGCGCCCGCAGGCCCGAGGTCTCGGCCCCCTGGCGCGTGAAGCCGGGGAACAGCGCCTCATAGCAGATCAGCGGCTGAACCAGCGGCGCCCCAGCGGCCAGGATCGGCGCGGGCGGCGGCCCGGGCGAAAAGCCGTCGCCGACGTGCACCAGCTTCTTGATCCCCAGCCGGCCAAGCAGACTGTCGAGCGGAAGATACTCGCCGAACGGCACCAGCCGGTACTTGTCGTAGAAGGTCTTAAGCGCCAGCGTTGGGCCCTCGGGCCCGTCCTGGCGGCGCAGGGCCAGAAGGCTGTTGCGATACTGCGGGGCCGAGGCCGGGCCCAGCACGCGGTAGGAGCCGATCAGCAGCAGTTGGTCCGGGCCCAGTGCGCCGGCCACAGCCGGGCCGACCGGGGAGCGCGCGTCCATCATGTCGTTGGCCGAGTCCGGCAGGGCCCCTTCGGGCCAGATCACGATGGTCGGCCGCACGCGGGCGGGCTGGACGGTCAGGCGCAGATAGCGCGAGAGGATTTCGGGAAAACGCGTCTCGTCCTCCAGCAGGGTCTGGGGCACGTCGGCCTGAACCACGCGAACCTGGGGCGCCGCCGGATCAGGGGGGGCGGGGTGGGCCAGGCGATGGACGCCGAAGGCATAAAGCCCGGCCACGACCAGGACGCCCAAAGACCCGCACGTCAGGCTCGACCGGGTGCGCGGGCCAAAGAGGGCAACGCTGAACGCGCCGACCGCCGCCAGGGTCAGCCAAGTCAGGCCATAGGCGCCCAGCACCGACGCCGCCTGTGAGGGCGCCGAGCCCGCCGCCCAGGTCTCGCCCGGCAAATCCCACGGAAAGCCGGTCAGCACATGGCCGCGCAGCCACTCCATCGCCGCCAAGGCTCCAGCGAACACCAGCGCCTTCCACAGCGGCTGCTCGGGCTTGAACCAGGCGTAGAGCGCGCCCGCCGCGCCCCAGAACAGGCCCAGGCCCATGGCCAGCAGGGCGGCGGCGAACGGGGCCATCCAGCCCTGGTCCGCGGCGTCGACCAGGAAGGCTTCGGCCACCCACCAGCAGCCGATCAGGAAATAGGCGCTGCCCGCCAGCCAGCCGCGCCAGAAGGCCGAGCGCAGGGGCCGGGCCTTGTCGGCGCGCTCCAACAGGCCGAGCAGCAGGCCGTAGCCCAACAGGCCCGGCAACAGCCCGAACGGCGGATGGGCGAACGCGGTGGCCGCCCCTGCGGCAAGGGCCAGGCCTACGGTCGCGCCCGCACGCTGGCGCGCAGTCACGCGTCCGCTTCGGCGATCGGGCCGGCCAGGGGCGCGGCCGGGCGGCGCACGCGCACGCGCTTGATCCGGCGCGGATCGGCGTCGGCGATCTCGAATTCCCAGCCGTCGGGGTGGGCGATCACCTCGCCCCGTTGCGGCACGCGCCCGGCCAGGGCCGAGACCAGGCCGCCGACGGTGTCGATGTCCTCCTCGGCCAGATCGTCCGGCGTCAGGGCGCCGCCCACCGCCTCTTCCAGCGCCTCCAGCGACGCGCGGGCGTCAGCCTCGAACGCGCCGCCCGGACGCGACTCGACCAGGGCGGGCCCGGCCTCGTCGTATTCGTCGGCGATGTCGCCCACCACCGCTTCGACCAAGTCTTCCAAGGTGACCAGGCCGTCGGTGCCGCCGAATTCGTCGATCACCAGGGCCAGATGGATACGGGTGCTCTGCATGCGCACCAGAAGATCTGCCGCGCGCATCGAGCCCGGCACATAGAGCGCGTCGCGCCGCAAGCGGTGCAGCACAGGATCGCCCGGCGAGGGCCCGCCGCCCTCCTCCGCCAGCAGCTTGAACACATCCTTGATGTGGACCACGCCCACTGGGTCGTCGAGGGTTTCGCGGTAGACCGGCATGCGTGAGTGCTCGACCTCGGCGAACTGTTGCACCACCTGCTCGAACGGCGAGGAGATCTCCATCGCCATGATGTCGGCGCGGGGCGTCATCACCTCGGACACGCGCAGCGTCTTGAAGGCCTGGGCCTGGTCGACGATGTCGACTTGGGCCGGGCTGGCGTGGGACGGGGCGGCCGGCGCAGCGGGCAGGGGCGGATGCGCGTCCGCCTTGCCCTTGCGGAAGCGGCGCAGGACCGCGCGCACCCCACGGCTGACGCTGGGGGAGGCGTTGTGAGACGGGTCGGGGTACGGATCGTCGGCGCTGGGCGTCAAGGCTGTGGCCGCTCCTTAGGGCCGTTCGGCGTAGGGGTCGGCTATGCCCAGCCCCTTGAGGATGGTCCGCTCCAAGGCCTCCATGGCCTCGGCTTCACCGTCGTCCTGATGATCGTAGCCTAGCAGATGCAAAACGCCATGCACCGTCAGATGCGAAAGATGGTCGGCGAGCGTCTTGCCCTGCGCCTGGGCTTCGGCCGCGCACACGCCATAGGCCAAGGCCACATCGCCCAGGTGGCCTTCCGGGTTGGCCGGCGCGGGAAAGGACAGGACGTTGGTCGGTTTGTCCTTGCCGAGGAACTGGGCGTTGAGCACCTGGACCGAGGCGTCGTCGGTGAGCAGGATGACCACGCCGCCCTCATCCTCCAGCGCGCGCTGGGCGGCCGCGAGAACGACGGCCTCCGCCTCGGCCAGCGCCGTGGTCCACGCCGGATCCTCGACCTCGATCTCGATCACGGCCTAATCCGGCGCTCCCGGCGATAGGCCGGCCTGGCGCGCCGCGTCGGCGTCGTAGGCGCGCACGATGCGCTCGACCAAGGGGTGGCGCACCACGTCCTCGGCGCGGAATCGGGCCACGCCCACGCCCTTGACCCCGTCCAGTATGCCCACCGCGTGGGCCAGGCCGGAGTCGCGCGGATTGGGCAGGTCCACCTGGCTGGGATCGCCGGTCACCGCCATGCGCGCGCCCTCGCCCAGCCGCGTCAGCACCATCTTCATCTGCAGGCGCGAGGCGTTCTGGGCCTCATCGACCACGATGAAGGCCTGGGTCAGGGTGCGCCCGCGCATGAAGGCGATCGGGGCCACCTCGATCTCGCCCTTGTCGCGGCGGCGGCGCAGCTGGTCGGGGCCTAGGATGTCCGACAGCGCTTCCCATACCGGCGCCATATAGGGATCGACCTTCTCGGTCAGATCGCCGGGCAGGAAGCCCAGCCGCTCGCCCGCCTCCACCGCCGGACGGGTGACCACCAGCCGATCGACCTCGCCCTTGAGCAACAGCGCCGCGCCATAGGCCACCGCCAGGAAGGTCTTGCCCGTGCCGGCCGGACCCAGCCCGAACACCAACGGATGAGACGACAACAGATCCAGATAAGCGCCCTGGGCGGCGGTCTTGGGCACGATCGGCCCGCGCTTGCCCAGCGGCAGGGCCGCGCCGCCCGGTCCGGGCTCGCCCGCGCGCGCCGCCGAGATCGCCACCCGCACGTCGGCCTCGCCCACATCCGCACCGGCGCCGGCGCGTTCGGCGATGGTGCGCACCGCGCGCTTGGCCGCCGCCCGGTTCTTGGCGTCCCCGCGCAGCGACACCCCGCCGCCGGGCGTCTCGACCAGAATATCGAAGGCGTCTTCCAACAGGGCGGCGTGGCGGCTGCCAGGACCGGACACGGCGCGCGCGGCGGCGTCGGGCAACGGCACGAACTCCTCGCCCGAGGCGCTCACGCGAACACCGGCTGCAGCTCGCCGGTCAAGCTGTTGTAGGCTGCGGCGTTGATCGCTACCGGCGCGATGCGTCCGATCAGGCTTTCCGGACCCTGCACGTGCACCGCCTGCAGATAGGGGCTGCGGCCGAGAATCTGGCCCGGATGGCGGCCCGCCCGCTCGAACAGCACATCGAGGGTGCGCCCGACCTGCGAGGCGTTGAAGGCGCGCTGCTGGGTTTCCAGCAAGGCGAGCAGTTCGGCCAGGCGCACGTCCTTGACCTCTTCGGCGACCTGGCCCGGCATGGCCGCCGCCGGCGTGCCCGGTCGGCGCGAATATTTGAAGGCGAAGGCCGAGGCGTAGCCGACCGTGCGCATCAGGGCCAAGGTGGCCTGGAAGTCCTCGTCGCGCTCGCCGGGGAAGCCGACGATGAAATCGCCGGACACGGCGATGTCGGGCCGCACCGCCCGCATGCGCTCGATCAGCTTCAGATAGTCCTCGGCCGTGTGGCCACGGTTCATGGCGCGCAGGATGCGGTCCGAGCCCGACTGCACCGGCAGGTGCAGATAGGGCATCAGCTGCGGCACCTCGCCGTGGGCGGCGATCAGGTCCTCGTCCATCTCGCGCGGATGGCTGGTGGTGTAGCGAATGCGCTCCAGCCCCTCGATCCGCGCCAGGCGCCGCGCGAGGGCGGCCAGACCGCCGGGCCCGCCATAGGCGTTGACGTTCTGGCCGAGCAGGGTCACCTCGCGCACGCCCTGCTCCACCAGGCCCCGCGCCTCCGCCTCGATCGCCTCGGCCGGACGGGAATATTCCCCGCCGCGGGTATAGGGCACCACGCAGAAGGTGCAGAACTTGTCGCAACCCTCCTGCACCGTCAGGAAGGCCGACACGCCGGAGGCCTCGCGCGCCTTGGGCAGGGCGTCGAACTTTTCTTCGGGCGTGAAATCGGCGGCCAGACGCTCGCCGGCGCTGCGCGAGGCGCGCGCGATCAGTTCAGGCAGCTTGTGATAGGCCTGGGGCCCGACCACCAGATCGACCACCGGCGCGCGGCGGATGATCTCCTCGCCCTCGGCCTGGGCGACGCAGCCGGCGACCACCACGCCCATGCGCCCCTGGCCGGCCTCGGCCTTCTCGGCGCGCATCTCCTTCAGTCGGCCCAGCTCCGAATAGACCTTCTCGGCGGCTTTCTCGCGGATATGGCAGGTGTTGAGCACGACCAGGTCGGCGCCTTCGGGCCGATCGGTCAGCCCATAGCCGAGCGGCCGCAGAATCTCGGCCATGCGCTCGGAATCGTACACGTTCATCTGACAGCCGTAGGACTTGATGAACAGTCGCTTGGCGGGAGCGTCCAAGGTCAGTTCTCAACCTCGTCCAGGGGCACGCCGTACAGTTCCAGCCGGTGGTCGACCAGCTTGAAGCCCAGGCGCTTGGCGATGGCGGCCTGCAAGGCCTCGATCTGGTCGTCGATGAACTCGATCACCTCGCCCGTGCGCATGTCGATCAGGTGATCGTGGTGCACGTCAGGCGCTTCCTCGTAGCGCGAGCGGCCGTCGCGGAAGTCGTGGCGCTCGATGATGCCCGCCTCCTCGAACAGGCGCACGGTGCGATAGACGGTGGCGATGGAGATGTGCGGGTCCAGCGCGTGCGCCCGGCGGTGAAGCTCTTCCACATCGGGATGGTCCTTGGACGTCGAGAGGATGCGCGCCACCACGCGGCGCTGCTCCGTCATCCGCAGATTCCTATCCGCGCAGGCCTTTTCGATACGGTCCAAGGCAGCTCCTCGCCCAGATTGCAGACGCCTAGAATAGCCTCAAGGCCCTTTGCTGTTAAGCGCCGGAAGCGTCACCGCCAGAACCAGCGCGTCAACCGGCGCCGAGCCCCTGCGCGCGTAGTAGCCGGGGCGGCGTCCGGCGTCGGTGAATCCCGACGCCCGGTAGAGCGCGATGGCTGGGCCGTTGTCTTCGGCCACCTCCAGAAAGGCGCGTTCCGCCCCCGCCGCGATGGCCGTCGCCAGGCCCGCGTCGAGCAGTCCATGGGCCACGCCTTGCCGGCGCCGGCCCGGCGCCACCGCGAGTGTCAACACCTCGGCCTCGCCGGCCACGGCGCGCATGAGGATCAGCCCGACAAGCCGCCGATCCTCCACCGCCAGGGCGAAGACCCCCGGGCTGGCCATCAGTTCCTCGAACGCCTTGGCCGACCACGGTTCGTCGAACGCCTGGGCGTGCAGGACCGCCATGTCCGTCGCGCGGCCGGCGAGCATAGCCGTGGGCCTCATCGCTTTAGCCTCATGGGATCCGCCTCATGGGATCCGCCTCATGGGTTCAGGCCCCCGGGCAGCTTGGCGTCGGGCGCACGCAGATAGAGCGGGCGCGCCGGTCCGGGCGCGCGGTTCATGGCCAGACGCGCCAGGGCGACGGGATCGGGCGCGGCGCGATCCACGATCCGGGCGCCGGCGATCAGGCCCGCCAGCAGGGGCGCGCCCGATCCGACGATGGTCGTGCGTCCCGCCGACGCGAACTCGGCCGTGCGCGCGGCGGCGGTCTCCACCGGAAGGGCGTCGGGCGCCATCACCGCCCGGCCGTCGATGAAGGCCTGCAGATAGAGCTGGCCGCGGCGGGCGTCGATCGCGGCCAGGGTCAGGTCGCCGCCGGGCTCGGACGCCGCCAGCGCGTCCAGCACGCTCACCCCCACGCACGGCTTGCCCAGGGCCAGGGCCAGGCCCTTGGCGAAGGCCAGCCCAACACGCAGGCCGGTGAACGAGCCGGGGCCGACCGTCACGCCGATGCGGTCCAGCGCGGCGAACGCCAGGCCGGCCGCATCCATCGCCTCGCGAACCATCGAGGCCAGGCGTTCCTGATGGCCGCGCGTCATCGGCTCGCTCAGCGCCGCCAGCGGGCGGCCGTCCGCCAGCACCGCCGCCGAACAGGCCCCCACGGCCGTATCGAGCCCGAGCACGATCATGCGTGGGCCTTTAAGCCAAGCGGCCAGCCCGTGCTAGGGGCGGCGCCGGCCAATCCTTACAGGATGGTGTTGGCGTCGCTGAAGCTCAGGCGCGGCCCGCGGGGGAACAGGTTCTCGTCGGTGCCGTGGCCGATGGCGGCCATGAAGTTGACCTTGATGGTGGTGCCGGCGAAGAATTCCTGATCGACGCCCGCGAAGTCGAAGCCCGAGAAAGGCCCGACATCGAATCCCAGCGCGCGCGCGGCGATGATCAGATAGGCGCCCTGGAGCGTGCCGTTGCGGAAGCCGTGGGTATCGACCGAAGCGGCGTCGCCGTACCAGTCCTTGGCGCCCGGGGCGTGCGGAAACAGCTCCGGCAGGCGCTCGTTCCAATGGGTGTCGTAGCCGATGATGGCGATGACAGAGGCCTTGAGCGCCTTGTGATTGCCGGCCGACAGGTAGGGCTTAACCCTCGCCTTGGCCTCATCGCTCTTAAGCCACACGAAACGCGCCGGAGACCCGTTGGCCGAAGTCGGACCGAATTTCATCAGGTCGTAAATGGCCTGGATCTGGGCGTCGCTGATCGGCTCGGATGTCCAGCCGTTGTGCGTGCGGGCGGTGCGGAAGATGCGGTCTTGGGCGGCGGCGTCGAGGGCGGTCATGGCAGGCTCCGATATCAGCAACTGATATTGTTGCAGATAGCCCATCCACCAGAGAGATCAAGCTGAGCGCACGAATTTTTTCGTGACGGCCTAAAGCGCCTGCTCGACCCCCGTGACCTCGGGCACATAGTGCTTGAGCATGTTCTCGACCCCGGCGCGCAGGGTGGCCGACGACGAGGGACAGCCCGAACAGGCGCCCTTCATGTGCAGGAACACCACGCCGGTCGCCGCATCGAAGCGGTTGAACAGGATGTCGCCGCCGTCGCGCGCCACCGCCGGACGGATGCGGGTGTCGAGCAGGTCCTTGATCTCGGCCACCACCTGGGCGGTGTCGCCCTCGTACTCGCCGTCGTCGTCATGGGCGGACGCCGTCTGCTCCTGGGCGAACAGCGGCGCGCCCGAAGTGAAGTGCTCCATGATCGCGGCCAGGATCGGGGCCTTGAGCTGGCGCCAGTCCAGGTCGTCGTCGGCGCGGGTCACGGTCACGAAGTCGGGGCCGAAGAACACCCGCTCCACCCCCGGCGTCTCGAAGATCGCGGCGGCCAGGGGCGAGAGCTCGGCCTCGCCGGCGCGGAATTCGCGCGACCCCTCGCCCATCACCTCGCGGCCGGGCAGGAACTTCAGCACATTCGGGTTGGGCGTGGCTTCGGTCTGAATGAACATGCGCGATAGATGGCGCCGGGCGCGCGCTTGCGCAACCAGCCGCGCTCAGCGGTTCCGTCCCGGCGCCCAGAAGCCCACCAGATGCTTGGCGTCCGCGACCACTGGGCCGGCTATGGCGCGGGCTTTGTCGACGCCCTTTTGCAGCACCCGGTCGATTTCGGCCGGATCGTCCAGCAGGCGGCGCATTTCGGCGCCGATCGGGCCGATCTTGGCCACCGCCAGGTCGGCGAGGGCCGGCTTGAACGTCCCAAAGCCCTTGCCGCCAAATTCGGCCAGCACCTCAGCCTTGGTCTGACCGTTCAGCGCGGCGTAGATGCCCACCAGATTGTCGGCCTCAGGCCGGGCCTTGAGCGCATCGATATCCTCGGGCAGGGGCTCAGGATCGGTCTTGGCCTTGCGCACCTTCTGGGCGATGGCCTCGGCGGCGTCGAGCAGGTTGATGCGCGAGGCGTCCGACGGGTCGGACTTGGACATCTTGGCCGTGCCGTCGCGCAAACTCATCACCCGCGCGCCCGGCCCCTCGATCACCGGCTCGGGCAGGGGGAAGAAGCCCGGGGCCGAGAAGTCGTTGTTGAACTTGCCGGCGATGTCGCGCGTCAGTTCCAGGTGCTGCTTTTGATCCTCGCCCACCGGCACGTGGGTGGCCTTGTAGACCAGGATGTCGGCAGCCTGCAGCACCGGGTAGGTGTAGAGCCCGACCGACGAGCGCTCCTTATGCTTGCCCGACTTTTCCTTGAACTGGGTCATACGGTCCAGCCAGCCTAGCCGCGCCACGCACTGGAACATCCACGCCAGCTCGGCGTGCTCAGGCACCGCCGATTGCGGAAAGATCGCGGCCTTGTCGGGGTCGACCCCCGAGGCGATGTAGGCGGCGGCTACCTCACGCATCTGGCCGGGCAGCTTGGCGGGGTCCTGCCACACGGTGATGGCGTGCAGGTCGGCCAGGAAATACAGGCACTCAGCCTGATCCTGCAGCCGCACGAATTTCACCAGGGCGCCCAGATAGTTGCCCAGGTGCAGCGCGCCGGAGGTCTGCACCCCCGACAGGATGCGCTTGGGTCCGGCGTAGGCGGGCGCGGGCGAACTGGCGGGGGCGAGGTCTTGGGTCATGGCGGTCTTATCCCGGAGCCCGGCGGAGTTAGCCGTCCCGGGCGCGAATGTCGAGCGACGGCGCGGCGTGGCGCTTGGCCTTAGGGTTAATTTCATCCATGTGCTTGAGGCTTGGCAGCCAATCGAACCTGGCGCGAAGCCACGAGGACTGACCTTGGCCGACGGCCCTTCAGACGCGGGCAAGCGCACCCTGGACGTGCTGGCGTCCGGCGTGGCGCTGATCGTCCTGAGCGCGCCCCTGGCCGCGCTGGCTCTGGCTGTGCGCCTGACCTCGCCCGGCCCGGCGATCCACTGGTCCAAGCGCGTGGGGCGCCACAACCGCCTGTTCCTCATGCCCAAGTTCCGCACCATGCGCATCGACACGCCTCAGGTCGCCACGCATCTGCTGAGCGACCCGGAACGTTGGCTGACCCCGATCGGCGGCTTCCTACGGCGATCCAGCCTGGACGAGTTGCCCCAACTGTGGAGCGTGCTGGTCGGCCATATGAGTCTGGTCGGTCCGCGCCCGGCCCTGTTCAACCAGGACGATCTGGTGGCCCTGCGCACCCAGGCCGGCGTGCACCGGCTGCGGCCCGGCCTGACCGGCTGGGCCCAGATCAACGGCCGCGACGAGTTGCCGATCGCGGACAAGGTCTTGCTCGACCAGGACTATCTGCGGCGCAGGGGGCTTGTGTTCGACCTGCGTATCATGCTGGAAACCGTGGCCAAGGTCATGCGGCGCCAAGACGTCAGCTTTTAGGGCAGGGGACGGCGCCGTGTTCGGCTTGAAGACGAGGAAACCGAGCGAGCTGGAACCTGAGGTGGAACTTTCCGCCTCGACAGACGGGCGGCTGATCTACGCCATCGGCGATATCCACGGGCGGCTGGATCTGCTGGAGGCCCTGCTGCGCAAGGTGGCCAAGGACGCCGGCGCCGCGCGCGTCCGGCAAAGACCCGTGCTGGTGTTCCTGGGCGACTATGTCGATCGCGGCCCTTCGTCAAAGGGTGTAATCGACTGCATCATGCGCCTGTCGGCGGTCAAAAGCCTGGAGGTGCGCTCGCTCAAGGGCAACCACGAGCAGGCCATGCTCGACTTCCTCGACGACCCCGAATTCGGACCGACTTGGGTGCAGTACGGCGGCGGCCCGACCCTGACGTCCTATGGCGTGACCGCGCCGCAGGGCCGCCAGCCCGAAGCCTGGATCGCGGCGCGCGACGCCCTGGCTCAGGCGGTCCCGGCCCACCATCTGCGCTTCCTGACCCAACTCGAGCTCTCGGCCCAGTACGGCGACTATTTCTTCGTCCACGCGGGCTTGCGCCCCGGCGTGCCGATCGAGGCGCAGACCGAGCAGGACATGCTGTGGATCCGCGACGAGTTCCTCGACGAGCGACGGCCCTTCGACAAGGTGGTGGTGCACGGCCATTCGCCCGAGGCTGAGCCCGTGATGAACGCCGTCCGCATCGGGCTGGACACCGGGGCTTATGCTACCGGCGTGCTGACCGCCGCGCGCCTGTTCGATCGCGAGCGCGGCCTCATTCAGACCCAAAAGGCCTGAAGCGCCGCGGGACTCAGCCCCGCCGCGCGCTCTCGACCGCCGCGGTGTTGCGCCGCTCCAGCTTGCCCCAGCCGACCTTGGGCCCGCGCAGGGCGGTGATCACGGCCTTGCACACCACATAGTACATCATCTGACGGTAGCCGAAGCGCTGCACCGGCAACCAGATGATGTCCCACCAGGGGGCGCGCTTCTCCAGCGCCATGCCCAGGGCCGCGGCGGACAAATCGACCATGGTGAAGGCGGTCCAATAGAGCAGCTCGCGCACCAGGTCGTCGGACGACCATTCCACCGGGTGCGAATAGTGGGCCATGACGGCCGAGACGATCGACCAGATCGCCGCCAGATCGACCAGGGGCGAGGCCACCGCCAGGATGATCTGGAACAGCCATATCTGGGGCAGGGCCACGAAGCCCAGCACCGGATGGCGCGGATCGAACAACGCCTCCCGGTGCTTCCACAGGCATTGCAGCGTGCCGAACGACCAGCGGAAGCGTTGCTTGAGCAGGCCGGCGACGGTGTCCGGCGCCTCGGTGAAGGCGCGCGCCTCGGAATCGAAGTCCACCTTCCACCCCGCCCGCTGCACGGCGATGGTCAAGTCCTGGTCCTCGGCCAGGGTGTCGGCCGGATAGCCGCCCAACCCCTCCAGCGCCGTGCGCCGCCAGGCGCCGACCGCGCCGGGCACTACCGTCACGGCGCCCAGCGCATCCAGCGCGCGCCGCTCCAGATTCTGGGCGGTGACATATTCCAGCGCCTGCCAGCGGGTGACGACGTTCAGCCGGTTGCCGACCAGGGCGTTGCCCGCCACCGCGCCGATCTCCGGATCCTGGAACCAGCGCACCAGGCAGCCGATGGTCGGGGCCGGGAACAGGGTGTCGGCGTCCAGCGCCACGATCACGTCGCCCTTGGCCAGGGCCAGACCCCTGTTGAGGGCGTGGGCCTTGCCGCCATTGGCGAAGCGCAGCAGCCGCACGCGCGGATCGTCGCCGAACGCCTTTTCCACCTCGGCCGCGGTGTTGTCGGTCGAGCCGTCGTCCAGCACCAGCACTTCCAGGTTGGTCCAGTCGGACTGCAGGATGCGCGCCGTGGACGAGGCGATCACCTTCTCTTCGTTGAAACAGGGGATCAGCACGCTGACCAGGGGCCCGGTCCTGGGGTCGAGCATCGGCGGCGGCGTGGGCGACGTGAAACGGTGCCACAGGGCCATGCTCGACAGGAAGGCCAGGCGCGCCAAACCCAGGCCGATAGCCGTGACCAGCAGGGTGTAGACGCACACGTCCACCCCGTGCACGAAGCCGAACCCGATCCGGTCGAGGGTCAGTTCGACAATGTCGCGCTGGGTCGGCGGCATCACCTGGGTCGGCGTCATGCCCGCCAGCTGGGCCACGGTCACCAGGTGGTAGCCGTGCGCGCGCAACTGGTCGATCAGGCCGGGCAGGGCCGCGACCGTGCGGCTGCGGTCGCCGCCGGAATCGTGCAGCAGCACCACCTGGCCGCCGGTGTCCGGGTTCGTGTCGGCCAGGCGCTTCAGCGTGGTGGCGATGATCTGGTCCGGCGTGGGCTTCTGCCAGTCCTCGGTGTCGATGCGCAGACCCACGATCAGATAGCCCAGGGCCTGGGCCTTGAGCAGGGGCGTGATTTCGGCCGGGGTCGAGGGCTCGGCGTCCCCGAAATAGGGCGGCCGGAACAGGCGCATGGAATCCCCGGTCACCACCTCGAACAGGCGCTGGGTCGCGTTGAGCTCAAGGTCCACCTGGGGCGTGGAAATGGCCCCGATATTGGGGTGGGTGTAGCTGTGGTTTCCGACCACGTCGCCGTCGGCCAGTTCGCGCTTCACCAGGCCCGGCCAGTTGGCCATGTTCTCGCCTATGACGAAGAAAGTCGCAGGGGCCTGCTTGTCCTTGAGGATATCGAGAATCTTGGGCGTCCAGCGCGGATCGGGTCCGTCATCGAACGTCAGAGCCACCCAGCCCGGATGGGCGCCGTACCTCTGGATCACATAGCCGGTGGGAATGACGTCGTAGTTCTCGCGGGTGATGAGGCCCGTGGCCTTGTCCTGCGCGAAGCTTCGCGAACCGTTCTTGGGCGTGGCCGTCACCTTGAGCACCTCGCCCGTGCCGTCGAAATCCGGCTCGGTGCCGCCCGGCAGCGCCGCCAGGCCGGAGGTGTCGCCGCGCCCGTAGCCGCGACCCAGCAGACTCCAGATGCCGGGGTCTTCCGCGCCCAGCCGCCACAGGCCATAGCCGCGCGGCCGCCAGGGGTCGGTCACCTTGATCTGATTGTACAGGCTGGCGGCGTCCAGGAACCACACCTGGTGCTGCTCGCCGTCGTCCTCGTCGGTATAGGCGAAGTGCGAATTTAGGGCGTCGGAGTCGAAGTCGATGTCGACCCCAGAATCATTGGCCCGCACCATGGCCTCGTTGAAAGTCAGAGGGTCGGCGGCGTCGAAGGTCTTGGCGCCCTTCTCCTTGGGCCAGTCATAGCCATAGGCGCCGAGGGCCACGATCGTGCGGTTGGGATCGAGCCGGCGCAGCTCGTCGGCCACGTGCGACTGGAACCACGACTGCGAGGCCTCCGGCCCCGGATCGCCAGTCTGATAGTGCTCGTCGAACGCCATCAGCACCAGGGCGTCGGCGTTGTCCTGCAGCACGCGCAGCGGCCACGGCTCGTCCTCGTCGACCGGCGCGGTCACCCACAGCTCGCGCCCCGTCGGCCGCAGCGCCGCACGCAGCTGCGCCAGGAACGACGGATAGGCCTTGAGCGCCTGGGGACTGAGCTCCTCCAGGTCCAGCACATAGCCGGCGAAGCCGCGCCGGTTGGCCAAGTCGACCAGCCGGTTGAGCATGGCCGCGCGCGCCGCCGGATTGAGAATGACCGCCGAACCCTCGGCGCCGTCCCAGCGTTGCTGATCGGTGTTGAAGTTGAACACCACAGGCAGGACCGAGGGCGGCTTGGTGGCGCCGGCGATGATCGCTTCGGCCTGCGGATCGTCGATCACCGTCATGGCGCCGCCGGCGCCGTTGAGTTGCAGCCACTGGGGCGCGACCACATCCAGCTGATTGACATGGTCGGCCAGGGATTGGCGCGACTCCGGGTCCCAGCTGACATAGAAGCCGACCGACAGCGGCCGATTGGCGGCGTTGCCGGACTTGAGCACGCCCGGCTTGGGGATTCGGGTCCACGGCGGCCTCACGAACCGCTTGCGCGAGGTGGTGTCGTGCAGGGCCGACAGGACGCGCGGGTCCTTCAGCTGCACCGTGGGCAGGCGCGGGGCCAGCGCAAGGGTGACCGCGAAGCCCGCCCCGATCGCGGCGATAAACGACAGGATCAGCCCGACCGCGAGTCCCACGCGGCGAGCCCGGCGCCCTGACGGATCATGGAAAACGAAATCGGCCATAGACGAGACGCGTCGCCCTCCCAGCGCCGCCTTATCCCGCCCCATCGCGGGCGAAACCAAGGCGTTCGGCGCGGACGGATTGCCGCACCCGTCGCCTCGACGCAACCGGGGAATATAATTCCCCGCCGCATCGGCGCCCGATCAGAGGCCCGCATCGGACGATGCCCAGCACAAACGCCCGTGCGCCGGCCGCCGCGAGGCGGTCCGGCGGGGGCTGTGATGGTCGCCTCAGCCTTGCGGCGGGGCGGCCGGACGCGCCGGCATCTTGGACATGGCGTCCTTGCAGCCGGGGCTGACCTTGTCGACATTCTGGCGCAGGCACTGGTTCATCTCACGGCCGGTGAGACCCGAGCACAGGCTGGCCGCGTCGGCCGCGCACGCCTTCTGTATCGCCGCGCGGGCGGCCTGCATATCGGGCGAGGCGCCGCCAGCGGGAGCTTGGGCATGGGCGCCGCCGGCGCCGCCCAGGGCCGCCATCAGGACCAGGGTTCTGAACTTCATGATGTTTCCTCTTCCTTGCTTGTCATGTTGCGCGGCCAACGCGACCGCGATCGCCCGGGCCGTAGGGGGATATCGGCCTGAAAGGAGCGTCCGGACCGTAACAGCCAAGCCATTCGGCCATATGTCGCTGGCGACACACGACGCCACTCGTCTGCCCACGACGGACGCCCTGGGCCCAGCGCGCGAGCAATCATCGGGCGCCCCCTTGGCGAGGCGCGGCGGAAGGCGCAAAAATCCCCTCACGCGGCGGTGAACAGTTGATCTTCGCGCTGCAACAAGGCAATTCGGCCCGCCATCGGCGCCTTTCGCGCTCGGAGTTATGGATGATTGTTACCGGCCCCCACCTGAGACAGGCGCGCGAAGCCCTGGGCTGGAGCCACTCCGACATGGCGCGCGCCCTGCGACTCGCCGGCGATCGCTCGCAGGGCGAGAAGCGGGTGCGCGAGATGGAGGCGGGAAAACGCATGATCTCCGGACCGGTGACCGTAGCGGTGGAGTCATTCCTGCACGGCTTCCTGCCCGTCGGCTTCCAACCAGAAGACCCGCCGCCGCCTGAGCCAGCCCCCGCGCCCAAGCGGAATTCCTAAACGGCGTCATAGATAATTCCTTTGGCTCGGCCCGCGTCCTTGGCGCATGGTTTGCCGACAGAAACGCCAAGGGAGTGTGCGACGTGCCTCTGCAGATCAATGACGTGGCCCCGGATTTCACCGCTGAGACCACCGAAGGGCCCATCCAATTCTATGACTGGGCTGGCGACAGCTGGGTGGTGCTGTTCTCGCATCCCAAGGACTTCACCCCGGTCTGCACCACCGAACTGGGGGCCGTGGCCAAACTTAAACCCGAATTCGACAAGCGCGGCGTCAAGGTGATCGGCCTGTCGGTTGATCCGGTCGATAACCACGCCAAATGGTCCAAGGACATCGCCGAAACCCAAGGGACGGCGCCCAACTATCCGATGATCGGCGACACCGACCTGAAGGTGTCCAAGCTCTACGGCATGCTGCCCGCCGACGAGCCCGGCACGGCCGACGGCCGCACCCCGGCCAACAACGCCACGGTGCGCAACGTGTTCATCATCGGGCCGGACAAGCGCATCAAGCTGCTGATCGTCTATCCCATGACCACCGGCCGCAACTTCGACGAAGTGCTGCGCGTGATCGACTCCATGCAGCTTACCGCCAAGCACAAGGTGGCCACGCCGGCCGATTGGAAAAACGGCGAAGACGTGATCATCACCGGCGCGGTCAGCGACGACGAGGCCAAGACGCTGTTCCCCGGCTACGTCACGCACAAGCCGTACCTGCGCACGACCCGCCAGCCCGGCTAAATCATCGAACAAGGGGCGGGGGCCCATGATCTTCGAACAGATCGCCACCGGCGGCTGCCAGTCGTATCTGATCGGCTGCCCGGCCACGCGGGCGGCGGTGCTGATCGACCCGGAGGTGCGGCAAGTCGACCGCTACCTGGGCCTGGCGGCGCGCGAGGGGCTGCGCATCCGCTATGTGATCGACAGCCACACCCACGCCGACCACTTTTCCGCGGCCCGGCAACTGGGCCAGACGCTGGGCGCGCCGGTGGTCGCCCACCGCCTGAGCCCCGCCCCCTACGCCGACCTGCGGCTGGAGCACGGCGAGATGCTGATGGTCGGCGATCTCAAGCTGAAGGCCCTGCACACGCCCGGCCATACCCGCGATTCCATGTGCATCCTGGCCGACGATCGGGTGTTCACAGGCGATACCCTGCTGATCGGCGCGACCGGCCGCACCGACCTGCCCACCGGCGATCCGGAAGCCTTGTACGACAGCTTGTTCAACCTGGTGCTGCGCCTCGACCCGGCGCTGAAGGTCTATCCCGCCCACGATTACAAGGGCCGCAGCCACACCACCATCGGCGAGGAGATCGCCTCCAACGCGCGCCTGCAGAAACGCGACCGGGCCGAGTTCGTCGACATGATGCGCCACCTGGACCTCAGCGCCCCCACCCACTTGACGGAAGCCTTGCGCACCAACATGAGCGGCGGCAAGACCGTGGCCCAACTGCTGGCGGAGGCGACAGCCGCGGTGCCGTTCGTGTCGCTGGACGAGCTGGCGGCCCGGGTCGAAGCCGGGGCGCTCGACCTTGTTCTGCTGGACGTGCGCGAGCGTGACGCCTGGCTCGCCGGCCACATCCCGGGCGCCCGCCACCTGCCCCGCGGCCAGCTGGAATTGCGCGTCAATGACGAGCTGCCTGACCCCACAGTGCGCATCGTGGCCTGTTGCGAGTTCGGCCGGATATCGACCCTGGCGGCGGCCACCCTGCGTACCCTGGGCTTCCGCCGCGCCGCCGCGCTCGACGGCGGCATGAAGCTGTGGCGAGAATCGGGACTGCCCCTGTCGATCGGCGACCACAGCTGAATTGAACCGCCGCCCCCTCGCGCCGCCGCGCGCGATGGCCCATTCTTGAGGGGTGAGTCTCGAATCCCCTCAATTGGCCGAACCGGACGCCCCCGCGGGCCTAGACCGCGCGCGTCATATCCTGCGCCACACCTTCGGCCATCCCGATTTTCGCGGCCTGCAGGCCGAGGTGATCGGCGAGATGCTGGCAGGCCGCAACGCCCTGGCCGTGCTGCCCACCGGCGGCGGCAAGAGTGTTTGCTACCAGATCCCGGCCATGATGCGGCCGGGCGTTGGCCTGGTCGTCTCGCCCCTGATCGCCCTGATGGCCGACCAGGTGGCGGGGCTGGAGCAGTCGGGCGTGGCGGCGGCGCGGCTGGATTCCGACGCCCCCCTGGACCTGCGCTCGGCCATCTGGCGTCGGCTGGAAGCGGGCGAGCTCGACCTGCTCTATCTGTCGCCCGAGGGCCTTATGCAGCCGGCGATGCACGAGCGGCTCGCTCGCCACAAGATCGCGCTGGTCGCCATCGACGAGGCCCATTGCGTCAGC
>DATKPD010000009.1:0-10852 GCA_035524315.1 Caulobacteraceae bacterium
GTGGTCGCCCACCTCAAATCGCCAGTCACGCGGAACGCGCGGACCATAGGCGGCGAACCGCGGGAGTCAATGCGAAGCCGCGTCGCCCCTTAAGGCGCGACCACCAGCATCTCGGCGGTGCCCGGGACCATGCCGCGGCGTTGGCCTGGCGCCGCCGCCTTGACGTCGAGGGCGGCCGGCAAATAGAGGCGCCCGGTCTTGGGATCGACCGCGCCGCTTCGGGCGCCCGCCATGGTGGCAAGGGTCTGCACCACGGCGATCTTGTCCTTCGCCGCCGCCGATATCACCACCAACTCGGCCGAGCGGCCGCACGGCACGAAGGCCATCTTGCGCATGGGGTCGTAGATCACAGCGTCGGCCCCCTCGCCGGTCGGCAGGGTCTGCAGGGTCTTTCCGGTGGCGGCGTCGATCACCGCGGCGACATTGTTGCCACAGGCCGCGATCAACACGCCGGCCGATGACGCGTACGCCAGGCCGCTCGGCCGCTGGCAGCCGTCGAGCGGATAGGAGGTGACCGCCTTGGTCTTGATGTCGATTTCGGCGATCTGGTTCTTGTCCGTGACATTGACAAACACATGGCCCTTGCCGTCTGCCGCCAGGAATTCAAGCGTGCCGCCGACCACGGCCTGGCCGGCCAGGGCCTGGGTCTTGGGGTCGATGAACTCCACCTCGCCGCCGTTGTGGTCGGCCACGAACTCCAGCTTGCTGGAGGGGTCGTAGATGGCGCCGTCCGGCCCCTTGCCGACCGGAATACTGGCCAGTTGCGTTCCGTCCTTGGCCGAGACGATGGTGACGGTGTTCGTGCCGCCGTTCGTGATCAGAATGCGGCCGCCCGGCAGCGGCGTGGGCGAATGCGAGCCCATGGCAGGCGCCAACTTCGGCGTGACCTCGAGAGTCTCGACGTTCAGGCCCTGCACCTGCGGGCCGCGCGCAGTGTAGACCATGCGCCCGGCGGCGTCGAAGGTGGAGTAATCCCAACCCCCGTCGGGCATGGAAATATGGCCGACCACCTTGTAGCTGGGCGCGCCCTGCGCGAGGGCCGGGCCCGTGAAGGCCAATGCACAGAGCACGGCCGCCGTCGCCAGATGCTTACGATCCATGGGTTATCCTCCCGCTATGATGGCGGCGCGCGCCTTGCTCTGGCTTTAACCCGCCGCGCCCGCGCGGAGTGTTGATAATTGCCAATGCGGCGAGCCGCGCCAGCCCCTAAACCCGTCCAAGGACGAGACAGCCGTTGGTGCCGCCAAAGCCGAAGCTGTTGGACATGACCGTGTCGACCGTGCGGTCGATGCGCTGGCGCGCGATCGGCAGGTCGGCGAAGGCGGGGTCCAACTCGTCGATGTGGGCGCTCTCGGCGACGAAGCCGTTTTGCATCATCAGGATCGAGTAGATCGCTTCCTGGGCGCCGGCCGCGCCGAGCGAGTGCCCGGTCAGGGCCTTGGTCGAGGATATGAGCGGAACCTTGGCGCCGAACACGTCGCGCACGGCCTCCATTTCCTTCTGGTCGCCGATGGGGGTGCCGGTGCCGTGGGGATTGAGGTAGTCGATTGGCCGGTCCACGCCCTGCATGGCCAGGCGCATACAGCGCGCCGCCCCTTCGCCCGAGGGCGAAACCATGTCGAATCCGTCGGAGTTGGCGGCGTAACCCAGGATCTCAGCGTAGATCTTGGCGCCGCGCGCCTTGGCGTGCTCGAGCTCTTCCAGCACCACCACCCCGGCGCCGCCGGAGATGACGAAGCCGTCGCGGTTCTTGTCGTAGGGGCGCGAGGCGACGGCGGGGGTGTCGTTATAGTCGCTCGACATGGCGCCCATGGCGTCGAACAGAACCGAAAGGGTCCAGTCCAGCTCCTCGCAGCCGCCGGCGAACATCACATCCTGCTTGCCCATCATGATCTGCTCGGCGCTGGCGCCGATGCAGTGGGTCGAGGTGGCGCAGGCCGAGGAAATCGAGAAATTGATCCCGCGAATCCTGAACCAGGTGGCCAGGGCGGCGGAGGGCCCCGAGCACATGGCCTTGGGCACCGCGAACGGCCCCACGCGCTTGGGCCCCTTTTCTCTGGTGATCTGGGCCGCGTTGACGATCGCGCGGGTGGAGGGGCCGCCCTCGCCGACGATAATGCCCGTGCGCTCGTTGGACACTTCGTCCGGCGTCAGGCCCGCGTCGGCGATAGCCTGCTCCATGCCGATGTGGGCATAGGCGGTGCCGGCGGCCAGGAAGCGCGCGGCGCGCCGGTCGACCATGGATTCCCAGTCGATCTGCGGCGCGGCGTGCACCTGGCAGCGAAAGCCCAGTTCGCGATATTCCGGCGCGGCGACCACGCCCGAGCGCGCCTCGCGCAGGGAAGCCAGCACCTCATTGGCGTTGTTGCCAATCGAGGAGACGATCCCGATACCCGTGACGACGACGCGACGCATACCGGCGTTCCTCCAGCCTCAGACCAGGTCCTTGGCGTCGAACAAACCGACCCTCAGATCCTTCGCTTCGTAGATGGGCTTGCCGTCGACCTCGACCACCCCGTCCCCGACACCCATCACCAACTTGCGAATGATCACGCGCTTCATATCGATCCGATATGTAACGAGCTTCGCATCGGGGTTTACCTGGCCGAAAAACTTGACTTCGCCGACGCCCAGCGCCCGGCCCTTGCCCGGTCCGCCCGACCAGCCCAGGAAAAAGCCGACCAGCTGCCACATGGCGTCCAGCCCCAGGCATCCGGGCATGACCGGATCGCCGAGGAAATGGCATTTGAAGAACCATAGATCGGGATTGATATCCAGTTCGGCGATCATACGGCCTTTGCCGTGCAGACCGCCTTCGGCGGTGATCTCGGTGATCCGATCCAGCATCAGCATCGGCGGCGCGGGCAGCTGGGCGTTGGTCGGGCCGAACAACTCGCCGCGCGAGCAGGCGAGGAGATCGTCGTGACTGAAGCTGGTCTGCTGCGCCAGGGCGGTGGCCATACTCGTTATTACCCTGTCAGGGCGACGCACGAGGTGCGCGCCCGGTGGCTTGGGCGCCCTCGGTAGCAGGTCAGGCGGCCGGCCTCAACGGCATTGCGGCGCCTCTGAGGCGCCCCACACCTCCTCGGCCGGGGTCCAGCCCGCCGCGCCGCCGACCTTGATCTTGCACCAGCCCTTGTCGCACCGGTCCAGCTCGGCCAGGGCGCGGCTCTGCAGATAGGCCTTCACATGGGCGTCGGAGCGGGCGGACTCGCGGATCGGCAGGGGCTGAGCCGCCAGGCGCATGACCGTGCGCCGCCCGTCGGTGGTGCGCTTGTGCACCCAGGCCACGCCGCCTTCCGGGTCGCAGATGCGCCGCCATTCGTCCGTCTCGGCCACCACCTGCACCGGCAAGCCCTTGGCGTGATAGACCCACAGCAGGCGCGTGTCGTCGCCAGGACCGGCGCGGGCGTTGACGTCGGCGAACTTGAGCGAGACGTAACGCGGCACCGGCAGGCCCGATGGCGTCACCCTGGGGGCCGGCTGCGGCGCTGGCGCGGCCGCGATGGCCGCCACCGAAATCGCGCCAGCCAGGGCGCCGAAGATGACGATAAGGGCGGGCCTGGCCTGAGTCATGGACCGTTCGGATCTTTCGGGGCGGCGAATCGCCGACATGATGAACGACAGGTCGCTAGCAATCCATGAAGGCGAGGCCCCTTGGCGATGGCGGCGCAACCTGCTGAAACTGCGCCATGCTCCCCGCGCCGCCTCCACTCAGCGACAAGCCGCTCGAACCCGGCCTGTACATCGTCTCGACCCCCATCGGGAACCTCCGCGACATCACCCTGCGCGCGCTGGACGTGCTGGCCGCGTGCGACCTGGTGCTGGCCGAGGACACGCGCGTCGCGGCCAAGCTGCTGTCCGCTTACGGACTGCACAAGAAGGTCGAGCGCTACGACGAGCACGCCGCCGAACGCGCCCGGCCGCGCATCCTGGCGGCGCTTCGGGACGGGGCGCGCATCGCCCTGACCTCGGACGCCGGCACGCCGCTGGTGTCGGACCCCGGCTACCGCCTGGTGAGCGAGGCCGTGCAAGCGGGCGCGCGCGTCTTTCCCGTACCTGGCGCGAGCGCCCTGCTAGCGGCTCTGGCGGGCGCAGGCCTGCCGACCGACCGATTCCTGTTCGCCGGCTTTCCACCGCCCAAGTCCACCGCGCGCCGGGCTCTGTTCGGCGAACTGGCCCCGCTGCGCGCCACCTTGATCTTCTATGAGGGCGGCTCGCGTCTGGCGGCCTGCCTGCGCGACATGGCGGCGGTGTTCGGGCCGGACCGTCCGGGCGCGGTCGGCCGTGAACTGACCAAGCTGCATGAGACCTTCGTGCGCGGCGAGCTTGCGGCCCTGGCCGCCGATCCGCGTCTGGATGCGCCCAAGGGCGAGATGGTGGTGCTGGTCGGTCCCGGCGCGCAGCCCGCAGCCAGCGAGGAGGACGCCGACGCGGCCCTCGACGAGGCGCTCGGCCGCTTGTCGCCGGCCGACGCCGCCGCTGAGGTTGCGCGCGCCCTGGGCCTGAACCGGCGCGAACTCTATCGGCGGGCATTGGAGCGGAAGGGCGTGCGGTGAGGCGGCCGCCGCGGCCTGGCGCCGCGCCGACCCGGTCCGCCCGCGGCCTGGCGGCGCGCGCGGACGGCCGGGGCGCGGAATGGCTGGCGGCCCTTTGGCTGATGGGCAAGGGCTACAGGATTCTGGGCTTTCGGCTGAAGACGCCGTTCGCCGAGATCGACCTGCTGGCCCGCCGCGGCGCTGTGCTGGCGGTGGTCGAGGTGAAACGGCGGCGCACCCTGGACGAGGCGCTCCAGGCCGTGGGCGCGGCTCAGCGCGAGCGGCTTCTGCGCGCCGGCGCCAATCTGGCGGGACGGGCGCGCGATCCGAACGGCCTATCGGTGCGGCTCGACCTGATCGCGCTCGCGCCCGGCCGCTGGCCGAGGCATATTCCCGGCGCTTGGGGACAAGAGTAAATCCGGCGGGCAGTCGGGGGGGAGCGGTTCGGCGGAATGACGCGCGAGGATGCTGAACAGATCCTGGCGGACGCGGCCATAGCGCCCGGCGACGCGTTTCCTTTGCTGGAGGCCGCCCTGGCGTGCGCCGTGCACGACGATCCCCAACGCGACAGCGCGCCGGTGCGGGTTCTGGCCGACCAGATCGCCGCGCGCCTGTCGCGGCGGCTGGTCTCCGAATCGGCCGAGGAGGCGATCGCCGAGACCCTGTCGGGGGACTTCCATTTCACCGGCGAGCTGATCAATTGGCACGATCCCGCAGGGGCCGACCTGATCGCCGTGGCCGAGCGGCGGCGCGGCCTTCCGGCGGCGCTCGGGGTGTTCTATCTGGATGCGGCGCGGCGGTGCCGGCTGCCCGTGGCGGGGGTGGACTTTCCCGGCCACTTCCTGCTGCGGATCGAGAGCCGCGAGGGGCCGCTGGCGCTGGATCCGTTCAGCGAGGGCCGGGTGGTGCTGCCATCGGAGCTGACCAAGCGGGCCCTGCGCGCCGGCCTGACGCCGGCGGTGGCCGACCGGCTGGACCTGCTGATGGCGCCGGTCGACGATCGCGCGGTGCTGATCCGCCTGCAGAACGTGATTTTCGCGCGGGCGCAGCGGGCAGGCGACTATGCCATCGCCGAACGCGCGGCCCTGCGCCGAGCTCTGCTCGATCCCTACGACCACCGCGCCTGGATCGACGTGGCCGCCGCGCGTGAGGGACAGGGCGCCCTGGCCGGCGCGCTGGAAGCCCTGGCCAAGGCACAGATGCTCGACGGCGGCGCGGCCATCGCCGCCCGAGCCGCACGCGAACGCGTGCGGCTCAGACTCAACTAGGACCTTGGCCGCACGCGAACGCGTGCGGCTCAGACTCAACTAGGACCTTGGCCGCACGCGAACGCGCGCGGCTCAGACTCAACTAGGGCCTTGGCCGCACGCGAACGCGCGCGCCTGACGCTGAACTAGCCGCCCCTCGTCCGCGCGCCTATGTAGGAGCGGCCCAGCTCTGGCGCAGTCAATCAAAGGTGCAGCATGGCCTTGAAGGTCGCCGTTCAGATGGATCCCGTCGAGGGGATCAACATCAACACCGACACGACCTTCCTGATGATGGAGACCGCCCAGGCGCGCGGCCACACGCTCTGGGTCTACCGGCCCGAGGCCCTGTCGATGGAAGACGGCAAGGTCGCCGCCCGCGGGCGCCCTCTGAGCCTGCGGCGCGAACTGGGCAACCACTTCACCGCCGGGCCGATGGAGACGCGCGACCTGTCCGAGTTCGACGTGGTGCTGATGCGCCAGGACCCGCCGTTCGACATGGCCTACATCACCGCTACCCATTTCCTCGAGAAGATCCACCCCCGCACCTTGGTGGTGAACAATCCGGCCGAGGTGCGCAACGCCCCGGAGAAGCTGTTCGTCACCGGGTTCGAGGGGGTGCAGCCGCCGACCCTGATCACCTCCGACATTGAGGCGATCTACGACTTCCGCGCCCGCCATGGCGATATGGTGGTCAAGCCGCTCTATGGCGGCGGCGGGTCGGGCGTGGCGCGGCTCAAGGCTGACGACCCCAACCTGGACGCCCTGATGGAGCTGCACGGCATGATCGACCGCTCACCGGTGATCGCCCAGAAGTTCCTGCCGGCCGTGGCCAAGGGCGACAAGCGCATCCTGCTGGTTGACGGCGAGCCGGTGGGCGCCATCAATCGCGTGCCGGCCGACGGCCAGGTGCGCTCCAACCTGCGGGTCGGCGGACGCGCCGAGCAGGTCGAGCTTACCGCGCGAGACCTCGAGTTGTGCGCCATCATCGGGCCCGAGCTGCGCCGCCGCGGTCTGCTGTTCGTCGGCGTGGACGTGATCGGCGATTACTTGACCGAGATCAACGTGACCTCGCCCACTGGCGCCCAGCAGCTGAAGAGATTCTCTGGAATCGACGCCACGGCCCATATGTGGGATCGGATCGAGGCTTTGCGGTCTGGACGCTGAGGCGCCCGCCATTTGCGCAGATATACAGACTTTCTGTAACCGTCATGTCGCAGGCGCCCGTTTCGTTCCATTTTTGTTCTTGATCTGAGCGCGGGGTTCTGGTTGGGTTGTGCATAACTTTACCTGAGTCCACTCAAGGCGAGGATGGCGATGCTGGCCCGATGTGTTTCCGTCGCGTTTCAGGGCGTCGAGGCCCGCCGCGTGGAAGTCGAGGCTCAGCTGACCGGCGGCGACGTCAAGTTCTTCATCGTCGGCCTGGCGGACAAGGCGGTCACCGAAAGCCGCGAGCGGGTGCGTGCGGCTTTCGCCGGCCTCGGCCTGGCCATGCCCAGCCGCCGGATCGTGGTCAACCTCGCGCCCGCCGACCTTCCCAAGGAAGGCAGCCATTACGACCTGCCGATCGCCCTGGCCCTGATGGCGGCCATGGGCGTGCTGCCGATCGACGCCCTGCAGGAATGGGCGGCGGTGGGCGAGCTGGGGCTGGATGGCCAGATCGCGCCCGTGTCGGGGACCCTGCCGGCCGCCGTGGCCGCCAACGCCATGGGCCTGGGGCTGATCTGTCCTGAGGCCAACGGACCGGAGGCCGCCTGGGCCGGCGGAGCGCGCATCCTGGCCCCGCGTTCGCTGATCGCGGTGGTCAACCATTTCCGCGGCACGCAGGTGATGCGCGCGCCCGAACCCGGCCCGATGCTCGAGGCCGCCGCCGTCCCCGACCTGCGCGACGTGCGCGGCCAAGACAGCGCCAAGCGCGCCCTGGAGATCGCTGCGGCGGGCGGGCACAATCTGTTGCTGATCGGGCCGCCTGGATCGGGCAAGTCGATGCTGGCCCAGCGCCTGCCGGGCCTTTTGCCGCCCCTGTCGGCGGAAGAACTGCTGGAAACCTCGATGGTGCATTCGGTGGCCGGGCTGATCGCCAAGGGCGCCCTGACCCGCGCGCGCCCGTTCCGCGCGCCGCACCATTCGGCCAGCATGGCGGCGCTGACGGGCGGCGGGCTCAAGGCCAAGCCGGGCGAGGTGTCCCTGGCCCACAACGGCGTGCTGTTCCTGGACGAACTTCCCGAGTTCGCGTCCCAAGCGCTCGACAGCCTGCGTCAGCCGCTGGAGACGGGCGAGGTGACGGTGGCCCGGGCCAACGCCCACATCCGCTATCCCGCCCGTGTGCAACTTGTGGCGGCGATGAACCCGTGCAAGTGCGGCCACGGGGGCCTGGGCCGGGGCGCCTGCGGTAAGGCGCCCCGGTGTCAGCGCGATTACCAGGGCAAGATCTCCGGCCCTCTGTTCGACCGCATCGACCTGCAGATCGAGGTTCCGGCGGTGACCGCCGCCGACCTGGCCCTGCCGCCGCCGGCCGAGGGCACGGCCGAGGCCGCCGCCCGGGTCGAGCGCGCCAGGGCCCTGCAGGCCGAGCGGGCGGAGGGGGCCGGCGAGGGAGAAGTCTCGCTCAACAGCCGGCTGGAGGGCGAGGCGCTGGAGCGGGCTGCGGCGGCGGACGGCGCGGCCAGGGCGCTGCTGACCCGCGCAGCCGAGGCCGGCGGTCTCAGCGCCCGCGGCTGGACGCGCACCCTGCGCCTGGCCCGCACCATCGCCGATCTCGACGGCTCGCCGGCCGTGCGCCGCATCCATGTGGCCGAGGCCCTGATCTATCGCCGCACGCCGGTGGAGGCGCTCGGCGCGCCGGCCGCCATGAACGGGGTGTCGGCATAAGGCGGCGACTTGAACGCCGGACTTGAGACCGGACCCGCATCGTCCGATATCTGAAGCGAGCAAGCGCCGCGGCCCGTCGGCGACCAGAAAAAAGGAGCGCGTCATGTCCCAGGCCGTCAGGACCGAAGTTGAGCGATTGCTGGCCCAGGCCGACGAGCGGGTGCGGCGCGCCGAGCAGCTCCATCAGGACGGCAGCGAGGCGCAGAAAGTCGAGGCGGCGGGCCAGCTCACTTGGTTGCGGCGGCAGCGGGACGAATTGAAGGCGCGTCTGGCCGAGGTGGACCAGCCCGACGGCGGCGGATCGCGCGTGCTCCAGTGGGTCAAGGAGGACTGGATGCTGCTGCTTCAGCGGCTGGACGCCTTCATCGACGGCCGCTGAGCCCGCTCTCCGCGTCATGCTCGGCCACGACGGCGCGGGCGACATCGGCCATCAGAGCTTCGCGCTCGGGGATCGGGCGGCGGGTGGCGGCGATCATCACAGCCACGGCGTAGACGCGGCCGTCCGGCGCGCTCAGCAGGCCGACGTCGTTATAGCCGGTGCTCTCGTCGCCCAGATCCTGGCCCGTGCCAGTCTTGTGGGCGATGGTCCAGCCGGGCCCGAGCCCGGCCTTGAGTCTTAGAGGGCCGGTCTGGGTTGCGCTCAAGGTCTGAAGCAGGCGCGCGGTCGAGGCCGGACTGAGCAACTCGCCCCGTTCCAGGCGGGACAGGCCCTTCGCCACGGCGTCGGGGGTCGCGCCGTCCGGCGGGTCAGCGACATAGGCGTCGAGCCGGGCCTGACGGACTGGGACGGGAATTTTCTCGCGCGCGTCCCAGAAGGCCGTACCAAACGAATATTCTGGCCGCCACGCGACGCCTGCGATGCGCGACTCCAGTTCGCGCTCGCTCTCGCCCGCGCGAATGTCCGCCAGGCCCCGCTGCCGCAGCGCCCGCCGCACCGCCCCGCCGCCGCGCACCTTGCGCAGCAGTATGTCGTTGGCCGCGTTGTCGCTTTCGGCGATGGCGCGCGACAGCAGGTCGCCCAGGGTGGTGGCGTAACCATCGTCGACCAGCATCTTTTGGATCGGCTGGAAGAACACGCTCATGTCGGCCGAGCGAACGGTGACGGGATCATCCAGCGACAGCAGGCCGCGATCGACCGCGTCCATCAAGGCCAGGGCCGTCCACAGCTTGGCCACGCTCTGCTGGGGATAGAGGGTTTGCCCGTCGTAGGCCGCGATCCAGCCCGTCTGCACATCCTCCACCGCGATCCCGACCTTGCCGTCGAACCCGTGGGCGAGGTCCTGCAGCCTTTGATTCAGCGCGGCGGGCGCGGGCGGCGGCGGCGCGGCAAGCACGGACGGCGGGGCGGAGCCAGCGCAGCCGCCAAGTCCGGCGAGCATGCTCAGGCCCAGAGCGAGGGCGGGGCGCAAGGCGAAGCGGTTCATCGGCGCCAGGGTAGCGAACCGGGCTGCCCCAAACCACCCGATGTCATGCGTGACCTTTTTGCCTCATGCTGGGACATATATGCGACGTGAACGGCGCATGCCTTGCACCCGGCGGCGAAGCAAGTGAAAGTCTTTTCACGAGAGGGGCTTCTTCGTTTCCACGAGGAAGGGTGAGTCTCACGGCTGGCGGCCTTCGGGCCGCCGCAGAGCGGTTTGCGCCAAAGAAGCGCCAGGGCGGTCTCCGGGAGGGGGCCGCCCTTTCTGTTTGCGCCGCCGTTGTCAGGGTCCGGCCAATCTTCCCTCAGCCGCCCGGTCCATGGCCTGGGCCAGGGCCACATCCTTCTCGGTCACGCCGCCCGCGTCGTGTGTGGCGAGCGTCACCTCGACCCGGTCGTAAACGTTGAACCACTCCGGATGATGGTCCATCCGTTCGGCGACCAGGGCGATCTCGGTCATGAAGGCGAAGGCTTCGGGGAAGCTCCTGAAACGGAACGTTTTGGTGATCGCGTCGCGCCCAGACTCCGCCCACCCGGGCAAGCGCGCGACCGCAGAACGGGCGCCGATTAGCACTGCAGTTTTTCGCATGGGCTTTCACTGGAAGGAAAGGCTGACGCTCCTAGTGTGCCGTCCATGGACCTGAACCCGTCAAGTACCCACGATTACCCGCTTCCCGTCGCCGCGCCGTCACAGGCGCCGGGGCCGGACTCCGCGTCTCCCGCCGCCGCGCCCGTGGTCCAATGGCCGCTCTGCATCGCCTTCTACCGTCATGCGCGCG
>DATKPD010000010.1:0-26396 GCA_035524315.1 Caulobacteraceae bacterium
CGTTCTCAGCACCCTGGCCTTCAATCCCCTGGCCGCCACGCTGAACGCCCGTTATCTGCAAGCCCGGGCCGTGCTGATGAAGAACTATCTGGCCGCCGCCGCGCCGACCGACACCTGGCTCAGGGAAGGCCAGGGCCGCCAGCAGATCGTCATCCGGGCGCGGGCGCGCGACGAGAAGAACGGACTGACGCTTAAGGGCGTGACGGTGTTCTTCTACACCCTGCAACCCGACGGCTCGCCGCAGTTCGAGCGCCGCGTCGACGCCAGCGAGGCGCGCCTGTTGCATGGCGATTGGGTGCTGAAGACCGTGTCCAGCGTGGAGCCCGGCGGGCAGTCCGCCCGGTCCGACAGCCTGACCATCCCCTCGCCGGTGCGCGACGCCCTGGGCCTCGACCAGGCGCAGGCCGACACCGTGTCGTTCTGGAACCTGCCCGGTGCGATTCGCCGCGCCGAGCAGGCGGGCCTGACCGCCACAGCCTATCAGCTGTCGTTCCAGCAACTCTTGGCGACGCCTTTCCTGTATGCGGCCATGGCCATCCTCGCGGCCGCCTTTTCCCTCAGACTGGTGCGGTTGGGCGGGCTGGCGGGGCTGGCGGCGGCCGGCGTGGGCCTCGGTTTCGCGTTTTTCTTCTTCAACGCGGTCTGCGGCGCCCTGGGCCGGGCCGACATCGTCCCCGCCGCCCTGGCCGCCTGGACGCCGCCTTTGATTGCCCTTTTGTTTGGGCTGACCATGCTGTGCTACGCCGAGGACGGCTAGGGTGCAGATGGCGGCGCATCGGGACGTGCTGAAGCTTTTGATCGGATCGATTTTGAAGCAACGCTTGCTGTGTGGCGCGGCGGTGATCGGGATGAGCTGCGCCGCGCAGGCGGCGTTGGTCACGCCGGCACTGGCGCAGACGGCTGTCGCCTTGGCGCAGGCCTCGCCGGTGGTGGTCCAGACCGCGGCTAAGGGGCCCGTGACCGCAGATGATCTGGTGCGCGCCGCGGCCGCCGCGCCGACGCCGCCCCCGGCCGAACAGGTGCTTGGCGACAACGCCTTCTACATCGAAGCCAACACCATGATCCGTGACGACCAGGCCAAGACCTGGACCGCCAAGGGATCAGTCGAGGCCCGCTACGACGGCCGCACGCTGCGCGCGGACGTGGTGGTCTACGACGCCAAAACCGACGTCACCACCGCCCGGGGCAACGTCCAGATCGTCAACGCCGACGGAACCTATGAGTACGCCCAGGCGATGACCCTGGACAAAGGCTTTCATACCGGCGTCGCCCTCGCCTTTTCCACGCACGAGACCCATAACGTGACCCTGGCGGCCTCCGAGGCGATCCGCCGGGACCGGGACGCGATGGAGCTGAACAGGGCGGTGTTCACCGCCTGTGACATCTGCGCCAAGGACCTGACGCCCAAACAGCCAACCTGGTCGATCCAGGCGGCGCACATTGTGCAGGATCCGGCGCTGCACCTGGTCTACTACCGCGACGCCGTGATCCGCGTGGAAGGCGTGCCGGTGATCTACACCCCGGTGTTCTGGCACCCCGACCCGACCGCCAAGCGCGCTTCGGGCTTCCTGGAGCCGAGCTTCTCCGCCGACAGCCGCAAGGGGTTTTCCTATACCCAGCCCTATCTGTGGGTGATTTCGCCATCGCAGGAGTTGATCGTCGCGCCCCAGTTCAACACCAAGGTCAATCCCTTGCTGGAGCTGGAATATCGTGAGCGGTTCTACTCGGGCGAGATCGACGCGCGCGTGGGCTACACCGACGAGCGCGAATTCGACAACAACGGCGCCTTCTACGACTATAACACCTCGCGCTCGTACATCCTGGCCGAGGGGGCCTTCGCCCCGACGGCGAACTGGACCTGGGGCTTCAGCGCCGAGCGCGTGACCGACCCCCTGATGTTCCAGCGCTACGCCATCAACAACGTCTATGAGCAGCGCTCGCTCTATCCCACCGACAACCTGCGCCTGATCAGCCAGCTTTTCGCGGCCGAGCAGACCCAGAACAGCTACGTGTCGATCTCGACCATGAGCTTCCAGGGCCTGATCCCCGGCGACCAGAACGGGACATTCCCGGTGGTGGCCCCGTTGATCGAGGCGCACTACCAGCCCGCCGGCCAAATCCTGGGCGGCACGCTGCGGCTTCTGGGCGATGCGGTGCTGCTGGACCGCGCGCGCGAGATCGCGACCGACAACGGTCCCAACAATGGCAGCGAGCGGGCCACCGTGTCGGCCGACTGGACCAGCAGCATTTCCCTGGCCAACGGCATGCGCTTCCAGCCGTTCGCCAACGCGCGATTCGACGAATACAACGTCTACAACCAGACCTCGACCGCTCTGGGCGACCACACGACCGAGCGCGTGCTGGGCACGATCGGGGTCGACGCCAGCTATCCGTTCTTCAAGCGCCAGGGCGACATGACCATCGTGCTGGAGCCCCTGGCCCAGCTCGCCATTTCGCCCTCGCCGCGCAGCTACGGCGCCATTCCCAACGAAGACAGCCAGACGCTGAGCTTCGACGAGACGAACCTGTTCGACTACAACAAGTCTGCCGGTTTCGATTACTACGAGGCGGGTCAGCGGCTGAACTTCGGCGGCCGGGCCACGGTGCGGCTGGATTCGGGCGGGTCGGCCCAGGTGGTGGTCGGTGAAAGCCTGCGCGCCGAGCCCGACCCATCCTTGGCCGGCACCAGCCTGAACCGGACGGCCTCGGACTGGGTGTTCGCCGTCTCGGTCCAGCCGGTCAATCAGTTCTCAGCCTATACCCGCGCTCTGATCAATCAGCAGGACGGTGAGATCGACCGCATTGAGTCGGGGGCTAACATCAGCCTCTCGATGCTGAGCGGCTATATCCGCTATCTGCGCGACACGATCGACGCCGTCGGCACACGGACCGAAAACATGCAGGTCGGCGGGCAGCTGCAGATCACACCGCATTGGGGCCTCACCACCGGGGCGAACCTGGACATCGCCAACAATGTCTGGGCCACCCAATCGGAAGGTCTATTTTACCAGGACGAGTGCATCCGCGTCGAACTCGATTATAACCGCAACGGAACGTATAATCGCGCGCTCGGACCGTCGAACACGGTGCTCGTAAGGATCACGCTTCCGCTCCTCGGGGGCCGTCCGCTATAGCGGCGACGCTGGGGCGTGGATTTGGAACAGGCTTGGACGTGAACATCGGATCTTCTTCTCTTCGCGCAACAGCCCTTCGGTGGGGATCGGCGCTGGCGGTGCTAGGCGCGGCCGGCCCGGCGCTGGCCCAATCGGCGAACCCGCCGCTTCCCGCCGCGCCTGCCCCGTCCGCGGCTCCGGCGGCTCCGGCCAAGCCCGCCATGAACGAGTCGGTGGCGGCGTTGATCAACGACCAGATCATCTCGACCTACGATCTGCAGCAGCGCATGCGCCTGATGGTGCTGACCTCGGGCGTGCAGGCGACGGCAGATTCCCTGCAGCAGATCGCACAGGAGGCGCTGCGCGCCCTAACCGACGAGCATCTGGAGATGCAGGAGCTGGAACGCATCCAGAAGCGCCAGAAAGACAAGAAGGACACCCTGATCGCCACAGACAAGGAGGTCGACGACGAGATCGCCAACCTGGCCAAAGCGAACAACCTGACCTACGCCCAGTTGAAGGGATCTTTCGCCGCCGCCGGCGTAGACATTCAGTCCCTGCGCGACCAGGTGCGAACCCAGATCAGCTGGCAGCGCCTGGTCGGCGGCATGTACGGCTCACGCATCAAGATCGGCGACGATCAGGTCGCCGCCGAATTGCGCCGCCTGGCCGACGCGGCCAGCCAGCCGCAGTATGAGATCAGCGAAATCGTGATCGATCCCGCGCGCGTGGGCGGCGAGCCCCAAGCGATGAGCGGCGCCGAACAGTTGATCGCTCAGTTGCAGAAGGGCGCGCCCTTCCCCGCCGTCGCCCGGCAGTTCTCCTCAGCCACCACTGCGGCCAATGGCGGCGACGCGGGCTGGGTGTCGGCGGCCCAGGAGCCGCCCGAAGTGGCCAAGGTGCTGGTCAATCTGCGCGCTGGCCAGCTTTCCGCCCCGATCGAAACCACCGACGGCGTGTACATCATCTACCTGCGGGACCGCTTGGCGGCCTCGAGCCAGACCATGGTCGACCTGAAGCAGATGGCGATCCGCCTGCCGAAGGACGCGCCGCCGGACCAGGTGGCGGCGGCGACGGCCACCTTGGACAGCCTCAAGGCCGAGGCCAAGGGCTGCGCCAGCCTCGACGGCCTGGCCGCCAAGACCAAGGGCGTGATGGTCGCCGATCTGGGCGAGGCCGAAATCAACGACCTGAGCGGGCCGTTCAAGACCGCCGCCCAGACCCTGCAACCCGACCAGGTGAGCGATCCGATCCGCACCGAGGTGGGCCTGCACCTGGTCGCGGTATGCTCCAAGCGGAGCGGCGGCGCCAACATGCCGACCAAGTCCGAGATCGAAAATCGCATGTACAGCGAACAGTTGGCGGTGATGTCGCGCCGTTACCTGCGCGACCTGAGAAACTCCGCCGACATCGAAACCCGGTGACCGGCGCGTCCGCGCCGATCGCCGTCAGCCTGGGCGATCCGGCCGGCATCGGACCGGAAATCGTGGTCAAGGCCTGGCAGGCGCTGAGACACGACGGGCCGCCTTTCCTGGTGATCGGCGATCACGAGGCCCTGGCCGCCGCCTCGGCGCGAGGCTCCTCGATTCTGGCGCGCGTCGGCTCGCCTGCGGAGGCGCGCCGCGTGTTTCCCGACGCATTGCCGGTGTTCGACATGCCGCTGGGCGTGCATGTGGTGGCTGGCCAGCCGTCCAGCGCCTATGCGGCGCGGGTGGTGGCGTGGATCGAGACGGCGGTAGGGTTGGCCCTTTCCGGCGCCGCCCAGGCGGTGGTCACGGCGCCCATCGCCAAAGCTCCTCTCTATGAGGCCGGGTTCGGATTTCCCGGCCACACGGAATTTCTCGGTGAACTGACCGCAGAAGCGCCGATGCCGGGCCCGCGCGGGCCGGTGATGATGCTGGCCGCGGGCGGACTGCGCGCCGTGCCGGTGACGATCCACGAGCCTTACATCAAGGCGCCCGGCCTGCTGACCACGGACATGATCGTCCACGCCGGCGAGGTGGTCGCCTACGCCTTGAAGCAGGACTTCGGCGTTGCGCACCCTCGCTTGGCGCTGGCCGGGCTCAATCCCCACGCCGGCGAAAGCGGCGCGCTTGGTCGCGAGGAGATCGACGTGATCGCACCCGCCGCCGCCCGCCTGCGCGCCCGAGGCATCGACTGCACCGACCCGCGTCCCGCCGACACCCTGTTCCATCCCGAGGCGCGCGCCGGCTACGACGCGGTGCTGTGCATGTATCACGATCAGGCGCTGATCCCGGTGAAGATGCTGGACTTCTGGGGCGGGGTGAACCTGACCCTGGGCCTGCCGATCGTGCGCACTTCGCCCGACCACGGCGTCGGCTATGACATCGCCGGCCGGGGGCTGGCGCGGGCCGACAGCCTGATCGCGGCGCTGCGTCTGGCCGCCGACATCGCGGAACGCCGCCAGGCCGCCCGTCCATGACCGAGGCGCTCGCCGCCCTGCCGCCGCTGCGCGACAGTCTGGCCGAGCACGGCCTGTGGGCCAACAAGGGCCTGGGCCAGCATTTCCTGCTCGACCTGAACGTCACGCGCAAGATCGTGCGGCTAGCGGGCGACTTGCAGGGCGGCCTGGTGATCGAGGTCGGCCCCGGACCGGGCGGCCTGACCCGGGCGCTGCTGGAGGCCGGTTGCCAGGTGCTGGCGATTGAAAAGGACGCCCGGTTCTTGCCGCTGCTGGAACAGTTGGCGGCGGCGGCGGCAGGCCAGTTGACGGTGGTGCAGGACGACGCCCTGCGCGTTAACGAGGGCGCCCTGGCCGAGGCGATCCGTCCGGACGCGCCCGTGCACATCGTGGCCAACCTGCCCTACAACGTGGGCACGCCTCTGCTGATAAAATGGTTGACCGGGCCGCTGCGCCCCAAGTCGCTGACGCTGATGTTCCAGAAGGAAGTGGCCCAGCGCATCGTCGCGGCCCCGGACTCGGACGCCTACGGCCGTCTGGCGGTGATCTGTCAGGCCCTGGCGCGGTGCGAGATCGTCATGGACCTGCCGCCGCGGGCTTTCACCCCGCCGCCCAAGGTCGCGTCGGCGGTGGCCCGGCTCGAGCCGTTCACCGAGCCGCCGGTTGCCGAGATCTTGGACGCGCTGGAACGGGTGACCCGCGAAGCCTTCGGCCAGAGACGCAAGATGCTCAAGTCGAGCCTCAAGGCGCTGGGCGGCCCCGACCTGTGCCAGGCCGCGGGGATCGATCCAGACGCACGGGCCGAGACGATCGACATCGCGGGGTTTCTGCGCCTTGCGCGGTCGGTCGTCGACCGCGTCGGTTAGGCCGCCCGCTCGGGCTGTTCCTGCGGCGCGGCCTCGGCCAACTGCTTGACGAAACGGTTGACCTGCTCGCTTTGCAGGCCGCTGGCGGCCGCAGGACCCGACAGGTAGGCATCGAGGGCCAGGGCGACCGCCTCCAGCCGTTTCAGCGACTCCTTGCCCGCGGACAACTGCGCCAGGATGCGAGCCTGAGCCTTGAGCGCGCGATGGGCCTGGCGAGGATCGGTCGAAAGGGCCGCGTCGGCGGCTACGGCGATCTTGATCGCCTGAAGGATGCGCTGGGCTACCGGCGAGGCGCCGTCCGCCCCGCGCTTGCGCGGCCCCTTGTAATCGGCCGAATTGAACCGGCGCCGATCGGGCCCGACGTAGTTGACCGCCTCGATCCAGTCGCGCGGGCGCAACAGGATCGCCTCGATACGCTTTTTCAAATCGCCCAGGGTGAAGGGCCGGCGCAGGAACTCATGGACGCCAGCGTCGCGCGCGCCGGTGATGGCCGCCGCCGTCGCCTCCGCCGTGATCAGGATCACCGGAACCTCGCGGCAGGCCAGATAGCTGCGCCGCAGCCGCCGGGTGAACGCCAGGCCGTCAAGCGACGGCCCCTTCAACTCAATGAAGATCAGCTGAGGATCGAAACTCTCCAGATGGCGAAAACCCTGCTCATCGGTCTGGACCCCGGACACCTGGCATTGGGGAATGACCGAACGCAACAGTTCAGCCAGCATCTTCGCCGTCGCCGGATTGGGGTCGACAACGAGGATTCTGCGCATCCGGGCCACGGCCCTGGCGAAAGCACTGCCGGCGTTGTCGTTCACGGTCTGGGGCGCTCCACAGGCCGTCAACTATCGCCAAAGCTGGTAAACGAGCGCTTACGCCGCCGCGCGGCGCCCTAGCGGTCGGCGAACGGATCGCGCATCAGGATGGTGTCTTCGCGCTCGGGGCTGGTCGAGAGGAGCGCCACCTGGGTCCCGATCAGTTCTTCGATCCGCCGCACATATTTGATCGCCGCCGCGGGCAGATCACGCCAGCTTCGAGCGCCCTGAGTACTTTGACTCCAGCCTTCCAGCGTCTCCCACACCGGTTCCAGCGCGCTTTGAGCCTTCAGGCCGGCCGGAAGATAGTCGTAAGTCTTGCCGCCCAAGGTATAGCCGACGCCGATCTTCAGTTCCTCGAAACCGTCCAATACGTCGAGCTTTGTCAGGGCCACGCCGTCGATGCCGTTGACCGAGACAGATTGCCGCACCAACGCCGCGTCGAACCAACCGCAGCGCCGCGGACGCCCTGTGACCGTGCCGAACTCGTGGCCGCGCTCGCCCAGGCGCTCGCCATTGGCGTCGAACAGCTCGGTGGGAAACGGCCCCTCGCCCACCCGCGTGGTGTAGGCCTTGACGATGCCGAGCACATAACCGGTCGAGCGCGGACCCAGGCCCGAACCGGCCGCCGCCTGGCCCGCCACGGTGTTGGACGAAGTGACATAGGGATAGGTGCCATGGTCCACATCGAGCAACGCGCCCTGGGCCCCCTCGAACAGAACGCGGGAGCCGTCGCTGACGGCCGCGCCGAGCACCCGCCACGCCGGCTGAGCGTAGGCCAGGATCTTGGGCGCGACCTCGAGCAATTGGCCGAGCAGGGCCTCGCCGTCGAAGTCGGGCAGGCCCAGCCCCTTGCGCAGGGCCCCGTGGTGAGCCAGCAGGCGCTCGATCTTGATCTTGAGCGCTTCCGGATCGGCCAGATCGGCCACCCGGATCGCCCGGCGCCCGACCTTGTCCTCGTAGGCCGGACCAATGCCGCGCCCGGTGGTGCCGATCTTGGCGGCCCCGGCGGCCGCCTCGCGCGCGCCGTCCAGGTCGCGGTGCAGCGGGAGGATCAGGGTGGCGTTGTCGGCCAGGATCAGGATGTCGGGGGTGATGCGCACGCCCTGGGCGCGAATCTTGTCGATCTCGCCGAGCAGGGCCCAGGGATCGACCACGACACCATTGCCGATAACCGAAGGCTTGCCCTGGACCACGCCGGACGGCAGCAGGGACAGCTTGTAGGTCTTGTCGCCCACCACGAGGGTGTGGCCGGCGTTATGGCCGCCCTGGAAACGCACCACCATGTCGGCGCGGTTGGACAGCCAGTCGACGATCTTGCCCTTGCCCTCGTCGCCCCACTGGGCGCCGACGACGGTCACATTGGCCATGGATACGGCTCCTCGCCTGCCCGGCGGACCTCAACCGCCCTTCGACAGGACTCGGCGGCGAGGCATTTTTTGCGATGATGGGCGTGCAAATGACGCGCGAACCGGCGCTCTACAACAGACTCAAGGCTTGGCGTCAACCCCAACTCAAGCTGGACGGAGGAAGACCGTGATCTGCTGGTCATCGGTCATATGCCACCTTACGCCGTCAAGCCTCCACTCTTTCCATTCGCGGCGGATGTAGTCGAGCGAGATGGAAACATCGCCATAGTCATCCGTTTGGTGGCCGCCTTCGCTGGCGCCATGCGAGGCGAATGCGAAACCGTTGCCGTTGATATGCTCGTTCCAGAGTTGCTCGCGAGTGGCGGCGTCAGGCCATGTGGCAACAGTCCAGTAGCTCGCCTGGCGGATCGTCAGTGCCAATATGCCATCCTGTGCAACTCGCTTGCGCATTGCGCCGAGTACAGCGCGCTGCGACTGCTCGCCAATGTGGGTAAACACGCTGAAGGCGAATATGACGTCGAAATTCACATCCCCGAACGGCAGTTCGGTCGGGACGTAATCGATTAGAGCGAGCTTTCCACGAACACCATGTTCTTCTAGGCGTTCATGAGACGGCGGCCACGGGTCAACGCCATAGATATTCGAAAGCCGGACCCGATTGTAAAGCAGCCGCAGCATGCGGCCCCATCCGCAACCGTAATCCAAAACGCGCAAATCAGCGGTTAGCTTTCCCGCGTGAGCAAAAACGTCGTCGAGAAATACGGACGCCTGAAGCATGAGGTGAAGGCCAGACGACCCGGTCCAGTGACGTTGGTCCGCCTCCGAAGGCAGGGTCGGCAACCAAGCGGACAGCCGGCCCCATTTCTGCGGTCTGTCGAAATAGAGCAGGATTAACAGCTCAGGAGGTAGCGCCAGTAGCGCTGACGCAACACGATCCTCCTCACCAGCTTCAAGAAAGCGCTCTGCTTGATTAAGCAGATCCTGGACCCACCGTTCGTCGAAAAGGGACGGAGCCGGAATGGGGAATGCTGAGGTCAAGGGCAACTCCTAACAGGACAAAGCTCGCCATCCCTCAGTCGGGCAATTCCCGCTTCGGATTGTGTACCTATTTAGAACATCTCCGGTGGCGCGCCAGTCTATGACGCGCCACCTTATTTCTCCCAATCAATTGCCAACTTAGCGACGACCTAAAATTTAGAACACCAGGGCGCGCACTTCCTTGACGTGCGGCAGGCTCTTGATCTTGTCGAGCAGCGCGCCCGCCGGGGCTTGGTCGACACCAACCAGGGCGATGGCGTCGTCCCCCGCCTGCACGCGGCCCAGGTTGAAGGTGGCGATGTTGATGTCGGCCTCGGCCAGCAGGCCGCCGAGCTTGCCGATGAAACCCGGCTTGTCGAGGTTGTTGACGTAGAGCATAGCGGCGCCGAAGGGTGCGTCCAGTTCCATGCCCTTAACCTCGATCACGCGCGGCAGGCCGCCGATCACCGAGCCGGCGAAGGCGCGCGAGCCGGAATCCGACACCACGGTGATGCGGATCACGCTGTCGTAGGTGGGCGAGGACTCATTGCGGGTCTCGGTGACCGTGATGCCGCGATCGCGCGCGACCGCCGGGGCGGACACCATGTTCACGTCTTCCAGGGCCGGGCGCAGAACGCCCGCCAGGGCCGCGGCGGTCAGCGGCTTGACGTTGAGCTTGGCGATCTCGCCCTCGTAGGCGATCTCGATCGACTTGAGGCCTGCATCGACCATCTGGCCAGCGAAGGCGCCGAGGTTCTGGGCCAGGGACACGAACGGCTTCAGCTTGGGCGCATCCTCGGCGCTGACCGAGGGGCTGTTGAGGGCGTTGGTCACCGCGCCGGTGAGCAGATAGTCGCTCATCTGCTCGGCCACCTGCAAGGCGACGTTCTCCTGCGCTTCGTTGGTCGAGGCGCCCAGGTGCGGCGTGGCCACCAGGTTCGGCGCGCCGAACAGGACGTTGGCCTTGGCCGGCTCCTCGACGAACACATCGAAGCCCGCGCCACCGATGTGGCCGCTGTCGAGGCCTTCACGCAGGGCCGCTTCGTCGACCAGGCCGCCGCGGGCGCAGTTGATGATGATCACGCCCTTCTTGGTCTTGGCCAAGGCGTCCTTGGACAGGATGTTGCGGGTCTTGTCGGTCAGCGGCGTGTGCAGGGTGATGAAGTCGGCGCGGGCCAGCAGTTGGTCCAGCTCGACCTTCTCGACGCCCATTTCGATGGCGCGGTCGTTGGACAGGAACGGATCATAGGCCACGACCTTCATCTTCAGGCCCAGCGCCCGGTCGGCCACGATCGAGCCGATGTTGCCCGCGCCGATCAGGCCCAAGGTCTTGTTGAACAACTCCACGCCCATGAAGCGGTTCTTTTCCCACTTGCCGGCTTGGGTCGAGGCGTCGGCGGCGGGCAGTTCGCGCGCGACCGCGAACATCAAGGCGATGGCGTGCTCGGCGGTGGTGATCGAGTTGCCGAAGGGGGTGTTCATCACCACGATGCCGGCGGCGGTGGCGGCGGGGATGTCGACGTTATCGACGCCGATGCCCGCGCGGCCGATCACCTTGAGGTTCTTGGCCTTGGCGATGACCTCCTTGTTGGGCTTGGTGGCCGAGCGCACGGCCAGACCGTCGTACTGGTCGATGATCTCGAGCAGTTGATCCTTGGTCAGGCCGGTCTTGACGTCGACCTGGATGCCGCGGTCCTGAAAGATGGCGACGGCGGCGGGGGAAAGTTCATCGGCGATGAGAACGCGGGGAGCCATGGGCTTCTCCTAGATCAGGCGCCGGCCCCCAAGGATCTGGGGGCCGGGCCATGGGATGTGTGAAGGGCGGACGAAGGCCGTCCGCGCCGGATCAGGCGGGTTGCAGTTCGGACGCGAGGGTTTCGAACGCCCAGTCGAGCCAGGGCGTCAGCGCTTCCAGGTCGGAGGCGTCGACCGTGGCGCCGCACCAGATGCGCAGGCCCGGAGGGGCGTCGCGATAGCCGCCGGTATCGAGGGCCACGCCCTCCTTTTCCAGCAGCGAGGCCAGCTTCTTGGCGAAGTCGGCCTGACCGTCGGACGACAGGCCGGTGACGCGCTTGTCGATCACCTTGATGCACACCGAGGTGTTGGAGCGGGTTTCCGGCGTGTCGGCCAGGAACTCGACCCAGGGGGTCTTGGCCACCCACTCGGCGATCACGCCCAAGTTAGCGTTCGAGCGCGCCTGCAGCGCCTTGAGCCCGCCGATGGAAGCGCCCCACTTCAGAGCGTCGAGGTAGTCTTCCACGCACAGCATCGAGGGGGTGTTGATGGTCGCGCCTTCGAAGATGTCGAGGCTGACCTTGCCGCCCTTGGTCATACGGAAGATTTTGGGCAGCGGCCAGGGCGGGGTGTAGTTTTCCAGGCGGGCCACGGCGCGGGGGCTGAGGATCAGCATGCCGTGGGCCGCCTCGCCGCCCATCGCCTTCTGCCAGGAGAAGGTGGTGACGTCGAGCTTGGCCCAGTCCAGGTCCTGGGCGAAGGCGGCCGAGGTGGCGTCGCAGATGGTCACGCCTTCGCGGTCGGCGGCGATGAAGTCGGCGTTGGGCACGCGCACGCCCGAGGTCGTGCCGTTCCAGGTGAACACCACGTCGGCGTCCTTGCGCACCTTAGTCAGGTCGGGCAGCTGGCCGTAGCCGGCGTCCAGGATCTCGGCGTCCTTCAGCTTGAGCTGCTTGAGAACGTCGGTGACCCAGTCCTTGCCGAAGGATTCGAAGGCGATGACCTGAACCGGACGGGCGCCGAGCATCGACCACATCGCCATTTCTACGGCGCCGGTGTCGGAGGCCGGCACGATGCCGATCAGATAGTCGGCCGGAACCTGCAGCACCGCGCGGGTCTGGTCGATCGCCTCTTTCAGGCGCGCCTTGCCGGGTTTGGAGCGGTGGGAGCGGCCGACGAGCGCCCCCTGAAGGTTTTCCACCTTCCAGCCGGGGCGCTTGGCGCAGGGGCCGGACGAGAATTCGGGGCGAGCCGGACGCATGGCCGGCTTGGCGGGGGTCGTCATATGGATTGTCTCCCATCCTCACAGATGAGCGGCGCCCCGTTGGGAGGGCGTGGCCCGGGGCGGTTGATACACCAACCGCGCCGATGCGCGAGCGAAAAGTTTCGGCCCATTCGCCGGCCTTCCCGGAGCCGCCGGATCGTGGTCTATCGCTCGGCCACAGCGGCCTCAGGGCTCGAATGAGGCCCGGCGATCCGCGGGGACCGCCGGCCTTCGGCGACTCAGGGGTGCTTCAGGCCGCCCTCAGGCGGGGGCCGTGGTGCGCGCTGCCGTCTGGGCGAAAGAGGCGGCTTCCAGCACGACGGCCGGCTCGACCACAACCACAGGCTCGACCCGCACGTGCTCGGCCCGCGGCGCCTCGGCGCCGCCGACCCAGCGGTAGACCACGCCGGCAATGACAGCGCCGACGAAGGGCGCGGACCAGAACATCCACAGCTGCTGCAGGGCCCAGCCGCCCGCGAACAGGGCCGGCCCGAGGCTGCGCGCCGGATTGACCGAGGTGTTGGTCACCGGAATGCTGATCAGGTGGATCAAGGTGAGGCACAGGCCGATGGCCAGGGGCCCGAGCGCCCTGGGCGCCTTGCTGTGGGTCGCGCCCATGATCACGAACACGAATGCGAAGCTCATCACCACCTCGGTGACGAAGCAGGCGGCCAGAGAATACCCGCCCGGCGAATGGTCGTCGTAGCCGTTGGCGGCGAACCCGGTCGAGGGATCGAAGCCGGTGCGGCCGCTGGCGATGACGTAGAGGATGCTGGCGCCGGCGATGGCTCCCAGGACCTGGGCGACAATATAGAACAAGACGTCCTTGGCCGGGAAACGGCCGCCGGCGCAAAGGCCCACCGTGACCGCGGGATTGAGGTGGCAGCCGGAGACGTGGCCGATGGCGTAGGCCATGGTGACGACGGTCAGGCCAAAGGCGAGCGAGACGCCGACGAACCCGATGCCCATGCCCGGATAGGCGGCCGCGAGAACCGCGCTGCCGCAACCGCCCAGAACCAGCCAGCCCGTGCCGATGAACTCGGCGGTGAGACGCTTACGCATCCTCATGATTGTAGTCCTCCCAGTATTGGGTCCCCCGACAGGAATCCCTTGGCCGATGCGATCGGCTCAGCCCTTCCTCACAATGCGCTCAATGGGCCGGGCATGGCCAGCGCTTACACGTCATCGGGGCGCCGCTAATCCAGGCGGCGCAGGGGCCAGCCGTGATCCAGCGGGCCATGGCCCTGGCCAAAGCCCGGCGCCCGGCGAATCGCCTCGGCCACATAGGACCAGGCGCGCGTGACCGCCTCCTGCAAGGACAGCCCCTGGGCCAGGCCGGTGGCGCAGGCCGAAGCCAGGGTGCAGCCGGTGCCGTGGGTATGGCGACTGTCAATGCGCGGCCCTTCCAGCAGCAGTTCGCCGCCCCCGTCCATCAACAGATCCACCACGCGCTCGCCGGCGATATGGCCGCCCTTGATCAGGACTGCACCAGCGCCAGCCCGAAGCAGGGCCTCGCCCGCCCGTCTCTGTCCATCAAGGTCCGCCACGGTTAGGCCGGTTAGGGCCTCGGCCTCCAAGACGTTGGGCGTGAGCAGGGCCGCGCGCGGGGCGAGAACGCGGGCGAAATGGGCCACCGCCTCGGCCGCCAGCAAGGGCGCCCCGCCCTTGGCCACCATCACCGGATCGATCACCACCGGCGCGTGGACGCCGTCCAGCACTTCGGCCACCGCCTCGATCATGGCCAGATCACCCAGCATGCCGGTCTTGATCGCGTCCGCGCCGATGTCGTCCAGCACCGCCAGGGCCTGGGCCTTGACCACCTCGGGTGGGATCGAATGCACGCCGCTGACGCCCAGGGTGTTCTGCACGGTGACGGCAGTGATGGCCGTGGCGGCGTAGCCACCCAGCATGGTCACGGTCTTGATGTCGGCCTGGACGCCCGCGCCCCCGCCGGAGTCGGACCCGGCAATGATCAGGACGCGGCCCTTGGCTCTTGGCGCTTGGGTCATGGGACGCCTTGTTCCATAGGCCCGCCGTCGCCGCCAGCCGCGCGATCGAACTTGATGAGAAACATTCGATATGAGATATATAACCTCTATGGAAAACGCCTTGTTCGACGCCCTGGCCGAGCCCAATCGTCGGCGGTTGATGGCCCTGCTGCTGAAGGGCGAGCGGCCGGCGGGCGATCTAGTCTGGGCCCTGAGGCTGAGCCAGCCGGCGGTGTCCAAACATCTGAAGGTGCTGCGCGAAGCCGGTCTGGTCGAGGCGCGGGTCGACGGGCAGCGGCGGATGTACCGCCTGCGGCCTGAGCCCCTGGCCGAACTTGAGCGGTGGCTCGACCCCTATCGCCGGTTCTGGGGCGGCAAGCTCGACGCGCTGGAACACCACCTGGACAAGGGAAGCTGAGATGGACGCACGGGACGGGGCGATTCTGAAGATCGATGACGGCTGGGACATCCGCTTCGAGCGGCGCCTGCGGCATGCCCCCCGCACGGTGTGGGACGCCATCGTCGCGCCCGGCCAGATGAGCCAGTGGTTCGGCTAGAGCGCGCTGCGCACCGCAGCCCACAGCTTGAGCGCCTGCAAGGTTTCGCGCACGTCGTGAGCGCGGATCGCATCGACGCCGGCATCCGCACCGATGACGGCCCCGGCGATGGAGCCGCCCAGCCGGTCCTCGGGCCGCACGCCGCGGGCGTCGACCGCGCGTATGAAGCGCTTGCGGCTTACGCCCAACACCGTCTTGAATCCGAGGCCAGTCACGCTGCCCAGGTGGCCCAGAAGCGTCAGATTATGGTCGGGGGTCTTGCCAAAGCCGATTCCGGGGTCGAGCCAGATTTTGTCCTGGGCCACGCCCGCCGCCATCGCCGCCCGCGCCCGGCCCTGCAGATAGGCCGCCACCTCGACCACCACGTCACTGTAGGCCGGATCGTCCTGCATGGTCTGGGGCTCGCCCTGCATATGCATCAGCACCACATGACACCCGAGCGCGGCGGCGACGGCGAGGCTGTCCTTGGACCAGGTCAGGGCGGTGACGTCGTTCCACATGTCGGCGCCCGCCGCGTGGGCCGCGCGCATCACCTGCGGCTTCATGGTGTCGACCGAGATGGTCACATCGCTGTGGCGGCGCACCGCCTCGACCACCGGAACCACGCGAGCGATTTCTTCGGCGGAGGGCACGGGATCGGCCCCGGGCCGGGTGGACTCGCCGCCAATGTCGAGCATATCCGCGCCGTCGTCGATCAGCGCCAGTGCATGACGAACGGCCGCGTCCTGGTCCAGGAAGCGGCCGCCGTCGGAGAAGCTGTCGGGGGTGACGTTCACCACCCCCATCAGGCGTGGGGGCGTCAAGCGGGCTGCGCGCCCGGCTCGGCGATGGGCGTGACCGGCACCGAAACCGACGGGCCGCTCGGGCGCACGTCCACCTCGTCGCGCACCGGGGGAATGCCTTTCAGCGCGTTGAGAATCTCGTCCCCGGTCAGGGTCTCGTATTCGAGCAGGGCCTTGGCCAGGGTCTGCAGATCTTCCATCCGCTCGGTCAGGATGCGCTTGGCCTCGTCGTAGCCGGTTTGGACCAGGCGCTTGACCTCGCTGTCGATCTTACGCGAGGTCTCCTCGGAGATGTTCTGGGTGCGCGACACCGAATGGCCCAGGAACACTTCTTCCTGGTTGTCGCCGTACATCACCACGCCCAACTCGTCCGAATAGCCCCACTGGGTGACCATGGCGCGGGCCAGCTTGGTGGCCTGCTGGATGTCGGACGCCGCGCCGGAGGTGACGTGCTCCTTACCGAAGATCAGCTCCTCGGCCACGCGGCCGCCCATCAGGATGACCAGTCGCGAGGTCATCTGCTGGAAGCTCATCGACAGCTTGTCGCGCTCGGGCAACTGCATGACCATGCCCAGGGCCCGGCCGCGCGGAATGATGGTCGCCTTGTGCACCGGATCGGTGTTGGGCACGGTCAGGGCCAGGATGGCGTGGCCGCCCTCGTGGTAGGCGGTCAGCTTCTTCTCGTCCTCGGTCATGGCCATGGACCGGCGCTCGGCGCCCATCATGACCTTGTCCTTGGCTTCCTCAAAGTCGCGCTGGGTGACCATGCGACGGTTTTTGCGCGCCGCCAGCAGGGCCGCCTCATTGACCAGATTGGCCAAGTCCGCGCCGGAGAAGCCGGGCGTACCGCGGGCAATGATCTTGACGTCCACGTCGGCCGACAGGGGCACATTGCGCATGTGTACGCGCAGGATGCGCTCGCGGCCGTTCACGTCGGGGTTGGGCACCACCACCTGACGGTCGAAGCGGCCCGGACGCAGCAGAGCGGGGTCCAGCACGTCCGGCCGGTTGGTGGCGGCGATCAGAATGATGCCTTCGTTGGCCTCGAAGCCGTCCATCTCGACCAGCAGCTGGTTGAGGGTCTGCTCGCGCTCGTCGTTGCCGCCGCCCAGGCCCGCGCCGCGATGACGGCCGACCGCGTCGATTTCGTCGATGAAGATGATGCAGGGCGCGTTCTTCTTGGCCTGTTCGAACATGTCGCGCACGCGGCTGGCGCCGACGCCGACAAACATTTCCACGAAGTCCGAGCCGGAGATGGTGAAGAAGGGCACGCCCGCCTCGCCCGCGATGGCGCGCGCCAGCAGGGTCTTACCGGTGCCGGGCGGACCGACCAGCAAGGCGCCCTTGGGAATCTTGCCGCCCAGGCGCTGGAATTTGCCCGGATCCTTCAGAAAATCGACGATTTCCGACAGCTCTTCCTTGGCTTCGTCGACGCCCGCGACGTCCTCGAAGGTCACGCGGTTCTTGTTCTCGGTTAGCAGCCGGGCCTTGGACTTGCCGAAGCCCATGGCCCCGCGCGCGCCGCCCTGCATCTGGCGCATGAAGAAGAACCACACCGCGCCGATCAGCAGGATCGGGGCGAAGTTGATCAGCAGGCTGAGGCCGATGTTGGGGGTGGTCGACTTGACGTCGACGTCGGCGCCCGAGGCGACAAGCTGCTTGAGCAGGTCGTCCTGGTCGGCCGGGGTGACGGTGTCATAGGTCTTGCCCGCGGCGTCGCGCGTCTCGATCTGCTCGCCGCGCACGACCGCGCCCTTGATCTGGCCGGCGTTCACCTTGGCCAGAAGTTGCGAATAGGTCAGATCGGCCGCTGAACCGGGGCCTCGGCCCGCATGGTTGAACATGCCGTAAAGGCCGATCAGCAGCACGCCGATGACAACCCAGATCGCAGCGTTACGTAGCGTCATTCAGAAAGACCCTTGGCTCCTGGGATAACATAGGACGGCTGTCGTGAATCCGCCATTAGGGCGGCGCAGGAAGTTTCACCTTCCTGTCGGATTAGGCCGCAGGCGGCGGAGAACCGCGCCCAGACCAGCGACGTCGCCCCCACGAAGGCCCGCGCGGGCGACGCCTCCAACATGGGGCAGGATGGCGGCAAATCCAGGGCCTGAACAGCGGGCAAGGCGCCGCGTCCCGCCGCGGGGATTTGGGCGAGCCCCGCGCGCTCTGCTGGGGTCAGGCGCGCGGCGAGCCCTCGCAAGGGGCCGGCCGTCAGCCCGGGGCGCCAGGCCGTCAACGCGATGCGGCCGTCCCACACCAACGTTTCCCCTGAATCGAGCGCCCGGCGAGCGTCCGCCCCGCGCTGAAATTCGCCGGGTTCTCGAACGATCAGCACCTCCCCCCGCCCCGCCTCAAGGCGCGCGCCGCCCAGGCTGGCGGTGAAGACCTCGCCCGCTCGGAGGCGTTGAAGAAGCGGCAATGCGCGGGCGGGGCGCGGCAACGCCTCGCGACCGCTCGCGCAGGCCAGAGCGATCTGCAGCAGGCGCAAAGCCGGCCCCTCGACCAAAGCCGCGCGCGGCAGGACCAGCCCGCCCCAGGCGGGCGCGCGGCACAGCCTCGCCATAGCGGCCAGAGCCGGCGGGTCTTCGGTCGGGTCGTCGCAATCGCCCGCTTCGCCCCCCGCGATACGGGCGCGGGCGCGGGCCCGCGGACTGACCGGATTGTCGTTGGCGGGATCGTCGATCCACGACCAGCCTTGGCCGGCAAGCCAGGCCTGCAGATCGGCGCGCCGCTCGGCCAGCAGCGGACGACACAGGAACAGCTCCCTGCCCTCGGGCCACACTGGACTGGGGCTCCAAGGCCTCAACGGGCCTAGACGCTCGCCCGCGCCGCGCATCAGGGCATTCTCGAGCTGGTCGTCAAAGGTGTGGCCGATGAGCAGACACGCCGCGCCGGCTTCGCGCGCCGCGACCGCCAAAAGACGGTGCCGCGCCGCCCGCGCCGCCGCCGGGACACCGGAGGCGGGTTTGGGGCCGGTCCAGTCAAGCGCCCGAAAGCCCACGCCGACCTGCGCGGCCACGGCCGCCGCGGCCTGGGTCCAGGCGCCGCTTTGGGCCTGCAGACCATGATCAACGGTAAGCGCGAGGACCGAGCGCCCTGCCCGATCGGCCCAGGCCCTGGCTAGCAGCAGCAGGGCCAGTGAGTCGGAGCCGCCCGAAAAGGCGACCGTCACCGGGGCGGAGGCGTTCGGGTCCAGCCTGCGATCGAGCGCCTGGAGAACCCGGTTCACCTAGCTGCAAGCCGCCTGGGTGCGGACGGTGCGGGCGCGCGTCTTGACCGCGGCTGACGACTTGGCGGCGTAGCGGCGCTCGAATTCGCCCAGCGCGGCGCAGGCGTCGTCGGTGCGCTTGAGATCGACCAGCGACGAGGACAGACGCACCACCGCATCGCCGGCCCAGGAACTTTGCGGCCAGCCCTTGAGCGCGCGGGCGTAGGACGCCGCCGCATCGGCCGGCATGTTCTGCAGACCGAGGGCCCGGCCTAGCCAGTAACTGGCTTCGGGCGCGCGCGGACTTGTGGGATAGCGGGCGAGATAGGCTTGCAGCGCCTGCACGCCCCCGGCGTAGTCGCCGCCGTCCAGCACCTGACGCGCCTGGCGATAGGCCTGGGCCTCGTCCGTGGCGCCCGCGCCGCCCTGATCGCCGCCGCCTTGATCGGCGCTGGCCTGTGGCGGAGCGCCCCCCATCTGGCCGCCTTGGGCGGCGGCGGCCGGCATCTGCATGCCCTGGATGACGCCCTCCAGCTTGGTCACGCGCAGGATCAGGTCCTGGTTGGCGGCGGTGGAGGCGTCCAGCGCCTTCTTGGCGTCGTCCAGTTGGTGCTGGAGCGTGTCAATCTGGCCGTTGATGCGGCTCAGGGTCTGGTCGAAATCGTCAACCTTGGACTGAATGGCGGCCAGTTGGGCGTCGGTATTCGCGTCCTTGACCTGGACCGGGGCGCCGCTGGCCTTGGCCTGGAGCACGATCTGGCGCAGCTCGCGCAGAGCCTGTTCGTCGCGGTCAAGTCGCCGGTTGATGCCCTTGTTGTCGGTCACCTCGTCGGCGCCGGCCGGCGGCACGGCCTGCTGAGGCCCCACCTCGGCGGGACCTTGCGGACGCAATTGCGCCTGGGCGGCGCCTCCCGCGAGGGCCAGGACGGCAAGGGCGAAGGCGCCGGCCTTGAGGCTCCGCCGAGCGGTTTGAATCATGGGTCGAGGCTCCCGGTCGCCACCCCGAAACATCAGGGCGGGTAAGGCCTAAACTAAAGGAGAGACGCCCGCTTCGCCACGCGGCCAAGCGAACGTCTCTCCGATAAGCGCAAACGGTCGGTTAGGACGCGCCGCCGGTGATGGCCGTATGGCCGTTGCGGTTATGCGCCCAGGCGTCCTCTCCCGTGCCCGGATCGAGTGGACGCTCCTTGCCGTAGGAGATCGTGTCGATGCGTGAACTGTCCACCCCGTGGGCGACCAGGAAATCGCGCACCGAGTTGGCCCGCCGAGCGCCGAGCGCGAGGTTGTACTCGCGCGTGCCGCGTTCGTCGCAGTTGCCTTCGATACGCACCTTGACCTGCGGATAGCGCTGCAGCCAGGCGGCCTGGGCGGCGAGGATCGGCTGAGCGTCGGCCCGCACGTTGAATTCGTTGTAGTCGAAATAGACCCGGTCGCCGACGTTGACGACGAAATCCTGGACCGAACCGGGGATCGGGCCGGTCGGGGCGCTGGCCACGGGCGGCGGGGGCGGCGGAGGCGGAGGCGGGGCTTCGGCCGGCGGAGGCGGCGGGGCGGCGGGCGGCGGCGGCTTGGGCGTGGCGCAAGCGGCCAGGGCGGACGTCGCCGCGAGCATCGCGAGCAGGCGCGCATGTTGGGTGAAGTTGAGTTTCACGGTCCCGATCTCCTTCGCACGAATGGACTGCAGGTCATGGCCAAGCTCGACCCCAGCCTTCAGGTGGTCCTGCATCATGCAGGCTACAATGTGACCCACCGCCTAATAATTCTTAATATTCACTTCAGTTCAACAAAGGCGACCACGCCGGGTCCGAAGCGTCGCCCGTGTAAGGCGCGGGCTGCAGAATCCGGCCCGTCAGGTCCACGGTCCACAAATGGGCCGCCCCGCCTTGGGTTTCCCTGAAGAACATCAGCACACGCCCGTTCGGCGCCCATGTGGGTCCTTCGTCGAGATAGCTGGACGTGAGGATCCGCTCGTCCGAGCCGTCGGGCCGCATCACCCCGATATGAAAATCGGAGCCATTCTGCTTGGTGAAGGCGATGAAGTCGCCGCGCGGGCTCCACACCGGGGTGGTGTATCGCCCCTCGCCAAAGGAAATCCGCCGCACGCCGGTGCCATCGACGTTCATGATGTAAAGCTGGGGCGATCCGCTGCGGTCGGAATTGAACACCAGCTGGCGGCCGTCGGGCGAGAACGAGGGCGAGGTGTCGATCGCCGGGTCGGTGGTCAGGCGCGTGGTCTGGCGGCTGCGCAGGTCCATCACATAGACGTCGCTGTTGCCGCCCTTCTCCACCGAGAAGGCCACCTTGCCGCCGTCGGGCGAGAAGCGGGGGGCGAACACCATGCCGGGGAACTTGCCGATGGTCTCCTGCCGGCCACTCTCGATATTGAACAGATAGATCGAGGCCCCCGTGTCGCGCAGGGCCATGTAGGTGATTTCCTGGGTGTTGGCCGAGAACCTCGGCGTCATGACCAGGTATGAGCCGTCGGTCAGGAAGCTGGGGTTGGCCCCGTCCTGGTCCATGATGGCCAAGCGCTTGACCCGGTGCGTGCGCGGCCCGCTCTCGGCCACGAACACGATGCGGGTGTCGAAATAGCCGCTCTCGCCGGTCAGGCGCGTGTAGACCGCGTCGGAAATCTTGTGCGCCACGCGCCGCCAGTTGTCGGGGGTAGAGGTGAATTGCTCGCCGAGCAGTTGCTGGCCGGTGTTCACGTCCCAAAGACGGAAGTCCACCACCAGGCGGCCGTCGGCGTCGACCGTCGCCTGGCCGTTGACCAGGGCTTGGGCGCCCAGGACCTTCCAGTTGGCGAAGGTCGGCTGGACGTTCACGTCGAGATTGCGCTCGATGAAGCTGTTGGGGTCGAGCGGCTTGAACAGGCCCGACCGCTGAAGGTTGCCGGTGATCACGGTCATGATGTCGGCGCCGATCTTAGCGGTGTTGGGGTCCTTGCCGCTGAAGGCGGGGATGGCGACCGGAAGCGGCTGGCTGACGCCCTGGTTGACGTTGACCGTGATGTCGGCGCGCGCGGCCAAGGGCGAGGCAATGGCCAAGGCCAACACCAGGAGAATCTGGAACAGGTATCGGGTGGGACGAGCGCCGCTCATTTGCACGCTTCCTTCGCTTGATAGTTAGCGGTGAACGTCCGCCATTGGGAATAGGTTTGCCGAGGCAGTTCGGTAAACGGCTGAGCCTGGTAAACGGCCCGCACCGCCGCTTCGGCCGCAGCCTGCCACACCGGATCGGACTTGTGCGCGCTGACAACCTGGGGCGCGCCCTGCAGCCCGCCTTCGGGCGTCAGTTGGAACTGCACACGGATGTCGTCGAGTTGGCGGAAGCCCTCGACCTCGCAGCGCTTGTTCCACAGGTGGTTCAGGCGTGCGCCCACGGCGGCGGCGGCGTCAACGGTGGCGGTCTTGTCGGCGGCCGAGCTTGCGCCCTGATCCAGCCGCTCGATCTGGCTGAGTTCGAGCTTGGGCGGCCCCTTGGCGCCCGGTCCCTTGCGCGACGTCGATTTGTCCAGGCTGGCCGACAGGGCGCCCAGGTCCAGGTCCTGGCTGGGCTTGGTCGGCTTGGCCGGTTGGGCCTGGGCGGTGGGCTTGGGCGGGGTCGGCTTGGGCGGAAGCGGCTTGGGCGCGGGCGCCGGGGTCGGCGTGGGCTGGGGCGGCGCGGGCTTGGGCGGAAGCGGCTTGGGCCTGGGTGGGACCGGCGGCGCGGGAGCTGGCGGCGGTGGAGCCGTCGGCGTGGGCGCAGGCTCGGGCGAGGTCGGCGGCGCGGGCCGCGGGGCCTTCTCGGCCGGCGGCGGAATCGACGGCGCGGCGGCCACGATGGTCACGGCGGTGACGTTGGCGGGCGAGATCGGCTTGCCCATGAACGGCCACGCCAGGATCCCCGCGAGCAGCACGGCGACATGCAGCGTCAAGGCCCCGATCAGGGCCGGCGCGAAACCGGTGCGCTGCCGCTCCACCGTCACGATCAGCGCAACGCGTTCTGGACCGGCGGCGGGGCGGCGTCCGGCCCCGACCTAGGACCGCCCGTGTCGGTGATCAGGTTGATCTTGGAAAAGCCCGAGACCGACAGGGCGGCCATCACCTGAGCCACCTTCTCATAGGGCGCCTTGCCGTCGGCGCGGACATAGATCGGCTTGTCGAAGCCGTCGCCGGCCATGGCGCGCAGGCGCACCGACAGGTCCTGGAACGGCGTCTCGACGTTCTGCAGGAACACGCGGCCGTCCTGCTGCACGGTGATGGTCAGGGGCTGCTGCTGGTCGTTGACCGCAGAGGCCTCGGTCTTGGGCAGGTCCACCGGCACGCCGGCGGTCAGCAGCGGCGCCGAGATCATGAAGATGATCAGCAGCACCAGCATCACGTCGACCAGGGGCGTGACGTTGATCTCCGACAGGGCCGCACGCTTGCGCGCGCCGCGGCGCCGGCGTCGGCCGGAACTGAGGGCTGATGCGCCTTGCATCTCAGCGCTCTCCTGGCGCTGCGAGGCGCTCGGCCAACCGGCGGGTGACGGCGGCGGCCAAGTCGTCGGCGAAGCTTTCCAGCCGGCCGGTGTAGCGGCCCGCCTCGGTCGAGAACTTGTTGTAGAAGATGTAGGCCGGGATGGCGGCGGCCAAGCCCACGGCGGTGGTGAACAGCGCCTCGGCGATCGAGGGCGCGACCACCGCCAGGTTGGTGTTCTTCTGGGCGGCGATGGCCTGGAAGGCGTGCATGATGCCCCACACCGTGCCGAACAGCCCCACGAACGGCGAGGCCGTGGCCACGATCGCCAGGGCGCCCAGCCCCACTTCGATCCGGCGGCTCTCGCGCGCGATGATCGCGTCCATCAAACGGTCGATTCGCTGGATCAGCAGCCCTGCCTGGCCTTCGGCCGAGGCGCCAGTCAGGCCGCCCTTGGCCCGCGCGTCACGCCATTCCTTGAGCCCCGCCTGCAGCATGCGCGGCAGGGCGTGGATCGGCCGCTCGCCCGCCTCGGTGGCGATCTCTTCCAGCGAGCGCCCGGAATTGACCTGGTCCTCGAAGGCGTCGGTCTCCTTGTTCAGGGCGGCGTAGCGGAACAGCTTGTCGAGGATCACCGTCCACGACCAGAGCGAGGCCACGGCCAGGCCGACGAGCACCGCCTTGACCACCCAGTCGGCGCGCACGAACACGGCGATGATCGAGAAACTCTGGTTCGACAGGGCGCCCGCGAGGGCGTCGGAAGCGTCCATAGGCAGCTCCAAGCTCGGGTGTTGTGGGGCGCGTGGTGGCGCGCCGGTTGGGTGAAACTAAGGCGGACCGTCCAGGAACCAGGCGCGCAGCGCCTGGACCAGGGCCTGAGGCGGACGGCGCGGGCGCCCGTCCAGGCCAATACAGACGATGGTTTCGACCGCGCGCGCGATGGCTTCGCCGTCACGCTCCAGGGTTTGACGCACGAACAGCCGCGCGCGTTCCAATCGTTCGTACTGGGTGCGCACGACCAGGGCGTCGTCGATGCGCGCCGGCTTGACGAAATCGATTTCCATCCGCGCCACGACGAAAGCCATAGGGCTGTCCATCGCGCGCAGTTCGGTGTGGCTGACGCCCGCCAGGCGCAGGAACTCTGAGCGGCCGCGTTCGAAATAGCGCAGGTAGTTGGCGTGATAGACCACGCCGGTGAAATCGGTGTCCTCGTAATAGATACGGACCGGCAGCAGGTGCGCCTGGCCATCGAACACGCCGGAGGGCGGAAGCGGAGTCATGCCCCCCTCTCCGTCGATGGGAAAGGCGAAGGGGTGAGGATGCGGCCCGCGACCTTGATGGGCAGACGCGCAAGGCGGGCGCGCCTATAGGGCGTCGCCGGTCCTCTCTGCGCGAGCCCCCCCATCCCTGCCCTTAGCCCCTCGAGGGGGAAGGAGATGATCTCAATCACCCTCGCCTCCATCGAACAGCTCCTGCTGCCCTGGACGCGCCGGCGCGGGCGCGGTCAGGCCGAGGTGCAGGTAAGCGCGGGCCGCGGCCATGCGTCCGCGCGGGGTGCGCTGGATGAAGCCCTGCTGCAGCAGATAGGGCTCGATCACGTCCTCGACCGCGTCGCGCGCCTCGGCGATGGCGTAGGCCAAGGTCTCCACCCCCGCCGGGCCGCCGCCGTAGTTCTCGATCAGGGCGCGCAGATAGCGGCGGTCGAGGCTGTCGAGCCCGACCTCGTCGACCTCCAGCCGGGCCAGGGCGCGGGCGGCGTCCGCGCGGCCGATGATCGTGGCGCCGTCGGCCTCGGCGAAGTCGCGCACCCGGCGCAGCAGCCGGCCGGCTACGCGCGGCGTGCCCCGCGCCCGGGCCGCGATCTCGGCGGCGCCTTCGGGCTTAAGGTCCACGCCCATCTTGCGCGCCGCCTGGCCGATCACGAGTTGCAGTTCGACCTGGGTATAGAACTCCAGCCGCAGGGGAATGCCGAAGCGGTCGCGCAGGGGCGTCGCCAGGAGCCCCGCCCGCGTGGTCGCCGCCACCAGGGTGAACGGGGCCAGGTCGATACGGATCGAGCGCGCCGAGGGGCCCTCGCCGATGACCAGGTCCAGCACATGGTCCTCCATCGCCGGATAGAGGATCTCCTCGACGTTCGCCGCGAGCCGGTGGATCTCGTCGATGAAGAGGACGTCGTTCGGCTCGAGGTTGGTCAGGATGGCGGCCAGGTCTCCGGCCTTTGCGAGCACCGGCCCGGAGGTGGCCCTGAAGCCCACCCCCAGCTCGCGGGCCACGATCTGCGCCAGCGTCGTCTTGCCCAGCCCCGGCGGGCCGAACAGCAGCACGTGGTCCAGCGCCTCGCCGCGCGCGCGGGCCGCGTCGATGAACACGCGCAAGTTCGCCTTGGCCTGCTCCTGGCCGACGAACTCGGCGAGGGTCTGGGGCCGAAGCGCCCGGTCGGTCGCCTCGAACGGCGCCGCTTCGCCGGAGACGAGCCGGCTCACCTGCCCAGTTCCTGCAGGGCGGCCTTGATCAGGGCCGCTTCGGTAGCGTCTTCGCCCAGGCGGATCGCGGCCTGGTCGACGACGCGGCGAGCGGCGACCTCGGCGACGCCGAGGCCCATCAGGGCGGCGACCGCCTCGCCCGCGGCGCTGGGCGGCGGCGGGGCGTGGACCTGGGCGCCGGCGTGGAAGGCGACCACCGCGCCGTCGGCGATCGGCTTGCCCTTCAGTTCGAGCACGATGCGCTGGGCGAGCTTGGGCCCGACGCCGTTGGCTCGGGAGACGGCGGCGCGATCATCGCGCGCGGCGGCCGCGGCCAGTTCGGCCGGCGACAGCACGTCCAGCACGCC
>DATKPD010000011.1:0-47485 GCA_035524315.1 Caulobacteraceae bacterium
CAGGGACGCGGTGTCGAGCAGCAGATAGGCGGCCTTGAGGCTGGCGGCGTCGGCCATCATCTTGTCCGGGGCGGCCTTGGCGGCCTGATCGAACAGCGCGACCGCATCGGACGTCCTGTTCTGCGCCACGCGGATGGCGGCCTCCTGCATCAACGCCAGGCTGCGATAGCCCGGCGGGCCCTTGGCGGCGATGTCGAATTGGGCGAACGAGCCATTGAGGTCGTTCTGCTGCATCAGGTCCAGGCCCTTGGCGTAGGCGTCGGACGCCTTGCCGATCCCGCCCAGGCTGTACTGGCGATAGCCCCACACGCCCAGAACGGCGATCACGGCGATGACCAGGGCGGCGATGAACAGCGGGACGATGCGGCGCATCAGGGCGCGGAATCGCTCCTCGCGAATCTGTTCGTCCACCTCGTTGAAAACGTCGACCACTCGGTCAGGCTCCGGTCGGTTGAAGGCGGGCGGACCCTATCGTCTGGCGACCGGGTCTGCAACGCACACTGTCGCGCTTTATCGGCCGAAAGCGGCGACAATCGGCCCGCGCGCTCAAGGCTTGGGAAAATAGGTCTCCGCGGCCGCGGGAAAGCGACGGGCCCGGACATCCTGGGCATAGGCCTCGGCCGCCTTGGAAATCTCCGCGCGCAGGTCGGCGTAACGGCGCACGAAGCGCGGCGTCCAGTCGAACAGGCCCAGCATGTCGTCGACCACCAGCACCTGGCCGTCACACGCCGAGGAGGCGCCAATGCCGATGGTGGGTATGGAAAGCGCCGCGGTGATCTCGGCCGCCAACCGCTCGGCCACCCCCTCGACCACGACGGAAAAGGCGCCGGCGTCGGCGGTCGCCCTGGCCTCCTCGATCACCCGCTCCCACTCGCCGGGAGCGCGGCCCTTGGCCTTGAACGCGCCGTCCACCAGAACCGCCTGAGGCCGCAGGCCGATGTGGCCCATCACCGGAATGCCGCGCTGGGTCAGATAGGCGATGGTGGCCGGCACCGTGGGGCCGCTTTCGACCTTCACCGCCTGGGCGCCGGTCTCTTTCATGATCCGCGCGGCGTTGGCGTAGGCCACCTCCGGCGCGCCCTCGTAGGAGCCGAAGGGCATGTCGACCACCACCATGGCCCGGCGCGCGCCGCGCATCACGGCCTGGGCGTGCAGGATCATCATCTCCAAGGTCACGCCCACGGTGTTGGGCAGGCCGTGCAGCACCATGCCGACCGAGTCGCCGACCAGCATCAGGTCGCACACCGGATCGAGGATCTCGGCCATGGGCGTGGTGTAGCAGGTCAGGCACACGATCGGCTCGCCGCCCTTGCGCACGGCGATGTCCGGCGCCGCCAGTCTGCGGGCTTGGTCTTTGGCGTGGGCGGACAAGGCGCGAACCTCCCTCGGTCACGTGGAGCCGGTCGGCGCTTTGGGCCACGTTTGACGCCCGATGTCCACCGGCCCCGTGAGCGCGGCGCTTGACATGCAACTCTTTGGTTGCATATTGAGGCCATGACCGACGACGCCGTGTTCCGGGCCTTGGCCGACCCCAGCCGCAGGGCGCTGCTCGACCGTCTGTTCGCAACCAACGGCCTGACCCTCGGCGAGCTGTGCGCAGGACTGGACATGACCCGCCAGGCAGTGACCAAGCACCTGGCCCTGCTCGAGGAGGCCAATCTGGTGACGTGCCGCCGCCAGGGCCGCGAAAAGCTGCATTTCCTCAATCCGGTCCCGATCAACCAGATCGCCGAGCGCTGGATCGGCAAGTTCGAGCGGCCCAGCCTGGCCGCCCTGTCCCACCTGAAACGCACCCTGGAAGGAGAAGGCGATGACTAGTTCGTCGGACAAAGGCTCAACCTATGTCTACGTCACCTATATCCGCACCACGCCCGAACGGCTGTGGTCGGCCCTGACCGATCCCGAGCAGATGAAGCGCTACTGGTTCGGCATGCACTGCGAGAGCGACTGGACCACGGGCTCGCCGTGGCGACTGCTGTTCTCAGACGGGCGGGTGGCGGACGCGGGCCAGATCGTCGAGGCGGACCCGCCGCGCAAGCTGGTGATCCGCTGGCGCAATGAGTTCAAGCCCGAACTGAAGGACGAGGGCTTCAGCCGCTGCACCATGGAGCTGGAGCCGAACCAGGGCGCGGTCAAGCTGACCATCACCCATCAGCATGACGCGCCCCAGTCCAAGCTGATCAGCCAGGTGTCGGGCGGCTGGCCTCAGGTGCTGTCGAACCTCAAGTCGCTGCTGGAGACCGGCGAGCCGGCCCTGGTCAGGACCTGAGTTTCAGTCGGAGCATTTAGGCGGCTCTGGGCCGGGGGTTGATCGCCAGCCAGCACCCGGCCGACACCGCGCACAGAACGGCGGCGAACAGGAAGGACGCGTTCCAGCCGAAGGCGTGGGCCAGGTACGGGGTCAGAGAGGCGGTGACCACGCCGCCGATCTGGTTGGACATGTTCATCACGCCCGAGACCGAGCCGGCCGAGCGGCCGCCGAGGTCGGCCGACACGGACCAGTAGACGCTCTGCGACAGATAAAGGGCGCCCGCGCCCCCGGCCAGAATGATGGCGGTGACCTCGGCGCCATGGGCCGAAGTCACGCCCCAGATGAACCCGCCGGCAAGAAGCAGGGCGAAGGATCCGAAGAACGAACGGCCCACGCGCGGGCCGAAGCGCCGCGTCAGGCGGTCGGAGATCACGCCGCCGAGGGTCGAGCCGATCGCCATGGCCAGGAACGGCAGCGTGGCGTAGACGGCGCTGGACTTCAGGTTCAGTCCACGCACCACCGACAGGTATTTGAAGAACCAGGTGAAGAAGATGTAGGCCACGTAGCCGTAGCAGAAATAGCTGAGCGACAGCAGCCAGATGGACGGATTGCGCAGGGCGTGGCTGAGCGTCGCCCCGCCGTGGTCCATCCCCTGGCCGGCGATGCCCGTCTCGATCTTGTCCAGCTCGGCGCGGCTGATCCACGGGTGGTCCTGCGGCTTGCTGCGCACCAGCCCCAGCCACAGCAGGCCGGCGACCACGCCGATCATGGCGCTGGCCACGAACGACCAGCGCCAGCTGTGGTTCAGGATGAGATAGGTGATCAGCGGCGGGGCGACGCTGGCGCCCACGCCCACGCCGGCGAAGATCAGGCCGTTGGCCCGTCCGCGTTCGGGGATGGGAATCCAGGCCGCCACCAGGCGGTTGCTGGAGGGGAAGATCACCGACTCGCCGACGCCCAAGGCCGCCAGCACGCCGAGCAGGGCCAAGAGCGACCAGGACTGACCGGCGGGCACGAAGGCCACGGCCGCGGTGAACAGGCTCCACCACAGTATGCCCACCGTCACCACCTTGTGCGGACCGAAGCGGTCGGCCACGCGGCCGGCGAGCGGCTGGCACAGGGCGTAGCCGGCGACGAAGGCGCTGAACACCACGCCCATCTTCTGGTCGCTGAGGCCGAAGTCCTTCTGCACGCTCGCCGCGGCGATGGAGATGTTGTTGCGGTCGAGGAACGACACCCCGGCCACCAGGAAGGTGACCATGGTCACCAGCCACCGGATGGGAAAGGCGCGCGCGGGGGCGGTGTCAGCGGCGGTCATGGGCGTTTCCTGAGACGGCGCCTGATCGGCGCTCTGATGGGATAAAGGTCATGCGGGGGTGGCCATTCGGCGTTCAACGGCGGACCTGGAAGCCGTCGTCGGCCAGGACCGACAGAACGGTCTGTTCGTCGGCCAGGTTGAAGTCGCCGGCGAAGGAATGCTTGATCACCGCCGCGGCCAGGCCGAACGCCAGCGTGTCCTCGTCCGACCGGCCGTTGGCCAGGGCGTGCAGAATTCCGGCCGAGAAGGCGTCGCCGCCGCCGATGCGGTCGACCACGTGGGGCAAGGAATAGCGCTTGGAAGCGTAACTCGCCGTGCGCGTGGCCAGACGGGCGGACAGGTCGTGGTGATCGACGTTATGCTGATAGCGCTCGGTGCAGGTCACCCGCTCCAGCCGGGGGAAGGCGTCGAAGGCCGCCGCGCAGGCCGAGGCGAAGGCGTCCTCGGCCTTGCTGAAGTTCAGGCCGAGCACCAGCTCGACATCGCGGTGATTGGCGATCAGCAGGTTGGCGCTTTCGAACAGGCGGCGTAGCGCCTGGAAGGTGCCCGCCGGGGCGGTCTCCCACAGCTTGGGCCGGTAATTGCCGTCGAATGAGATCTTGACGCCGTTGGCGGCAGCCACCTCGACCGCGCGCAGGGCCGAGCGCGCGGGCCCCTCGCCCACCGCCGGAGTGATGCCGCTGAGGTGCAGCCAGTCGGCGTCGGCCAGGGCCGCTTCCCAGTCGATCTGATCGCCTGACGCCAGGGCGAAGGCCGAGCCGGCGCGGTCGTACAGCACCTCGGCCGGCCGCACCAAGGCGCCGGGGTTGACGTAATAGAGGGCCAGCCGGCCCTCGCCGAAATGGACGTGCGACACGTCGACGCCATGGCGACGAAACTCGTCGCGGAAAGCCTGACCGAGCCGGTTGTCGGGCAGGACGGCGACCACGGCGGCCTCGTCGCCCAGCCGCGACAGCGACACCGCCACGTTCATTTCAGCGCCGCCAAAGGCGGTCTCGAACCGGTTGGATTGCAAAAGCAACTCGGCGCCCGGCGCGCTCACGCGCAGGATGGGCTCGCCAAAACACACGATTCGCTTCTTCTTTACGCTCACGGTCATTCCGCTTGTGGTTCCTGCTCTCGACGCGATTCGCGACTGGGCGAGAGGCGTCGCGATGATTTAGGCGCGCAGAGGGCGGTGTAAACCCTTTCATCGCGCCCGACGATAGTCCTGTGATTTCGCCGGCCCCCCGGTCGCCGAAAACCGACCCTCGAAAGCGCCCCAGCGGCGCCCAGGTGTTGATTGCGTTCGGCAATACTGTGACCTTGTCGTCCCTTACACCTATGCACAAGAGGCCTTGGCCTTGGTCAAAACCAACCGCCGCCCCACCATAACCGACGTGGCCAACGCCCTGGGACTGTCGATCGCGACGGTGTCGCGCGCCCTGGCTAAGCCGGACATGGTGACCGACGAAACCCGCGCGCGGGTGCTCGAAGCCGTCGAGCGGCTGGGCTACCGGCCCAACCTGCTCGCGCGCGATCTGCGGCGGCAGGTGAGCAAGGTGGTGTTCGTGGTCGCCCCCCGCCTCAGCCCGTTCTTCCTGGACGTGTTCCAGGGCGTCGACCAGGCGGCGCGGACCATGGGCTACACCGTCCTGCTCGGCTTCACAGACCGTAACGGCGAGCGCGAGGAGGCGCTGTACGACCAGGTGCTCAGCAACCGCGCCGACGGTCTGATCCTGGTGACCAGCTCGCGCGCGCCCTCGCCCGAACCGCGAAAGCCCTCTCATCGCCTGCCGCCCATCGTTGTGGCGCTGGAAGCGGTCGATTGGGCCAACCTGCCCACCGTGCGCGCCGACCACCGCGCCGCCGCCAAGGACGCGGTCGACTATTTGTACAGCCTGGGGCACCGGGCCATCGCGCACATTCCCGGGCCGGTCGGCACCTCGCCCATGGCGCGCAACCGGCTGGAGGGCTATCGCGCGGCCCTCGCCGCCCATGGCCTGCAATCCAGCGAGCGTCTGGGCGAAGGCGGTCAGTTCACCCTGGAGACCGGTTACGCGGCCATGCAGGCCCTGCTGCAGGAGGGGCCTCGCCCGACAGCCGTGTTCGTGGCCAACGATGAAATGGCCATCGGCGCGATCCAGGCGATCAAGGCGGCCGGGCTGCGCGTGCCGCACGACATCTCGGTCATGGGGGTGGACGACCAGCGCATCGGCCGGTCCTACGACCCCGCCCTGACCACCGTGCGCGTGCCCGCCGCCGACATCGGCTACCGGTCGATGGTGATCCTGGGCAAGGTGCTGAACGGCGAACCGTACGAAGAGACGGTGGTGGTGCCGACCGAGATCATCGTGAGGCAGTCCACGGCGCCCTACCCCGCCCCCTGACGCGCCGCTAGCTGGAGCCGCAGATGACCGCTGCCGAGCCCATCGACTTCGACGCCTTCGCCAAGGCCTTGCCGGAGGTGGTGGCCGGCCTGCGCGCGCTCAGCGCCGCAGCGGGCGAGGGCATGGACAAGGTCCTGATCGAACTGATCAAGGCGCGCGCATCCCAGATCAACGGCTGCGCCTTCTGCCTGCAGCTTCACCTGAACTGGGCGCGCAAGGCCGGCGCGACCCAGGCCAAACTCGACCGGCTGGCCGTCTGGCGCGAGGCGCCAGATTTTACCGAGACCGAGCGCGCGGCCCTCGGCTGGACCGAAGCCCTGACCGATCCCTCGCGCCGCATGGAGGCCCCCGGCGCCCGAGCGGCGCTGGACGCGGTGTTCGACGCCCCGGCCGTGATGCGGCTGACCGCGGCCGTCGCGGCCATCAACGCCTGGAACCGCATCGCCGGCCCGCTCGGCTTCACACCGCCGGCGCCCGGTCCCTGACGCCCAACCGATAAGGCCGGCAGGCACGGACGCGGCGCCCTGGATGAGGCGGGCGGAGCTTTTCGCGGCCAGTCGGTGCGCATTCGATTGAACGTTCCGCGCCAATCGACGTTGGTTGAGGCGAGCCCCCGCCTGGAAATGACGGGGGCGCCGATTTAACGGCTGGCGCGAGCGTCGCAAGAGCCACGGAACCGACGCGCCCATGCATCCCTATGCCCGCCGGCTTTTGAACATCGTCCAGCGCAGCGATATCTGGCCCTATGCCTTCAGAAACCTGTTCCTGAAGCTGATGGGCTACGAGATCGGCCATAACGCCCTGGTGGCCTCATCGGTCGATTTCGAAGGCGAGCACATCCGGCTGGGGCCCGAAGTGTTCATCAACAAGGGTTGCCACATCGACGGCGCCGCCCAGATCGACATCGGCGCCGACGTGCATATCGGCCCGCATGTGATCATCGCCACCACCACCCACGACCTAGGCGGCGCCAGCCGGCGCGCGGGGCCGCCGAACGCCCAGCCGATCACCATCGGCGACGGGGCCTGGGTGTGCGCCGGATCGATCCTGCGTCCCGGCTCGGTCGTCGCCCCCGGCTGCGTGCTGTCGGTCGGCTGCGTGCTGGTGAAACCCACCGAGCCGGACGGCCTCTACGGCGGCAACCCCGCCCAGCGCATCAAGACCCTGGGCGCCGCCGAGACGGTCGAACTGCGGGCCAGGAACGCCTGACGCGCGCGCCGGAAAGCCGGACTTCACGCCGGGGGCGGCGAAAAATACGCAGGCCCATCCAAATCGTCCGACAGCGATGGGCCGGTCGGCCGCCAGCCCAGCTCCTGTTGCGTCAAAAGGCTGGTCGCCGGGTTGTCGGTCGCGACGAACGGAGCGAAGAAACTCATCTGTTGGCGCACCTGTTTGAGCGTCGCGGGGCCGGCGGGAATCTGGAGTCGGCGTCCGATGGTCTGCGCGATCGCCCGCATCGACAGGCCGGCGTCGCCCACCCCGTGATAGACGCCTCCCGGCCGGCCCTTCTCCAACGCCAGTCGGTAAAGGCTGGCCGCGTCGGTGCGATGGACGCCGCACCAAGTGTTGTTTCCTTCGCCGACATAGACCGCTTCGCCTCGCTTGCGGGCGGCGCCGATCAGAATCGGCACGAGCCCCTTGTCGCCTGCGCCGTGGACCGAGGGCGCCAACCTTACAATCGAAGCGCGCACGCCCCGCGACGCCCAGCCGCTCACAGCCGACTCGGTCTGCGCGCGGCCGTAACCGGCGGAGCGAGGGTTGGGCGGATCAGCCTCCGTCGCGGGCCGCAGGGCCGCTTCCCCGGGCCCGCCGGCCAGGCCCATCACGCCGAACGTGGTCACGAGCGGACGACCGCTGTCCTGGAGCGCGCCGCCCAGGGCGTCGATCGCCTCGCGGTCCGTCTGAGCGATCGCGGCCATGGCCCGGCCCATGATCCCCCACGGGCCGCCGCCCAGAAAAACCTTCAGGCGGCGCGCCATGGGCATGTCGGCGAAGGAGAAGGTGAAGGCGAGGTGGATCACGCCGTCCGCCTCGGCCGCGCCGCGTCGGAGGCTGTCCAGATCTCTTACACTGCCGGCGTGTGGCGCGGCGCCGGCGGCGCGCAGCGCGGCGGCCGACTGCTCGGAGCGGGCGAGGCCCACAACCTGGTGGCCATGGGCGATCAAGTCCCTGACCACCTCACGGCCGATAAAGCCGGTCGCGCCGGTTACGAATACTCGCATGGGTCAACGGTCCTGATCCCGCCGCGCAGATCGCGGCTGATCCCGGTCTAGCGGAGGTTTGCTGGCGGCTCTATAATCCCGCGTCCGTAATTTTTTATCGATCGTCCAATATGGATCCCCTTTCGCAAACCATCGCCCTTCTCCATCCCCAGACCATCGCCTGGAGACTCCTGGAGGGACATGACGGCTGGGCCCTGCGCGCGCCGGCGAACGATTTCGTTGTGTTCGGGCAGATGATCGAGGGCGCCTGCGAAGCCGTCCTGGCGGACGGGACCATCCTGGCCCTCGACGAGGGCGACTTCCTGCTCATGCACAGGCCAAAGTCGTGGGTCGCGCGCACCGCGCGGGACGCCGAGCCCGTCGAGTTGAAAGCCGCGATCGCCGATCCGGGCCTGCTCCGATCCGGCGCCTCCGACCCGCGGATCGTTCGGCTGATGGCCGGCGCCTTCGTCTTCGGCGCTCCGAACGCGGCTCTGCTCGACAGTTTGGCCCCTTCGGTCGTGCATGTGCGCGCCGCCGAAGTGCGATCCAACCCTTTGGGGTCGCTGCTTCGCGTGCTCATGGACGAAGGCCTGGCCGACCGGCCCGGACGGTCGCTGGTCCTGGACCGCCTGCTTGAGATCATGCTGGTGGAGGCGCTCCGGCGACGGCCCGATGCGGCGCAGCAGCCCAGGCCGGGCCTGCTCGCGGGCCTGGCCGACCCGAAGGTCGGCGCCGCCCTTGCCCTGATGCACGCGGACGCCCGGCGAGCCTGGACCGTGGCGGAGCTGGCGCGCGGCGTCGGCATGTCGCGCTCAGCCTTCGCCGCCCGCTTCGCCGAGACCATCGGCGCCCCGCCCATGGATTATCTGCTGGGCTGGCGGATGATGTTGGCGAGAGACGCGCTCGTGTCGTCCAAGGCGCCGCTGGCCCAGGTCGCCGAACTCGCTGGGTACGCTTCGGTCAGCGCCTTCAGCACCGCTTTCAGCCGCGCGAACGGCCAGTCGCCCAGCCGCTATGCGCGCACCGTCGCCCCACCGGCGTTTCCCGATCCGATGGCGGCGGCGGGATAACACCAGCAGCCGAACGCGGGATGTCGCCGGTTGCGGACGTTCATCTCGTCGTTTGCGCACGCTGCCTAAGGGCTCATGGTACGGGCGGCCACCTCGGCGTCGCCGGTCAGTTTGAAATCGGCCGAAGACGCCCCGACAGCAATTCGATAGGCGCCGGCGTCGATGCGCCAGCGATGGGCCTGGACGTCGAAATCCGCCAGCAGGCGGGGATCGGCGCTGATGGTCACCCGACGGGATTCACCGGGCTGCAGGGACACCCGCGACCAACCGATCAAGCGTTGGGCGGCCTGTCCGTGCGCGCTGGTGAGATAGACTTGCGGCGTGTCCGAGCCCGCTCGCGCGCCTGTGTTCTTGACGTCAAAACTGACTATCAGGGTCTGTCCGCCCTGCACCTTCAGTCCGGCGTACTCGAACCGGGTGTAGGAAAGCCCATATCCAAACGGAAATAGAGGTTTGAGGCCCTTGGCGGCGTACCAGCGGTATCCGGCGTCGGCGCCCTCCACATAGGTCAGGTCAAAGCGCTGGTCTTCCGGAAGGCCCGCGCCTGGGATCGTGGGCCTCGGCAATTGATCTTCACTGGCAGGAAAGGTCACCGGCAGGCGACCAGAAGCGTCCACGTCGCCAAACAGCACATCGGCGATCGCGTCTGCGCCTTTTGAGCCTGGATACCACGCCTCCATCACGGCCCCGGCCTGATCGAGCCATGGCATGCGCACGGGGCCGCCGGTTTCCAGCACGACAACGGTGCGAGGGTTCGCCTTGGTCACGGCGGCGATCAATTCGTCCTGGCCGGAAGGCAACGAAAGGTCGGGAGAATCCACGCCGTCGATCATCCATTTGTTGGCGAAGACGATGGCGATGTCCGCCCGCCGGGCGGCGTCAGCCGCCTCCTTGGGATAGGCGCCGTTGACGAAGCTCACCCGAGCGCCCGCAGCCTTGGCTCGGATGGTCGATAAGGGCGATGGGCCATCGAACACCTCGTTGGCGACATAGGCCATCAGGCCGTCCCCGCCCATAGGTACGATCCGCGCCGGGCCGCCGACCGGCATAACCTGGGACGACCCTCCGCCCGAAAGAACCCCAGCGTCGGCATGTCCGCCGATGACCACGATAGACTTGGCGGTCTTGGCCAGAGGCAGCAGGTTGTCGCGATTGGCCAGGAGCACAATCCCTTCCTGGGCCACGCGCTTGGCGACGACGCCGTCCGCGCCGTAGTCGATCGGCGTTTTGACGGGGGGATGATCGAACAGCCCCACGGCGAACATCGACCTGAGAATGCGCCGGGTCATATCCGACAGCCGCGCGGGCGGAACGGCGCCCGACTGGACCGCCGCCGCAAGCGGAGCGCCGAAGAACACCTGCTCGTCGCGCTGGTCGCCGGATTCCTGATCCAAGCCCGCCATGGCCGCCAGGACGCCGTGAGTGGCGCCCCAGTCGGACATGACCCAGCCCGGATAGGCCCAGTCGCCCTTGAGGGTCTTGTTCAGCAGATGATCATTCTCGCACGCATAGATCGAATCCACGCGGTTGTAGGCGCACATCACCGCGCCAGGCTTGCCGCGCTCGATGGCGATCTCAAAGGCCAGCAGGTCGCTCTCGCGCGCGGCGGCTTCTTCGAGGTGCGCGCTGACGCCTTTGCGACCTGTCTCCTGGTCGGCCAAAGCGAAGTGCTTGGCGGTCGAGATCACGTGCTGGTCTTGGATGCCGCGGATCGCCTCGCCCGCCATGACGCCCGAAAGCAACGGGTCTTCGCTGTAGTATTCATAATCGCGTCCGCCGCGGGGATCGCGGACCAGATCGACTCCGCCGGCGAGCAACACATTGAAGCCCTTGCTCCAGGCCTCATGGCCGATCATCGCCCCGCCGGCGTAGGCCGCGTCCGGATCGAAGCTGGCGGCGGTTGCGAGGGAGGCAGGCAGAGCCGTGGCGACATCACCCGGGCGCATATTGAGCAGATTGGACACGCCCAGGCTGGCGTCGCTCTCTTGCAACGCCGGCACCCCGAGGCGCTCAACGCCGGGAATATAACCGGCCGAGCCAATGGCGCCGGGCGGAATCTTCATACCCATCAACGGCATGGCCATCGGCCCGTGCAAGAGACCAATCCGCTCGCTCATGGTCAGCTCACGATTGAGCATCTGGGCGCGGTTATCGGACGACAGACCGGGCTGCATCCACGCCGGCAACGGTGTTTCGGCCGCCGCCGCCGACAGTCCGATCAAGACCGAAGCGCCGACGAGGAGCGCGAGGCGCCGGCAATGGCGGAACGTTTTCATGGGCCAGTCCTTGAGTTGAGCCGGATAGCTAGACGCACGGGCCGGGTTCAGCTCTGGGCCGCGCCCGTCAGGAAGCGTTCGCGCAGGCGAGCGACGGCGGCGGCGTCGAGTCCAAGGCCGTCCTTCAAATAACGATCAAATGAACCGTAGCGCTGCTCGACCTCGTCGAAGGCCGCCTGCAGATAAGCGGCTCGCACGGTCAGGGCGGGCCCGAACTTAGCGGCCAGCTCCGGCGACATCGCCGACAGGGTCGCCTGGTTCTTCTGCACCAGATAGTCGTTGCTCAGAAGGTAGTCGGCCATCACGGTCTCGCGCGGCACGCCAAGCAGGGTCAACAGCACCGCCGTGGCCCAGCCCGTGCGGTCCTTGCCCGCCGTGCAGTGGTAGACCAGCGGGCTCGCGGCGGGGGCTTGCAGCCGATCGAACAGTCGGCCGTATGCGTCCTTGGCGCTGGGGAGCGACACGAACTGTCGGTTCACGGTGCTCATCATGGCGACCACGTCGTCGGGTCCCGCGAGCCGCATCATCGACGCTGAGGTCATGGGCGAGCCAGCCAAGACATCAGCCACGAGCGACGAAGACCTCGGCGGAAGGCGATCGGGACCTGTCTTGCGCTCGGATGCGGTTCGCAGATCCACAACCAGGGACGGCGCAAGCCGCGCGATCTTCGCCAGATCGACGTCATTCAACCGATCAAGTTCGTCGGATCGGTAGATCAAGCCCATACGCACCCAGCGGCCATCGGTCGTGCGATAGCCGCCCACATCTCGAAAATTCGGGGCCGTCGCCAAATGCAGGCTTCGGTCGGCAATGATCACGGCCGCGCCATGGGCGGGCCGCAGCTCGAAGTACCAGCGATCAGCAGGCGGAAGGCCGGCTACGGTCAGTCCTCCCTGCGGCCCGGCATGGCCAACGAGGCTTCCGCGCCCCTCCGGACCTTCTGGGCTGACGGTTGAGCGGGCAAAAACTAGGACCGGTCCCGCACTTTGATCCGCGGTCCAGGTGAGGGCGAATGATCGACCGTCCGTGCTGCTCGCCGCGGCTTGGGTGAAGGGGATGCGTTCCGAGCGGATGGCTGAGCGATGGGTTAGAGGCGACCGAGTCTCTGTCAGGCCCGTCGCACTGCTGCCCACGGTCGCGGCCAGCGCGATAGCCGCAACCGCAACGCCCCTGCCCCAGACTCTGGCGCGATACGCGACACAGCCATTCCCGGTCATCGAACTTATCCCTGTCTTGGATGAACTCCCCTGCAGCCGGCACGGAAACCCTTTGAGGGGCTTCCGTGGGCGCAAAGGTCTTGGATCGGTGAGTTCTGAAAAGCCTACGTCTAGAAGCCGTACTTGACGAAAACACCGACCGTCCGGTAGGCATCTAGCGTAGTATAGTGCAGTAGTCCTAATGCGCCGTACTGCTGCCAACCTGTGGAGAAGTATGTATTTAGCAAGTTTCGTGCATATATACCGACTTGCAGGTTGCTATTCGTGGGGCTCAGGCTGATACGGCCATTGACCAGATTATAGCCGGGCACGTACGAGTAAGACGGCTCGCCAACCACCGTCCAGACAGAACTGCGGTAGGAGTCGCTGATGTTCGCCCGAAGTTTCACCACAGAACCGATGGTGTGCTCGTAGTCGGCGCTGACGCTCGCCGCCCAGCGCGGCGCATTGGTCAGGCTTGAGCCGGTATAGCTGGTCGTGGCGTTGTAGATGTATTTGGTGAACCAGGCGTCGGTGTAGGTTACCGAGCCGTTGAAGGTCAGTTCATTGGTGGGTCGCACAGCAAAGGTAGCCTCGGCGCCCTCGCTGGTCAGACCGCCGGCGTTGCCGATCACCAGTTGCTGAACGATGGCGCCCGGGATGGTTGTCAGGGTCGTTGCCTGGAAGTTGGTGAACTTTTCCTGGAAAACGTCGAAGTTTATGCGCAGCCGGTGATCGAACAGCTCGGATTTTTCACCAACTTCCAAGGCGTCGACTGTTTCCGCCCGGTAGGGGTCGTACTTATTGCTGACGAAGGCTACGCCCGGCGGCTTATAACCGGTCGAGTAGCTAGCGTAGACCATGATATTATTGTCGATGCGGTATTGTGGAGAGATGCGGTACGAGAAATTGGTCGCCGAAACTCCGCCCCGAGGATAGGCGGGCTGAGCGCTGGTGGCGACAAAGGTGTCCACGGTGCCCGTGATCGGCGCTGATGCGACCGTGGGATAGCTGATGGCCTGGGTGTTGTCGTCGTAGCTATAACGGGCGCCAAACGCGATGTTGAATTTGTCGGTCAAGTTGAATTTCAGTTGGCCGAACATGGCGGCGCTGGTGTTGCGGGCCTGGAAGTAGGCCTCGTTGCCGCTGGCGCCGATGGCGCCGGTCAGAGCATACAATTGCGTGAGCGGCACGCCAGTTGAGGACACAAGTGGAGCTCCAAGCGTGGCCCACTGCAACTGCGTCTGGTCGGCAATCAGCTTGTTGTAGAATAAGCCCCCCAAATACTCGAGAAACTGGCCCGTGGGCGAAGCCCAACGCAACTCCTCGCTGACTTTGGAGGTCTTCAGCGCCCCGTCATTGAAGGGGATATAGGCATATTCGTTGGCAGGCAGCAGATCGGCGGGGGTGTTGTTCCTATAGATCGTGGCGCGATAGGCACTGATGGAGGTGAGCGTATCGCCGCCGATCTTGTACTTCACGTGCAGGGTGTCGCCGAAGGACTCCGTCACGATCTGCCCCATGGAAGAGTCGGCGTCGTTGGCGTTTTGCGGTCCCGGCGTGACGCCCAGGGCCAGTTCTTCGGCAGTCACTGTGGCCGAGGCGCCGGCGACAGGTGTACGGATCGTGTCGTCCCAATGGTGGGCATAATCATTGGCGAAGACGATTTGCAGCTTGTCGTTGGGCTCATAAAGCAGCTTGAGGCGGTAGCCCTCTTCTGCAAATGAACCGAGCTTTTTGTGCAAGGTGGTGTATTCGCCGACGCCGTCCTGGCCCTGTTCAAAGGCAGTGACGCGGGCGGCGATTTGCGACGTGATTGGCGCGTTCAGCACCAAATTAACGTTGCGGTCGTTGCGCTCGCCGTAGCTCACGCTCGCGTTGCCTTCGAATTTGCCCAGCGAGGGGTCAGCCGTCGTGACCGAAATCGCACCCGAGGTCGAGTTCTTACCGAACAGGGTGCCTTGCGGCCCCATAAGCACATCGACCCGCTGGATGTCTTCGAGGCCTTCGAGGCCGTTCTCGCGTTGGCCGTCCATGACCACGTCGTCGACAACGACGTTAACGGACTTCTCGTTGGAGAAGTCGAACGAAGTGCTGCCCACGCCGCGGATCTGGAACGCCGCGCCGTTGGTGGGATCGAACTGGACCCCCGGCACCAGGTATTGAAGGTCGGTTAGCGACTGAAATCCAGAGTTGGCAACGGATTGCCCGGTGAGCACCGTCACCGATATCGGCACGATCTGAAGGTTTTCAGCCCGGCGCTGGGCCGTGACAACGACTTCGGCCAAGCCCGCCGGATTGGCGGTCGCGGCCGACGCTTCCTGAGCGCAGGCGCTGCCCACGTGCACGGCGCAGCCGCACAGCGCCGTTAGGCCCGCGATGCGGCCCAGCGCCCAGGGACTGAAGGCGCCGCCGTTCCCCTGAAAGCCCACCGCCCGGTCGAGCGCCGCGGAGCTAACGCCGGAACGCAGCGCGGCTCGCAGGGCGCCGAAGATCGAATTGGAAAACATGGATTCCCCTCTCCATTGGATGACAGGCGGAATTCCTAACGCCGGATGATGACAGTTAAAAAACAGTCGTACGAACTGATATCCCATTTTTTAGGTACTTTTTTCCGCATTCCGTACGTTTGTACGATCTCCCGCTCCTCCAATAGGCGCTTGTTCGGCCACCGCAAGCGCGTTGCCGCGGCCTCCTGCAGCCAGAAAACGACCCATGGAATCAGAGCGCTAATGCACCGGTCGAAGTGAAGTTCGAGCTGGTCCGTGTGGGTCTCAGGCCTGAGCGAGTTCCGCCTGGCGCGCCCAGTCGATGGCGCACTTCAGGCCCTGCCGCATCCGATCCTCTATCCGATCGGAGTCAGGGTTGAGGGTCATGCCGAGGCCGACGAGGGCGACCGACATCGCCTGGGCCGATAGGTCGTCCAGTCCGGATTGGTTTGGCGACTGTCGCTTGAGAAACTTGATCAGGTTGATGCCGCGACACCGCCGCATGTCGGCCGAACAGGGCTTCAGTCGCTCCATGTGCGGCGTATGCAAAGCGACGGCGAACGTCGCCCGGCCGATATCAATCCCGGGATCGCTTTCACTGTTCGCCCTCCGGATGACTTGGGACTCGTCCTCATCCATGCGGCGCAGGAGCCGGGCGATGATATATTCGAGACCTCCGACGACGAGGTCTTCCTGGGTTGGAAATCGATAGGCCAGGGTTGTTGTCTTGACCTGAGATTCGGTGGCGACAGCGCGATGGGTCACCGCGCCCGCCCCACGAGTCGTGATGAGGTGCGCGGCCGCCTTGGCGACCGCGCCACGCCAGTCCGCTGTGATCGGCGCCCCGTGCACCACGCTCAGGGCCGCTGGCTGATATTCCAATTCACGAAATACAGTGTTGAACAACTCGGCGTCGCCGTTGGGAGGCGTTGGCCGAGCAAAGCCGCTAAACAGCCGATTGAGCCCCAATTTGCGCAGGATGCGATAGGCAGGCCAGTCGCCCAGCGCCAGGGTGTGGACCAGTTCGTCCACCATGTAGCCCTGGACAAGGCCAGCGTCGATAGCGGGCTGAGGCACATGGGCCCGGCGCGCCAAGTTGGCCCAAAACGCGGTTCGCTCGGCCAGCCAAGCCGCGAAAGCCCCCCGCAACGGCTGGTCCCAGGCGCAGGCCTGCAGCAGTTCGAGAAACAGCACCGAGGTTTGGCGACCGACGCCGGCCATGTCGTCCAGGATCGCCTCGGCCACATCGGCGGCGATCGATGACGACAAAGCCGGAAGCGTCGCGATACGCTGGCTCCATCGCGCGAGGTGCGCGGCGTCATCCGCGCGCGCTGCGCCGGTAATGCTGGCGATGATCTCGTCGCGCGAGCCGAATCGATTGGTGAGCGTTGATACCGAAACGTCCAGACGAGCCGCAAGCGGTCGCAGCGTGAGGCCCACAAGCCCCTCAGCTGACACGATTTCTCGGGCCGCCGAAAATAGCAAAGTCGCGTCGAGACTTGCGCTTGTCTCACGCCGCGGGGATTTATTGGGCATGCGTCAGCTATTTCGTCTGGAATTATTTGGCCGAACGATACAAGGGGCTCTCAATAGCGCCTGTCTTGCCGCCTTCAAAGCGGGGCGGAGACCGGATCTGGACTTCGATACGCCCACCGCCCCCAGACAACCGTCAGAACAAGGCATATCAGGCCGCCGATAATCGGCGGGCCCGTCATCGCCGCCAGCAGATCCAGATGATCGCGGCCGCGATAATCGACCACCGCTAAAAACCGGCCGAGCGCCAGGATCGCCATCGCCAGACCAACCTTGGACGAGGCCGTGAACACGCCGTAGGCAAGGCCCTCGGCTCCCCTCGCCGATAGACTAGCGGCGTCGCCAAAGGCCGCCCACAGAACCATGCCCATGCCGCCGGCCGCCGCGCCAAAAAAGACGGCGAACGGTAGGCTGAGCCATCTCTGCCATTCGACCACCATCGCGAAACCCAAGCACGACAGAATCATCGCCACAATCGTCAGGCACAGCATGGCGGGGCGTGATCGTCGAAGCGCCCAACTCGACCACAGCGGCTGGGACAGCACCGTGCCTACGGCGGCGGCGGCGATGATCGCTCCGCCCAAGTGTGGCGATCGAAGGACGTAGGCGGCCAAATAAGGTTGCAGCTTGGAAAAGGCTGATACGCTCGCCGCCAAGAGGAACATAACCGCGATCAACATCGCCAGGTCGCAGCTCGGCGCAAAGCGCAGCCGCGCCTGCAAGGCGGGCTTTAACGCCGGCGCCGAACCGATCCGCGAATCATGGGGAAAGGTGATGGCCAGCGGCCAGGCGGTAGCCAGGGCGATTATAGCCATCACGGCCCCATAAGCCAGGAAGCGCGATTCTCGGCCGATCTGGGCGCCCGCACCGACAAGCCATGGCAGCGCCAGGGCGACGACCAGACCAGCTGCGCCGCTGAACACGTAGCGCAGCGACGAAAGACGCGTGCGACCGTCGCTATCGGACGTGCCCAGGGTCAGCAGCATACTCTGCGGAATGTCGTAGAGCGCATAGGCGACCCGCAGCATGACGCTGGCGAAGATTGCATAGGGAAAGCGGATTGATATCGGCGCCCATGCGGCGGAAAACAGCAAGAGAATGGAGGCCGCGCTCAGGCCTGCGCCCAGAAATTGGACCCGAACCAGATAGCGCAGGCTCGACAACCTGACGCGCAGCAAGGCGCCGACGCCGACGTCAATCATCGCGCTGCAGAGCAGGCCGGCCGCCAAGACGAAGCCCATCTGCTCGCCAGGGACTGCGCAGACTTCCGTCAGGAAAAAAGCCAGCAGGATTTCACTTGTGTCCCAGAACAGGCTTTTGCCGAAGTGAGCCAAGCCGTAGTTCCAGGTCGCGAGCCACGTCCCGCGCGACCCCAGGCTTGCGACGGGCGCGCGCTCGATCATGGGAGGTCCTCAGCACCTGCGCCCAAATTAGCCGGGAACTAAGACGATCCGAATACAGAGCGCACCGACGGTTGCCGGCCACGGGGCGCAAGATCGCAAATCGACTTGTTTGGATGCCCCCAACCACGCTTTAACGGGGACAGCAGCGTCCCTACTCCCACTCAATTGTGCCGGGGGGCTTGGAGGTCACGTCGTAGACCACGCGGTTGACGCCGCGCACCTCGTTGATGATGCGGGTGGCGGTCTTGGCCAGGACCGGCCAGGGGAATTCGAAGAAGTCCGCGGTCATGCCGTCGGTGGAGGTCACCGCGCGCAGGGCCAGGACCGACTCGTAGGTGCGGGCATCGCCCATCACGCCCACGGTCTTGACTGGCAGGAGCACGGCGAAGGCCTGCCAGATGGCGTCATAGAGGCCCGCGTGGCGGATTTCCTCAAGATAGATGGCGTCGGCCTGCTGCAGGACCGCGACCCTCTCGGGCGTGATTTCGCCGGGAATGCGGATGGCCAGGCCCGGCCCCGGGAAGGGGTGGCGGCCGACGAAGGCGGGCGGCAGCCCCAGTTCGACCCCCAGCGCCCGCACCTCGTCCTTGAACAGGTCGCGCAGGGGCTCGACCAGCTTGAGCTTCATGTATTCGGGCAGGCCGCCGACGTTGTGGTGGCTCTTGATCACGTGCGAGGTCCCGCCGACGCTTTCGATCACGTCGGGATAGAGGGTGCCCTGGGCCAGGAAGGCCGCGCCCTGAACCTTGGCCGCTTCCTTGTCGAACACCTCCACGAACAGACGGCCGATGGTCTTGCGCTTGGTTTCGGGGTCGGAGACGCCGGTCAATTCGCCGAGAAATTCCTTCGACGCATCAACGTGAACCAGGGGGATATTGTAGTGGTTGCGGAACAGGCTGACGACCTGTTCAGCCTCGTTGAGCCGCAGAAGGCCGGTGTCGACGAACACGCAGGTAAGCTGCTCGCCGATGGCCTCGTGGATCAGGACCGCGGCGACCGAGGAATCGACTCCGCCGGACAGGCCGCAGATCACCCGCCCCTCGCCCACCTGCTCGCGGATCTTGGCCACCATCTCCTTGCGGAACGAGGCCATGGTCCAGTCGCCCTTGAAGCCGGCGATGTGGTGGGTGAAGTTGCGCAGCATGACGGCGCCGCGCGGCGTGTGGGCGACCTCGGCGTGGAACTGCAGGCCGTAGATGCGGCGCGCCTCATTGGCGATGGCGGCGAAGGGCGAACCGGCGGAGGTGGCGATCACCTCGAACCCCTCGGGGATGGCGACGATCTTGTCGCCGTGGCTCATCCACACCGGCTCGCGCGCGTCCAGTCCGGCGAACAGCGGGCTGTCCCTGACGATATCGATGTCGGCGCGGCCGAACTCGCGGCTGTGGCCGCTTTCGACCTTGCCGCCCAGCTGGTGGCAGATGGCCATCTCGCCGTAGCAGATGCCCAGCACCGGCACGCCCATGTCGAACACCGCCTGGGGCGCGCGGGGGCTGCCGCTCTCATGCACGCTCTCGGGACCGCCGGACAGGATCACAGCCTTGGGCGGATGGGCGGCGATGTGGGCCTGGGCCTTGTCGTAAGGCACGACCTCGCAATAGACGCCGCTCTCGCGCACGCGGCGGGCGATCAGCTGGGTCACCTGGCTGCCGAAGTCTATGATCAGCAGGCGCTCATGCTCGGTCGCGGTGGTCATGGAATCCTCTCGAAAAGCGCGATGAAGAAGCCGTCCGTGCCCGTGCGGCGCGGCGACAGTTGCAGGGTATGGGCGCCCTGGGCCAAGTCCGCAAGGCGGGCGCGGGCGGGCTCTGTCAGCAAGTCCGTGTCGAGCGCGTCGGCGATGCGAACCGGGCGATAGTCGCTGGCGTGGTCCGTCAAAAAGGCGTCGGCGACGGCGCCGTTCTCGGCGTGCAGCACCGAGCAGGTGACATAGGCCAGACGGCCGCCCGGCTTGACCAGCTTGGCCGCCCGGTCCAGCACCGCGCCCTGGATATCGGCGAAGCGCTCCAGGTCAGCCTCGGTCAGGCGCCAGGCCTGTTCGGGCTTGCGCCGCCACACGCCCGAGCCGGAACAGGGCGCGTCCACCAGCACCAGATCGGCGAGACCCTGTAGATCGAAGGCCCCCTCACCCGTCGGCCCGAGCTTGCGCAGGTCGGCCGAGACGCCGGCGCGGGCCAGGCGCGGCCGGATAGCGTTCAGCCGGTCGCCGTTGATATCACAGGCGATCAGCCGCCTGGGTTCAAGCTGAGCCAGGGCCAAGGTCTTGCCGCCGCCGCCGGCGCAATAGTCGATGACGAACTGGGGCCGGCCGGAGCCCGCCAGGAACGCGACGATCTGGCTGCCCTCGTCCTGCACCTCGAAGGCGCCGGCCTTGAACAGGTCGAGCGGGGCGAGATCCGGCGCGCCCTCCAGGCGCAGGCCCAGGGCGGACCAGGGCGTGGCCGAGGCCGCGATCCTCGCGGCGTCCAGCCCCCAACGCACGGCCTCGACGTCGTCCGCCAGGCCATTGACGCGGATATCCACGGGCGCGCGCGACGACAGCAGGGCCGCGGCGTCGTCGGCGGCGTCGGGGCCGAAGCTCGCGTCCAGCTGGGCTTGCACGAACGGCGGCAGGCCCGCGTCGTCGCGCGGACGGCCCAGCGCCTGGCGCTCAGCGTCGGTCAGGGGCGCGGGGCCGTGGCCCTGGCCGTCGAACAGGGCGGCGATCTGGTCCGCCGTCAGCCGGTCGTGCGCGATCAGCGACGCCAGCACGCGCCCGCGCGCGCCCTCGCCCTCCACCGGCGGCTGACGCAGGGCCAGATAGACCCGCTCGGCCACCGCCTTGCGGTCCTTGGAGCCGGCGTAGCGGTTGGCCGCGCCCCAGGCCTTGATCGCCTGGTCGGCCGGCTGGCGGGCGGACGCGATGCGATCCACCAGGTCGATGGCGGCCTGCAGTCGCGCCCCAGGCGTCACGTCTGCGACGGATGATAGTTGGGCGCCTCGCGCGTGATCATCACGTCGTGCACGTGGCTTTCGCGCAGGCCCGCCCCGGTGATGCGCACGAAGCGCGCCTTGGCCTGGAACTCGCCCATGTCGCCCGCGCCGACATAGCCCATGGCGGCGCGCAGGCCGCCCACCAGCTGGTGCAGGATCGGCGCGATCGGGCCCTTGTAGGGCACCTGGCCCTCGATGCCCTCGGGCACCAGCTTGAGGCTGTCCTGCACTTCCTTCTGGAAGTAGCGGTCGGCTGAGCCGAGCGCCATGGCCCCGACCGAGCCCATGCCGCGATAGGCCTTGTACGAGCGGCCCTGGTACAGGAACACCTCGCCGGGGGCCTCGTCCACGCCGGCGAACATCGAGCCCATCATGGCCGCCGAGGCCCCGGCGGCCAGGGCCTTGGCCAGGTCGCCCGAATATTTGATGCCGCCGTCGGCGATCACCGGCACGTCGCTGTCACGGGCCGCGCGCACCGAATCGGCGATGGCGGTCAACTGGGGCACGCCCACCCCGGCCACGATGCGCGTGGTGCAGATCGAGCCAGGGCCGATGCCGACCTTGATCCCGTCCGCGCCGGCGTCGATCAGCGAGCGGGCGCCGTCGTAGGTGGCGACGTTGCCGGCCATGATCTGCACGCGGTTGCTCTCGCGCTTGAGGCGCCGCACGGCGTCGGCGACCAGGACCGAGTGTCCGTGGGCGGTGTCGATCACCACCACATCGACGCCCGCCTCGATCAGGGCCATGGAACGCTCGAAACCGGCGTCGCCGACCGTGGAGGCCGCGCCCACCAGCAGGCGACCCTTCTCGTCCTTGGCTGCGTTGGGAAAGGCCTGCGCCTTTTCCATGTCCTTGACCGTGACCAGGCCGACCGCGCGATAGGCCTCGTCGACCACGATCAAGCGCTCGATCTTGTGCTGGCGCAGCAGGGCCTTGGCCTCTTGCGGGTCAACGCCCTCGGGCGCCGTTATCAGGCCGGCAGACGTCATGATCGCCGAGGCGGGGGTGTTGACGTCGGATTCGAACCGCATGTCGCGGTTGGTCAGAATGCCGACAAGCTTGCCGGTGCCGCGCTCGACCACCGGAAAGCCCGAGATCTTGCGGCTGGCGGTGATGGCGCGCACTTCGCCGAGCGTGGTGTCGGGATGGATGGTCAAGGGGTTGATGACCATGCCGCTTTCGTAGCGCTTGACCTCGCGCACGTGGTCGGCCTGCTGCTCGACCGACATGTTCCGGTGCAGCACGCCCAGCCCGCCCGCCTGGGCCAGGGCGATCGCCAGACGGCTTTCGGTGACCGTGTCCATGGCGGCGGACACGATCGGGATGCTTAGATCGATTTCGCGGGTCAGGCGCGTCGCGGTGTTCACCTGGGTAGGCGCCACCTCGGACCGGCCGGGTTCCAGCAAAACGTCGTCGAAGGTGAGGCCTTCGCGAATCTCCATGGGAGTCTCCGTTTTGCGGGCCGCCTATAACGTGCGCTTGGGCCCAGGGGAAGGGCCCGGCCGAAGATTGTGCGCCCCGCTTAGCGCAGGTGCAGCAACTCCAACCCGACCAGACGCAAGCGATGGGCGCTGGCGAACACGCCGGGCGTGCGCAGGCGGCCGAACTCGCGGATCAGGCGGCGCAGGCTGGGTTCGGCCACCAGCGTCGCCGCGCGCTGGTAGCGGAACCAGCGCGGCTCGCGTTGGCCCTGCTCTTTCCAGGTTTCTTCCTGGCCGGTGACGAGCAGCGGAAACAGGATCACCTGCACGGCGATGGCCTGATCCTCCTTGAGCACCTTCATGTAACGGTAGGACCCTATGGGCCGGTCCTCGACCTGGCCGGACACGCCGGCCTCTTCCATCGCCTCGACGGCGGCCGCTTCCTGGGGCTTCAGCCCGGCCATGGGCCAGCCCTTGGGGATGACCCAGCGGCGCGTCCCGCGCGAGGTGATGAGCATGACCTCGACCCGGCGACGCACTACCCGGTACGGAAGGGCGGCGTATTGGATGCCCACGGCCTTGGCCTTCTTCACGGCAAGAGCCTTGCGCTGGCAAGGAAGGTCAGGGCGCCGATCAGGGCCGCCATGGGCATGGTGAGCACCCATGCAAACACGATCCGCCGGGCGACGCCCCAGCGCACCGCCGACGTCCGCCGGGCGGCGCCGACGCCCACGATGGCGCCCGTGATGGTGTGCGTTGTGGACACCGGCACGCCCAGATAGGTCGCGGCGAACAAGGTGATGGCTCCTCCCGTCTCGGCGCAGAACCCCTGCATGGGACTCAGCCGCGTGATCTTAGTTCCCATGGTGCGCACGATCCGCCACCCGCCAAAAAGGGTGCCGAGCGCCATGGCGGTCTGGCAGGCCAAAATCACCCAAAGCGGAACGGTGAAGGCGCCCGTGCCGCCGGAATGGGCAAAGAGAAGCACCGCGATCACGCCCATGGTCTTCTGCGCGTCGTTGCCCCCATGGCCTAGCGAATAAAGCGACGCGGACACGAATTGCAGGCGACGGAACACGCGGTCCACGGCGCCGGGCCGGGCGCGGACGAACAGCCAGGACACCGCCAGGACCAATAGCAGCGCCAGGGAGAAGCCGAACAGCGGCGAGACGACAATACCGGCCGCGGTCTGATCGACCCCTTTCCACACGATGGCCGACAGTCCCGCCTTGGCCACCCCCGCGCCAACCAGGCCGCCGACCAGGGCGTGCGACGACGAGGACGGTATGCCCATCAGCCAGGTCAGCACGTTCCAGGCGATGGCGCCGCTCAAGGCGGCGAAGATCACGCGATCGGTCACGATATGCACCGACACGATGCCCGATCCCACGGTTCGCGCGACGTGCACGCCGAAGAAGATGAAGGCCACAAAGTTGAAGAAGGCGGCCCAGAGGACCGCGTAGCGCGGCTTCAACACTCGAGTGGACACGATGGTGGCGATCGAATTGGCGGCGTCGTGCAAGCCGTTGAGAAAATCGAACAGCAAGGCGACGGCCACCAGCAGCCACAGCGCCAGGGATGAGCTGATCAGAGGGCCCATGCCCTCACAGATGCTCGAGCAGGATGCCGCTGATGTGGTCGGCCACATCCTCGAACCGATCGATGACCTTCTCCAGATGGTCGTAGACCTCGGCCCCGGCGATGAAGTCCATCGGCCGCTCGCGGCAGGCGTTGAACAGGGCTTTCATGCCCGCGTCATAGACCTCGTCGGAGCGCCCCTCGATCCGCGTGACGGCCTCGGCGATGGCGTTGAGGCGGTCGGCGTTCTTGCCCATGGTCTTGAGCAATTGGGTGGCCTCGAGCGTGAGATAGGCCGCCTGAATCGCCAGATCGCCCAGTTCGCGCATCTGCGGCCGGAATTCGCGCATCTCGAACAGGGTGATCGACTTGGCTGTCTGTTGCATCTGATCGATCGCGTCATCGAGCGAGACCGTCAGACCCCGAATGTCGCTGCGGTCGAACGGGGTGATGAAGGTGCGGCGCACCGCCAACAGGACCTCGCGCGTGACCGCGTCGGCCAGAAGCTCCTGGCGCATGACCTCGGCGCAGGCCGCCTCGACCCCCTGCCCGCCGGCCAGCAGTTCGCGCATCGCCTCAGCGCCCCTGAGCAGGATCTGCGCATGCTCGACAAACCGGTCGAAGAAGCTGTCTTCGCGCGGCAACAAGGCCAGGAACCACCGCATGCGCCCCTCCTCATGCCCGCGCCCAAAGATCGCCATGCGCCCGAATCATCAGGCGGCGGCCGAACCAGTCTATGTCAGCGCGAGGCTGGCCCTAACGGTCAGGTTGACGCCCCTTGAAGCCGGTCGCCACCAGGAAGGTTTCCGAGGAATCGGTTCGGCTCGCCTTGGGCTTGACGTAGCGCGCCTGGACGAAATGCCGGCGCAGACGCGCCAGAATCTCGTCGGTCTGGCCGCCCTGGAACGCCTTGGCCACGAAGGCCCCGCCCGGCGTGAGCGCCTCCAGCGCGAAATCGATCGCCGCCTCGATCAGGCCGGCGATGCGCAGGTGGTCGGTGATGCGGTGGCCGACGGTGTTGGGGGCCATGTCCGACAGCACCACGTCCGGCGGACCGCCCAGCAGTTCCAGCAGTCTGGGCGCGCAGGCGGGATCGGTGAAATCCATCTGCAGGATGTGGGCGCCGGCGACGGGCTCGACCGGCAGAAGATCGACCCCCGCGATGGCGCGCGCCTTGCGACGGACCGCGACCTGTAGCCAGCCGCCCGGCGCGCACCCGAGGTCGATTACCCGCGCGCCCGGCCGGATCACGCCGAAGCGGTCGTCGATCTCGGTCAGCTTGAACGCGGCCCGCGCGCGGTAGCCCTGGGCCTTAGCGGCAGTGACGAAGGGATCGTTCAGCTGACGCGCCAGCCACGCCTGGGACGACGGGGTCCGGCGCTTGGCCGTCTTGACGCGCACAGCGGCGTTGCGTCCGGACGCCTCGCCGCCGGTAGGGGCGCGCACCATACGCTTGCGCGGCGGTTCGGGCGGGTCTTCGTCGGTCATGATCCCTCGCTGGCGGCGGGCCGGGCGCGGCCGCGCTGACGTCGTCCACGTCGGCCGCGCGGCTCGGCCATCAGCGACAGCAGAAGGCCTTCACGCAGGCCGCGGTCGGCCACGCGCACGCGATCGCACGGCCATAGTTCCTGCACGCCCTGCAGGATGGCGGCGCCGGCCAGGACCAGGTCGGCGCGCTCGGGGCCGATGCAGGCCTCGCGCGCCCGCGCGGCGACATCGACCGCCAGCAGCCGGTCGGCCGTCCGTTCGCAATCGGCCCGCGTCATCCACAGACCGTCGACCCGACGGCGGTCATATCGGGGCAGCCCCAGGTGCAGGCCCGCCAGGCTGGTGATGGCCCCGGAGGTGCCCACCAGATGCGCGCGGCCCGCCGCGAAGGCCGGGCGCAGAACTTCGGCGTCCTTGGCCTCGACCACATAGGCCTTCATCGCCTCGACCATGTCGCGGTACCAGGCGGCGCGGTCGTCGGGGCGCTCGGGGAAGCGCTCGGCCAGGGACACCACCCCGATGGGGGCCGACATCCAGGCGCGCACCGGCAGGCGATGGGGCGCGAAGCGGCGCGCGCTCTGGTCCAGGCCCTCGGCCTTCAGATCGACCCATGACAGTTCGGTCGAGCCGCCGCCCACGTCGATCACCAGGGCCGCGTCGGCCGTGCGGTCGAGCAGGTTAAGGCAGCCGGCCACGGCCAGGCGCGCCTCTTCGCTGGGCGTGATCACGTCCAGCACCAGTCCAGTCTGCGCCCGGACGCGCTCGATGAAGGCCGCGCCGTTCTCGGCCGAGCGGCACGCCTGGGTCGCCACCGCGCGCACCCGGTGGCAGCCGCGGCGCGCGATCTTGTCGGCGCAAACCTGCAGCGCGGCCAGGGCCCGATCCATCGCCGGCTCCTGCAGGCGGCCGGTCTGGGTCAGACCCTCGCCCAGGCGCACGATGTTGGAATAGGCTTCGCTGACCCGAAAACCGTCGGGCGACGGTCGGGCGATCAATAGCCGGCAGTTGTTTGTGCCGAGGTCAAGCGCGGCGTAGAACGGCCCGTCGCTTCCCCTCCGCCGCCCTGCCGCCCCGCCAGCATCAGGCGGTGCGTCGGCCGGCCCAAACGCCTCAGACATCAACCAAATCCGTCGGCGAAACCCAGCGGTCTCACCCTTTCCAGAGGACTGTAACAAGCCCGGCCGCCGATCGGAAGCGCCGCGCGCCGCCAGGCGCCCGGCAAGGCGTCTGCTGAAGCGGCCGTTCACCTTAGGGTCAGCGGTCGGCGTTTATGTTCGCTCCATGACTATTCTCGTCGCCCGATTCGCGCTCGGCCAGATCGTCCGCCACCGGCTTTTCCCGTTCCGCGGCGTGGTGTTCGACGTCGATCCGCAATTCGCCAACACCGAGGATTGGTACGAAGCCATCCCCGAGGACGCGAGGCCGCGCCGGGACCAGCCGTTCTACCATCTGCTGGCCGAGAACAGCGAAGGTCCGTATGTGGCCTATGTTTCCGAGCAGAACCTGGTCGCGGACGACAGCGGCGAGCCGGTTGGGCACCCGCAGCTCGCCCTGATGTTCCAAGGATTCAGCAACGGCGCCTATCGGCTGCGCCCGCACACGGCCCACTGAGCGCGCGCCGCCGGCGGCGGTTGCAACCGTCGCCGGCTACGCTAGTTTCCCGCCACCCGACAGGAAGCGCGGGCAGCGGAGAGACAGATGTTTCACAGGTTGCGTATCCTTACCGTGGCAGGCCTTTGCGCCCTGGCTTCGGCCTGCGGCCCGTCCGGCGCACCGCAGCAGAGCGCGAGTACGCCTCCAGCTGCAGCGCCCGCGCCCGCACCCGCGGCCGCACCTGCGATCAGCGCGGCGGCCACGGCGGCGGTGGCCGCCCTGCCGGCGCCCTACAACACCGGCGACATCGACAACGGCCACGCCAAGTTCGCCCTGTGCCAGGCCTGCCACTCCATCCTCCCCGGCGCGCCCAACATGACCGGGCCCAATCTGAACGGGGTGGTCGGGCGCATGGCGGGGTCGGCGCCTGGCTACAGCTATTCCGACGCCATGAAGGGCGCAGGCTGGACCTGGGACGCCCAGCACCTGGACACCTGGCTGGCGGGCCCGCAGAAAATGCTGCCCGGCGCCAAGATGACCTTCGTCGGCCTAGCCAATCCGCAGGACCGCATCGACGTAATCGCCTACCTGGCCAGCGCGGGCGCGCACTAGCCGGGGCCCCTGCTCCTGACCCGGCCCACCGCTTCGGTCCAAAGGCCGTAGGCCTCTTCGCGCGCGGCGGGCGCCAGATCGGGTTGCTGAATCGGCCCCTTGCCGCCGGCCACGCTGGCGGCGGCCTGCAGCGACGGGAACAGGCCCGCGCCGACGCCCGCGAACAGCGCCGCGCCCAAGGCGGTCGCCTCTACGCTCTGGCTGATCTGCACCGGCATGCCGGTCAGGTCGGCCAGACGCCGGCGGAAAAGATCGCTGGCCGCCATGCCGCCGTCGATGCGCAGCACCGCCTCCCCGCCGAAGGCCTCGGGCGCGTCATGACGCATGGCCTCGATCAGATCGCGCGTCTGCAGGGCGCAGCCGTCAAAGGCGGCGGCGGCGATCTCGGCCGGCCCGCTGTCGCGCGTCAGCCCCAGCAACGCTCCGCGCGCGCCGGCGTCCCACCAGGGCGCGCCCAGGCCGGTGAAGGCCGGCACCAGCGTCACCCCGTGCCCCGGCCGCGCCTGGCCGGCCAGAGCCTCGACCGCGCGCGGACCGCCCTGGACGCCCAGAACCTGCTCGGCCCACTGGATGGCGGCGCCGGCGACGAACAGGGCCCCCTCCAGGGCATAGGTCGTGCGGCCCTGGACGCGCGCGGCGACCGTCGCCAGGAGACGCGAAGCCGACACCGGCACGCGCTCGCCGGTGTGCAGCAGCATGAAGCAGCCGGTGCCATAGGTGGCCTTCATCTGCCCCGCGACGACGCAGCCCTGGCCCATCAGTGCGCCCTGCTGGTCGCCGACCATGGCGCGGATCGGCAATGACGCGCCCAGAATCTCGGCGGCCGTCGCGCCGAAATCGCCCGCCGTGTCGCGGACTTCGGGCAGCAGCGCCAACGGCGCTGCGAACAGGTCCGCCATCTCCTCGGACCAGCGGCCGGCGCGGATGTCGAACAGCAAGGTGCGCGAGGCGTTGGTGGCGTCGGTGGCGTGCACGGCGCCGTGAGTGAGTTTCCACGCCAGCCAGGCGTCTATGGTGCCCGCCAATAGCCGGCCGCCCGCCGCCGCCGCGCGCGCGCCATCGACCCGATCGAGGATCCAGGCGATCTTGGTGGCCGAGAAATAGGGATCGAGCAGCAGGCCGGTCACGGCGGTGACGCGCGCCTCGGCCCCGGCGTCGATCAGCGCCTGGCAGGCCCCGGCGGTGCGCCGATCCTGCCACACGATTGCCGGATGGATCGGACGGCCGCTGACCCGGTCCCACACCACTGTGGTTTCGCGTTGATTGGCGATGCCCAGGGCCGCGAAATGGCCCAAGGGCCGCCCGCTGGCCTGAACAGCCTCGTTCATCACTTCGACCGAGTGCCGAAAAATCTGCTCGGCGTCGTGTTCGACCCATCCGTCAGCGGGGTAAGACTGATGCAAGGGGCGGGAGGCCTGGGCCAAGACCTGCCCGTTCATGGCGAATACCATCGCCCGCGTGCTGGTGGTTCCCTGATCCAGCGCCAACAGCAAGGTTTCGGTCATTGGTCCGCCCTATGGTATTTGTCTATCTTATGCGCACGCGCGCCGCGGACCATTCATAGCGCCGACAATCCGGCGCCGCTAACAGAGCGACCGGGGAGCTGATCTGGTGTTCGATCAATCCGACGATCTGATCGCCCTGGCTCACAGCCAAGATGTGCAGTCGCGCGAGCGGCTGCTGATGGGGCTGGTGGTCCTGTGCGAGCAGAAGTCGGACGAGCCCGAACGCAACCAGCAGACCAAGGCCCTGATCGACCAGGTGTTCATGATCCTGGCGCGGCAGGCCGAAACCGAGGTGCGCCGCAAGCTGGCCGAGCATATCGCCCCCGCCGTCTGGGCGCCGCCCAACCTGATCGCCATGCTGGCCCTGGACGAGATCGAGATCGCCAGGCCGGTGATCGCCGCCAGCCCGCTTTTGGCCGACACCGATCTGATCCGCCTGATCGTGGAGGCCACGCTGGAGCACCAGATCGAGGTCGCCCGCCGGCCCCGGATCAGCGCCGCCGTGGTCGACGCCCTGCTCGAGCAGAACGAGGCCCCGGCGCTGCTGGCGTTGGTGGGCAATGAAACGGCCCAGATCGGCGCCCAGGGCATGGAGCGCCTGGTCGAGGCGTCGCGCCGCATGCCGGCGCTGCGCGCGCCGCTCACGCGTCATCCCAAGATGTCCGGACTGCTGGGCGCACGGCTTTACACCTGGGTGGGCGAGGCGCTGCGCGCGGCGCTGGCGGAGCGCTTCGAACTGGACGAGGCGGCGCTGTCGTCGGCGATCGACACGGCGGTGATGGACGCCCGGGTGGGCATCGCCCTGAAGGCGACCGAACCGCCCCACGAACAGCAATCGATGGAGACCAGCCTGGTCGAGAAACTGGACGCGGCCGGCCAGCTGAAGCCGGGATTTCTGCTGCGCACCCTGCGCGAGCACAAGTTCGGCCTGTTCCTGGCGGCGCTCGCCCGGCTGGCGGGTCTGGAGACCAGCGAGGTTCGGCGCGGGCTGAACAGCAACCAGCCGGAGCTGCTAGCCCTGGCGTGCATCGCCGCCCACGTCGACCGGGGGGCCTTCATGGCGGTGCTGAGCGCCGTGCGCGATCTGAACGGCGGGCGGCCCGACGGCGGCCCCACCGCCGACGCGCGCGCCGCACAGGCGTTCGCGAACACGACGCCCGCCTCGGCCGCCGGAGAGTTCCGCGCGGCACTTCAGCTGCTTTGACCTTTTCGGCATTTGACATCCGGCCGTCCGCGGGCTTGTTGCCTCCGATGACGACGCCCTCCTCGCTCAAATTCGCGGTCCTGGCCGATGACAGGCCCGAGGCGCGCCAGGCCCAGGCCCGGCTGGCCGAACGCTATGGCGCGGTGGCCGAGGACCAGGCCGAGGTGCTGGTGGCCCTGGGCGGCGACGGCTTCATGCTGGAAGTGCTGCGCCAGACTTTGGCCGCGGCCCGGCCGATCTACGGCATGAACCTGGGCACTGTCGGCTTCCTGATGAACGACTACAATGAGGACGGCCTTCCTGAGCGGATCAAGGCCGCGGAACGCACGGTGATCTATCCGCTGAAGATGCGGGCGGAATGCACCGACGGGCGCGTGGCCGAGGCCTCGGCCATCAACGAGGTGTCGCTGCTGCGCCAGACGCACCAGACGGCCAAGCTGCGCATCCTGATCGACGACAAGCCGCGCATGGATGAATTGGTGTGCGACGGCGCGCTGGTGTCCACGCCCGCCGGATCGACCGCTTACAACCTGTCGGCCCACGGCCCGATCGTGCCCATCGACGGCCAGGTGCTGGCGCTGACGCCGATCAGCGCGTTCCGCCCGCGGCGCTGGCGCGGCGCCCTGCTGCGCCATACGGCCAAGGTGACGTTCGAGGTGCTGGAAGCCAGCAAGCGGCCGGTCAGCGCCGTGGCCGACAATGTCGAGGTGCGTAACGTCGCGCGGGTGCATGTGTCTGAAAACAGCCAACAACCACTGGTCATGCTGTTCGACGCCGGTCGCAACCTGGAAGAACGCGTCCTGGCTGAACAGTTCGCTGTGTGACGCGCACGAGTTGTTAAACTGGACCGGTTAGCCTTGCTGCTCAGGCGATATCGGAGGCTTCCTTGAGCCAGTATTCCAATGCCAAGATCATGGCGCCGTCCACAGCATTGCGCGACAAGGTCGGCGGCGGCCCCGGCGTTCTCGATCCGGCGATCCTGGCCAAGGCCGAGGCGGCGCTGAAAGCTCTGTCGGGCCAGTTCGGCCAATGGCTGCAGGACGAGATCGTCAAGCTGGAAGCGGCGCGCGCCGACATCGGAAAGGACGGCCTCACTCCAGAGACGAGCGAGCGCCTCTATCTGCGGGCCCATGATCTGAAGGGCCTGGGCGGCACCTACGAATTCCCGATCATCAGCCGCATGTCCGCCTCTCTATGCCGGCTGCTGGAAGACGACGCCAAGCGGAAGAAGGCGCCGCTCTATCTGATCGACGCGCACATCCAAGCCATCAAGGCGGCGGTGCGCGACAATGTGCGCGATGAAGCCAATCCGATCGGCCGCGCCCTGGCCGAAGCGCTTGAAACCCAGGTGCGCGCGCACTTCGCCTGATCGCGACTTCACCGGATTCGGCCGTCCGACCCGGCCAAGCCCGTTCAGTCGATGGCCACGGCTTTGCGCGCCTGAACCCTGCGCGCCTTTCGTGAGGCCGCCAGACGATCCAGCTTGTCCAGCAGGTAATCGATGTCCTCTTTGGAGGCGGCGGTCTGAGGCAGGGTCAGGAATCGCTGCAGCATACGTTCCTGAAACTGCTCGCGGTCATCGGGGCCGCTGTTCAAAGTCATCGAATGATAGGTGTCCACCCCCGCCCGGAAGGCGGGGAACAGGCGGATCGGCAGGCCGGCGCGTTCGTAGATCGCCTTGAGGCCCAAGGGCCCGGAATCGTGGATCATCAGCCAGGTGCGATTGTGCGGCACGCCGGCCAGTTCGGCCACGCCCCACTCGAAGAACGGCATGTGCCCTTGGGCCAGCGCGCGCAGCAACAAGGACGCTGTCAACCGGTTGCTCAGATGCAGATGGGTCACGAAGGCGGCCAGATCCTGGGTGCGGCCCGCCTGATCGGCCAGATCGACCGTAGCCCGCTCGGCCGTGTCCGCCGCGATCCGCCCGGCCAGTTCAGGAGACAGGACGTGATGCTCGATCAGGTGCTGCTTGACCGCGTCGGACACCAAGTGAACCAGCTTCTCGGTGACCTCCAGAGGCAGGGCCTTGCGGTAGGCGATGGCCGTCAGCACATCGTGCGCGTCGTCGAACCGCGTCATCGCGGTTTGGAGCGACTGAGGGCTGAGCGCCGCGTTGTCGTTGGCGCAGACCAGCCGCACGGCTTCCCTGCAGCCGACCTCGACCAGCACCCCGGCGACCGGGCCGGTCAGGGCGGGCCGCTGGGCGATGGCGATCTGCTGGGTCGCGCCGCAGGTGCGTGCGATCTCGATCAGGTCGGCGTCGCTGAACACGGGCGAGAAATTGAGGACCGGCGTGGCGATATTGTCGATATCGCGCGCCAGGCGCATGGCCACATCGTTGGGCAGAACGGGTGAGCTCTTCAAGGTCACCGCCAGGGCCCGCCGGACCAGGTCGGTGGCGTCCTTGGCCATCAGCCTCAGGATTTCCTGCGCGCGCGCCAGTTCGGGGCCGGCCAGATCTTCGCGGTCGATCGCGCGGCAGAGCTTGTGCGCCGCCAGCGCCCGGTCGTCGGGCGTGGTCCCTTTGACCAGCGTGCGAAGGTCATCGTCCGTCAGCGCTGTGCGCGCGATGAGCATCGAATCGCCCCTGCGTCCTTATTGCCGCAGTTGATCCCGACATCCTCAATGGAGGGTTAAGCTTAACGCTCGTTAGGCCGGGTCACGCCCTGTTAACCTGGCTGGGTAACGGGACGACAACGGCTGGGACCTAAGGTGGGTTGTTCCAAGGAGGCTGCCTTGATCGCCATCCCCATCGCCCCAGACGAACCCGCGCCGGCGGTGCGCGACCAGGTCGAGATGATGGCGCTGGACGCCCAGTCCTCGCTCCTGCCCTACGCCCTGGTGTTCTTCGTGTTCAGCCTGCCGGTGTTCGTGTGGACGGCCTCGGTCGCGCAGAACGCCGTGTGGATGGCCACCCTGTTCCTGCAGTTCGCGGTCAACTGGGCGGCCATGTACGCCGTCGCCGGCTGGATGAAGCGGCGGCCGGACCTCACGGTCGATCTGGCCGCGCGCACGCGTCTGCATGTGTTCGGCGGGTTGTTGTGGGCCGCCGCGGTCGCTCAGCTGGCGGCCTTCGCCCTGGGCGCCGGCGTGGCCCGCGAGCCCTTGCTGCTGATGGCGGTGGGCGCGGCGGCTGTGTGCTGCTTCTTCACCTGCGCATCGCTGCCCTGCCTGCTGATCGTCGGCCCCCTGGCCGCCGCGCCGCCCCTGGCCGCCCTCTACATGAGCCCGGCCGAGCGCATGACCGGACAGGCGGCGTGGGGCGCGGTCGCCCTGTCCATGGCGCTCAGCCTGATCATGAACCGCATCCTGCGCCGGCAGTTCGTCATGACGGTCGAGCGCGAGCACCTGATCGACGAACGCGCCAAGGCCCTGAATGAGGCCGAACAGCTGGCCCGGTCCAAGTCCGACCTTCTGGCCACCCTGTCGCACGAAATCCACAACGGTCTGACCGGGGTCAACCATGTGCTGGCCGCCGCCGCCGGCTCCGGCGGCCGCGCCGCACCCTCGCGCGAGCAGTTGGCGGCGGCGCTGCACGCCTCGGACGATCTGCTGGGCGTGCTCAACGCCACCCTGGATTCCGAAAACGCCCAGGCCGGCCGATTGTCGGTCGATCTGCGCCCGTTCGACGCCTGCCATCTGGTGCAGACCCTGGCGCATCAAGCCCGGCCCGCCGCCACGGCCCGGGGCCTGGAACTGAGCGCCCACATCGAAGCCGCGTTCGAAAGCGCCGAGGGCGCGGCGATCGGCGATCCCGCGCGGGTGAGGCAAATCCTCGACAACCTGATCGGCAACGCCATCAAATACACGGTGCGCGGCCGCATCGAACTGCGCGTGCAGCGCGCCGGCCCGGACCGCCTGACGATCGAGGTGGCCGACACCGGTCCGGGGCTGGATGCTCAGGAACTGCCGGTGGCGTTCGCGCCCTTCCGCCGGGTCGACCGCACCAGCGCCGGCACGCCCGGAGCGGGCCTGGGTCTGTCGCTGTCACGCGATCTGGCGCGCATGATGAACGGCGACGTGCGCGCGGAGAGCGCGGTCGGGCTGGGCAGCCGGTTCTGGCTGGAGCTGCCGTTCGATCCGGCGGCGAAGGCGCAATCGATGCCGCCGGACGAGGACGATCTGGGCGACGCCGCCCGGCCGCGCGCGCTGCGCGTCCTTATCGCCGAGCACGAGGCGCTGGTTGCGGCCATGTTGCGCTCGGTGCTGGAGCAGCTGGGCCACCGCGTCGCCGCGGCCCGCGACGGCCGCCGGGCGATCGATCCGGCCGGACTGTGCGATTTCGACGTGATGATTATTGACGGCTCGGTGGCCCACCCAGGCGGGCCAGAGACGATCCGCGCCATACGAAAGAGCAGCCTGCCCACGGCCGACATGCCGATCGTGGCCCTGATCGGGGGAGACGGCGAGGACGCCGAAGCCTGCGTCTCCGCGGGCGCAGACACGGTCATGCGAAAGCCGGTGACCGTCTCGGCCGTCGCCCGCGCCCTGGCCGCCGCCAGCGACGCGCGCCAGAGCCGCAGGCCCAAGCCCAAGCGGGCGCAGTCCGCGGCCTAGACCGGGCGGCTCAGCTGCGCGAGCGGCCCTGGTTGGCCTCCGACAGGACGCGCAGCATCTCGCTGGAGAACATGGCGTTGGCCAGGCCCGAGGCGCCCTCGTTCGGGCTCTCGGGACCACGCAGGACCATGTCCGCAAGGTCGTGCTCCTGCTCGACCTTCTCCAGCCGGCGCGCCATGGCGTACTGCACGAAGGCGCCGGGATCGACCGGCGCGGTCGGGATCGGCGCGGCGGCCGGCGCGGAGATGGCCACCGCCGTGTCCCCGCCCCGCGTCAGGTTGGAATAGACCTCGGCCACCGACAGGGGGCGGCCTTCGCGGTAGAAGATGGTCGGATTGGCCTGGGCCGCGTCCGGAAAGATGCCGGCGGCGCTGGCGCGCGGGCGCGACTGATAGGCTTCGATCAGCTGGGCTGAGGCCTTGGGCCCCAGGAAGTGGGCGGCGTACAGCTCGCCGTCGGTGGGCTCGCGCCCCATGCGGCCGCGCAGATAGGACGCGTGATCGGTGGTCAACTCGCCCGCCATCAAGGCGGAAGCCTTGGGATCGAGCTTGAGGTCCATCACCGTCCGGCGCGCCTCCTCGCCCTTGACCTCGAACCGGCCGTCAGGCGCCTGCTGGATCAGATCGGCGTAGCGGGCGTAGCCGTATTTGGCGCCGTGCCGCTTGAGAGTGGCGAGCCAGGTTTGATCGACGAACTGGAACAGACCGGCGGCTGTGGAGCTCTGGGCCTTGGCCCCGGTATTGTAGCCGCTCTCGCGGCGGGCGGTGCGCAGCAGAAAGGAGAAGTCCACGCCGGTGGCCTTGGAAGCGCGCTCGATGGCGCTGCTCACGGCTTCGCGGATGGACTCGACGGGCATGGGGTCAAAACTGGCCGCTTATGGTTAACGAGCCCTTTATCTTAACGATATCCAAAGCGGTCCGGATCGAAGGCCTGGCCAAACACGCCGGCGTCGAGGCCGCGCAGCCGCGCCGCGACCACGTCCGCCATCGCCGGGGCCAGCAGCCACCCGTTGCGGCGCGCGCCCGTCGCCAGGATCACCTTCGGTCCCGCGCGGCTGGGTCCGGCCAGAGGAAGCCCGTCGGGCGTTGCGGCCCTAACGCCGGCCTGAGCGCGGGGGATGGCCGTGGCGAGCGCCGGGAAGAGCGCGCTCGCCGCGCCCTGCAGGCTCACCGTGGTCGCTGGATCGATGGCCCGGTCATTGACGCCCGCCTGCATGGTGGCGCCCACCGCCGCGCCCTCGGCCGACGGACAGACATAGACGCCCGGCGCGCGCACCACCGGGCCGCCTACCGGAGCCGCTCCGTCGAAGCGGACAATCTGGCCCTTTATCGGCTGCAGCGCGCGGCCCTCGGGCGCCACGGCGGGCAAACCGGCGGCGCCCGTGGCGTAGACCACCACATCGACCGCCGCCTGATCGGCGCCCTCGACCCGCCCGCGTTCGAGACGGCCGCCCGCCTCGACAAAGGCCCTGTGCAGGACCGCCAGCGCGCTCGACGGCGCCAGCCGCCAATCCAGGGCGGTGAAGAGGCCGGGCGCGCCCTTGAGGCCGGGCGACAAGGCCGTCGCCTGGGACGCGCCGAGCACCTCGCACGCCGGATCAAGCATCGCCAGGGCCCGGGCCCGCCGCTCCAGATCGGCTTCGTCGGCGGCCAGATAGAGGGCGCCGGACCGGTCGATCAGATCCGCGCCGCCCGGCAGGGTGTCAGCCAGGTCCAGCCAAAGGTCGCGGGCCACGGCCAGCAAGGGGAAATGGTCGGCCGAGACCGGGTCCAGCAGGGTTTCGAAGGCCGGGGCCAGCATGCCCGCGGCGACGCCCGAGGCGTTGTCGCCGACCGCCGCGGGATCGCGAAGCGCCACATCCGCGCCGCAGCGTCGAAGCACCAGCGCCGTGACCGAGCCGATCGCGCCCGCCCCGGCAACGAGGACTCGCAGGCCCTGAAGATCATTCATGTCAAAGGGGTTAGCGGGACCGCGGAGGGCTGTCGAGCCGCAAAACTCAGTTCAGGCCCGTGCTCAATTGAGCTTGAGGGCGCCCCGAGCGCGGGCCCAGCCGTCCGAGAAGGCTCGGGCGGCGCTGGTCTCCTGGAATATCAGGACCTTCATCTCCAGATCGGTCAGGGGGTCGGACCGCACCATCAGGTAAGGCGCGTCGCTTTCGGCGGCCTGCAGGTCGGCCAGGGCGATGGACCGCTCGATGAACTGGTTGAGGTAGTCGCCGAACAGCTGGGCTTCAGCGCCGTCTCTGACCGGAAACTTGATCACCACATCCGTCATCGCACGTCCGTCCGGTCGGGGGCCCTACTGTACGCGCCTCACTGCCGAAGCGTCGTCGATGGAGCGAGAGTTTCGCAGTGCAGCAAAACTGTCAATGTTCCTAACGACGGGGAAACGTCGCAAACGAAGTTGTGATCCATAAAAAAGCGTTAACGCCTAAGGGCCGACGGGCCGGTCGCCTATGCGGCGGGCGCCGGCCCACGAAAAAGGGCCAGGCTTTTGGCCTGGCCCTTCGCAAAAATTCGCCGCGTTGCAGCGTAGGCTAGCTGAGATCTTCGCTGATCAGGCCGATCTTGTAGTAGCCGTCCTTCTGGAGCTGGTTCACCACGCCCATGAATTCCTTGTAGCGGACATCGCGGTCGGCGCGGATCAGGACGGTCACGTCCGCCGGGTTGCCGGGCACGCTGGCGGCCAGTTGCGAGGCCAAGCCGTCGAGCGGGACCTGGTCGGTCTTGTCGGGCGTGATCAGGTACAGCAAACCGCCGCGGCGAACTGACAGGAAGGTCGGCTTCTTGTTGGCGTCCTTGGGAGCCTGGGCGGGCGGAAGGTCGATCTTGATGGCGACGGTGGCCAGGGGCGCGGCCACCATGAAGATGATCAGCAGCACCAGCATGACGTCCACGAACGGAGTCACGTTGATGTCGGCATTCTGGCCGACGTCGTACTTTCCGCCGGTTTTGTTCGCGAGCTTCGCCGCCATACGGTCATCTCCTCCGGAGGCCGCACGCGGCCCACTAAATTATTCAGAGGGACGTTTGGCGCGGTTAGCGTCGGAAGTAAAGGGCCATCAACAGCAAATATCGCTGTGCGGCTTCGGCGCCGAACCCCTTATCTCATCAGGCGATTTAGCGCCTGTCGCGACCGCGGACGGGTCTGTCGACAGAACCGATGGTACCACCTCTCGGGCTCGAACCGAGGACCTCTAGATCCACAATCTAGCGCTCTAACCAACTGAGCTAAGGCGGCATTCAAAGGAGGGACAGGTTCTAGTCGGGCCGCGCGGCGCGATCAAGGCCGTCCTGTTCAAAAAGAAAGCCCCGGAGGCAGGCCTCCGGGGCTCACATTCTACGCTCAGCGCGACTTAGTCGGCCAGACGCCAGACCACGACCGTGCTGAACTTGCCGCCTTCGACAGGATTACCGTCTGCCGTTTGGGGCTTCATCTTGAACAGCTTGGCGATCCGCAAGGTCGCGTCGCCGAAACCGAAGCCCGTCGGATCTTCCTGAACGGAGCAGGAGTCCAGCGTGCCCTTGGCGGTCACGGTGCAGCTCAGGGTCACCTTGCCTTCTTTGTTCAGCTCCATCGCCCGTTGGGGATAGTAGCTGGCGAAGTCATCGCCGTTCGGCTTGTGCAGCCAATCGGGATTGGTGATCTGAGCCACGTGCGGCGGCGGCGGCGGAGCCGGCGGAGGCGGCGCCTCGTGATGCTCCACCGGCGCGATCGCGATCGGCGGGGGCGGCGGAACGTCAGCCGGCGGAGCGACCGAGGGACGCGGCTGCACCGGCGGAGGCGGGGGCGGCGGCGTGTTCGGAGGCGGCGGCGGCGGAGGCGGCGGAGGCGGCGGCGGAGGCGGCTTGACCAAGTCGACCTTCACAGCCTCGTCCGAGTACTCCTTGTAGTGCACGACGAACTTGTTGAACCACAAGTAGGTCAGGATGCCGACGTGCAAGATGACGGCGATCAGGACCCCGGTGGCCATGCCGCTGCCCTTTTTGCGCGGCGGCTTGTCGACCAACGGATCATAGCGGCGATGAGGAGGCGCATCGGTCATTTGGCACCCGGTCGGTTGGTGTCCTGACCGATGAGCGCCACGCTGTAGAAACCATTGTCCTGCAGCGCGTTCATCACACCCATGAAGTCCTTGTATTCCATGTCTTCATCCCCGCGGATGAAGATGCGTTCCTTGGTCGGATCGCGCTTGCCGATCTGCTTGCGCAGGTCGTCGCCGATCGAGGCCAAGTCCGTGGGGGCGTCGCCGATGTAGGTGTCGCCATTCGCTTGAATGGAGATGTAGATCGGCTTCGGCGGGTTCGGCGATGGTTTGGCCACCGCCGGTGGTAGGGTGACATGGACCGACACAGTGGCGAGCGGAGCCGCCACCATGAAGATGATTAGCAACACCAGCATCACGTCCACGAACGGGGTGACGTTGATCTCGCTGTTCTGCTCGATGTTGAACCTCGAGCGTCCGCCACCACCTGCGAGTTTGGCGGCCATAGGAGATTACGCCCCCTTGTCGAGCTGACGGGAGATCGCGTTCATCAGTTCGGCGACAAACCCTTCCGTCCGCGTGCCATAGGCCGAGATGCGGGTTTGGAAGAAGTTGTAGAAAATCACCGACGGGATAGCGGCGAACAGACCGATACCGGTGGCGAGCAGCGCTTCGGCGATACCGGGAGCGACGACGGCCAGGTTGGTGGTGTTGGTGTTCGCGATGCCGATGAAGGAGTTCATGATCCCGTACACGGTACCGAACAGGCCGATGAAGGGACCCGACGAACCGACCGAGGCGAGGAACTGCATGCCGGCGGACAGGCGCTTGGCCAGACCGGCTTGAACCGCCGACACCGCGGCCGAGGCGCGGGTGATGGTGGAGTCGCGGTGATCGCCCGTGACGGACAGACCGGCTTGACGCGAGACTTCCACTTCCGAGGACGCCGCGGCGGCCATGTCGGCCATCGGGTTGCCTTCGAATTCTTCCGAGGTGGAGATGCGCGCGATGTCGGCGATCGAGCGGGCGGTGCGGAAGGATTCGAGGAAGCGATCCGACGCCTTGTTCAGCGAGCCGAACTCGATCAGCTTGGTGATCAGCAGGGTCCAGGAGAACATCGAGCAGAGCAGCAGACCGACCATGACCACCTTAACGACCGGTTCGGCGTCGAGGAACATCTGGATCGGCGTCAGCTTGCCGGCGTTCTTGATCTGGGTGGGCGCCGCGACAGCGCCGCCGTTGGCGAGGCCAGACGCCGGAGCGGCGTCGGAGGCCGCGGCCGCGTCAGAGGGGGCCGGAGCCGCGGTCTGGGCGAACGCCGGAACGCCCACGGTCAGCGCGAGCGCGCCGACGAGAGCCGCAAGAGAGTGATTGGGTTTAATATCGAGCATCTTTCGCCAGTTCCTGGTTGGTCTAGCACATTGGGGGCCAGGGTCGTCGCGCGCGAGCGTCTCCACCCTTAGATCATTGTCCGTCGGCCGCCCCGCAGGGGCCCGCTTTCGAACCGCACTCGCAGCGCTTAACCACCCTTGATCGTCAACGTGACGTCGCGGTGCGGAGCGCGCCTCTTTTGGCCAACGACGCCTCGCGAGTAGGAAGGTCGCGCCATCGGTGAGACTTGCGGCAAACGTCCTTTGACAACCCCTCACCACAACGTCAAGGGGCGTCGGATGCAATTCTTCTTGTGCGGGAAAGCGGAACTCAGGCGTTTATTGTGCACCGCACAACGAAATGGAGCTCGGCAATAGCTTGCTGGATCAAGGACAGCCTTACATCTATTGCACTGCAGCATGTCATTTCTACGAAATAACGTCCAATTAACCGAAGCGCACAATCTTTGGTAATGCCTACGCCCGCTTAGGTTGCTTTTTAGCGGCCCAGACCGGCCGGGCGCGCCGATCCCTTCGCCAGCGGGGGCAGAAGGCGCTGGTCGATCATAGCCTGCAGAAGGCGTTCATTCCGTGAGAGCGCCTATTGAAAAGGCGCCGTCCCCTCACCGCTCGCCCGGTCAAATGGGTCGCGCGCCGTGCTGGACAGGCCCACCGGCCTTGCGTATAGACGGCGCTCCGATTTCGGAGGCGCTTCTACGCCGCGCCGGAATGCGGCGCCTGGGTAGCTCAGTTGGTAGAGCAGCGGATTGAAAATCCGCGTGTCGGTGGTTCGATTCCGCCCCCAGGCACCATCTACTCCTGCACATCGTCTCCGGACCGAGCCGGCTCCTCGTCCTCCTCGGACGCCGGCACGACATAGCCGCCCGACAGCCAACGCTGCAGGTCGACGTCGGCGCACCGGCGCGAGCAGAACGGGCGATAGGCCGTCTGGGCCAGCGGCTTGGCGCAGATGGGGCAAGGCGGCGACGGGGGCGGTTTCATAGGGTGCGGATGGCGATGTCGTGGGGCTTCAGGGCCGGATCGGCCTTGAGCTCGAAGCGCGCCCCGATGCGGCCGGACAGAAAATGGGCCCATTGACCAGCGGCGGCGATCACCAGCGGCGGCGCGGACGCGGCCAGGCGGCCGCCGGGATCGGCCTGGGCCTGACGCTCGATGGCGCGCAACAGCCTCAGCGCCAGGGTGTCGGCGGAGGGCGCCCCGCCAGGCCCGCACAATAGGTCGGCCAGCGGCCGCAGGCGGCGCGGCAAGGCCAACTCGACCAGGCCGAACCGGCTGACCGGCCCGAACGCCACACCCGGCTGATCGGCGGCGAAGGCCGATTTCAGCGCATGGCTCAAGGCCTGGCCGTCGTGGCCGCGCCCGACCAGATCCAGCACCACCAGTCCGCCCTGGGCGCCCAGCCGCAGCAGCCGCGCGCATTCGGCGATGGCGCGCAGATTGACTTGACGGGCCGCGCGCTTGGCCTCGCCCGAGGCCGAACCCAGGTCGACGTCGACGGCCGTCAGCGCCCGGGTCCGCTCGATGGCGATGGAGCCGCCCCCCGGCAGGTTGTGCTCGACCGCCAGGACGGCGGCCTCGGCCTCGTCCGCCTCGTCGCGCGCGGCGCGGCCGGTGACGAGCGGGGCGTCCGGGGCCAGGGCGCGCAGGCGCTGCTCGAGGCTGGGCGCGACGGCCAACCGGGCCGGTTCGCCCTCGGCGTCGTCAATGACCCGCGCGACGGCGGGCTTGTCGCCCTGAGGCTCGATGATGATGTCGGCCTCGACCTTCTGGCCCTCGCGCGGCGGGGCGCGGTCGTTCTTGAGGCGCACCGAGGCGCCCCCGTCCGGTCCCAAGTCGAGCCACGCCAGGCCCACGGCGCGGTCCACGCGGCTGACCCGCGCCCGGTAGCGCGCGCCCAGGCGCGGATAGTCCAGGCCCGCCCGCTCAATCATCAGCCGCTCGGGCGCCCCGTCGATGGTGACCACCGCCCGCGTCTCGCCTGGGCCTTCGTCGAGGAAGATCGCGCGTTCGCTCATCGCGCGCCGCGATAGCCGAGGCCGCCCAGCAGCGACAGGGTCTCGTAAAGCGGCAGGCCGACCACGCCGCTGTAGGAGCCCTGCAGGGCGTGGATGGCCCCCGCGGCCCGGCCCTGGATACGGTAGCCGCCCGCCACGCCCCGCCACTCGCCGCAGACGATCAGGTCGTCCAGTTCGCCGGGCGTGAGCCGCTTGAACGCGATCTTGCTTTCCGACAGGCGCGAGGACAGCCGCCCGTCCGGCGCGGCCACGGCCACCGCCGTCAGCACCCGGTGCGCCCGGCCTGACAGGCGCCCGATCATGCGCCGGGCCTCGGCCTCGCTCTCGGGCTTGCCGAACACGCGCCGGCCCAGCGCCACCACGGTGTCGGCGGCCAGGACATAGGCTCCCGGCTCCCGCGCGGCCACGGTCCTGGCCTTGTCCTCGGCCAGGCGCAGGGCCAACTGGCGGGGCGTTTCCTGGTCCAGGGGCGTCTCGTCCAGGTCGGCGGGCGCCACGCGATCGGGTTCGACCCCGACCTGGCGCAGCAGATCGAGCCGGCGCGGGCTGGCGCTGGCCAGCACCAGCACGGCCCCTGCCCGCTCCGGACCCGGACCGGTCACAGGCGCACGACCGCGCCGGCGGGCGGCGCGCCGAACTGATCCAGGATGCAGGCGTGAATCTGGCTTCGCGTCAGACGATAGGCCTCCAGCCGGGCCTCGCGCGCGTCCTCGCAATGGGCGGGATCGGCGATGGTCCAATGCATGGGCGCCGGAGATAGGTCGCGCCCGCGCAAATCGGCCTCGGCTTCCTCGCTCAAGGTGACGATACGGGTGAAGCGGCCGTCGGCGATCAGGTCTTCGAGGCGCTGGGGCGTGTGATCGAGCAGATCGACCCCCACTTCGGCCATCACGGCCGCGGCGAAGGCGTCGACCTCGCTGCCCGGCTCCAGACCGCAGCTGTCGACCAGGGCGTCCTGGCCGTAGAGCTTGCGCATCAGGCCGGCCGCCATGGGCGAGCGCACCCGGTTGTAGGTGCACACGAACAAGACCCCGCCCGGACCGACCAACGCCACTCAGCCCCTCCAGTGCAGGGCGCAGATGAGGGTGAACAGCCGCCGCGCGGTGTCGGCGTCGACCGCGACCTTGCCGGCCAGGCGCTCGCCCAGCAGGGACGCGCCTTCGTTGTGCAGACCGCGGCGGCCCATATCGAGGGCCTCGATCTGGGTCGAGGTGGCGTTCTGCACGGCGGCGTAATAGCTCTCGCAGATCAGGAAGTAGTCCTTGATCACCCCGCGCAGGGGCGACAGCGACAGCAGGAACCGCCGGTCGTAGTCGGGGCCCGTGACGTCGAGCACCAGGCGACCTTCCTGGATGCTGAGCTTGAGGCGAAAGGGCCCGGAGCCGGCGCCTTCGGGCACGAAGCTGTTGCTGGCCAGCAGATCGGCGATGGCCACCCGGCGCTCGTCGTCCTGTTCGGGCGACAGCGACGCGAGCGAGCCTTCGTCAAGGTCCACCTTCTCAAGGCGCTGATCGGGGTCGCCCTTGGCCATGGCCGTCCTAATCGTGGTTCAAGCGGATCGAGACCGAGCGCGCGTGCGCCGGCAGGCCTTCGGCCTGGGCCAGGGCCAGGGTGGCGTCGGCCAGGCGGGTGAAGGCGCCGGCGTCGCAGCGGATCAGCGAGGAGCGCTTGAGGAAGTCATAAAGCGACAGGCCCGAGGAAAACCGCGCCGCCCGGCTGGTGGGCAGGACGTGGTTGGACCCCGCCACATAGTCGCCGATCGCCTCGGGCGCGTAGCGGCCAAGGAAGATGGCGCCGGCGTGGCGCACGCCGTCGGCCAGGGCGTCCGGATCGTCCACGGCGAACTCAACGTGCTCGGGCGCGATCAGATTGACCAGGCCGGGCGAGCGGTCCAGCGGCGCGATGATCACCGCGCCGTGCCGATCCCACGAGGCGCGGGCGTCTTCCCCCGTGGCGAGTTCCCCGATCTGTCGGTCGACCGCCAGGACCACCCGGTCGGCGAAGGCCTCGTCGTCGGTGATCAGGATCGACTGGGCGTCGGGATCGTGCTCGGCCTGGGACAGCAGGTCGGCGGCCATCCACTCGGGATTGTTGGCCCCGTCCGCCACCACCACGATTTCAGACGGTCCAGCCAGGGCGTCAATGCCGACTACGCCGTAGAGGCGCCGCTTGGCCGCGGTGACATAGGCGTTGCCCGGGCCGACAATCTTGTCGACCGGGCGAATGGGTCCGGCGCCATAAGCCAGGGCGGCCACGCCGTGGGCCCCGCCCACGCGCCAGATCTCGGTCACGCCGGCGGCCTGGGCCGCGGCCAGGACGGCAGGCTCCATCCTGCCCGGCGGGGTGATCATGGCGATGCGCTCGACCCCCGCGGCGGCGGCGGGCACCGCATTCATCAGCACGGTCGAGGGATAGGCGGCGCGGCCGCCCGGCACATAGACCCCGACCGACTCCAGCGCGGTCCAGCGCCAGCCGAGCTCGGCGCCGGTGTCGTCGACGAACCTCTGGTCGGCCGGACGCTGGCGCTCGTGATAGGCGCGGATGCGGGCGGCGGCGAAGGCGATGGCCTCGCGCACCTTGGGATCGGCCTGGGCGGCGCCGCGCGCGATCTCCTCGGGACCGACCCGCAGGCTGTCGGCGTCCAACTCCACCCGGTCGAAGCGCGCGGAAAAGCGCAGCACCGCGTCCAGGCCCTCGGTGCGCACGGCCTCGAGGATGTCGGCGACCGCGGCGTCAACGTCGGGCGGCGAGCCACGACGCTCGTCGAGGAAGGCGCGGAACGCCGCGTCGAACCCCGGGGCGTCAAAATGAAAACGGCGCATGCTCATCAACTCTCGGACAGATCGTGCGCGGGGCGGCGCGGGGTGGACCAGGGATCGGACAGGTCCGCCAGAAGGGCGTCGATACATTCGACCTCCGCGCGCAGGGCCCCGCCGCCGGCGAAGGTCAGGATCACCGCGCCGCCGGGCGCCGCTCCAGGCTCGAAGGTCAGCGAGAGCAGCGACAGCACCGCCTGCTTGGCGTCGCGCCGCAGCCGCTGGGCCTTGACGTCGAGCACCGAGCCGAACTGCAGGGCCGCGCGCACGCGCTGCCCGCCCCGGCGGCTGGTCGCATCTTCCCAGCGGAACCGATTGAGCGCCACGGTCAGCCGGCGCTCGGCCGGCTCATAGGCGATGTCGCCGATGACGCACACGGCGTCCTGCACGGCCGCCGAAAGGACCTTCAGATCCTCTTCGTCGTCGGCCAGCAGGTTGAGCCGGCGCGCGGCCGAAGACGCGGGCGGGCTCATGCCTCGTCGCCTCCATCGTGCAGGCGGCGGATATCGGCGCCGCACGCGCCGAGCTTTTCCTCCAGCCGCTCGAAGCCGCGATCCAGGTGATAGACCCGGTTGACCACGGTCTCGCCGCGCGCGGCCAAGGCCGCCACCACCAGGCTGACCGAAGCGCGCAGATCGGTCGCCATCACCTGGGCGCCGTTAAGCTGCTCCACGCCGCGCACCTCGGCCTCGCCGCCGCGCACGGTGATATCGGCGCCCAGGCGCGCCAGCTCGGGCGCGTGCATGAAGCGGTTTTCGAAGATGGTCTCGCGGATGATGCTCACGCCATCGGCCATGGTCATGAGGGCCATGAACTGGGCCTGCAGATCGGTGGCGAAGCCGGGATAGGCCTCGGTCTCGACATCGACCGACTTGAGCCGGGCGCCGTTGCGTTTGACGGTCAGGCCGTCGTTGGCGCGGATCACGTCGACGCCTGCGGCCTCCATCTTGACCAGCAAGGCCTCGATGAAGTCGCTGCGGGTATGGGTCAGGCGCACTTCCCCGCCGGCCATGGCCGCCGCCAGGGCGTAGGTGCCCGTCTCGATCCGGTCGGGAATCACCGCGTGGGTCGCGCCGTTGAGCCGGGCCACGCCGGTGATGCGCAGGGTCGAGGTGTCCTTGCCCTCGATATGGGCGCCCATCTTGACCAGGCAGTCGACCAGATCGCCGATCTCCGGCTCGCAGGCGGCGTTGACGATCTCGGTCTGGCCATCGGCCAGCACGGCCGCCAGCAGGGTGTGCTCGGTGGCGCCGACCGAGACCATGGGGAACTCGATCCGCGCGCCCTTCAGCCCGCGCGGGGCCTGGGCGTAGACATAGCCTTCGTGCAGATCGATCGTGGCGCCCAGCGCCTCCAGGCCCTTGAGGTGCAGATCGACCGGCCGCGCGCCGATGGTGCAGCCGCCCGGCAGCGAGACCTTGGCGTGGCCGGCGCGCGCCACCAGGGGCCCCAGCACATTGAACGAGGCGCGCATCTGGCGCACCAGGTCGTAGGAGGCGATGGCGCTGAGGATCTCGGGCGTGTGCAGCACGGTTTCCGGACCGTCCGGACCGTCGTCGGTCTCGGTCAGCTCGGCGCCCAGCCGCCGCAGCAACCGGCCGAGGAAGCGCGTATCGGCCAGGCGCGGCATATTGGTCAGGCGCAGGGGCTGATCGGTCAGCAGGCTGGCCGCCATCAGCTTGATGGCCGAGTTCTTCGCGCCGCTGATGGGAATCTCACCCTCAAGCCGCTGCCCGCCGACGATGGCTATGCGATCCATTGCGCCCCTGATCTTTCCATGCCGCACGCCGCTCAGCAGCGGTGGGTCGAGGGCATAGATGGAGGCGGGTTTCTACAGGACGCAAGAGGCCCGCGCAAAGGGCCCCTAGCGCCGGGGCGGCGGATCGGCGTGGGAATCGTCCTGCGGGCCGCCCGCCTTGCGCCGACGGAGGTTCGCGCGCAGGGCTTTGGCGAGGCGATCCTCGCGCGCCTGGCGCGGATCGGGGCCGGGAGGCTTGTCGTCGGGCTCGGCCATGGGCTTCCCGCTCCATTCGCGTCGGACGTGACCGGCCTCTGGCGAGGCTCTTGTTGTCGTTCGGGAAGCTGGTGCCGCCGGGCAGGATTGAACTGCCGACCTCAGCCTTACCAAGGATGCGCTCTACCACTGAGCTACGGCGGCACTGGCGAGGCCGGGCCTATAGCGAACGACGGGGCCGGCGCAAAGGGAAAATCGGTTGACGCCGCCGCCGGCGCTCCCCA